>NZ_JBEPPB010000006.1:0-215609 GCF_040547105.1 Arthrobacter sp. UYCu511
GAGAGTTCGGTCTTTGTGGCGGCGGGGAGTCCTGTTGGGGTTGCTAGGAGGACGGGGCCGTTGAGTGTGCCGGCCGCTGCTGCTCCTGAGAGTGCATCGGGGTAGGTGGTGCCGCTGGCGATGTAGACGGTGCCGACACCGGTGGCGAAGGTAGCCTTGGAGATAGCTGCCGATGTCGCGTATCTGTCGGTTCCTGCGATGCGTATGACAGTTGAGCTGTAGGCGGTTAACTGTGTTTGGACGGTGTTGTTGAAGGCGCCGGTGCCGCCGAGGATGATGATTCGTTTGGGTTTGAGGCGGGAGAGTTCGGTCTTTGTGGCGGCGGGGAGTCCTGTTGGGGTTGCTAGGAGGACGGGGCCGTTGAGTGTGCCGGCCGCTGCTGCTCCTGAGAGTGCGTCGGGGTAGGTGGTGCCGCTGGCGATGTAGACGGTGCCGACACCGTTGGCGAAGGTAGCCTTGGAGATAGCTGCCGATGTCGCGTATCTGTCGGTTCCTGCGATGCGGTGGACCGGTGCGGACGGAACGATTGCTGAACTGGCCGTCGACATCGAAGACGTACCGCCTGCGTTCTTGGCTGCAGCCCTAAACGTGTACGTCGTTCCGTTTGTCAGTCCTGGCACTGTGCAGGTTCCGGCAGCTGTAGCCAGGCTGCAAGAGGCGCCTCCTGGTGTCGCAGTGATTGATACAGATGTGGCTGCTGCGCCATTGATGTTCTTGGCAACAGTGACTACCGCGCGGCCGTTGCCGGGGACTGCCTTCGGCGCGGGGGGAGCAAGAGGTGGCTGGTTGATGTTTTCACCGCCGGCAATTAGGAATGAACTCCATCCGGAGCCTATCGAAGAGGCAGGACCAAAGGACGAGTTACCCAGAACGGGGATGTAGCTAATTGCTCCAGCTGTCGTCCGGCGGATCAGCCCGGTGGATCCTGGCGAAGTGAAGTCGCTGTAGACGGAAACGCTAGTGAAAGCGTTCCAACCAGTGCCGATGGTCCTGCGTGGCTCATTCAGGAGGCCCCCCGACCCGTTTGAACGGGCTAGTCTCAATGTGCCGTCTGGGTACTGGGCCATAAGATCTTGGCGTCCATCGCCGTCGTAGTCCAGCATGGTCAAATTGATGCCGTTCCAGCCCTGAGCGATTCGTTTTGGCGTTCCCAAAGCGTTGCCCGATGAATTCGTCCAAAGGCTGAGGTCGCCGTTGCCTCCGCGGGTCAGTATTTGGGGGTATTTGCTTGAGTTGAGCCAGTATCCGACCGCGAGTTGGTGGCCGGACCAGCCTGACGCCGCGAGCGTACGGGGTCCGGAGAACCCCCCGCCCGGCAGCCCCGGGTAGAAGGCAAGGGATCCGGTTTTTCGTTGGGCCAATAGGTCCAGCACGCCGTCGGAGTTCCAGTCAATGACAGTGATGGAACGCATGCTTGTCCACCCCTGCCCAATCTGTCTGCGGGTTCCGAAGGCTCCTGATCCATTCGCAGGGTAATTCCATAGTGCTCCGGAGCTATCTGCGGCAACTAAATCCGCAGCGCTGGCGATGGAGGGTTTTCTCACCGGTGTCGGAGTTGGCGCTACCGGCGCGCCTGCGTTGGCAGCAAACTCATTCAGACTGCTCTGGGTCCCGTTCCAAGTGTTGGAGTCGCCTGCGAACGGACCGCTGTCGCTGTATTGCCAGACACTGTAATTTTTCCATGCCCCGGGTACCCAAGGGTTAGTAGCGCCATAGGCGGCAATGTGCAGAGGATGGTTTGTGAATGCTGTGGAATTGGAGGTGCAGTCCTGCCACCAATAATAGTTGGTGTAGATCATAGGCAGGCGGCCTGTTCGGTCTAAGATGCGTTGCGAGAACGCACTGATCCACGACACCATTTGGTTAGGGTTCAGACCATAACAATTTGCGCCGTAAGGATTGTTTTCAATGTCCAAGAGGGGCGGTAGTGTCTTGCCGTCCGCACTCCATCCGCCCCCGTTATCGACAAAAAAGTCTGCCTGGGACACAGCGCTTGATTGGTTGGGAAGCGCGAAGTGGTAGCCACCTCGCAACATGCCTACTTTGGAAGCGCCGGAATAGTGAGACGAAAATGACGCGTCCCGGAAAGTGTTCCCTTCCGACGCTTTGACGTAGACAAATCGGGCACCAAGACGCCACTGCTCAGTCCAGCTGACCTGGCTGATCGAGTGGGTTGCACTATCAGCCTGCCAACCGCTGACGTCCATGCCTAGTACACCCGCTGGAATTGCTGCAGACAAGGGCTGCGCCGCAAAAGGTTGTGAGTTTGTGGTGGTCGTCCCTTTGGGCTGCTGGGCTGAAGTATCCTTAGCCAACCCCATGCCCATGTAGGCGCCGTATGGTGCATCCACGGCTGATGAAGGCGTGGGTGACGACTCGGGCGAGGACAACGGGATGGCAGACGGTGCGGGCGATACAGGAGTAGTAGAAGTCGCCGTTTGAGGGACCGCGGTAGTAACTGCCTGGGCTGAGGGATCGGCCGGTGCAGGGGTCGATTCGGCATGTGCCGGAACCACGCCAAGCGAAAGCACCAACGACATTGTCAGCAAGCCAGCAATCACTATGGGCCGGGCTCGACCGGACGGGCGGCAACCGGGAAGGGATGAAAACCTGGACCTAGTTGAAAACATAGATGTAGCTCCGGAGCGGTGTTTGTAGTTGGTCACGTCTGAACGACGGCTAAAAGGCACAGGCCAGAGACTAAGATGTGCCCCCAAGACCATACCTTCCAGCTTACCCTGCGGTGTAGAAGTGGCCAACGATACTAACGTTGTCTGTTCCAGCTAACGGTTCCCGGAGAACCACCAGGCGCTATAGGCTTGAACACATGAAGGTATTAGTCACCGGCGGCGCCGGCTATATAGGTTCACATACGGTCCTTTGTCTTTTGGCAGCAGGTCATGAGGTTGTCGTCCTAGATAATCTTGCGAATTCATCTGTTGAGTCGCTGAATCGTGTCGAGGAGCTTTCTGGCAAGCACCCGGTTTTTCATGAGCTTGACCTGTTGGACGCAGCAGGAGTTGACTCGCTGTTTTCTGCTGGAAAATTTGATGCTGTTATCCATTTTGCAGGTCTAAAGGCAGTGGGAGAGTCGGTGGCTGAGCCGCTGCGCTACTACCAGAACAACATCGTTGGCACGTTGAACCTGCTCGCATCCATGGACAAACACGGCGTTCGCACCATCGTCTTTAGCTCTTCCGCCACAGTGTACGGAGCCAGCGAAGAAGTCCCTCTGATAGAGAAGATGCCGTTGGATGCCACAAACCCCTATGGACGCACCAAAGAACAGATCGAGGACATACTCACCGATCTGGGAGCAGCTGATCCCAGCTGGAGGGTGGCCCTGCTGAGGTACTTCAATCCGGTAGGCGCGCACGAATCCGGTCGGATCGGGGAAGACCCCACAGGCGTCCCTAACAACTTGTTGCCATTCGTGGCCCAGGTGGCGGTGGGCCGGCGTGAGAAGGTCATGGTATTCGGTAACGACTACCCGACTCCCGATGGCACGGGAGTTCGGGACTACATCCATGTCATGGATCTTGCCGCAGGGCACATTGCCGCATTGGACTACCTGCCCGAGCACTCAGGTGTCTTCCGCTGGAACCTAGGCACGGGTAATGGCTCATCAGTACTTGAAGTCATTCAGGCCTTTGGAGCTGCCGCCGGAACGCCGGTGCCGTTCGAGTTCGCTCCGCGCCGCACCGGCGATGCCGCAGTCAGCTACGCAGACCCGTCAGCGGCCCTGGCCGATCTGGGCTGGTCGGCGCACCGCAGCTTGGCGCAGATGTGTGAAGACCACTGGCGCTGGCAGCGCGAGAACCCCTTGGGATATGGGGCTTAGTAACCTCGGCAGTTAGGCGACGAGCCGGCGTTTGACTGAGCGCAGCAAGCTCTTCCCCAGCGAGTCTTCGCCCTGGGCCCGTGCGGGCCCAGGGTAGAGCTTTGCGGCTTCAGCCATCTTGCGCGCCATCAGGGTGGGTAGGTTTTGCTGGAGGGTGTTGGCGGTTTGAGGCGCAGGAGAGTCTCCGGCGGCTGCATACTTCCACCCTGAACCAAGGCTCTTCACAGACTCGTGCTTGACATCGTAATAGCCAGTTTTCGCCTCGATAACCGTTCCCGTTGCACCGGCCGCGGCCGCGAGCAGATGGAAGTGAAAACGGGTGGTCAACCATTCTTGGCTAGCTGCCACGGGCAGGCCATTGAGCCAGATTTCTGAAAACGGGACGAAGTTTACCTCCGGTATCAGGTCGCTTAACTGCTCGAAGGCGACGCGGTCCGAGCCAGGAATGGCCTCGAAGTAGTGGACGCTGCGGCCCTTTTCAGCCGCTAGGATAATGCGTTCGCGGGCGATCGCCACAGCATTCTCCAGATAGCCGTCGTCGGAGGTGTCATTTTGTATGCAAATGCAGAGACTGTTGGCAGCTAGCGTATTTCGCCCCAGTTCTGCGCCTACTCCCAAAAACGCATCATCAATCCCCGAGTTCAGACCGAAAGTACTTGCACTTTCAGCGTCCCGAGCACTGGCGTACTCAAAGCCATTGAATAGTGAGTCGGCGTCAACTTCGCCATTGACATCAAACGGCATAAGTCCAAGACCGGTGGCAAACAAGCGAGCTCCTGACACCTCGCGTACGGCTTGCATGGCGGCAATGAGGCCATAGTGCTGAGGCCACATGCCATTGATGTGGCCACCGCCTAGGAGGTGCAGTGAGCTGGCTTTGCGCAATTGCAAAAGACCAAGATCGTACTGCGGCGAGCCGAGATTTTTGACCAAATCGGTTACTCGGTCCTTCAGCGCCCGCGGAGCAAGGCTGGCAGAGTCCGCCACTGCCCGCCAGAGAGTGTTGGTGACACGCAGTTTGGGGTGCAAGCCGGCAAAAAGCACTTGAGCTAGCCCGGGGTGAGGGCAGTCCAAATAGACTTCCGTATGTGGCTGCGTCTTGGCCAAATATCGCAGCCACGAGGACGCAATGAATTCGTCACCAAAATTGGGGTTCCCCGACGGTGCAACGAGGTAAATGAAGGGCTGGCTCATGCTCATAGATTAGCTGATCCACACATATAAGTTCTCATATTTCTCGCAGCAGAGCGCACACTCTACTCACAGGTAACTCAACGGACACAGGGCGCTTCGGTGCAGTAGGAAGCAGCAACAAGCCACTGCTTCAAATGCATAGTTATCTACAGCGCCAAAACTCGCCCAATCCCGGCGCTAGTCTCCGGCTACGCTCCGCGCCGTTGGAAACGGCGAACATCGCAAAGGGGGCGGACGTTGTCTGATTGGATGCGCTGACACAAGTTGAGGATGACGTCAGGTAGCTCATCGGCTGTAAAGGTCTTGATCCGCTGAGACAAGGCATGGAAGTCGGTGCCTTGGTTGAGGCAGTTGTCAACAACTCTGTCAACAACTTTTGCGAGCGTTCCCTCCTCGGTGCAGTCCCGGCACTCGCTCAAGCTGCCGATGCCAAGCTGACGGTTTGCAACGCCGTCGCCGGTTTCGGTGCGCTGCAATTACTCCTCGAAGATCCAGATGAAGTCATGCATATTGTGTAAGCCGGAGGTCTCGGACGATTGGACAGGACATGGTGGTTTCTCCGCCAGGCCGGTTACTGGGAGAGGGTCACCAGGGGCGCGCGCCGGGTGCTGCCCAGGAAACCACTCCGTGCTGAAACTGTTGTTCGCAGTAACCGTTGGCGCAGACTTCATTCCAAATTGGGTAGCCCATTCGTCCATTGACTCCGCCTAGCTGGTTCCAGCGCGACTGTATGCCATTCTTGACGAAAACGGCTGTGCGAGTGTTTGATGACCAGTAGTAACGACCGGTTTGGAATTGCTGATAACAACCTTTCTGGGCGAGTCCACAGATCTCATCACCCAAAGGGTAGCCCTCCGGGCCCAACCATCCAGCGAAGGCACCGGTGTGCGCTGCACCTATGGCTCCACGCGTTATGCGAGCACCCGAGGCTGCCGACCAAATAATGGTCCCTCCTTGAAACCCTTGCTTGCAGCCTCCGCGAGGAATCCCACACTGCTCCTCGGCAGTTGGATAGCCCAGGTAGCTATTCTGGGCGCCGACGCTTTTGTACCGTGACCCGATGGCTCCACGAAGAGTCTTTGCTCCGGTTTTGGTAGACCAAGCTATTTGCCCGTTCTGGAAGTTCTGAACACAACCTTTATCGCGCAAATTACACTTTTCATCACTCAGTGGAAGGCCAAGAGTGCCCACCATGAATCCTGAATTCCAGTACATCGACCTGATGCCGCCCCGGACTATTGTGGCGCCAGTCCTCTTTGACCAGATGATCTGCCCGCCCTGAAAAGACTGAAGACATGAAGTCGTTGAACCAAAACATTCTTCCTGATCAATGGGATAACCGAGAATGCCGTTTTGAGCAGCGGTGCTTACCCACTTGGACTTGATGCCACCTTTGATCAATGAGGCAGCTGATGTGGAGCTGGAGAAGATCGTCCCGGTGTCGAAGCTTTGGCTGCATCCGCTGTCCTTCAATCCGCATGAAGCCTGGCCAATAGGGTAGCCAACAACGGAGATTCCACCGAGCCAGTTAAATCTGTAGCCGATATCTGTTCCAAGTGCGATTGAGATAATGCCCTGTAGAGGTTGCCAAGTACGAACCGTGATTCCCTTGCCGTCGAAGGAGTCGAACTCTTGGTAGGAGCCTTCTGTGGTATTAATTTCATCAGTAACTGGCACGCCTATTCCTGATTTCAATCCCCCAACTTCAAACCATTGGGGTCCAACATGCCCTTGACTTCTGAGCGCAACCGTTACGGTATTGCCTCTGACAACGAAGATTGTGCCACCCTCAAATTCTTGGCGGCAGATTCCGTCCTGACAGTTGGCATCTGCGGAGGGTTCCCCCAACACGCTTAGGGCTCCACCCATTTTCTGCCACTTCTCGGTCATGAGCTTGGTGAGGACGGCGGGCACCGACATAGGTGCAGCTGGTGGAGTCGCTAGCTTTGTAATTGGAGATGGAATCAGTACGGACGTTGGCTCCGGAGTGATCGGTTCAGGAGAGGCTGGCTCGTGGTCTGGAGAAAAAGTGGGGATGGCTGGTAGAGCTGACTCAACTGCAACCGTTGGAGATGGCGTAGGTGAACTCTCGCTCTCCGCCGAAGCTGGTGAAACCACCCAGCCGGTCATGACCATGCTCAAGGCTGCGACCAGCGCGATAGTTCGTCGTTTCACGGATTCCCCCGGGTGGATTTTACAAAGGCTTCCCAAATATATGCTTGTGATGCCAGCGGCGCAATACCGAACGACATGAAGTAGCCACCTGCAGCCCCTACTTATCCACAGCCACACGATTGCCCCTAGCGCGTCCCTGTTGAACGGGTCTAGGCTCCTGACCATTGGCAAGGGCGAACACCGCAAAGGGGCGGACGTGGTCTGATTGGATGCGCTGACACAAGTTGAGGATGAAGTCCGGGAACTCATCCGCCGTAAAGGTCTTGATCCGCTGAGGCAGGGCATGGAAGTCCGTGCCTTGGTTGAGGCAGCGGTCAACGATTATGGCGAGCGCTCCCTACTCGGTGCGGTCCCAGCCCTCGCCCAAGCTGCCGATGCCAAACTGACGGTGTTCAACGCCGTCGCCGGTTTCGGTGCACTGCAACCACTCCTTGAAGATCCGGACATAGAGGAAATTTGGCTCAACGCCCCTGATGAGGTGTTTGTGGCTAGGCACGGCGAATCCGAACTCACCAACCTGGTATTTACCGCAGAGCAAGTGCGCGATCTGGTGGAACGGATGCTGAAAAGTTCTGGCCGCCGGCTGGATTTGAGCAGCCCCTTCGTGGACGCCGCCCTACCGGACGGCAGCCGGCTGCACGTGGTGATCCCGGACATCACCCAAACCCATTGGGCCGTGAACATCCGCAAGTTCACTGCCCGGGCCAGCCGCCTGGACCATCTGGTGGAGCTGGGTTCCCTCACACCACAGGCGGCACGTTTTTTGGGGGCAGCCGTCAGCAGCGGGCTGAACATCCTGGTCTCGGGCGCAACCCAGGCTGGTAAAACCACACTGCTGAACTGTTTGGCCTCCGGTATTGGTTCCCGCGAGCGTGTGGTTACCGTCGAGGAAATATTCGAGCTGAAGCTTCCCCTGCGCGACGTGGTGGGGCTGCAATGCCGCCAACCCAACCTCGAGGGCATGGGCGAGATCCCGCTGCGCCGCCTCGTCAAGGAGGCACTGCGCATGCGCCCGGACCGGCTCATTGTGGGTGAGGTGCGTGAGGCGGAAAGCCTGGACATGCTGATCGCCCTAAATAGTGGTCTTCCCGGGATGGCCTCGGTCCATGCAAACTCGGCGCATGACGCTGTGGTGAAGATTTGCACCCTCCCGCTTCTCGCAGGAGAGAACATCACGGCCGCCTTCGTCCTGCCAACAGTGGCGGCCTGTATAGATCTGGTGGTGCACTGCGTCCGAGCTCCCAATGGGCGGCGGTCCGTGGGGCAAATCCTGGCCCTGGGCCGCCGTGTGGAAAACGGCATCATCGAATCGAGCCTCGTCTTTGACACGGTCAACGGCCGGCTGGAAGCCTCGGACACCGCTATGCCGGCTCCTGAGAAGTTCGCAGCGGCAGGCTACAACGTGGCCGCCTTGATGGGGGAGTCCTAATGTCCGCGGTCCTCGGGCTGGTGGCAGGCCTGGGCTTGTTCCTGATCTGGACGGCCTGCTGGAGTGAACCTGCCCGCAGCGCTGTCCCGGTCCGGGGTAATAAGGTGGCCTCATTGCTCCACCGGGCCGGCGTTCCTCAAGTCAGCCCGGCCTCCCTGCTGGTCAGCACCGCCGTGTTTGCCGTGGTGGTGGTCCTGATTGTTGTGGTGCTGACCCGCGCCCCGGCCATAGCCTTGTGCTTTGGCTTGTTCAGCGCCTACCTGCCCTTTGCGCTGCTGGCGATGCGCGCACGACGCCGGGCGGCAGTCATGCGCGATCTCTGGCCTGACGTTGTGGACCATTTACGCTCGGCCATCAGAGCCGGGCTTTCACTTCCCGAAGCTCTGACTCAGCTGGGGAGCAAGGGCCCGCTCCAACTCCGTGAAGAATTCAAAGCCTTTGGTGCGGATTACCGGGCCACCGGGCACTTCGAAAGCGCCTTGCAAAGACTCAAAGGATCATTGGCTGATCCCGTTGCGGACAGGATCATTGAGGCGTTGCGGCTCACGCGCGATGTTGGCGGCTCCGACTTGGGCAAACTGCTGGGCACGCTCTCCGAATTCCTGCGGGACCACGCCAGAACCCGGAGCGAACTTGAAGCCCGGCAGTCATGGACGGTCAACGCAGCCCGCCTGGCCGTAGCCGCGCCCTGGATTGTACTGATGCTCATGGCCACGCGCCCCGAAGCCATTGGCGCGTATAACTCAGCGCCCGGGTGGGCGGTACTGGGAGGGGGCCTTGTGCTCTCCGTGGTTTGCTACCGGATCATGCTGCGCATTGGGGCGTTGCCAGAGGAACAGCGGGTGCTGCAATGACGGGGCAGCTGCTGCTGGTGACCGGCGTCGGGCTTGCCCTGGGGGCCGGGCTATGGCTGACGTTGGTGCGGCTTCCTGCCATGCGTCGGCCCAGCTTTGCCCAACGTGTGGAACCTCAATTACTGACGGCTTCCAGGCGTTCCCGGCTTCTGGAGAAGGAAGAACAAGTGCCGCTCTTTGGCCCACTGGAGCGCATTGCGCGCCTGGTGCTCAAGGATGCTGTGCAGAGACTTGGCCGGAGCAATATCAGTGTTCACGGACTCAGCGCCCGTCTTGCACAGGCTGGGCGGCAAGAGAGTGCTCTGGAATTCCGTGCCGCACAGTTGATTGTTGCCGGGGTGGGGCTGCTTTTAGGGGTGCTGTTGGCGCTGTTCTTACTGTGGCAAGGCCGCCTGAATCTTCTGGGCGCTGTGGTGCTCTCTGTGGGGCCCATGATGGGCGGGTACGTGTTGTATGACTACCTTCTGAGCTCACGGATCCAACGCCGGCAGGCCCGCATGCTGGCAGAATTCCCGGCGCTCGCAGAGCTGATGGCTTTGGCGGTGGGTGCGGGGGAGAGCGCCGTCAGTGCGCTGGACCGGGTGGCACGGTCCTCATCCGGGGTGCTTTCTGCCGAATTTGGCGCGGTCCTGGCTCAAACACGGACGGGAATGCCGCTAGTAGAAGCCCTGAATCAATTCTCGGCCAGAGTCAATGTGCCGGCCCTGGCCCGGTTTGTGGACGGCATCAGTGTGGCCATCAATAGGGGCACCCCGCTGGCCGAGGTACTACGGGCACAGGCTCAGGATGTGAGGGACGTGGCCAAGCGTGAGCTGATGGAATCGGCCGGACGCAAGGAAATCGGCATGATGGTGCCACTGATCTTCGGGGTGCTGCCGCTGACAGTTGTTTTCGCCGTCTTTCCCGGCCTGGCCCTGCTGCAGTTTGGTTTCTAGATGGGCAGACACGGGACTACACGCAGAGGAAAGACTTTAGCAAAACAACAGCATCAGCAAAGGGAGAGGAAACATCATGCACGTTTTCAACAAGGCCAGGGGAAGGGCAACGGCGCGGTTCAGGGCAGTGATGACGTTCAGCGGCGGGCTACACGTGCGCGCGAGGATGTGGATCAGTGTGGCGAGGGGGTACTTGGTCCGGCAGTGGCAGCGGGCCAACTGCCGGTTGTCCCTGCCACTGGCCCTGCGCCCAGCAACGGGCAGAAGCCAAGGAGACGTGCCCGGGTGGGTTTTAATAACCCTCATGAGCGCCGTTCTGGTGGCCGGGTTGCTGGCCATCGCCGGGCCCGCACTGGAGGGCCTGTTCAACCAAGCCATGGAACAAGTTCAGCCTTAGCTTCGGTGCGGGAAACCGGGGCTGCGGTGGTCGACTTTGTTCTGGTGGGAGCGTTGGTGACGGTGATCTTTGTGGCCCTGCTCCAGCTGGCGTTGGTGCTGCACGTGCGCAACACTATGGCTGATGCCGCCTCATCCGCTGCCAGATACGGTGCCTTGGGGGATAGGACCGCGGCCGATGCCAAGGACCGGGCCATCCACCTTATGGATGCTGCCCTGGGGCCCGGCTATGTCCAGGACGTGTCCGTCAGCATTGACACACAGGACGGCCTGGATATTCTCCAAGTCTCGCTCAATGCTCCCTTGCCGTTGATAGGACTCTTCGGACCGGCACGATCCCTGGAGATGACAGGCCATGCCGTCATCACCCGTTGAAGCAAAGCCGCCGCCCGGCGCTAAATCAGAAGAAGGCAGCGCCATTATTGAGTTCATCTTTCTCGCGGTGCTGCTCATGGTGCCCGTGGCTTACCTGATTCTGACGGTGGGACAGCTCCAAGGCGGAGCATATGCGGCAGTGGGGGCCGCAGATCAAGCCGCCAAAGTGTTCGTTTTGCACAAGGACCTCCCCTCCGCACACCAAGCCGCAGAGCGTGCGGTGCGGCTGGCCGTAGCGGACATGGGCTTTGACCCCGGTGCTGCAACTCTGTCCATTACCTGCGATCCCGGCTGTTCCACGGCCGGAGCCATAGTCCGCGCCCACGTGCAGCTCACAGTGGAACTGCCCGTGGTGGGCTCGCTGCCAGGAGTCAATGCCACGGCCGCCACGGTGGAATCCACTGCCCAGCAAAAGGTGGGACGCTACAAATGAAAACCCGCAGGAAAACTGAAACATCTCCAACAACCAACACCGGAGAAGAAACCGGACACGTCATGATCCTGTTGATCGGCTACGTCCTGATCAGCCTGTTGGTAGTCACCGTGGTGGCAGCGGCCGGCAGCATCTACCTAGGGCACAAGAAGCTGCTGTCCATGGCAGACGGCGCTGCGCTCGCAGCCGCGGATACTTTTGAACTCAGCGGAGGCAGTGCCACCGCTGATCCCGGGACCTTGCTCACCGCTCACAGCGTTCTCGGGGCAGCCCAGGATTACCTTGCCGGGATCGGCTCCCCGGAGGGTTTGGGCAACATTGTCCTGGATTCGGCCACCGGTGTGGGGGACGGTAGAACAGCGGTGGTGGGGGTGAGCGCCGTCGTCCATCCCCTCTTTATCAACTTCCTGGTCCCGGAGGGGATCAGTATCAGTGTCAGCAGCACAGCACGGGCCAACTTGGTGCTGTGAAAAGTGCTGTGACGCCCGCGCTGGGGCCCGCCGCATGCAGCCCTGCCAATGCCGTAGGCTTGAATATCATGGCAGAGATTGACTTTCCCGCAGAACTCCGGGCCCTACGCGCAACCTACACTTCCATCGAGCAGGTCTCCGAAGTGGAGAAACTCATGGAAAACATTGAGGATTTATCTGACCAGGCTGGTTCGCCCAACCTCTGGGATGATCCCGCAGCCGCGCAGATAGTCACCTCAAAGCTCAGCCATGCCCAGTCCAAGCTGGAGAAGCTGCGTTCCCTGGAATCCCGGATCGATGATCTTGAGGTCCTTGTGCAGCTGGCTCAGGAAGAGGGCGACGCCGATTCCCTCACCGAAGCTGTCAAGGATCTCGCCGGTTTGCAGAAGTCCCTTCAGGATTTGGAAATCGTGACTCTGCTCGCTGGTGAATACGATGAGCGTGAAGCCGTCATCACCATCCGTTCCGGCGCTGGTGGCGTGGATGCTGCCGACTTCGCCCAAATGCTGTTGCGCATGTACCTGCGCTGGGCCGAACGCCACGGATACCCCACAGCGGTTCTTGACACCTCCTACGCGGAAGAAGCCGGGCTGAAATCCGCCACGTTCGAGGTCAAGGCACCGTACGCCTTTGGCACGCTCAGTGTTGAGGCCGGCACGCACCGCCTGGTGCGCATCAGCCCCTTCGATAACCAGGGCCGCCGCCAAACCTCGTTCGCCGCCGTGGAGGTCATCCCGCTGATCGAATCAACGGACAGCATTGAGATCCCGGATAACGAGATCCGGGTGGATGTTTTCCGCTCCTCAGGTCCGGGCGGGCAGTCCGTGAACACCACCGACTCCGCCGTACGCCTGACCCACCTTCCCACCGGCACCGTGGTGTCCATGCAGAACGAGAAGTCGCAGATTCAGAACCGGGCGGCCGCCATGCGCGTGCTGCAATCGCGCCTGCTGCTGCTGAAGAAGGCTGAGGAAGACGCCACCAAGAAGGCCATGGCCGGTGATGTCAAGGCCTCATGGGGGGATCAGATGCGTTCCTACGTGCTGAACCCGTACCAAATGGTCAAGGACCTGCGCACCGAGCACGAGGTGGGCAACGCTGGCTCCGTGCTGGACGGCGAGATTGATGACTTCATCGACGCCGGAATCCGCTGGCGCGCCGATCAGCGAAACGCCGAAAAGCACTAGACCTTTCGAATTCCCCGTCACAATTGCCGCACAGCTGTGGCAGGGTGGCCGCCAGCAGTAACGTGACTGGCGTTACTCTGTCACACGGCCCGGAAGCCTCCGGTACTTCCGGACAGCATGGGGTGGCTGCGTGCTTGCAGCCATGGTGGGGAAATGGGAATTTGGGTCGGAAGCTGTTTGGCGACATATCCCCGTTGACCTATGCCCTCGCCGTGAAACGGCAGATCGCCCAACGCACGCTGCGCGATTTCATCCGCCGGTTAAAGCTGGCCTCCACCCGCGGGCAACAGGACCTACCGGTGGTCGTGTACAAGCACAATTCCCTCATCCGGCGGAAACTGGGAAATGTGGATGCGGCGCTGCAGGAAAACAAGGCTGTCAGTCTGGGCTTGGCCGCGCCGCATGTGGACGGGATCCTGATCAAGCCCGGCGAAACATTTTCCTTCTGGCACCTAGTGGGGCATTGCTCGGAGAAGAAGGGTTACAAGACGGGCATGACCGTCAGTAGCAACGGCCCATCCTCCGGGATTGGTGGGGGCCTGTGCCAGTTCACCAACCTGCTGCACTGGATGGTGCTGCATAGCCCGTTGGACATTGTGGAACACCACCACCATGGTGGCATCGACTTGTTCCCCGATTTCAACCGGCAAATTCCGTTTGGCACGGGAACCTCCATTGTCTACAACTATCTGGACTACCGGGTGTACAACCCCACGGAGACCACCTTCCAGGTCAGGGTTTCGGTGACCGAGGAATACCTGCGCGGAGAACTGCGCGCCAGTGAACCACTGGGCGTGAAGGTCCATGTCAAAGAAACAGACTCCCATTTCCAGGAAGTGGGGAAGGACGTGTACCGGCGCAACAAGGTCTACCGCAGCGTCATCGACAAACGCACGGGCAATGAGATTGCTAAAGACGGGTCCACCCGGAGTGCGAGGCCTCGCACAGCTAAGGTCGCGCTGCCGGGTGGCCCGGGGAATAATAATCGCGTGTGCAATTATTATGAGTAACTAGACTTGCGGATAAAGCGTAGGCGCTCCCCGTTAGGCGACGGCAGCCAGAAATGGTGCGTTGTACATTGCCAGGATCCGCCGCTTCATTTCCTGCGGGTTGGCAAGGTCCTTCCATTCGAGCCGGACGAAACGCCAACCCAATTCCATGAGCCGCTTTTCGCGCTTCCGTTCCTCCAAGATGACCTTGTCGGTGCGTTCATAGGCGAAGTACTTGATATCGCCGTCAAACTCGACGATCAACTTTTGCCTTTCCCAGAGAAAATCAGGGCGATAGATCCTGCCACCCGCAAGAAGTTCCTTTTGCAGGACTGGCTGGTCAATGGCCATGCCGGCAATGATCAACCGGGTCCTGCTCTCGCCCGGTGATTCCGAAAGACCGTCCAATGAATGCAGCACCCGGCGCGCCTTGCGAACGCCGCGGCGCCCCGGCATCGAATCGACCAAGGCCAACATGACCGCCATCCGGGCTCCCTTGGACAGTGCATGGTCACCAATTATTACTGCTTCTGCGAATCCGCCTGCCCTTGCACAATCAACGACCGTGCGCTCCAACGTTGTTACAGTCACGGACATGCCGGTGCGCAGAAGCAACGAATGGGAATCCGTGACGGGCACAGCCTCGTGGTGTTGGACAACGTCCCTGGCACCGCTTGTCCCGGAGCTGGCCGATGCCCCGGTGACATGAATGCGGGCATCACTGTTCCAGATGAACAGCCCGTGCAGCCGCGCGGCCGTGAAGTACGAGTAGACGGGTTCGCCCCGGACCGTCATGATGTGCGCCAGGATCCGCAGTTTGTCCTTGTCCCAGGGCTTCAACGCTGCCCAGTGTGCGGCTCGCACGTAAGCACCCTTCCGCAGTCTGAAAACTAGTCTCCGGTCCAAAGCGGTGGCGAGCAATCGTTCGCCAAAGCCCGCTTCGGCCAGCTGGGCAGAAGTGGCAACCTGATAGAACGCTGGCCAGGCCTGAACCAATCGTCGCTCCAATTTGTTCTGTTCCATGCCCCGAGTCTGTTGATGCGTTAGGACGTTTTCAAGGAGACTTTGTTGAAACCACCCATTCTGTGGACAACGTAGCCAGTATGCCGCGTGAAATCATCAGCTTCTTCCTTGTCCACACCGCAGAAGCTATACCTTGACATGGCAGGGGCGTGAATGTCAGAGGAACAGAAAGGGCTTCCCCGCGGGAATTGAACTCAAACGGGGCCAACCCGCGAACCACCCCTCAAGAAACGCCGTTCTTGCGGGGTGACACCGGTTTCGGGAGTATACGCAGCCCGGTCCCCTTCTCTCAGCAGCGTTCACCCGGCTTGGCCCCGTTCTCGCGGAAACGTGGCCGCGTCCCGGGGAGCGGGCCGGCCGCAGTGAGAAGCCTGAAGCCGGTGCCTCGGCACCCCACCCTGGATTCACAGCAACCCCCAACCTCGACACACCGCTGCGGAACCAGCAATAGCGCGGCCACACGCCTATAGTCGTTAAGCTGGCGGCTTCTTCCCCCAAACACCTGCCCGGACGCCAGCATGCCAGCGAATTGCGCTGGCCGGGCAATGAAAAAGTCATGATTCGTTTTGAAAATGTGAGCATAGCTTACGATCGCAAGGATAAACCTGCGCTCGACGACGTCTCCTTCGATGTGGAACGCGGCGAGTTTGTGTTCCTAGTGGGCTCCTCCGGTTCCGGCAAGTCAACCCTGTTGCGCTTGATTTTGCGCGAATACCGGACACCACACGGGCAGATTTACGTTGCCGGACAGAATGTTGCCAACGTCCCCAGCTGGCGCGTGCCCAAGTTCCGCCGCGGCATTGGCGTGGTGTTCCAGGACTTCCGCCTGATCCAGACTAAGACCGTGTTCGCCAATGTGGCCTATGCCATGCAGGTGCTGGGCAAGAACCGGGCCGCCATCAAGTCTGAGGTGCCGCGCGTGCTGGAACTGGTGGGCCTGGAAGATAAGGCGCACCGCACACCCACGGAACTCTCCGGTGGTGAGCAGCAGCGTGTGGCCATTGCCCGCGCCATCGTGAACCAGCCAGGAATCCTGCTGGCCGATGAGCCCACAGGAAACTTGGATCCCATCACCAGTGCCGGCATCATGGCCATCCTGGACCGGATCAACCAAAACGGCACCACGGTGGTCATGGCCACGCACGACGATGACATTGTCAACACCATGCGCAAGCGAGTCATCGAGCTCCACCATGGCCAAGTGGTCCGGGATGAGGCTACAGCCCTTTACACCTCCGCGATTCCGGTGGTGCAAGCAGGCGCCGCGGGACCCGCTGTGGTCCCCGTCAAGACGGACGACGCCGAACCCATGACCCGCCGTCGCCGCGCAGCAACTGCCGCGGCAGCAGAGGACGGCACTTCCGCGGAGGAGGGCATGCCGCCACGACTTGAACGCAAGCTGGGAACGCCGCTGGGGGAAGCGGCGCCATCGCCTGCCGATGAGATGAATGACGGGAACAAAAAGTGAGACTTGCCTTCATTATGAGCGAGTTGGGAAGTGGCCTGCGCCGCAACCTGACGATGGTCATTTCAGTGATTCTGGTGACGTTCGTGTCGCTGACGTTCGTGGGAACGGCCGGACTCTTGCAGATGCAGATTGGCCAGCTCAAAGGATTTTGGTATGACAAGGTCCAGGTCACCATTTACCTGTGCACCGACATTCCTGCGAATACCAACTGCGTTTCCGGCCCGGTCACGGATGAGCAGAAGACAACCATTGAGGATCTGCTGGAATCACCGGCTGTGAAGCCGTATGTGGAAACATGGACCTTTGAGTCCCAGGAGGAGGCGCTGGGTCACTTCCAGGAACAGTTTGCCAACTCACCCATGGTGGATTCTGTGGAAGCTGCGAACCTGCCATCCTCGTACCGCATCAAGCTGACCGATCCGACGAAGTACCAGATCATCAACGAGACCTTCGCAGCAACCCCTGGCGTGGATTCCGTGGTGGATCAGCGCAAGGTGCTGAATAAGCTGTTCTCCTGGATGAACATTGCCACCTATGTGGCCATGGGAGTTGCTGCTCTCATGACCATTTGTGCGGCGCTGCTGATTGCCACCACCATCAGACTGTCGGCGCAATCGCGAACCCGAGAGATTGAAATCATGCGTCTTGTGGGCGCCTCACGGACTGTCATTCAGCTACCCTTTGTGCTGGAAGGTGTCATTGCAGCCACAATAGGGGCGCTTCTGGCCTCAGGTGCGGTCTGGTCCATTGTGCACTTCTTCTTTGGCGGTTACCTGGCCTCTTCCAGTTCCGGAACCCCCTACATCTCAACCGCTGATGCCTTTGTGATCTACCCGGTCCTGATACTGCTGGGCATCGTCTTGGCCGGCATCGCATCAGCTGTTTCGTTGCGTAAAAATCTCAAAGTGTAAGGTAAGTAGGGGCCTTGTTACCAAGGAGGCCCTGTGACTGGAGTTGTTAGTGTCAATCGTCAAGGAGCTCAAGGCATGAATTCGAAATCAAGCGGGGGAATTGGAACCGTGAAATCCCCCCGGCTTGGGCGTGCTTTGCCCGGGTCCCGAGCGCTGCGTCACCGTTTCGGTGTTGCTATTGTAGCTCTTCTCGCCGTGGGGTTATTGGGGCTCGTGCCCCCCGCCCAGGCCGACGATCTTGGCGATCAGGCCAGTGCCCTTGAACAGCAAGCTAACGATGTTCAAGCATCGCTTGAGTTTGTGGACTCCGGGATTGCCAAGTCTGCCGCGGATCTTGTCATGTTCCAGGGCCAGCTTCCAGGTGCCCAGGCGGCGCTGACACAGGCACAGGGCCGCGTGAGCGCGGCAACGGCTGAGGTTAACTCCCTCGCAGCACGGATGGATCTTGCCCAGCAGAATAAGGACAAGATCACAGCCCAAATAGCCACGGATGCCAAGAAGGCCACCGAAACAAAGGCTCTCATTGGCCAGATCGCCGCACAGTCCTACAAAGCTGGCGGCTTGCCCGCCAACTTGACCTTGATTCTGGGCGCTGAATCCACCACGGACTTGGCTAACTCCATAGACTTGGCCGAGCAGGCATTGCGCAGCCAGACCGCTGCTCTGGAAGAGTTGACGGCACAGAAGGCAACCAACCAGAATGCCCAGGCCCGTCTGGTAGCGGTAGAAGCTGAAATCACTGACTTGAAGTCGCAGGCCGATGCGGCACTTATTGCCGAACAGAGCGCCCGTGATGCAGCCGCCACGCAAAAAGCAACAGTTGATAAGCTCATCACCGATTCAGCTTCACTGAATGCCAAACTAGAGGCTCAAAAGCCGCAAATCCAGGCCAAACTCAAGGAAGTTCAGGGCAAAAAGGCTGCCGTTGCCGCAGAAATCGCGGAGATTCAGCGCAAAGAGCGTGAAGCTGCCGCGGCCGCTGCCAAGGCAGAAGCCGAACGGATTGCCCGTGCGCAGGCAGCAGCAGCAGCAGCAGCAGCCGCAGCCGCAGCAGGTAACAATAACGGTGGCGGTGGTGGCAATAGCTTCGTGCCTCCGCCCTACGTGCCGCCAGCACCGGGTAACCCCTCCGCGTTCGGACTCCAGCACCCCTTCTCCGTCAATGTCCCCATTACCTCCGGTTTCGGCTGGCGGCAAACACCTGCTGGCACCATCGACTTCAACGGCACGGGCGGCTACGTCCACACTGGCATTGACTTCGGCGCCACGTGCGGTACCCCCGTGTACGCGGCAGCAGCGGGCACCGTGGTCATGGCTGGCTGGGATGTTTGGGGAGGTGGCTGGGGTGTCAAGATCAGCCACGGTGTCATTCAAGGGAACGCTCTCCTGACGGCCTATTACCACAACACCAATGTCCAGGTCAGCAATGGCCAAAAGGTCAGTCGCGGCCAGTTGATCGCCATCTCCGGTGGAACAGGCAACTCCACCGGTTGCCACGCGCACTTTGAAACGTGGCTCAACGGTGTTGCTGTTGATCCCATGACCTTGCTCTAGGCTCTAGAAAAACCGCTTTTTGTACCACCCGGCAGGCCCGGCTGAGAGTTGCATGACCCTCAGCCGGGCCTGGCGTTGTTAGACTTATACCTTGCGCCGCTGATGCGGCACCCAACCATCCGTGAAGGAGCCAGCTGTGCCGAAGGAAAGTGGCCTGAAGGTAGTGGCCACCAATCGCAAGGCCCGGCATGACTACCTCGTCATGGATACCTTTGAGGCCGGGTTGGTCTTGATGGGCACCGAAGTGAAATCGTTGCGTGAAGGCCGGGCCTCCCTGGTTGATGGCTTTGCCACCTTCTACGGAGATGAACTATGGCTTGAGGGTGTTTACATCCCCGAGTATCTAAATGGAAGCTGGACCAACCACACAGCCCGCCGCCGCCGCAAGCTGCTGTTGCACCGTGAAGAGTTGGAAAAGATTGAACGTAAAACCCGCGAATCCGGGTTCACCATCGTGCCCCTGCAGCTGTACTTCAAGGACAGCCGCGCCAAGGTGGAAATTGCCATTGCTCGCGGTAAGAAGGATTACGACAAACGCCACGCCCTGCGTGAACAGCAGGACAACCGTGAGGCGCTCCGTGCCATGCGCGAGAAGAACCGCGGCAGCGAGTAGGCAAGCAGGTTAGACCATGACGCGTGCTGGGCTTGAGAGCCCATCTCATCGGACGGTTTTATGAGTTGTTTGTGGGTGGTGTGCCCTAAGCTGACAGGTGAAGCATCTGTGGCGGAAGGAGGATCGTGACTGCGCTAAAAGATAAACGCTGGTGGATCGGCGCCCTTGGGCTTGTTGTTGTTGCGCTGGTGGTATTTTTTACCCTCCAATTCTTTCGCAACAATGCCCCTCAGATATCGCCCGCCAGTACTGCGCCCGCCAGTACCGCGCCGGCACAGACCGGCCCACCCGCCACCAGCACGGCCCCGCGGTCATCGTCCCCAGGCAACGCCTCGGTGCCCCCAACGCAGGCAAGTGTGGCTCCTGCGCCACCTGCGCCAAGCGTGGCTGAGGCAAAACTGGCGGCTATGACGTTAGAACAACGGGTGGGCCAAACGCTCATGGTTTCCTCGCCCGTGACCGGGGCAGACGCTGATTCTTTGTACGCCTTGGACACCCTGTACGTGGGCAATATTTTCATGGCGGGCCGCAGCGCGGCGGGGCAGGCCGGGATTGGAGCGGAAGTGGCTGCCATTACGGGTCATGTTTCCGGCTCGAGGACAGAGGGTGCGCGGCCATTCGTTGCTACCGACCAGGAAGGCGGGTTCGTGCAGATCATGCGCGGGCCAGGTTTTGCGCAGATACCCCAGGCCATTGAGCAAGGTCAGCTTTCGCCCGCGGAACTGCTCCGTGAGGCCACGGTGTGGGGGCAAGAGCTGGCCGCCGTGGGGGTCACCGTGAATTTGGCTCCCGTGATGGACACAGTGCCCAGCGCAGAGTTCGCGCCACTGAACGCACCCATTGGGACCTTCGGACGCGAGTTTGGTTACACGCCCGCGGCAGTTTCGAGCCACGGGTTGGCTTTTGCTCAAGGCATGATGGATGCGGGCGTAGAGCCTACTGTGAAACATTTTCCGGGTCTGGGGCGGGTGACTGAAAATACTGATGTCTCCGCCGGCGTAACGGATGGCATTACGGTGCGCAATGACACCTATGTGGCCCCGTTCCGGGACGCTGTCAATGCTGGAGTGCCGTGGCTGATGATCTCGAATGCCTCATACCCGCGCATTGATCCGAACAATATGGCCCCGTTCTCCCGGATCATTGTGCACGACATGGTGCGTGGGGACCTCGGCTTCAAGGGTGTCATCATCAGCGACGATATTTGTAACGCCGTCCAAGTCTCGTCAGTACCAGTCTCACAGCGTGGCGTGCTTTTCCTGGAAGCTGGCGGCACCATGGCGTTGTGTACCAATCAGGGGTTGATGCCGCAAATTTATGCGGGCATGGTTGACGCTGCCCGGACGGATCCCGCTTTTGCCGCAACAATTGACGCTGCGGCGCTGCTGATTCTGCAGCAAAAGCAAGCCAAGGGCCTCATTGACTAGCCCGAAGGAATATATTTGGCCCCGCATGCGCTAGCATGGATAGTCCACGGACAGTTCCCAACGGGCACGGTGCGTGGAATTGAAAAAACAATAGGGGATGATCGGTTTCGACGGTGTTCGTCGAGACAGGTGAAGCGGGTCGAGGATACAGGGTTATCTCGTAAACGATCTCTGTAAAACAATAAGTGCTGAATCAAATCGCACTGACTTCGCTCTTGCTGCCTAAGCAGTAAGACAGTCCGTCAGCCCGGGAATGCTCTCGTCCCGGATCCTGACGTCATTTAGAGGGCCACTGCTTCAAACGCTCGTTGTAGGCGTTTGAGGGACTCTTATACAACTGGGCCTGGCAGCTACTTGTTTGCGAGATAGCTGGGGCCGAGAAAAACCGACGCAAACTGCACCCGGAGAAGCCCTGACAACACAACATCGGACGGGAGTTCAATTCTCCCCATCTCCACATCCCTATTGGGACCTGTTCCCCACCATAGCGGTGGGGGACAGGTTCTTTTTTGTTCCGAAGCCTGGTTTTGCGGGTGGGGACTAGCACTCCACCACGTTGACGGCGAGCCCGCCCAGGGCTGTTTCCTTGTATTTGGAGTTCATATCGCGGCCCGTCTCCCGCATCGTGACGATCACCTCGTCGAGCGAAACCCGGTGCTGCCCGTCGCCCCACAGCGCCATTTTCGCCGCGTTAATGGCCTTGGCTGCGGCAATGGCGTTGCGCTCAATGCAGGGGATCTGCACCAACCCGCCAATGGGATCGCAGGTAAGCCCCAGATTGTGCTCCATGGCGATTTCCGCCGCGTTTTCCACCTGCTCCGGCGTACCTCCCATGACCTCGGCAAGACCCGCTGCTGCCATGGACGACGCCGATCCCACCTCACCCTGACAGCCCACCTCCGCACCGGAAATGGAGGCCTGCTCCTTGTACAGGACACCCACAGCCCCGGCCGCGAGGAGAAACTTAACCACGACGTCGTCCTTCTCCCGTTGGGTGGCAGTTGCCATCCCGTCGGTGTAGTGGGTGGCGTAGAACATGACTGCCGGGATGATGCCGGCGGCGCCATTAGTTGGTGCTGTGACCACCCGCCCGCCGGAGGCGTTTTCCTCATTGACGGCCAGTGCCACCAAGTTGACCCATTCCTGCCAGAACTTCGGGTCCCGGTGAGGGTCCTCCTGCTTGAGCCGGGCATGCCAGTCTGGTGCCCGGCGTCGAACTTTGAGGCCCCCTGGCAGCAACCCGGTGCGGGCCAAAGAAGCGTTCTTGCACTCCTCCATGACATCGCGCAAGTGCAGAAGCCCGCTGCGAATATCCTCGGCGCTGCGTTCCACTAGTTCATTGGCATACATGACTGCGCTGAAGTTCGCGCCGGCGGTGGCGCAATGGCCCAACAGTTCGGCCGCCGTTCTGAAGGGGTAGGGCAGTAGCGCCTTGGAACTCTCCAGCTCGGCCGTGGCGCTATCCACTTCGCCCTCACGCACAATGAAGCCGCCACCCACGGAGAAGTAGGTGGCTTCGTGGATGGCATTGCCGGCGTCGTCGAGGACTGCGAATTTCACGCCGTTGGTGTGGCGGGGCAGGACCGTCAACGGGTGCAGGATCATTTCTTCGGCACCGTAGGCCAACTCCTTGCTGCCGGCAAGCAACAAGGGGGCGCCGGTGGCAAAGGCGGCAAGCCGTGATTCCACCTCCGCAGGGAGGATGAGTTCTGGTTCTCGGCCCTCGAGCCCCAGCAGTACTGCAGTCATGGTGCCGTGGCCGCGGCCAGTGGCGGCAAGGGATCCATAGAGGTCAACTCTTATAGCAGCAACTCGTGTCAGTACGCCGGCCACTTCGAGTTCGCGGGCGAAGGCTGCGGCGGCCCTCATCGGTCCCACGGTGTGGGAACTGGAGGGGCCAATTCCTACGGTGAACAGATCAAATACGCCGACGCTCATGGCAGGGCCTTCCGGGATCATTGGGGCGCAGAGTCCAGGGTGTTGACCTGCTTTCCCATGGTACCGCCACACCACGCGCACAGCCCCAGTCCGCACTTATCAGAGCCGGTGGTGAGCTCGAAAATTTATAGTTTCAAGCTAATGGTCATTTGATGGGCCGGTGGAAGGCCCTGGAAACGCTTATTGAGATGGGCGCTGATTGCACGAAAATCGTGTTCCGCGTTGGAATCAGCGGCTTCTTTCCGAGTAAGAAAAGCTCCTCAGCGTTACTAAGTGAAGGTCCATCAAAAAAGGCAAAGTGAGAGCAAAAAATTGAGTGGTGGTCTGGCTCTGCAGCCAAACCACCACTCACCCCCAAAGTTTCATGCGGACATTCGCAACATCCCGTGTTCACACATTCATTATTATGTCAGAGACTAATGGAAAAGTGTACATCTGGGCTCGAAATAATACATCGAAGTGATTATCAGCGGAGTTACTGCTGGGCGGGGCGGCGGATGAAAGAGAACCAGACAAGAGACATCCCGGCCGCTACGAAGAGAATGGAGCCAAAGGAAAGTAACTGAACAAGGCTGCCCACGGGTAGAGGCGCGAGCTTGAGTACCAGAGTTATGCACACGAGGAAGAACCCCATGGACAGGCAGGCAGCTGCACTGCGGTCCACCAGGGCATACCCTGCGGAGAGGGCCGTCTTGGCCGTCGCGGGAACAAGTATGGCCGCAGCATAGGCCGTATAGCTCAGTCCAATCCACATATAGGCCGCCACAGTGGGCTGGTCGCCAAAACGGGTCAATCCAGGGCTGGAGCCCTCCACCTCAGAGAGCAGAAAAGTGATAAGAATACCCACAGTGCTAGCGGCCAGCACCAGTAGCCCTAGGGGTCCTCGGATGAGCTTGAGAGCTGTTGGCGATTTATAGGCCGCAGCGACTCTGGAGGCTAAGAGGAAAAAGACAGCAAACAGACTCAACCTCACAATCACATTTGCCAGATTGTGCTCTCCCAAGAGTTTATCCACGGGAAGATAGATGCTTGGAATGCTCAAAGCCACGGCGATGGATGCCAAAGCAAAGATCCAAAATAACCCACGGTTGTGCCCGGAACGTAGGGCTGGAAGGCGCCAGGCAGTGCACAGGAGGCAAACCCCCAGCACTACCCACTGCAAGATTGAAATCATCCGAGATTCTCCCAAATACTTTGAACAGCGGCTCTGTCATCTTCATTGCGGCGCATGAGGCGGCCAAGGATTTCGAGCCGCTGAGCGGCGAGGCTAGCTAGAGCGCTGTTTGCGGTCTGCCTCAAGGCGAGTTCTCTAGCATCAGGAGCCCACCCTGCCTCTGTGGGGGAGAGAAAGCCGGTGGCAACCAGACCGTTGGTCAAGCCCACGTTGGCAATCCGGGCTGTGGCTACCGCAAGCTCTGCTGAGAGCCTATTGGCGCTGATTTGGGCTGAGAAGTTCTGGGGTGCCATGTCCGCATCCCGGGCCACTCTCTGACGCAGCTCACCCACATCCACGGCGTCGAGCCAGGCGCGCACTGAGGATCTGTGCGGCACTGATGTCAATAGCGCAGGCTTACGGGCCAGGGCGCCCTCTACCTGCGTCTGCCGGTTCAAGATCTCTTGGAGCAGGTCATAATCTGAAATTTGGCTCAGCAGCTCAGCTTGCGTAGGCGCTTTGATGCCTGTGGCCAGGTCAGTGAAGAGGGGGAAAGTAGAGAGGGAGGCCACCACTGGTAGGTTCAAAGAACGGCTGACGGCGGCTACGGTGGCCACTGAAACCCGCCCCCGAACCAGCTGCTGGGCCAAAGTTGAGCGCTTAATGCCGGCGGATCGGCACACCGCTGCTTGGCTGATATCGCCAGCAACAGTGCGCAGCCACTGCTGGAAGAGTTTGGCCGGAACTGTCACGTCAAAACTCTACTCGATGCAGGCCTGCAGCGCTGTGGCAAGCCGCGAACAAACCACACCACCCCCACGCCCCGTTGCCTAACTACTGGTCTTGGGAATCGACGATGCCAATAAAACGGCTCCCCACGCCGTCGTACTGGCTGCGACGAGAACCGGGCTCAGGCTCAGGCAGCTCCGAAGTTTCATGGAAGTCGCAGATGACATAAGTGAATTCCGGCCACCACTTTTTGGGGCGGGCCACTTCCAGGAAATCGCACAGGTAGCAGCGCAGATCCACCCAGACCGGACGTTTACCGGTGGCGTTAGCCCGGGATTGCGCCAGCCACGCCGGGGGATTGGTGTCAAGGGCGGCAACTTCGGCGGCGCTCAAACGCGAGGGGATACCGTTGCGGGCTGCCATCTCCGGCGGAATATTCAAAGCTTGAGCCACTTGCCGGCGGTTGAGCGAGACGCGGGGGGAATTGTTGTTTGCCATGGTGCTATCAAGAATAGGTCTAAGCCTGCGCGCTGGCGATTCCTGCTCTCCGGCAGGGCACCGCAAAAGCTGCGTGGAGCACGCCAAACACGCTCGGATGGCGCTCTATGGGGTCCAAACGGGGCCCTCGGGAGGGTGATAATCGCCACAAATTACCCATGGTGCAGGGCGCCGTGAGAGCAAATTTTGCGAGAATACAACAAATTTCCATACCATCCCCTATGCTGTGGGAAAACATCGAGGAATTTAAGGCGCGTTTCCAGCTTTCTAGGGCTAGGATGGGGCGCTGAAAGACCCCGCCATTACCACGAGTACTTCAGGAGTTTGAAAACCGCATGGCAACGGATTACGACGCACCCCGCAACAAGGACGAAGACCACGAGACAGAGTCGCTTCAGGCGCTCCAGGTTCAGCGTGGCGGTGCACAGACGGCCCATATTGACGTCGAAGATTCAGACACCGCAGAGGGCATGGATCTGCCCGGCGCGGACCTCTCCAACGAGGAACTGGTTGTTCAGGTCATTCCCGCCCAGGATGATGAATTCACCTGCTCATCATGCTTCCTGGTCCGCCACCGCAGTCAGGTAGCACGCGAAAAGAACGGCATGCTGTTCTGCAAGGATTGCGAAGGCTAAAGAGGCCGGTACAGCCCGCGGCAGCCTAAGCACTGCCGCAGGCTCAGCTGCACTGCCGGCACGTAGCGTTCGTTGCATCCGGGCGTCATCAAGCAGGAGAGCAAATCATGGTTGAGCGTGTTCAAGAGCTAGCGGCGCGGTTCGCCGCGCCCGGCGCTAATGCGCCGTGGCTACTGTGCGACAGCCATCCCGCTGGCGAGATTGCCTTCACGGTGATTGACGCAGAGTTAGAGAGCATAGACATCAGTTACGGCGAACTGCGGGCGAAGTCCACGCAGTTCGCCGCAGCTTTGCGCTCTCTTGGAGTCAAGCGCGGAGATCACGTGGCCACTCTCATGGCGAAGTCTGCCGAGCTGGTGATTGCCCTGCTGGGAATTTGGCGGCTGGGAGCCGTTGACGTTCCCCTCTTTACGGCTTTCGCCCACGACGCCATTGATTTCCGCCTCAAGGCCAGCGGTTCGCGGCTGGTCATTTGCGATGCCGATCAGCGCCGCAAGCTGCTGCCGCCGGGTGAAGTCCCCACGGATGCCTCACATCTGGTGATTGTGGCTCACGGTGACGCTTTTGGTTACGATCTCTCACTCGATGAGATGGTGGCCGGGACCGGCGCCTTTGCCGATTTGGCGGAACTCTCCGCCGCAAATACAGGCCCGCCTTCCGCCGAGGATACTGCCGCGGATACGGCCCCGTACGACGCCGGACTGGTGGCCGTGGGTGGGGGTGGAACGCTGGCGCAGTTGTTTACCTCAGGGACCACTGGCGCGCCTAAGGGTGTGCCCATTCCCCTGCAGGCGGTAGCTTCCTTTGCTGGCTACCACCACTTTGGTTTGGATGTCCGCAAGGACGATGTTTTCTGGAACGCTGCCGATCCCGGCTGGGCTTACGGCTTGTACTTCGCTATTTTGGCGCCTCTGGCCGCAGGTCACCGCTCACTATTGCTCCGTGCCCCCTTCACGCCAGAGCTGGTGTGGGCCGTCATGGAGAAATTCTCCGTCACTAACTTTGCCGCAGCCCCCACGTTGTACCGTGCATTGCGCGCAGGATCTCCGGACGGGCTCCACCACCAGCTGCGCCGGGCCTCCAGCGCCGGTGAGCCGCTGACTCCCGACGTGATTGCCTGGGGCAAAGAGCGCTTCGGCGTGGACGTGCATGACCACTACGGCCAAACCGAGTTGGGCATGGTGGCCGGCAATGCCTGGGATGAATCCCTACAGGCACCCTTGCGGCCCGGCTCCATGGGCGTGCCGTTGCCGGGCTGGAGCGTGGACGTGCTGGCCGAGAATGCTGATGTGCCAGCCGCTGATGGGGAGCAGGGCCGCATAGCAGTCAATGTTCCACAAAGTCCCTTCATGTGGTTTTCCGGCTATGTGGATGCCCCGGCAAAGACTATGGAACGGTTCAGCGCTGACGGCCAGTGGTACCTCACCGGTGATGCCGGCCGCCGAGATAGCGATGGTTTCATTTACTTCTCTGCACGCGATGATGATGTCATCATCATGGCCGGGTACCGTATTGGCCCCTTCGACGTGGAATCCGTCATGGTGCGGCACCAAGGCGTTGGTGAAGTAGCGGTCATTGGTGCCCCGGATGATATTCGCGGTGAGGTTTTGGAAGCTTTTGTGGTGCTGCGCCCCGGATACCAGGCCTCCGATGAGCTCTGTATGGAATTGCAGCAGTTGGTAAAAACCGGATTTGCCGCCCATGCTTACCCGCGGCGCATTCACTTTGTTTCAGAACTGCCCAAAACACCCAGCGGCAAGGTGCAGCGTTTTGTATTGCGCCGGGACCGGGCAGCAATGACCGAGAAAAACTAGCAGGCGGAGAAATCTAGTGGGACGACGCAGGGTGGATGGGCCTCAGGCCGCACGCTTGGACATGGTTGCGTTGAGCCCTGCGCTCCGGGGCGCAAGCCAGGTCCTCGGCTTCGTGCTGGAGGTGGCCATGCTGGCCGCATTCCTCTACTGGGGGTTCGCCCAGGCTGCACCCTGGAACCTAATCCTTGGCATAGCGCTCCCAGCGGTTGTGGTTGTTCTGTGGGGCGCCTTCTTGGCTCCTCGCAGCGAACGCTTTGTGGGGGCCCAACGCGCACTGTGGGCGGCCCTGCTCCTGTTCGTAGCCGCGGCTGTGGCCCTGTTCAGCGCAGGCTCAGCTGTTCTGGGCATCCTCATGCTGGTGGGAGCGGTGAGCCATTTTTCCCTGGCCCGCTGGCTCAGTGACCCGAAGTAATAGCTGGGAAGCTGCCGGTCAGAGCCCGGAGATTCAGAGCCCGGACATGTGGGGAACCATCAGGGTTCCTCCCGTGGGCTCCTGAACGCAGCAGCCGGCGTGCTGTCCTACCGATGCCAGCCACAGCGAAACCGCAGCGTCAGGGCCCAAGGTGAGAGGGCCGGCGTCGTGCGTGGCAGTTCTCAGGCCCACCTGCCAGCCGGCGCCAAAGGGCAACTGGCCAACTACCAACAGCTCCGTGTCAAGCCCCAGCCCCTGCTGCTCAAAGTAGCGCAAAAGCTCAGGGTCATGATCGCTGATGCGGCTGATCCGGCCTACATGCCCAGGATCGAGCTCGTCCAGACGGTGTGAGGGGACCATGGCGATCTGGCCCTGCGCATCGGGGATGGGATCGCCATGAGGGTCACGGAACGGGTGGCCCAACTTGGCGCTCATGCGTTCAATGAAATGATCAGAGACGGCATGTTCTAGCTGCTCCGCCTCGTCATGGACCTCGTCCCAGGTGTAACCGAGCTCGTTCACCAGGTACGTTTCCAAAAGCCTGTGCCGCCGGACCATGGATAAGGCAAGGCTCAGACCCTTGGGTGTCAGGTGAATGGGGCTGTAGGGCTGGTGATCCACAAGGCCCTGATCCTTGAGCTTGCGCACCATTTCTGAGACGGATGAATTGGCAACGCCCAGGCGGGTGGCCAGCACCGAGGAGGTGATGGGTTTGTCCTGCCACTCGGTGTAGGCATAAATGACCTTCACATAGTCTTCGAAGCTGGAGGAAGTGGCAGTTGGTTTCACACTCTTCAGCCTACCCGTTAGCCCTGCCCCGTGAAGGTTAGCCACAGCAGCAGCGCGTTGAGAGCCACGATCAACACCACGCTCACCAATGCGGCCAAGCGCAGGAGCAGGCCGTCACGGTGTTCGCCCATCAGTTTTTTGCTGGCCGTCAGGCGTAGGAGGGGAATCAGCGCAAAGGGGATGCCGAAACTGAGCACAATCTGGCTAACAATCAGCGCCCACGTGGGGTCCACACCGACGGAGAGCAAGATGATAGCCGGGATCAGGCTCACCATTCGCCGGGTTTGCAGGGGGATACGCACCTTGAGCAAGCCGTTCATGATGGTGGAGCCTGCGTAGGCGCCCACCGAGGTTGACGCGAGTCCTGACGCTAGCAAGCCCACGGCAAAGACCACGCCTATCACCGGCCCCAGACTGGCGACAATGGCGGCATGGGCTCCTTCAATACTGTCAGTTCCAGAGATTCCACCCAAGGTGGAGGCCGCTAGCAGTAGCATGCCAATGTTGACGGCGCCGGCAAGAATAAGGGCCAAGACTACATCGATCCGGGTCGCCTTGATGATCTGGCGCAGGCGCTCTGGGGTGCTGCGGGCATCCGTATGGCGGTCCTTGGCCAGCTGTGAATGCAGATAAATGGCGTGCGGCATCACCGTTGCACCCAGCATGCCAGCCGCCAGCATGATGCTATTGGCGCCGTCGAACCGGGGTACCAGCCCGCCGATCACACCTGCCGGATCTGGTGGACTGAGCACCAGGCCTGCCAGAAAACCAATGGTGATAATGACGAGCAGAACAATAATGACGCTCTCAAAATGGCGTTGGCCGCGTCTATTCTGAACTGTCAGCAGAGCCATGGAAGCCAGGCCCACAATGAGCCCGCCTATGGGCAACGGAACCTGAAACAGCAAGTGTAGGGCGATGGCGCCGCCCACCACTTCCGCAAGATCGGTGGCCATGGCCACGAGCTCGGCCTGCACCCAAAAGAGCCGGCGGTTGCGGGTGCTGAAGCGTTCACCCAAGTGCTCCGGCAGGGATTTGCCCGTCACTACCCCCAACTTTGCGGATTGGTACTGGACCAGCATGGCCATGACATTGGCTGTGACCAAAACCCACACGAGCAGGTAGCCGTATTTGGCGCCGGAGGTCAGGTTAGCGGCCACGTTGCCGGGATCAACGTAGGCAATGGCCGCGACAAAGGCCGGGCCCAGCAGCAGCATCATGCCACCGCGAGGCCTGCGCAGTGTTGCCCTCTTGGCAGTGTCGAGCAAGGTCTCGCCTTTCGATGATCCTAAGTAGTTTATTTAGGTATACCGAAATTCTAAAACGTGGCAGGGGTGGTTGTCGAGCCGGGAATGACTTATAGAAACTTTACGGGTGGCCCGGGCCGCAGCTAGCGTTTTTGCGCCCGCCATGTTTGGGAGCTGTACGGTAGCTCAATGCTTTCACCAGGCGCGTGTTCCAGATGCTCATACAAGTACCACTGCAGATTGGTGATGACCTTGTCCCTGACCTGGTCTGTTGCCCTGAGGTAATAGCTGCGTGACTTTGCCAGATCGATGATCTCCTCAGCCGTGCGCTGCTGGGACCAACGGGTGGTGTGAGGCTGGGCAGGGAAGAATTCCGGACCAATCTGAGGGCTGAAATCTGCCTTGTGCACATCCCCTGCGTGCATGATCCGGGCCAAGCGGTGAACCCAGGGGAGTCCGACGTCCAGCTGGTTCCAAATCAGGCCCAAGGTTCCCCCCGGACGCAGTACGCGGGCAATCTCGGTACTTGCCGCGAGAGGATCCACCCAGTGCCAAGCCTGGGCCACCACGGCCAAGTCCATGGATTCATCCGGTAGGAGCAACTTTTCGGCGGTACCCACAACAGTGGTGACCTGGGGCAGCTCCGCGTCAAGTTGCGCCAGCATGTCCGCTGAGGGGTCCACCGCCGTCATCGAGAAGTTGTGGAGGGCCAACAGCTGCGTGTATTTGCCCGTGCCTGCACCAATGTCCACCACATCTTGGACGCTCCCGGCAGTTTCCAGCAGCCACGTCAAGGAATCCTCAGGGTAACCCGGGCGCACCAAATGATAATGCCCCCCGCCTTCCAAAAACGCGGCGGCCATGTGTTTGCGCCGCGCCGCATCAAAGACCGGTCCGCCGGTGCCTGCCATGGTGCTCCTGAAAGTTGTGCCGGTCAATGCCGTTCAACTTTACCCCCAGGTGCTCCCCGCCCCGCACTTCCGGACGCTACTGCGTCTGCAAAATATGCCCGAATCTAACCGAGCGCTGGTATGTAGGGTGGGTTAGTCGATGCTGCAGGGGGCTGCCCCTGCTGTCCCTGGCGTGTTCGGGGCCCAGCTGGGGTACTCCCGGTTGTCATTGGCGGGGACCCAGCGGCCGGAATCCACCACGTAGTCCCAGCCCAAGCCCTTCTGCAACAACGTTTGGATTCCGGCCACCAAGCGCTGAGCGTCCTCCAGCTGTGAGCCCACACCAAAGCTTGCGCGTAGGGAACCCGCGGGCAGGCCCAAGCGGTTAAGCAGCGGGTGTGCGCAAAACTTTCCGTCACGCACGCCCACGCCGTGCTCGGCGGAGAGGTATGCGGCCACCAACCCGGCGTCGTACCCGGTGACCGAGAAGTTGACCACCCCAATGCTGCCGCAGTCCGGGTACGTGTCCGCGTCGCTAAAGAGCGAGTGGACAGTGACGCCCTCTAGCTCGTTGAGGCCGGCCACCAAGTGGGCGCGCAATTGCTGCTCGTGCTGGTGCCAGTCATCGGCATTCAGCGCAGCCAGCACAGAGGTGGCCTTGGCCAAGGTGGCGGCACCCAAAACGTTGGGAGTGCCGCCCTCGTGGCGGGCCGGTCCGGTGGTCCAGCTGATGGATTCAAGCCGGACGTCCTTCACGGCTCCGCCACCGGCAAGGTGAGGGTGACCGGCGTCGAGCCAGTCAGGGCGGCCCACTAAAACCCCGGCGCCGAAAGGGGCGTAAAGCTTGTGGCCCGAGAACGCCAAGTAGTCAATGCCGGTGGCAGTCAGATCGATCCGGCGGTGCGGCGCCAGTTGGGCGGCATCGAGAACAATCCGGGCGCCATAGCGGTGCGCCAGGGCGGTCAATTCGGCCACGGGCAGCACCTCCCCTGTCACGTTGGAGGCTCCGGTAACGGCCACGAGCAGCACGTTTCCTGCCCGCAGCGCCGTCTCAACACGGTCTAAGGTAGCGGCGATAGAGTCAGCGCCAACAACTGAACGGTGCGGCAGGGCCTGCCAAGGCAGCAGATTCGCATGGTGTTCAATGTCCAGGTAGAGCACCTCGCCGTGAACGTTGGAACGGCCCTCGGTGAAGCCCCTCTGTTGCAAAATCGATTCCACACAACCCGCCAACAAGTTCAGCGAATCTGTGGTGTTACGGGTGAAAATGACCGTGTCATCAGGCCGGGCGCCCACAAAACCGGCAACAATCTTGCGAGCATTTTCATAGACGGAGGTGCTGACCTGCGAGGCGAATCCAGCGCCACGGTGCACGCTCGCGTAGAACGGCAGCACCTCATTCAGGTGCGCTGCCACGTCCTTGATGGCCGGGGCAGACGCTGCATAGTCCAGGTTGGCGTAACGCACATGCCCGCCGTGAATCAGGGGGGCCGCCAGATCCTGGCCTACCACGGGCAGGAGCGGTGAATCGATGAGTTGTGTTGCATCCAAAACGGCAGAGCTCATGAGAAATTCCTTCGACACCAAAGGACCTTTTGGGGGTGCCAAGAAGTCCGCGCTTGCCAGAACCGAACAGGTTTGGCCAGGTCGTCACCCGGGGCACCCCACCGCGAAAGGAGGGTTGCCGGCCAGCAAACCGGGGTTTAGCGCTGGCACTCGTGACCTATGCCCAAAAGAGTAGCCCAAGATTTCTGCCGGTGCATCTATTACGTTTCATTTCGCACACCCTGGGTGAGTGCCGCGGATGGTGAAACAAAGAACGACGGCGGGAGGCCGCCGTCGTTCTTAACTCACTTGTACTTTATTATTTTATGCGTTCAACGGGTCAGCCCAACAAGTCATCCCAATTGGGGTTCAGGCGTTGTAAAACTTCCGTGTGGAGGATGGAATTGGTGGCCAGGGCGTTGCCGCCGAAGGGGCCGTCGGCTCCCTCGAGCGAGGTGAAACGGCCGCCGGCTTCCTGCACAATGGGGACCAGTGCAGCCATGTCATAGAGGTTCAGTTCCGGCTCACAGGCAATGTCAACACTGCCCTCAGCCACCATGCAATACGACCAGAAATCGCCATAGGCCCGGGTGCGCCAGACATCGTCGGTCAGGGAGATGAACTCATCACGGTTGCCACGTTCGGCCCAGCCCGTGAGCGAAGAGTATGAGAGTGAAGCATCTTTGAGCTCGGCCACATTAGAGACTCGGATGCGGGTGGCGGCGGCGAGTGACTTGCCCATGTATGCGCCCGTTCCTTGGGCCGCCCACCAACGCTTGCCCAGCGCAGGGGCACTAACAAGGCCGACTACGGGGACGCCGTCGTCAATTAGAGAGATCAGGGTGGCCCAGACCGGCACACCACGGACAAAGTTCTTGGTCCCGTCAATGGGATCGATAACCCAGCGCCGCGAACCGTGGCCACTGCTGCCGAACTCCTCACCCAGGACTGCGTCGCGGGGGCGGACCCGGGAGAGCTGGCTGCGGATGGACTCTTCTGCGGCCTTGTCGGCGTCGGTGACAGGGCTCAGATCCGGCTTGGTCTCGACGGCCAAATCCAAGGCCTTGAAACGGGACATGGTCAGGGAGTCAACACTGTCAGCAAGGACATGGGCCAGGCGGAGATCGTCGTTGTACGTCTGGGGTGCGAAGGTCATGGGTTCACGCTATCGCGGTTTAGGCCCAACACCCGTCAGGACGCCGCTGGGCCTGAGCACCATTTGTCCGCCAACGGTGCGCCACTCTTGAAGTGGAGCACCATTGACGGGTCAACCGTGCGCGGCACCAGGGCCGCGCTAGTCCGTGCTGCCAAGTTCCTTTTCTGCGGCACGGCCTTCGGTACGGTCGCTGGTGCCCAGCAGGCGCCGCAGCGAGGCAAGCCGTGCCGGCCCCGATGCGCCCGCGTGCCCGGCGGCAACGTAGGTATCCACACAGCAATTGACGGCGGCGCTGTCATGTTTGCAGCCGCGCTCACAATCCTCCGTGCCCGGTTGCAGATCCGGGAAGGCCGCAATAATGCGGTCGGGGTCCACATGGGCCAGACCAAAGGAGCGGATGCCGGGGGTGTCAATGATCCAAGAACCGGGCACTGCATCTTGCAATTTCAGCGCCAACGCCGAGGAAGAGGTGTGACGGCCGCGGCCTGTGACGGCATTGACGCCGCCTGTGGCCCGCTGCGAACCTGTCAAGGCGTTAACCATGGTGGACTTGCCAACGCCTGAGTGCCCCACCAGGACGCTGACCTTCCCATCGAGGTATCCGTGCAATTGTTCCACGGCGCCACCGGATAGGAGCGCGGAGTGGCCGTCGTCGCTGCGTGCGTCGATGCCAAAGACGCCGTCCGCGGCAGTGCGGCTGATGATGACCGTCATGTCCAGGTGCTCGTAGTTGGCCAGCAACTCTGAAGGGTCCTTGATGTCTGTTTTGGTGATCAGCAGCAACGGCGCAATTCCGGAGTCATAAGCGGCCACCAGGGCCCGGTCGATGAAGCCAGTGCGCGGTTCCGGATTTGCCGCGGCCACCACAATGACCAGCTGGTCTGCGTTGGCCACCACCACCCGCTCCACAGGATCGGTGTCATCGGCACTGCGGCGCAGCAGCGTGCGGCGTTCCTCGATCCGGACAAGCCGGGACAAGGTGTCAGGCTTGCCGGTGGTATCTCCCACGAGAGAGACAAAGTCCCCGGCCACCACGGGATTGCGCCGCAGTTCCCTGGCACGGGCCGCGATCAGGACACGTTGGCTGGGCAGGTCCTCATCCACAATGGCCGTGTACCGGCCCCGATCCACCGTGATAATCCGGCCAATGACGGCATCTTCATGGGCGGGCCGGTCCTTGGTGCGCGGACGGCTGCCCTTCTTATTGGCTCGGACGCGGACATCGGATTCGTCCCAGTTGCTGTAATCCCGTGCCATACCCTAAACCCCGGCTTCAACCGCCGCAGTGCTACCGGTGCCAGCGGACGGTTCGGCGGTTTGGGCCACCATATCCGCCCACATGGCAGGGAAACCAGGCATAGTTTTGGCCGTAGTGCCAATGTTTTCAACCTCGACGCCGGGCACGGCCAAGCCGATGATGGCGCCAGCCGTGGCCATCCGGTGATCGTGGTAACTGTGGAAGACGCCGGCGCGCAGCGGTGCCGGGGTAATGATCAGGCCGTCCTCGGTTTCCACAGCATCCCCGCCCAAGGCGTTGATCTCGGCAACCAGAGCGGCCAGCCGGTCCGTCTCATGCCCACGCAGGTGTGAGATCCCGCGAAGGCGCGATGGCGTTGACGCCAACGCGCAGATGGCTGCCGTGGATGGGGCCAGCTCTGATGTGTCAGAAATGTCCACACCGCGAATTTGCGCCCCGCCCGTAACTGTCAAGACACCGTTTTCGAGTGTCACCGTGGCACCGAACTGGGGCAGGATTTCACGCCACTTATCACCCACCTGGGTGGTGTTGGCGGGCCAGTTGGGGATGCGGACGGTGCCGCGAGTAGCCAGCGCAGCCGCCAGGAAGGGGCCGGCGTTGGAGAGGTCCTGTTCAAGTTCCACGTCAAAACCGGCAATGCTGGCAGGCTTGACGAACCAGTGATTAGGGGTGGAATCATCCACAGAAACGCCCAAGGACCGCAGGATTTCCACAGTCATGGAAATGTGGTCCACGCTGGGGACGGACTCGCCAATGTGCTCAAGGTGCAGACCCTGGGAAAAACGGGAAGCAACCAGCAGAATTGCCGAAATGAACTGTGAGGAACCGCCCGCATCAACTTGCACATGGCCGCCGTGCACAGCGCCGGTGCCGTGAACAGTGAACGGCAAGAAACCATCCTCACCATCGTCAACCCGCACACCGAGCCCCTCCAGTGCCACCACAATCGGAGCCATGGGACGCACCAACGCCGCGGGATCGCCGCTGAACCTCACAGCACCGGAAACCAGTGCGGCCAGCGGAGGGACAAAACGCATGACAGTGCCCGCCAGGCCGCAGTCCACCAGAATCCCGGAATCGGGAGCAGAAAAATCGGCAGGAATGGGGGTGACCACCAGATCCGGGACATCACCGTTACCGGGAACTTCCAAGATGCCGGCACCCAAGGCACGCAGCGCGCCGATCATGAGGTCCGAATCGCGCGATTGCAGCGGTGCGCGCAGACGGGATTCACCCTCGGCGATGGCTGCGAGAACAAGATACCTGTTGGTCAGCGATTTGGAAGCCGGAATTCTTACAGTGGCATCCAGAGGCAGTGCGGAAAAAGGTGCGGGCCAATGGGCGGTGGTCATGGGTTCTTACTGTCCTGTCACATCGTGAGCGAGCGCGCGGACTTGCTTATCCGCATTCTTCAACTGGGTTTTGGCATTCTTTTTGCCGCTCGCAAGCAGTTTCTCGGTGCGCCAAGCAAGACCCGGACGCCCCTCGGTATCCATACTTGCCAGCAGAGCGCCGCCAATCAAGGCAATGTTGCTTGAGAGCTGATTGCGCCGGTGGGCACGGTTTTCCTTGGTGTCTGTGTTCGCATTGCGGTACTCAACCACAGTGGACAGCCCCGCCGTCAGGGCCAGCACGACGGCGGCGGGCCGGGAAAATTTGCCAGCGGCCAGCAGGACGCCGGCACCCACCTGGGCTGCGGCAAGTGCCCGGGCGAGAGTTTTCTCACTGACGTCAAGGGGCAGGGCCGCACTGAGCGGGCCCAAAACAGGTGAGAGTTGCTTGGCTGTCGTCTCTGCGTGGCGCAACCGGTCTAAGCCGGAAAAGATAAACGACGACGCGAGCATAGGGCGGGCGATTGCTCGGATAATGGACAAGGAGGCCTCCTTAGTGGTGCTGTCAGCCATCCGTGGGCGGCCTGTGCCAGCCCGCGGAAGGCTCATGCTGTGTACAAGTCTCCCACGAGTGTTAGTGCTCATGCGCTCATTGCGGAATATCCCGCGCCGTTACCCAGTTTGAATGATTAGAGATGGTTCCAGAGAGCGCCGGGTAGGCGGAAGAAACGTGTGAAGGAAAGGCGGCTATGCAGACTCTTAGCCCTGTGGCGCGTGCAGCAACGGACGGGGAGCTGCGTCTGAGCATAGACTCATCAGTGATGAACACTTCCGAGCCTGAGCAAACCACCAGTACCGAAACTGTGAGCACGCCCACTGTGGCTATCACGGACGTTGCTGGTGTTGATGTTGCCAATGAGTCCATTGAAGCAAGGCGCGCCCGTTTTGAACGCGATGCCATGGTGTACGTTGACCAGCTATATTCGGCGGCCATGCGCATGGCGCGAAATCCTGCAGACGCCGAGGATTTGGTGCAGGAGGCCTACACCAAGGCCTTTTCAGCGTTCCACCAATATAAGCCGGGCACAAACCTGAAGGCTTGGCTGTACCGGATACTGACCAACACCTACATCAACTTGTACCGCAAGCGTCAGCGTGAGCCGCTGCAATCCAATGCTGATTCCGTGGAGGACTGGCAGCTGGCACGGGCGGAATCGCATACGTCCGCGGGTTTGCGTTCCGCCGAAGCAGACGCCCTGGACCACCTGCCAGATTCGGACGTGAAGAACGCACTGCAAGCCATTCCGGAGGAATTCCGGTTGGCCGTGTACTTTGCCGATGTGGAGGGATTTGCCTACAAGGAAATCTCAGAGATCATGAACACCCCCATTGGCACCGTGATGTCACGGCTACACAGGGGAAGAAAACTATTGCGAGATATGTTGGCTGACTACGCCGTGGAACGCGGTTACCTCAAGGACGCCAAGCAACTAACTGAGACGGAGAAATGACCATGGGCGACTGCCAAAGCCTGGGCGATTGCGACGACGAACGCATCGCAAGGATCTACGAATACCTTGACGGCGCGCTGTCCTGCGAGGACCTCACCGAGATCAAAAATCACCTTGACGCCTGCACCGACTGTTCGCAGGAGTACGATCTGGAGTGCGTCATCCGTTCCGTGGTGAAGCGCTCCTGCAAGGAAGCCGCTCCGGAAACCCTCAAGGCAGCCATCCTGGCCCGCCTCCATGCAGGTAAGCCAGCCGCCGTTTAGCGGGCAGCCGTTTAGCTGACAGCCGTCTAGTCAGCAGGCGTCGGAGGACGCAGGGAGATGGTGCTGTACTGACTGGCCGGCCGGCCCGTCACGCGCCGGTGCAGCGAACCTGCGATCAGATGTGCCTGCACCTTCGCCATTTCGGCTTTCTTGCCAGCAAAGAGCTCGTCCACAGCGGCGGTCCATAACTGCAGCCAACGGTTGAAATGCTCCAGGCTCAGCGGTTCTTTAGCGTGGATATGGAAGTGGATCTCCAAGGCATTCCTGTTGTACAACCCGGCCTTGAACAACACTGTCTGCCAAAAGTCAGCCATGATGGGCAGGTGCCGCGGCAGGTCCATGTGCACCACATCGGTGAAGATGTACCCGATCGAAGCATCCGCGAACGCCTTGGTATAAAAGCTCTCCACCAGCATCAAGATGTCCTCCCGCGTGGTGATATCGGGGAGCTCCGCCGCGCATTTTTTCGTGCTGGAGGGGTTGTAGGCTGCCACGTTCGACGCCGTTCTGCCGGAGTTGCGTGCCGTGCGTTTCATGGGTGCCTAAGCCGCCACGGCAAGAAGCAGCAGAACGCCGGCTAGAGGAAGGGCAATGGCCTTGAGAAGTTCCGAGGCAATGTAGGTGATGTGCGTGATGGTGGCGACTTTGGCCTTCACCGCGGTACCGCCCGAGTGGGTCAGGGCCGTGTCCGAGAGTGCCTTGGTCCGCGCGGACATTGCAGGGCGCAGAACCAGGGCCTGTAGGGCCAAGGCAATAAGGGGCAATGCCAATATAATGCCGATAGGCAAAGTTACCAGGTCCTGTCTTTGCGTCCATGCGCCCACCATGGCTACTGCCAAGAGCGCCTCCACCAAGTTCAGCACCTTGAAGACGAGCCTGCCAATGCCAACTCCCAAAGCGTGAGTCATACCCGGGGCCTTGAACTTCAGCGGCGTTTCTATGAATGAGATGGCGAAGATCATGCCAAACCAAACAAACGGAACTATGACCAGCACAACCAGCGCGAGCATTTCCCAACTTCCTTCGAGGGCGGCAAGACGCCGTTATTTCCAGCCTATCTTTAGAACAGTATTTTCCGTGATTAATGGGCTGGTGCGTAGCTCACACAGGGTTGGGGCGCGGCATGAAAAAGCCCGTCCTGCCGGTTGGCGGGACGGGCTTTTACTTATTACGTCAAGACTTACGTGTTGGGACGCTTACCGTGGTTTGCGCCGCCACTCTTACGATCCCGACGCTTACGTGAACGCTTCGACATAGCTGCCTCCAATCATCTGAAAAAAGATCTTCAAAACCGATCCAAATCAAGTTTCTCATAGGTGACACATCCGCGCCTAACCGGCGGTTCAGGCGTGGCTGCTCAGTGACGACGGCGGGTAAAAGGGCGAGGTGCCTGCTCCCAGCATCATGGCTGCTGCGTCGCCAGCGAGCCACCAGGAAACAGTGCTCACACCGGTGTGGGCCAGGTCCTGTTCAACCCCACCGGCAGGTGCTGTGCCAGTAGGGGTGACTGGCCGTGGGTGTAGTTGCGGCGGGCGAGCCCGCATAAATGCTTGCAAAAGCGCCGTTGACCGTCACACCCCAGAATGCTGCCACAATGCGCTGGGGAACTTCCGTGGTAGCGGCATCGGCCGGGTATTTAGGACCGGCAACCGCCTCGCTGCCCAGCTCATAGAAATTTACGCTCGCTGGCCCGGAGAGACGGTCCTTGAGGCTCTTTACCAAAAGTGCCGCTTGTTTGCTCGGAGTGCCCACAGTTTGGCCCGAGCCGCGGGCAAAGATCGATTCAATATGGGCGCAGGGCTCACCTAGTGCGCCACCGGCGGCTTGAGCGGCGGAAATAGTGAGTGCTCACGCAGGGCAACTTCGTCCCAGATGACAGGCACGCACTGAATGAAAACCGTCAGTGCGTGCCTGTACTTTTTAGTGTGCTTCGAGGCCGCCAAGCCCCGGATGATTCGGTACGCGCCTAGTTGGCTTCGGGAAGATCAAGCCACTGGTACCAGCCGCGGTGCAACACCAGCCAAGCCATAAGACCGTACCCGGCCTGGCCGGGCGCCCCTGCGTTGGCGGCTACGTCATTGCGCCACTGCTCATGATTTTGCAACGGCGTGAACGTATCAACGTAGTGGTGCTTGCGGCGGGTGGTGACATCAGCAAAGGCCGTATTCAACTCCGCCAGCTTGCGGTTCAGGGCAGGATCCAGCGACGGCGGTGGCCCCACCACGAACACGGGGATGTTCAGCTGGGTGGCGCCGTCGAGGATGTTCGCCAGGTTCAGCCGGCTGCGGGCAGTGGATAGCCCATATTCAATGTCACGGCCGGAAAGCCCAATGACCAGACGGTTCTCATGGAAGTCATCAAAGCGGCGCCCGGCCTCGTTGAGCCAACGCCCCGCTAAAGCCTCGGTGCCTTCCCGCGGGCAGGCCAAAACAAAAGGCTCTATGGAAACATCGTCGGAGGGGGTCCTTGCCAGAACCCGGCCCAACCAGCCCAGCGCGCGGGGATCGCCCACACCTGCCACCAATTCATCCCCGACAGCTACAATTCGCAGGTCCCGCTTCTCCACGGCTCCCCTTTCCTTCATGTAAAAAATCCGAAAGTCTAAACAAAAGATGCCCGGCCTGATAGTGCAGACCGGGCATCTTGGATGGGCTAACTACGCTCGAAAGCCTGCTTGATGAGCAATGTTTGCTCCACCGCGTGGGTCTTGGCGGACCCCGTAGCTGTGGCTGCAGAGGCAGGGCGGGAAACCCGGTTCAGTTTCTTCGCCAACTCCGGTGCCAAGTTCAGGCCCATGAACGGCCAAGGACCCTGGTTGGCAGGCTCGTCCTGTGCCCAGACCAGATCGGCATTGGGGTACTTGGCCAGTTCGGCCTTGATCTCCTCCAGCGGGAGCGGGTAAAGCTGCTCAACACGGATGATGGCAACCTTAGTGTCGGCGGCCTTCTCACGTGCTGCAATCAGATCGTAGTACAAGCGGCCCGAGACCATAATGACGCGATCCACGGCGTTGTTGTCCACCGCTGCATGCTCACCAATCACGGGACGGAAACCGCCCGTGGTGAAGTCCTCAACGGGGGAAGCGGCAGCCTTCAGGCGCAACAGCTGCTTCGGGGTGAAGATGATCAGCGGCTTGCGCGGGCGCAGGTACGCCTGGCGACGCAGCAAGTGGAAGTGCGAGGCCGGCGTGGTGGGGTTGGCCACGATCATGTTCTCTTCAGCACACATCTGCATGAAGCGCTCAATGCGAGCTGAAGAGTGGTCCGGTCCCTGACCTTCATAGCCGTGCGGGAGCATCAGTACCAGTGAGGAACGCTGGCCCCACTTCTGCTCAGCAGAGGAGATGAATTCATCAATGACCGTCTGGGCGCCGTTGACGAAGTCACCAAACTGGGCTTCCCAGACAACCAAGGCATCCGGGCGCTCCACAGAGTAGCCGTATTCAAAGGCCATGGCAGCGTATTCACTCAGGAGTGAGTCATAGATCCACAGTTGTGCCTGATCCTCGCTGAGGTCACGCAACGGGGTCCAGACCTTGCCATTGGCGCGGTCGTGGAACACTGCGTGGCGCTGTACGAAGGTGCCTCGGCGTGAGTCCTGACCAGCCATGCGGACAGGGACGCCTTCCATGAGCAGTGAGCCAAAGGCGCTGAGTTCACCAAAGCCCCAGTCAATGCCGCCTTCACGGGACATTGCCTCACGCTTAGCCAGGAGCGGCTTGAGCTTCTGGTGAATCTCAAAACCTTCCGGGATCTGTGTGTGGATGGAGCCGATCCGGGCCAGCATGTCTGCGCTGATGGCCGTGATCTGAGGATCGTTGACACCGGAGTCAGCCTGCTGGGCGGTGGGGCGCTCCAGATCCGAAATGGCCTGCGAATCCTTGGTGATGATGGGGATCGGGGATGTCTGAGCAGCATGCGTTTCAGCGAAGACGCGCTCGAGGCGTTCCTGGTAGTCGCGCAGCAGCTGCGTGGCTTCCTCTTCGGTGATGTCGCCACGGCCAATCAGCGCTTCCGTATACAAGCGGCGCACTGAACGTTTGGCTTCGATCAGGTTGTACATGAGCGGCTGCGTCATCGAGGGGTCATCGCCCTCATTGTGCCCGCGGCGGCGGTAGCAAACCAGGTCAATCACAACGTCCTTGCGGAAACGCTGCTGGAACTGGTAGGCCAGCTGTGCGGCACGGACCACGGCTTCGGGATCGTCTCCATTGACATGGAAGACAGGTGCCTGGATCATCTTGGCCACATCGGTGGAGTACACCGAGGAGCGCGATGAAGACGGGGCCGTGGTGAAGCCAACCTGGTTGTTGACAACAATATGGATGGTACCGCCGGTGCGGTAGCCGCGCAGCTGGGACAGGTTCAGGGTTTCAGCAACAACACCCTGACCCGCGAAGGCGGCGTCGCCGTGCACCATGATGGGTAGCACGGGGAAGTTCTCGCCCTGGTCCAGACGGTCCTGCTTGGCGCGGACAATTCCTTCCAGGACGCCGTCAACAGCTTCCAGGTGGGAGGGGTTTGCAGCCAGGTAAACCTTGGTTTCGTTGCCGGCGTCGGAAGTGAAGGTTCCTTCCGTGCCCAAGTGGTACTTGACGTCACCGGAGCCCTGGACGCTGCGCGAATCCTGGGTGCCCTCAAATTCGCGGAAGACCTGGGCATAGGTCTTGCCGGCAATGTTGGTGAGCACGTTCAGGCGGCCGCGGTGGGCCATGCCAATGGCAACTTCATCCATACCGTCATCAGCGGCATCGGAAATGATGGAGTCAAGCAGCGGAATCAGGGATTCGCCACCCTCCAGGGAGAAGCGCTTCTGGCCAACGAACTTTGTCTGCAGGAACGTCTCAAACGCTTCGGCGGAGTTCAGCTTGGAGACAATGCGTAGCTGCTCTTCGCGGCTCGGCTTGGAGTACGGGTGCTCCAGCTCGTTCTGGAACCATTCGCGCTGTTCAGGTTCCTGGATGTGCATGTATTCCACGCCAGTGGTGCGGCAGTAAGCGTCACGGAGGACGCCCAAGATGTCACGCAGCAGTAGTTTGGACTTGCCGCCAAAACCGCCAGTGGGCCATTCGCGGTCCAGATCCCAGAGGGTGAGGCCGTAGGTCAGCACATCAAGGTCCGGGTGCGTGCGCTGGACGTATTCCAGCGGGTCGGTGTCGGCCATGAGGTGGCCGCGAACACGGTATGAGTGGATGAGCTGCTGGATGCGGGCGACCTTGTTGATCTGGTCGGCCGGATCCACCTGCAGGTCAACACTCCAGCGCACAGGCTCGTACGGGATGCGCAGGGATTCGAAGATTTCATCATAGAAGTTCTCGGCACCGAGCAGCAGCTGGTGCACCTTCTTCAAGAATTCGCCCGAACCGGCACCCTGGATGACGCGGTGGTCATAGGTGCTGGTCAGCGTCAAAATTTTCGATACGGCGTTGCGAGCGATGATCTTGGGGCTGGCACCCTGGTACTCGGCCGGGTAATCGAGAGCGCCGACGCCGATGATGGCCGCCTGGCCCTTGGACAGGCGCGGCACCGAGTGCACGGTGCCGATACCACCGGGGTTGGTGAGTGAAACGGTGGTTCCGGAGTGGTCATCCGCTGTCAGCTTGCCAGCACGGGCACGCTTGATGAGGTCCTCATAGGTACGCCAGAACTCGGCGAAGTTAAGCGTCTCAGCCTTCTTGATGTTCGGCACCATGAGAAGGCGGGTGCCATCCGGCTTGGGCATGTCAATGGCAATACCGAAGTTCACGTGCGGAGGCTGCACTGCTACGGGCTTGCCATCGATTTCGTCGTAGTAGACGTTCATCGAGGGGAATTGGCCCAGCGCCTTGATGACGGCGTAGCCGATCAAGTGGGTGAAAGAAACCTTGCCGCCGCGGGCGCGGGCCAGGTTGGAATTGATGACAACACGGTTATCGATCAGCAACTTCGCCGGGATGGCGCGCACGCTGGTAGCCGTGGGAACTTCAAGGCTCATGACCATGTTGGCTGCAATGGCCTTGGCCGGTCCACGCAACACAGTCTTGACTGCTTCAGACGGGACGGACACGTCCTTGGCGGACTTGGGCAGCTGGGCCGGGATGGGGGTGGTTCCCGTGCGTGCTGCATCCTTGGCCGGAGCCGGCGGACGCGGGGCAGCCGGCGCCTTGGGGGCCACGGCGGGAGCTGCCGGAACAACGGCGGCGGGGGCCGGCGTCGTGCTTGCAGCCGCGGTGTTTGCCGCAGGGGCAGCAGGCGCAGGGGCGGCAGGTGCAGCAGCAACAGGGGCAGCTACAACTGGAATCTGGGCGGTGATGGGGGCGGAATTGCTGGCAGTATGGCGGCCATTGCCGGCCGCATCATCAGCAGCGAAACCCTCAAAGAGTGGCCACCACTTGGTGTCTACTGAGTTCTTGTTGCCCTTGTAGCGCTCATACAGTTCATCGACGAGCCACTCGTTGCCGCCAAATTCTTCTGGTAGACGGTGGATGGATTGCTCTGGCACGTGTATTACGCCTCTTCCATGAGTTCTTGTTGCCCGCTGTGCAGTCATACGCGTGGCGACAGCACCCGAATCTGGCGGATGTTGACGGCGCAAACGTGCGAAGCCTATTCGTAAATGGTCAGGATCCGAGAAATCCCTTCCTCGAGCAAGTCTAGTAAGATTCACGGCCTGTAGGCCAATCTATGCCGCGGCGCGCCCGGGTGCTTCGTAAAAACATGCACGTTCTGGCGGTGAGGCGCCTCACATGGTGGCTAGACTCGGAGGCGGATGCTGCCAAGCTCAGAGGCGGCTGCCGGGCGCTGTGCGTACGCTGCCTAGCAGCTCTTCGGCTATCCGCCCGGGCATATACCACCGGCACGCGTGAAAGAGGGAGAAAGATGCGTTTTCTGACCCAACCCACCACGGACCTGACCTATTCAGATGTTTTCTTGGTTCCCTCGCGCTCCACAGTCTCATCACGGCTGGATGTGGACTTGTCCAGCGGCGATGGCACCGGCACCACCATTCCACTGATCGTGGCCAATATGACGGCAGTCTCCGGGAAACGGATGGCTGAAACCGTGGCCCGGCGCGGCGGCATGGCAATCCTGCCCCAGGACATTCCGTTGGATGTTCTGCGTTCCGTCACCAGCTGGGTGAAACAGCGTGATTCGCTTTTTGAAACACCTCTGCTGATGAGATCAAGTGACATTGTGATTGACGCCCTGCACCTCATGGGCAAGCGCTCCCACAACGCCGTGGTGGTGGTTGACGGTCATGACTTTATGGGTGTGGTGCGCGGTGCCGATTGTGAGGGGGCAGATAGATTCGCCTCCCTAGCCTCAGTTATGCGCTCAAATGTTTTGACGCTGGAGTCCGCACCCTTTGACGAGATTCGCACGCAGGCCGACGCCGGTGAACTGGATTTTGCTGCCGCGAAGGCGCAGACGGATGCGGCCCTACGGTCAGCCTTCGCAGTCCTTGATTCGGCGGGGGCCGACTACGCCCCTGTCCTGCGGGCTGGGGAGGTTGTAGGAGTTTTGACCCGTTTAGGGGCGCTGCGTTCCACCATTTACCGGCCGGCTCAAGATGATTCGGGCCACTTGCGGTTGGGTGTGGCCGTGGGGATCAACGGTGATGTTGCCGGGAAGGCCGCGGCTCTTTTGGACCATGGTGTGGACGCCCTGGTGGTGGACACGGCACATGGTCACCAGGAAAAGATGCTGGCCGCACTGCGCGGTGTGCGCCTGCTGGGCCCATCCGTTCCGGTGGTGGCGGGCAACGTGGTCAGCGCTGCGGGTGTGCACGATTTGGTGGAGGCCGGCGCGGACATCATCAAGGTAGGGGTTGGTCCGGGTGCCATGTGCACCACACGCATGATGACGGCTGTGGGCCGGCCCCAGTTCTCTGCCGTTTTGGAATGTTCCGCGGCAGCCGCAGAGCTGGGTGCCCACGTGTGGGCCGACGGCGGTGTGAGGTACCCGCGTGATGTTGCCTTGGCTTTGGCTGCCGGTGCCAGCCAGGTCATGATTGGCTCTTGGTTCGCCGGCACGTATGAGAGCCCGGGGGATCTGCACCTGGACGCCACTGGGCGCCAGTTCAAGGAAAGTTTTGGCATGGCCTCGGCCCGGGCCGTGGCGAACCGTTCCTCGGGGGACGCCGCCTTTGAACGCGCCCGCAAGGGATTGTTCGAGGAAGGAATCTCTACTTCCAAGATGTATCTGGATCCGGCTCGGCCGGGAGTGGAAGATCTCTTGGACATGATCACGGCAGGGCTGCGCAGCTCATTTAGTTATACGGGTGCGTCCTCCCTAGCCGAATTCCGGCAGCGGGCCATTGTTGGGGTGCAGTCCGCGGCTGGTTATGAGGAGGGCCGGCCACTACAGCAAAGCTGGTAGGGGAGCAGCTCACCTGGGCTCCGGTGGGCTCATCCGGGGTTTCTGGCCCAAGGTTTGGTATACAAGAAGCTATGACTACCCCTGAAGATGCTTCACCTTCACCCACCAGCCGAGTGCCTGCTACCCGAAAGTCTGCCACCCGGATTGTGGTCATGGGTGTTTCCGGGGCCGGTAAGTCCACCATCGGCACGCTCGTTGCGGACGCCCTGAATGTCCCCTTCGTGGACGCCGATTCGCTGCATCCGCTGGGAAATGTCCGCAAGATGGCCGGCGGCACCCCGCTTGATGACGATGACCGCTGGCCCTGGTTGTACCTGGTGGGCCACGAATTGGCGGCCACCACGGCCAGCGGAATTGTGGTGGCCTGCTCGGCGCTGAAGCGGCGCTACAGAGACGCCATCCGGGAACAGGCGCCCGACACCATTTTCTTGCACCTCGATGGCACGCTTGAGGTGCTTAGTGCAAGGCTTGAGGGCCGCTCCGGGCACTTCATGCCGCCGAAGTTGCTCGCCTCCCAGCTGGAAGCCCTGGAACCGCTGGAAGCCGACGAGTCCGCCGTCGTGGTTGATGTGGGTGGGAGCATGAGCGAAATTCTGGACCGCGCCGTGAGCGGCATTCGCCAAGTGCACGGGCAATAACATGTCCGACGCCGGAGCAAGCCTCCGCGCGCAGGAACAGTTGAGCGTGGGCCAAGTTGCCCAACGTGGTGACGTCAGCGTTTCAGCACTGCACTTTTATGAGCGGCAGGGGCTTATTTTCAGTTCCCGAACCTCCGGGAACCAGCGCCGCTACCCCCGCTCAGTGCTGCGCCGTGTGGCTGTCATCCGGGCAGCCCAGCGTGCAGGCATTCCGCTGTCCCTGGTGCGCGGGGTCTTTGCCGAACTCCCTGATCACGGCGTCCCCACCCAGCAGGATTGGCAGCGCCTGTCCGAGCACTGGCAGAGTGAATTGGACGCCCGCATCGCCGCTCTGCAAAAACTGCGGGGCAGTTTGGGTGGCTGCATTGGCTGCGGTTGCCTTTCGCTGGCAGAATGCGGCTTCGTCAACCCTGATGATCAGGTAGCCGATTTGGGGCCAGGGGCGCGGGCGTTCGACGGCATCGATCGGGATGAATAATACAACGGTGTCCAGCGGTGTGAGGGGCCTCATGGCGCTCCGGCTTGACCTCAACTAAGGTTGAGGTTCTAGAGTCACTTGAGGATCTTGGCCCAGAGGTCAAGACGCGGTGAGAGGAATTTTGTTATGACTGTGCAGGCCCATCACGTTCAGCTCGGTGCACCGTTAACGCAAGAAACCATGACGGCGGGCTTCAAGGCAGCCTTCGGCGGGCACCCTGCCGGCGTTTCCATCATCACAGCCGATTCTGTGACGGGGCCAGTGGGCATTACGGCGTCGTCGGTGGCTTCAGTTTCCGCAGACCCGCCGCTTTTGGCCTTCTCATTGGCTGCCTCGAGCGGTTCGGCGGCGGCGATCGCCGTGGCCGACTCTGTTGTGGTGCATCTGCTCACTGCCGGGGATCTAGAGTTGGCCAAGACCTTCGCAAACTCCGGAGCTGAGCGATTCGCTGGAACAATGGCCTGGACCCGGCTGGAGACAGGTGAGCCGCTGCTGTTGCACGGTGGCTACGCGCTGCGCTGCAAGATCATCAGCCGTACCCCGGCCGGCGGCTCCTTACTGCTGGCGGCGCACGTTCAAGAGATCATCACCTCCGAAGATGGTGCGGCGCATGGAGACCATGTGCCCATGGTTTACCACGGCCGTAACTTCCATGCTTTGGGCGAACACACAATCTTGCCCCACTAGAGATTCACGGCAAACTCACGGCTTTTGTTCACCTGTTCGACACCGAAGTCTCAGCAGTCCCGGTGTGCACTGGGGTAGACTGAACGTCCAATGGAAAGTAAATCTAGGGGCCGGCGCAACGGCTTACAGGGCACTGAAGGTGCCACTTGTATTCACGTTGCTCATGCCGGCAAAACCCGTACACATGACCACAGTTCCCTCACCCCCGCAGTGGCCGGCCCCAGCGCCGACCACCCTCCGCCGGCGGTCAACCCCCCTCAACGGACAGCATGGCTGTCCGTCACATCTAGGGGGGTGCTGTAAATGGAATGGTTACTACTTGCAGCAGGCCTGCTGTTAATCCTTGGCACAGGATTCTTTGTTGCCGTTGAATTTTCCCTCGTTGCGCTGGACCAATCCACCGTGCAACGGGCCGTGAACAATGGGGACAAGGCAGCAGTTCCGCTGCTGCGCTGTTTGAAGTCTCTATCTACGCAACTTTCCAGCTGCCAGCTGGGTATCACCTTGACTACTTTGTTGACGGGATTCCTGATGGAACCGTCACTGGGAGCCTTGCTCCAGGGACCGCTAGGCGTGCTGGGCATCCCCGAACTGGCAGTTGCTGGCATAGCGTTGGCCCTGGCCATGCTGATCGCCACGCTCCTGTCAATGCTGATTGGCGAACTGGTTCCCAAGAACATGGCCATTGCCAAGTCGCTTGAAATCGGCAAGCTGGTGGCCCGGCCGCAACTGGTGTTTACCGCCGTTTTCAAGCCCGCCATCATTGTCCTGAACGGCTTCTCCAACAAGGTGCTGAACGTGTTCGGCATGGAAGCCAAGGAAGAGATTTCCGGCGCCCGATCGCCGTCGGAGTTGGCCTCACTGGTGCGCCGTTCCGCAGCCATGGGCACCTTGAACAAGGGAACGGCAACGTTTGTGGCCCGCACCCTGAGCTTTTCCGAGCGCACCGCCGCAGACGTCATGACACCGCGCATGCAAGTTCAGACGATTGAAAGTACCCAGTCCGTGGCGGAGATCATTGACGCCGCCCGGCGCACAGGCTTCTCCCGATTCCCTGTCATCTCTGAATCGCCAGATAACATTGTGGGCGTGGTACACCTGAAAAAGGCTGTTGCCGTGCCCTCCCACAAACGTGAATCGCTCCAAGTTGGCGCCATCATGACTGATGTTCTGCGGGTGCCGGAAACTGTTCACCTGGACGCCTTGATTCTTGAACTCCGCGAGGGAAACCTGCAAATGGCCGTGGTACAAGATGAATATGGTGGCACTGCCGGCGTGACCACACTAGAAGATCTGGTGGAGGAAATTGTTGGGGAAGTTTCCGACGAGCATGACCGCATCAAGCCGGGCATTTTGCTCGGTGCTGACGGGACCTGGCTTTTTCCTGGACTCATGCGCCCCGACGAGGTCACTGAGCGCATTGGCCCGCTCAATGTTCCAGACGAGGCAGGCTACGAAACTGTGGGCGGCTTCATGATGGCAGAGCTGGGCCGCATCGCCGTCCCCGGTGACAGCGTCACTGTGGAGGGAGGGACTCTGGTGGTTGATCGGATAGAACAACGCCGTATTGACCGGATCCGGTTCCTTCCGGCACCAAGTCCCGACGGCGCCAAAGGTGGCCCCGGTGCCACCGAAGGTGCAGCCTCAAAGGAACGCGGTGAGCGAGCATGAGCCCCATTGCCGGAATTGCCTGGTTGGTGGTGCTGCTCCTGGGTAACGCCTTTTTTGTTGCCGCCGAGTTTGCCGTCATGACTGCGCGCCGCAGCCAGATTGAACCTCTGGCGGACGCAGGTTCCAAGCGTGCCAAGATCACCTTGGGCGCCATGGAAAACGTCTCGCTGATGCTGGCATGTTCGCAGCTTGGCATCACGGTGTGTTCGCTGCTGATCTTGAACGTCTCCGAACCTGCCATCCATCACCTGCTGGCCGCACCACTGCATGCCCTGGGTATCCAGGACAATGTGGCATCACCGGTGGCCTTCATCGTTACCTTGGCGCTTGTGACCTTCCTGCACGTGACGTTCGGTGAAATGGTGCCGAAGAACATGAGCGTTTCCGCAGCGGATAAGGCGGCCTTGCTGCTGGCACCGCCGCTGGTACTTGTCACTAAAGTGGTGCGGCCCCTGATTGTGGCGCTGAACTGGACTGCCAACCATATTGTGCGGTTGTTCGGGATCACACCCCAGGATGAGGTGTCCTCTACCTTCACGCTGGAAGAAGTGCAATCGATCGTGGAGGAATCCACCCGCAGTGGGCTGGTGGTTGACCAGACGGGTCTGATCACCGGTGCCCTGGAATTCTCGTCCCAGACGGCCCAGAGCATCATGGTGCCCTTGGCGGATCTGGTCACGTTGCCAGCAAATGTCACCCCCGCGGACTTTGAACGTGCCGTGGGTAAAACAGGCTTCTCACGCTTCGTTTTTGCTGATGAGGCGGGCGTGCTGATCGGCTATTTGCACCTGAAGGACGTGCTGCGGATTCCCTTGGAGCGCTACCAGATGCCCATCGGTGAAGCACGTGTGCGTTCCATGGTGAATCTGGCGGCCACCGAGGAAATTGAGGATGTTATGGCTACCATGCAGCGCACCGGCTCACACATGGCCAGGGTTATCGATGCCCATGAACAGACCATGGGCGTGCTGTTTTTGGAGGATGTTATTGAGCAGTTGGTAGGCGAGATCCGCGACGCTACTCAGACGCACATCCACGAGCGACGAAAAGCTTGATGCGAACGGTTCCTAATATGCGCTATGCTGGTCTTATTGGTAACAATTCTCATTAGCATCCCGTAAAGGAACCTTATGTCTTCACGTCGGCGCACATTTCTTGCCGTGGGCTCAATAGTGGCCGCCTCCCTCACCCTCGCCGCCTGCGGTGGTGGGGGAGGCGTCTCCACCACCGCCGCAGCGGAGGGCACCATCTCGGTGGTGGCCTCTACCAATGTGTACGGGGATATTGCCCAGGCCATTGGCGGGGAGTACGTCAGCGTTCATTCCATCATCGCCAAGGCCTCGGCGGATCCCCACGGGTATGAAGCCAACGCTCAGGACAAGCTGGCGGTCTCCAAGGCGCAGATCGGCATTGAAAACGGCGGTGGCTACGATGACTTCTTCGCCCAGCTGGCCAAGGGGCAGCTGGATTCGGGAGAGATTGTCAATGTCAGCGAGCTCTCAGGATTGGACACCGGAGCGGACTTCAACGAGCACCTCTGGTATTCCGAACCCACCATAATCAAACTCGCCGATGATCTCGCAGCCCGCTTCTCAGCAGTGCTACCGGCCCACGCGGAGACTTTCACCACCCAGGCGGACGATTTTAAAGCCGGTCTGAAAGAGGTGGCAGATGGCCTGGCCCAGGTGAAGACAACCTTTGGTGGTGAGTCCGTGGCCATCACTGAGCCCGTGCCGCTGTACCTTCTAGAACAGGCCGGTCTGACTAACAAGACCCCCCATGAATTCACGGATGCAGTAGAAAGCGGCAATGACGTCCCGGCCGCAACTTTGGTGGAGATGAAAACTCTGCTTTCTTCCGGCACCGTTGCGCTGCTGGCGTACAACGAACAAACCGCAAGCCCACAGACCGAACAGGTTAACGCCGAAGCCGTGGCCGCCGGTGTTCCCGTGGTGGACTTCAATGAAACTCTTCCGGAAGGGTCCACCTACCTGCAGTGGATGCTTGCTAATGTTAACCACTTGGAACAAGGACTAAAAGCAGCGGCCGCCAAGTGAGCGAAGCCGCTGTCATAACACTGAAACGGGCCACATTAGCGTACGGGCCGCGAACTCTCTGGGAAGATCTGAACCTGACTGTGGCCCCCGGAGAATTTCTCGCCGTCCTCGGTGCTAACGGCAGCGGCAAAACCAGCTTTCTGAAGACCCTGCTGGGCATGACCCAGCTTAGTTCCGGCACGCTCATGCTTGATGGTGCACCTGCTCGCCGTGGCAACCGCACCGTTGGCTACGTTCCCCAGCAAAAGAATTTCGCGCCAGACACCCCCTTGCGGGCCAGGGATTTGGTGGGCTTGGGTGTTGACGGTGACAAATGGGGCTTCCGTCTCCGCGGCCGGTCCTACCGGGCGCGTGTGGATGAATTACTGGAGCAAGTGGGTGCCACCAGTTACGGGAATATCCCGGTGGGCATGCTTTCCGGTGGTGAGCAACAACGGCTGCGCATTGCCCAGGCCGTTGCCGCCAACCCGAAGATTCTGCTCTGTGATGAGCCGTTGCTCTCCCTTGATTTGAATCATCAAAAAGAAGTCAGTGCCTTGGTGGGCCGGCAAGCCAAAGATCACGGGGCCGCCGTCGTGTTCGTCACGCATGAAATCAACCCCATTCTGGAACACGTGGACAGGGTGCTGTACCTGGCAGGTGGAAAATTCACGCTCGGAACACCGCAGGAAGTCATGCGCAGCGAGGTGCTCTCGGAGCTGTATGGCACACGGGTTGAGGTACTCGCGCTGGACGGACGGCTCGTGGTGGTGGGCGGTCCGGACACGGTCCTGGATGGGCATGCGCTGGACACGCTGGGCTCCGTGACGGAACGGGAACTTTCATGAACTGGACAGATTTTTCTGATGCCGTCTTCAACTTCTCCAACTATGGCGAACTGCTGCCGCTGTTCCGGGACACGTTGCTGGCCGGTGCCATCCTCGGTGTGGTTGGCGGGCTGATCGGCACCTTTGTCATGATGCGGGATTTGGCGTTTGCGGTGCACGGCATTGCCGAATTATCCTTCGCGGGGGCCGCCTTTGCCTTATTGATTGGCGCGGACGTCATTTTTGGATCCTTGGTTGGCTCCATTTTGGCCGCCTTGTTATTGGGAGTCATGGGTGTCCGGGCCCGGGAGCGTAACTCGGTCATTGGCGTCATCATGCCATTTGGGCTGGGTTTGGGCATCTTGTTCCTGTCCCTCTATGAGGGCCGCTCCGCCAATAAATTCGGGCTCTTGACGGGGCAGATTGTCTCCGTTGATTCAACTCAGCTCTCCGTCTTGGCGGGCACGGCACTGGTGGTGGTGGTGGGGCTGGCCCTGATTTGGCGGCCGCTGACATTCGCCAGCATTGATCCTGACATTGCAACAGCACGCGGAGTGCCCGTGCGCACACTCTCGTTGGCGTTCATGTTCCTGTTGGGCATTGCCGTGGCGCTGTCGATCCAAGTGGTGGGTGCCCTACTGGTTTTGGCCCTGCTCATCACGCCCGCCGCCGCGGCCTTGCAGGTCACGGTGGCGCCCCGGAGGGTGGTTGTGCTGAGCGTGGCCTTCGCCATGATCTCCACCGTGGGTGGAATCATGCTGGCCCTGGGCGGCAGCATCCCCATTAGCCCTTACGTGACAACACTTTCCTTCGTGATTTACTTGCTGTGCCGGGCCACAGGGGCGGTGCGGCGCCGTCGTGGTTGGTCCCAGCGCCCCGCTTTGGCCGCATAGCTTCCCGGGTCCTCTGAAGCTGCACACGGTTTGGGCCCCAATGGTGCGCTACTTCAAAAGTGGCGCACCATTTGAGATCTTCCGTACGCACGTCCAGGGTAGGACGAGGCAGAGTGGTACAGGGAAAGGGTGCGCAGCAGAACGGCTTACGCGGCTGAGCACTCCGGGCACAGACCGTAAATTTCCACGGTGTGCTGGACTTGGGTGAAGCCGTTGGCTTTGGCGATGGCCGCCGCCCAGCTCTCCACCTCTGGTGCCTGCACCTCCACTGTTTTCCCGCAGTTGCGGCACAACAGGTGGTGGTGGTGGCTGGTGGCGGAACAACGCCGATACACGGCCTCGCCTTCGCCGTTGCGCAAGGTGTCCACCAGACCCTCTTCAGCCATCGAGGCGAGGATCCTGTAGGTGGTAGCGAGTGAAACCCGGGTTCCTTGTTCATGCAGCAAGCGGTGCAGTTCTTGCGTGCTGACGAAGTCGTCCAGAGTGTCCAATGCTGCGCCGATGGCAACACGTTGCTTGGTGACGCGCTGCTCCTTCACCGGGGCATCCGACATGGTGCTCTCTTACTCTCATAGGGGCCGTGTTCCAATCACCCAGCCTAGCGCACCAGCATGAAAAGTCCCGTGGCGCCGCCCATGGCCGGGGCGGCGATACGGGCATAGGCTGACAGCATGTTGCTAACAAAATACACCCACTCTTGTATCCGGCTCGAGCAAGACGGGCGCGTGCTGGTGCTTGACCCGGGGATCTTCTCGGAGTCCGCCACGGCGCTGGCGGGGGCTGACACCGTCCTGATCACGCATGAACATCCGGACCATTACGACGGCGATGCCCTGGCACACGCGCTCTCAACCCTGCCGGACTTGAGCGTTCACGCTCCGACCGGTGTGGCCCGCGACTTGCGGGTGCGGGCGCCAGAGGCGCAGGGCCGGATCATGGACGCGGCGCCCGGGGAGCGGTTCACGGCCGCCGGTTTTGCCGTTGAGTGCTTTGGCGGACAGCACGCCCTCATTCACCCCAGCATTCCCGTGGTGGCCAACGTGGGCTACCTGATTGATGATGATCTCTATCACCCAGGGGATGCCCTCATAGTCCCCGACGGGGTCAGCGTGGGCACCTTGTTAGTACCCGTCCATGCGCCGTGGTCGAAGGTGTCCGAAGTGGTGGACTTTGTGGTCTCGGTGCGCGCCCCGCACGCGTTCCAAATCCACGACGGCCTGCTCAATGAGCAAGGACTCGCGTTCACGGAGTCGCACATCGCCCGCATTGGCGGGCTGCACGGGGTGAAATTTCGGCACTTGCACGCCGGGCAATCCGTGGACATTTAGGCGTGGCGAGGTACAGGGTTTAGCCGGTCCTGCCCGCTTATCCGTCCAGCCCGTCCTGGCCGGTTTAGCCGTTCCAGAGGCCAGTGGCGAAGAAGTCTTCAATGACTTGTAGGTGCGGTGCGGGGTCCAAATCCTTCTCGCGCAGCCACGCCGCATTGTTGTAGCTACCCGCGTACCGTTCACCGCCGTCACACATCAGCGTGACAATGCTGCCCTTTTCTCCGGCAGCCACCATGGCCGCCACCACCTGCCACACGCCCCACAAATTAGTGCCCGTGGACGGTCCGGCGTGCATGCCGGTGAACTGTTCAAAGTGCTTCATGGCGGCCACGGAGGCGGCGTCGGGAATTTGGAACATGGCGTCAATGACCCCTGGCACAAAACTGGGCTCAACCCTGGGCCGGCCGATCCCTTCAATGCGGGAGGACGTGCCTGTGACGGTGTCCATGTCCCCGCTCTTCCATGCCGGGTAAAAGGCCGAACCTTCCGGATCCACCACGGCCAGTTGCGTAGCGTGCCCGTGGTAGCGGATGTAGCGGCCAATGGTGGCCGAGGTACCACCGGTGCCGGCGCCCACAACAACCCACGCCGGTTCGGGATGGCGCTCATGGGAGAGCTGGCTGAAAATAGATTCGGCAATGTTGTTGTTGCCGCGCCAGTCGGTAGCCCGTTCAGCATAGGTGAACTGGTCCATATAGTGACCGTTGGTTTCGGCGGCAATGGCGGCGGCCGCCGAATACACCTCATCGGCGTTGTCCACAAAATGGCAGCGTCCGCCGAATTGTTCAATCAAGGAAACTTTTTCCGGGCTGGTGGAGCGGGTCATGACGGCCACAAAGTCCAGGCCCAGCAACTGCGCAAAGTACGCCTCTGAAACAGCCGTGCTGCCGGAGCTGGCCTCCACCACCGTGGTGCCCTGGTTGATCTGGCCGTTGACCAGGGCAAACAGGAATAGCGAACGGGCCAGGCGGTGCTTCAAGCTGCCTGTGCGGTGGCAGGATTCATCCTTTACATACAAGTCAACGCCCCACGCCTGCGGTAGCTCGATCTTGTACAGGTGGGTGTCTGCCGAACGGTTGTTTTCGGCTTGAACCTTGCCTATGGCGGTGTTTGTCCAGGACCAGTCAGGCTGCAAAGTGTTCATGCTTGTCAGCGTATCGCAGTAGATTTGGGGAAAGTTGCATGCGAATCAATTTCCAGGAGCTGCCATGAGTGTCCTTATCACTGTTGACCAACTGAACGCCCGCCGCTTAGCCGGTACGCGGACGGTGTTGTTGGACGTCCGCTGGGCGCTGGGGGACCCCCACGGCCACGAGCATTATGTGGCCGGTCATATCCCGGGCTCCGTCTTTGTGGATTTGGACACCGAACTGGCCTCGCACGGGTTGCCAGCAGATGGCCGCCACCCCTTGCCCGCGGAGGCGGACTTTGCTGCCGCAGTGCGCCGCTGGGGTATCAATTCAGGTGACACGGTGGTGATTTACGACGACGCCGGGGCGGCTGCCGCTGCCCGTGCCTGGTGGCTTTTGCGCCATGGCGGCCTCACGGAGGTGCACCTGCTCGACGGCGGATTGGGCGCCTGGCGTGCAGCCAACCTTCCCCTCACAGAAGGCGAGGAAACCGCGGAACCAGGTGATGCAGTGGTACATTTCGGGGCGCTGCAAACCATTGACGCCGATGAGGCAGCCACCTGGGCCGGAATTTTGCTCGATGCCCGGGCAGGGCAGCGGTACCGGGGTGAGGTTGAGCCCATGGATCCGCGCGCCGGGCATATTCCGGGGGCGCTCAGCGCCCCAACCAGTGAGAATCTGGTGGATGGGCACTTTTGTTCCCCGGAGCAATTGCGGGCACGGTTTGCTGCCTTAGGCGTTATGGAGGGAACCGCCGTTGGCGTGTATTGCGGATCCGGGGTGACGGCGGCGCACCAAATTGCTGCCCTGGAGATTGCCGGGTTCACGGCGGCCCTGTACCCGGGCTCGTGGTCCGCGTGGTCCAATCAGCCCCAGAGGCCCGTGGCAACAGGGCCTTCTAGTGGCAGGGGTGAGAACGGCGATAGGGTGGAAGCATGACCCTTGTAAAAGCTTATGCAGCTGTTTCTGCCACGTCCGGACTCCGACCCAGCACTATTGAACGCCGCGAGCCCGGAGCGCACGACGTTGAAATTGCGATTGAATTTTGCGGACTGTGCCACTCTGACGTGCACACCATCCGCTCCGAATGGGGACCTGCGAAGTACCCGCTGGTGCCGGGGCATGAAATTGTTGGAATTGTGAGCCGCGTTGGTGAGTCCGTGGAAGGTTTCACCGTGGGCGAGCGGGTTGGTGTTGGCTGCATGGTGGATTCCTGCCGCGAATGCGACTCCTGCCTGGAAGGCTTCGAGCAGTATTGCGAGGTAGGAAACGTTGGCACCTACAATGTGGCAGATCCACGCAATGGTGGTGCTATCACCCAGGGTGGCTATTCACAGGGCATTGTTGTGGATGAGAACTATGTAGTGCACATTCCCGAGGGCATGGACCCGGCCGCGGCAGCACCGCTTCTGTGTGCCGGAGTCACCACTTACTCACCGCTGCGCTACCTTGACGTCCAAGAAGGCGACAAGGTCGGTGTTGTTGGTCTGGGCGGGCTGGGTCACATGGCGGTGAAGATCGCCAAAGCTCTCGGTGCCACCGTCACAGTGTTCACCACCTCGCCCTCGAAGGCGGAAGCTGCCAAGGCCTTGGGTGCCGATCATGTAGTGGTGTCCACGGATGCGGCGCAAATGGAATCGGCGAAGAAGTCGCTCAATGCGATCATCGACACGGTTGCCGCCGTTCATGACATCAACGCGTACCTGCGCACACTGGCTCGCGACGGGGCGTTGATCCAGTTAGGTCTGCCCTCAGAGAAGATGCCGCCCGTAGATCCGGGCCTGCTGATCCGTGGCCGCCTTGCCTACGGTGGTTCCCTAATTGGTGGGATTGCAGAGACCCAGGAAATGCTTGATTTCTGCGCCGAGCACGGCGTTGTTTGCGACATTGAGCTAGTGAGCGCTGATGAGCTTGACGGCGCCTATGACCGGCTGGTTGCTGGCGATGTCAAGTACCGTTTTGTCCTTGACGTTTCCACCCTCTAAACACACTTTTTCTGTTGTTATTCTCTTTCCTTTTGTGATTCTGAGGAGTCTTTTGTGAGCACCCTTTTTACCAAGATCATCAATGGTGATATTCCCGGCCGTTTCATCTGGAAGGATTCCGAGTGCGTTTCCTTCCTGAGCATCGGCCCGCTGACGGATGGGCACGTGCTGGTGGTGCCGCGGCAAGAAGTGGACAAGTGGACGGACGCAGCACCTGAACTTCTCACACACCTGATGGCTGTTGCGCAGAGAATTGGCCAGGCCCAGGTGGCCGCCTTTGGTGCGCCCCGGGCGGGACTGACCATTGCCGGTTTCGAGGTGGAGCACTTGCACGTGCATGTGTTCCCCGCGTATGGGCTGGAAAACTTTGACTTCGGCACGGTGAACAACCACCCGGACCCTGAGCTCATGAACGCCAGCGCGGAAAAAATCCGAGTGGCTTTACGTGATGCTGGCCACGGTGAGTACGTGCCAACTGCCTAGTATCCACGGATCTGGAGAAAATGCCCCAGTCACAAAAAATTCTCGGCTGTGTGTCCGCGCCCAGAGACCGGTAACGTTGGCGTCCGTTAAGTTTAGCTAGGTTTAACGACACAACTTTTCCGCGGACGGGAACTCAAGCAATGCCACAAGTGCATAAATCTGGGCAGCATGTAGGCCAGGATGGTCAGCTGGAAAAAGAGGACCACACTCTTTTGCAGACCATTGAAGAGAACTACCCTCACGATATTCATCCAGGCCTTGTGCCAGGAATTTCGGTGGATGAACAACGGATTAAATACGGTACTGACAGGCTGGTCTTTAGCCTCGCTGCGGTGTTGATCCTGGGATTCATCGCCTGGGGCGTGATCTCCACTGACTCGCTGAAGAGTGTTTCAGATGCGGCATTGAGCTGGGTGGTAGCCAACACAGGCTGGCTGTTCACCTCTCTTGTTTCGCTGGTTTTGGTGTTCATGATCTTCATCGGATTTAGTAAATATGGCCGCATACCCTTGGGGACCGACGGGGAAAAACCGGAGTTTTCCAAGTTTTCCTGGATTGCCATGATGTTCTCTGCTGGCATGGGCATTGGATTGTTCTTCTTTGGCCCTTACGAGCCGCTGACGTACTTCATTACACCGGCGCCCGGAACAGCCGCTCCGGAAACAGCTGACGCCATTCACAAGGCCATGGCGCAAACCATTTTCCACTGGGGACTGCATGCGTGGGCGTTGTACGCGCTAGTGGGTGCGGCGGTGGCCTACGGCGCGTACCGGCGTGGCCGGGTTCCTTTGATGAGCTCAATTTTCACCTCACTGTTTGGCAAGCGGCAAACTGAAGGTGTCCCCGGACGGCTGATCGACATGTTCGCCATTGTCGCCACACTCTTTGGAACAGCAGCATCCTTGGGAATCGGGGCCTTGCAAGTGGGCCGCGGTGTGGAGATTGTCAGCGGTATTGGCAAACTCCCCAACGCCGGGCTCATCCTCATTATTGCGATTCTCAGCGCGGCCTTCGTGGCCTCGGCTGTCTCAGGTGTTGGGCGCGGCATCCGCTGGCTCTCCAACATCAACATGACACTGGCCTTGGTGCTGGCCACCTTTATCTTTGTAGCTGGACCCACCTTGTTCCTGTTGAACCTTGTCCCAGCATCACTGACCGAGTACCTCTCTGAATTGCTGCACATGATGAGCAAGGGCCCCTCATGGGGTGCTGATTCAGCTGACTTCTCAGCCACCTGGACCGTGTTCTACTGGGCCTGGTGGATTTCCTGGTCACCCTTTGTAGGGATTTTCCTGGCCCGCATTTCCCGCGGCCGGACCCTGCGCGAGTATGTGCTGTACGTTCTGGTTGTTCCCACGGTGGTCTGTGCGCTGGCCTTTAGCGTGTTTGGTGGAACCGCCATCTGGCTGCGTATGAATGGCGCCGATATTGGCACCAACGCCTCTCCCCAAGACCTGTTCTTTTCCGTGCTGGATCAGTTACCGCTAGCGCAGATCACACCCTTCTTGGCCATGACCTGCGTTGCTATTTTCTTCATCACCTCCGCTGATTCGGCGTCCGTGGTGATGGGCATTCTTTCCCAGCGCGGCAAGGCGGAACCGGATAAGAAGATTGTGGTTTTCTGGGGCCTGGCCATGATGGGCATTGCCGTGGTGATGTTGCTGGTAGGCGGTAACACGGCGTTGCAAGGATTGCAAAATCTGATCATTGTCTCTGCCTTGCCCTTTGCCATCATTTTGTTGCTCATGATGATTGCCTTCGCGAAGGACCTCCACACGGATCCCATGATGATCCGGGCGGAGTATGCCGAACAAGCCATTGAGAACGCGGTCAAGGCGGGCATTGACGAACATGGCGATGACTTTGCCCTGACCATTGAAAAAGCAGCCGTAGGCCACGGCGCTGGTGAAGACTTTGACTCCCACGGCAGCGAAGTCACCGATTGGTATCAACGCCATGACGAAGAGGGCGAACCTGTTGATTACGACTACAAAGCTGGGGAGTACGCCGACGGCTGGGTGCCCGAAGACGGCACCGAGCCCAGCATTGACTCCACGCCTGCCGATCCGCAGGAACAGGACCCGGAACCTGACCCGGAGTACGTCAAAAGCTAGAACGCGCGGGTGGTGCCGGCCTAGGCCATAGCCTTGGCCAGCGCCACCCGAACCCGCTTTTCCGACACCGAATATGCGGTCCCCAGTTCAACCGCGAACAGGCTGACCCGCAACTCCTCGATCATCCAGCGCACATGTTCGAGCCCCGCTGTGGAGCGCTGCCCGGGCAGCAAAGCCGCCATGGCGTCGTCGTACTCATCTTCCAAACGCTGCACAGCCGCCATTGACTGCCCATCCCGGAACACATTGCTGGGCAACTTTTCCAACCGCTTCTCAATCGCGGAGAGGTAGCGCGGCAGCGCGCTGAGCTGGGCAAAGCCTGTTTTGGCCACGAAGCCCGGATAAACCAACAGTTCCAGTTGCTGCCTCACATCGTTGCAAGCGCTGATGAGCGGCAGGCTGGTGCTTGCCTGCAGTGCCTTCTGAATCCGGACCTTGGAAGCCAGGACACGTTCGACGACGGCCGTTACGGAAAACACCGAATCGACAAGTTCTGCGCGCACCACCTCATACAACGCGTCGAAATCCTTTTGGTTCCACGGCAGTGCTGCGGGGGTTAATTTATCGATCGTGGCCAGTGTGCAATCGGCAATCAGCTCCGTGACGGAACCGTGCGGGTTCTGGCTGAAGGTGAGCTTTTCGGTGTTGTTCAAGTGGTCCAGTACGTACCTGTCCGGGGACGGAATCCGCAACGCGAGCAAACGGATCACACCGCCGCGCATGGCCTTTTCCGCCACATCCTGGCGTTGGAACACCCGGACGCCAGCCGTGGCACCCTCATCCACCAGCGCTGGGTAGCCCGTCACGGTGTGACCTGCCACCAGGCGCTTGATCTCATGCGGGAGTACGCCCACGTCCCAGACCGTGATTCCCGAGCGTTCGGCAATGCCGGAAGAGCCTGTGGCTGACGGATTCTCTGAAGGCCCTTTCTGCGCCCCGCCCTGCGGCACTGACTGCGGACCGCTTGACTTGACCGAAACCTTGGCTGCCCGTGCCGGTGTGACAGTCTTTGGCGTGGCCCCCAGCGATTCGGCAATGGCGCGGCGGGTGGCGCCGGCCAGTTTCGCCTGAAGCCCGGACAGATCCTGATCTTCCTCCAGAATGCGGCCGTTTTTATCCACCACGGAGAACGTCATGCGCAGGTGGGAGGGCACTGCGTCCCAGTTCCATGATTGCGGCGGGATGACGTGGCCCTTGATCCGGCGCAATGCCAGCTCCAATGAGGCCTCCAGCGATTCTGTTCCGGGGTCAAAATCGGCTGCCAACGCTGCCGCAGCCTGCCGCCCCACATCCGGGGCCGGAATGAAGTTCTTCCTGATGGCCTTGGGCAGTGACTTGATCAACGCGGCCACCAGCTCCGCCCGCAGGCCAGGAATCTGCCAGCGGAATTGGGCTTCCTGCAACTGATTCAGGAACAACAGCGGCACCTGCACGGTCACGCCGTCGGACGGGTTGGGTGCGGCACCGGGCGCGGTGGGGTGGAATTCGTAGGAGAGCGGCAGCTCAAATTCGCCCAGCACCCACGTCTTGGGGAAGGCGGCCGGATCCAGATCGGGTTCCTCCGCCATGACCACGTGCGCATCGAAATCGAGCAGAGCGGCATTTTGGTGCCGGGCATCCTTCCACCATTTATCGAAGTGCCGCTCGGAGACCACCTCCGGGCCCACACGCTCGTCGTAGAACTCGAAGAGTGTCTCGTCATCCACACGCAGATCACGGCGGCGCATGCGGGTTTCCAATTCCTCAACCTCGGCCAGGACAGCCTGGTTGCGGTGGAAGAACTTATGGTTGGTATGCCAATCACCCTCCACCAGGGCATGGCGAATGAACAGCTCGCGGCTCAGTTCCGGATCAATGCGCCCGTAGTGGATACGCCGGTCAGGCACAATGGGAACCCCGTAGAGGGTGACCTTCTCATGGGCCATGACCGAGCCCATTTTCTTGGACCAGTGCGGCTCACTATAGCTGCGCTTGACCAAATCCGGGGCCACTTGTTCGGCCCACAAAGGATCGAACTTGGCGGCCGTGCGTGCCCACAGCCGGGACGTCTCCACCAGTTCGGCGGCCATGACCCAGTCAGGGGACTTCTTGAACAGGGCCGAGCCCGGGAACACCATGAACTTGCTACCACGGGCGCCGGCGTATTCACGTTTGCGTTGGTCGTAGAGGCCAATGTGACTGAGCAGTCCGGTCAGCAGCGACATGTGGATGGCGTCATGATTGGCTACCGGGTCAATGTCCTTGCCGGAGACCTTAATATCCAACGACTTGCCCATTTGCTTGAGCTGGGCGAACAAATCCTGCCACTCGCGCACGCGCAGGTAATTGATGAATTCGGCCTTGCACAGGCGCCGGAATGCGCTGGAGGACAGCTCCGCCTGCTTGTCCTTGATGTAGCGCCACAGGTTCAAAAAGCCTGTGAAGTCCGAGTTCTCGTCAACAAAGCGCTTGTGCTTTTCCGTGGCAATTTGGGCTTTGTCAGTGGGGCGTTCACGCGGGTCCTGAATAGTGAGTGCCGCGGCGAGCACCATCACCTCGGCGGCAACACCGCGTTTGGCGGCCTCCACAATCATGCGTCCCAGCCGCGGGTCTACCGGCAGTTGGGAGAGTTGGCGTCCCACACCGGTGATGGCACCGGCGGCGGTCACAGCGCCGAGCTCGCGCAACAAGGTCACGCCGTCGGTGATGGCACGGGAGTCCGGCGGCTGCACGAACGGGAACTTTTCCACGTCCTTGGGACCCTTGGCCACGCCCATGGCCGTCATCTGCAAAATGACGGCGGCTAAGTTGGTGCGCAGGATTTCCGGATCGGTGAACTCGCTGCGGGCGGTGAAGTCCTCCTCCGAGTACAGGCGAATGCAAATACCGTCAGAGACACGCCCACAACGTCCCGAGCGCTGATTAGCCGAGGCCTGGGAGACCCGTTCAATGGGTAGGCGCTGGACTTTAGTCCGGTGCGAGTAGCGGGAGATCCGGGCCGTGCCGGGATCAATGACGTACTTGATGCCCGGCACTGTCAGGGAGGTCTCGGCAACGTTGGTGGCCAGCACAATGCGCGGGCGGTTACCGGGGGAGAACACGGCGTGCTGCTCTGCCAGCGACAACCGGGCATAGAGAGGCAAAATCTGCACATTGCGCAGACGAGGATTCGTTTTAACCCTGCCAGCCAGGGCATCGGCGGCGTCACGGATTTCACGCTCCCCGGAGAAGAAAATCAGGATGTCCCCGGGTGCTTCCTTGGAGAGTTCATCCACGGCGTCACACACGGCGTCCAGGGGATCCCGATCCTCCTCGTCGTTGCCGCCGTCGCGTTGCCGGTCACCCAAGCGATCCCTTGCCGAGCGGTCGGCACCCACGCCTAGTTCGTCGTCGTCCTCATCATCCTCAGAGGCTCCATTTGCGGGGCCAGAGAGTGGGCGGTAGCGGATGTCCACGGGGAAGGTGCGGCCGGAAACCTCCACGATGGGGGCCGGGCCCTCGGGGGAGGCGAAGTGCGTGGCGAAGCGCTCGGGGTCAATGGTGGCTGAGGTGATGATGACCTTCAAATCCGGGCGCTGGGGCAGGATTTGCCGCAGGTAGCCGAGGATGAAGTCGATGTTCAAGGAGCGTTCGTGGGCCTCGTCAATGATGATGACGGAGTATTTGCGCAGGAGCCTATCGCGCTGAATTTCCGCCAGCAGGATGCCGTCGGTCATGAGTTTGATCTTGGTGGCCGGGCCCACATGACCGGTGAAGCGGACCTGGAAACCCACCTCTTGGCCAATTTCCACGCCGAGTTCGCTGGCGATGCGTTCGGCCACGGTGCGTGCGGCGAGGCGGCGCGGCTGGGTGTGCCCAATGAGGCCCTTCTCGGCCAGCCCCAATTCCACGCACATCTTGGGGATCTGGGTGGTCTTTCCCGAACCGGTTTCGCCGGCGATGATGGTGACCTGGTTGGCTGCAATCGCGGCCATGATGTCCTCGCGGCGCTCAGAGACCGGCAGCGCGGGAGGATAAGTAATAGTCAAAGTCATGGTGCCACCAGTTTATGCCGTTATTGGTACCGGAGCCCCTTTGCGCACTGTGGCGCGGATACTGAGGGTTCCTTTGGCAGCCAGCACCAGAAGTACGACGCCGGATACTGCCACCGCCGCCCCGCCGGCAACACACGCCTGGCCCAAGTACGGGACGGGCTGCGCGGTCGCCTTGAGCAGCGCGCTCGCCTCAAGCAGCGCCAACCCGGTCATGATGGCCGTGCTGCCGAGCCCCGCCAACAGCACGCCGCTGGTGAACTGTAGGAGGTTCCCGGCAGTGCTCCGCCGCCATGAGCGGTCAAGGGATGCCATGCGGGGATCGGGGAGGGAAAGTGTGGTCATGATCCGGTGCAGGGCCAGTGCTGACGCGCCGCTGAACAGGACCGCCACTGCAGCCAGCGGGACGCCGTCGAGGTGTATTGCAACAAAGGCAGGGGCCAAAGCAGTAGCTGCCACAAAAGCAAGGAAGGCCAGCAACGCAGCGCCCGGGAGGATGAAGGAGCGGGCTGGCACAAGGGGCATGGATTCCTGGGCCGAGGCGGGCTGTTGCTTGGCGGGCTGTTGCTTGGCTGGCAAGGCCGAATAGAGCAGTAGCCCGCCACTGGCCGCGAGTCCTGTTGTCAATGCAGTTGCTATGCCCGCATTGGCTACCAACCCAATAGAGACCCTCAACAGGGCCGCAAACATGACCGCTGCGAATATGAGTCCGCCTACCATGCGCATTTGCGCCCCCAGCATGGCCTTGTCCTCTTCGCCCTGGCTGGGGGCAGACGGGGTGCGCCCGGGAGCGAGGGCCCTGGGTGCCTTCTTCTTCGTAATCCATGAGGCGGTTGCCGTAATGCCCCACGCCACGGCGGCCAGAACGGCGAGCAGAGCAATCAACTTGGTCATGGGGAAAGTCTTCCATGAATCAAGGGGCCCGTTGGTCCACGGAAACGGTCAGCTTGCTGCGTCGGTGATCTTCTCCAGCAGTTTCGCCAACAGGGCCTGTTCATCCTTGGAAAGCGTGCCGGTGATGGAACGCTCCGTGGCCAGGTGGGTTGGCAGAGCGGCCTCCACCAGATTCCTGCCGGCCGGCGTCAGCGAGACCAAGGTGCCCCGTCCGTCGTCGGGGTTGGCAGTGCGTGAAACCAGGCCCCGCGCCTCAAGTTTGTTCAGGCGCTGGGCCACGGCACTGGTGGAAATCATGGCATCGCGGGCCAGGACGGCCGGTGTAAGGCTGTGGGGGAGGCCGCTGCGCAAGAGGGTTGCGAGCACGTCGAAGGTGGGAGAATCCAGTCCCTGCGCCGCGAAATTCGCGGCGATGCGGGCCTCCACGGCCGATGCGGCACGGCTGAGTCGGCCAATGACGGCCATGGGCGAGACATCCAGCTGTGGCTTTTCGGTGTGCCACTGGGCAAGGATGCGCTCTACTTGGCTTGTCATGGAACCATAGTAGCAATTTGCTAAGCACTTAGTTATATTAACTAAGTGCTTAGCAAAAAACTTATTCTCGTCACTGCCGTTGCTCCCGCCCTGTGGGGGACTACCTATCTCACTACAACCTTGTTTCTGCCGGAGGGGAGGCCGCTGCTGGCTGCCGTGCTACGTGCCGTGCCGGCGGGGATTGTGCTGTTGGCCCTTGCCCGACAATTACCGCGGGGGTCCTGGTGGTGGAAGTCGTGGATTCTTGGAGTGCTGAACATTGGGCTCTTCTTTGCCCTGCTATTTGTGGCGGCATACCGGCTGTCCGGGGGAGTCGCCGCCATCGTGGGTGGAGCTCAGCCACTGCTTGTTGCGCTGCTGGCGAGCTGGCTGTTGCGCGAGAAGTTGACCCTGCAGCGGCTGCTGGCTGGCTGGGCGGGCGTTTTCGGGGTGGCTTTGATTGTGCTGGCGTCCCAATCGCGGCTGGATGCGCTGGGTCTCGCGGCTGCTGCAGGCGGCACCATATCCATGGCGACTGGCACGGTCCTGGCCAAGAAATGGGGCCAGCCTGCATCCAGGACGGGGCAGGCCGTGCCGCAACTGGCCACCACCGCATGGCAGCTGCTGGCCGGCGGGGCCACTCTGGCTGTTCTGCTCCTGGCGTTTGAGGGCCTGCCATCAGAACCGCTGACTGGGCGCAACGTGGCAGGTTACCTCTATTTGTCTCTCGTGGGGACGGCGTTGGCCTATTGGTGCTGGTTTCGAGGCCTGGCCGGGCTTCCTGCTGGCGCGGCGGCTTTCCTGGGCTTGCTCAGCCCCGTGGTTGCCATTGTGGTGGGGTGGGCCGTCGCTGGCGAGAAACTGGGCCCGTGGCAGTTGGTGGGTATCCTCGTGGTGTTGGCATCAGTTGTTGCCGGCGTGAGAATGAAGGGATCCGATCATGACCTTGGCAAATTTCGAGCTCGCAGACAGGACTTTCCTGTTGCGGCGGGCAGTGGAGTCCGACGTCGGGCCCCTCGTTGAGCTGTTGGCCAACGACCAGCTGCGTGCCGATGTGGATTCCGCGGACCCTGCACGTCAGCTCGGCTACCTGGATGCCTTTGCGGCGATCGATGCCGATCCTGCCCACTTGCTGTGTGTGGTTGAGGATGACTCGGGGGAGGCGGTGGCCACCATGCAACTGTCCTGCATACCGGGGCTGGCCCGCGGCGGATCCTTGCGGATGCAGATAGAGGCGGTTCGTGTCTCGGAGGGTTTGCGGGGTGCTGGGCTGGGATCGGCCATGATGGGCTGGGCTGTTGAAGAAGCCCGCCGGCGCGGTGCTGCCTTGGTGCAGCTCACCAGCGACAACTCGCGCACGGATGCCCACCGCTTCTATGAGCGGCTGGGCTTTGTGCAGTCACATGCAGGGTTCAAACTGCTGCTGCGGTGAGAGGTGCTGTGGTGTACTGTGCAGTGCGGTTTCCGCTCCCAGCTCCGCTCTTGATTCCTCCACAGTGGGGTCTGCGGTGGCGCCTGTCCACGAGGGGGAATTCACTGCTTTGAATGTCAGTGCCATGCCCTAGTCTGGAAGTACGAATTGGTTAGGGGTTACCCGTACAGAGATTCTTTCATTCGCCAGATGTACCGGCTTCAGCCGGAACGGGAGTTTCAGGCAGGTGAGCGGCATGGCAGTACCGGAGTGGTTCGACGAACGCGGCGGCATGGGCCGGTTCCGTGCAAGCGACCCGGCGCAGCTAGGCTCTGTCGCCGCCCCTGCCGCAGGCACTGTCGCCGCCCCTGCTGCTGGCCCCGGCGCGGCACCTACTAACGCCACTGAACTCAGCCCCGGTGCCGGCCCCGGCGCGGCACCTACTAACGCCCCTGAATCCAGCCGCGGAGCCATCGGGCTTGTGCATTGGGGAATGGATACGCTCCAGCGCTGTGGTGAATTTTTTGATCCTGTGGTTTTGGCTAATTTGGATGCCGCGCTGGCCCACGAACTGGCCAACCGTGCCAGCAGTAGGGCAGCTGACGCCGCACAGGAGCTGGAATTGGCCATTTGTGAGTCCCGCCCGGCCCAAGCTTTGGCACACTTTGCCCAGCAGCAGTCTTCCTCCAAGGCAACAGCAGCCAAGGCTCAGGGACGCGCTGCCGAAGCCACCGTGGTGATCACCTCCCTAGGCGGCGCGGCCACTGATCTCGGCTTTGACCCCGCAATCGTTGACGGTGTTTCAAGCGCATCGCTTGTGGACGCCATTTCCGTTTTGGAGGAAGCCAAAAATGCCTTGTCGGCTGTGCAAGCTCAGGCCCAAGCGCTTTTCGTTGCCGGACAACGGCTGGAACAGGCTAGGTCCGGGGTGCCCCAGGAAAGGTTGGGCCGGGGCATCATCCAACAGGTGGCGTTGGCCCGGCATGAATCACCGCACCGCGGACGGCAGCTGGCTGAGCTCTCAGAAGTCCTTGTCCGGGAGATGCCCCACACCATGAACGCACTGGTTCAAGGGAATATCAATGAGTACCGTGCCACCATCGTGGCGCGCGAGACGGCGTTTCTGTCCTTCGAAGACCGCGCGAAGGTGGACCAAATGATCTGTGGCGACGCGGACGCAGTTGCACTTCTCGGTACGCGGGAGCTTGCAGCCTCCAGTCGCAAGGCAGCCTATGGGCTGGACCCGCAGGCGTTTCTCAAGCGCCACGAGAAAGCGGTGGGAGACCGCTACGTCTCGCTCCGTCCTGCTCCCGACGGCATGACATTTTTGACCGCACTGATCCCGTTGAAGCAAGGGATTCGTATCCTGACCACCCTCACCAAGGTTGCAGATAGCGCCAAAGCTTCCGGAAACGAACGAAGTAAGGGCCAGATCATGGCAGACGCTTTGATGCACCGGCTCATTCAGCACGCACCCTGCGACGAAGGCGCAGGAACGTTGAGCGACCACCGCGGAGTGCCCGAAGAAGGAGCGCCAACGGAGGGCGCGTCAACAGTTGGTGTGCCGTCCCAAGCTGTGGCCGCTGAGGGCACAACAGCCGCCGGGGTTTCCGGGGCCGGCCACGCGGCTGGCACGTCGTGGACAACAGGTTCCCAGCCCTCTGCAGGCGGCGGCTCCATGTGCACCACCGTCAGTGAGCCGGACATCGCGTTGGAACTGGTCATGACGGACAGGGCGCTGTTCGAGGGGGCCAATGATCCGGCCGTTCTGGTGGGCTACGATCCCATCCCTGCGCCCCTGGCGCGCAGCATGGTTCTAGGTGATGGGGGCGGATTCTCTCCGCAGGTGTGGTTAAAACGGCTTTTCACGCATCCGAAGAGCAATGCGCTCATGGCCATGGACTCACGATCCCGGCTCTTCCCGGAAGGCATGAAGGAGTTCATCAGGCTCCAAGACCAGCGCTGCCAAACACCATACTGCGATGCGCCCATCCGCCAGTACGACCACTTCAAGGCTTACGCCGCAGGTGGGCTAACCACCATTGAGAATGGGAAGGGGCTCTGTGTCGATTGCAATCAGCAAAAGGAAGCACCCGGCTGGTCGTTTGAGCGGGGAGCCGGACCAGAACATGGCCTGCCCACCACAGAAATACGCACACCCACAGGCCACCGTTATGTCTCCACGGCACCTCCGCTGCCGGGAGGCACCCAGGGAAAGCCTTCACGACGGTCGAACGGGAAGTGGTGATGGGGCCACCTGCTCAGGCGGGCAGTGTTGGCAGGGCCTGGTGGGTTGCAACTGCCAAACGGTTCCAGACGTTGATGGCGGAGATTGCCATGAGCAGCATTGGCATCTCCTGGCCCGGAAACTGTTGAGTAGCGGCTGCCCAGACGTCGTCGGACACACCGCCCTCGCTAATCAGGGTGACGGCTTCCGTCAACGCAATGGCCGCCTGTTCGCGCTCGCTGAACAATGACTTGGCTTCCCGCCAGCCAGCCAGCACATCCAGGCGGCGGTTGTCCACGCCAGCCTCTCGGGCTTCCCTCCCATGCATGTCGAGGCAGTAGGCGCAGCCATTGATTTGCGATGCACGGATTTTCACCAGTCCCAGGAGGTCCTCACCCAGGGAGCCACGGTGGATGTACTTTTCCATGGCGTACATGGACTTGTAGGCTTCGGGGTCGATTTCGACGATGTTCAGGCGCTCGGTGGTCATGGTGGCCGCTTCCTTCATGTGAAAGGTTTCTCAAGGGACATTTTCAGCCAACTCCTTACAGCCGGACTACGCAAGGGCCGGGGCCGCGGTCTACCCGACCATTGACGTTGTGATGCATGCCACGCATAATTCAAGACATGGCCACCTTAGACCCGGCCAATGCCAGCGTGGGGATGGCGGCAGCTGATCCCGCAGCCGCATTGGCCCAGCTTCCTGAGCATCCCCAGCCCCCACCGGTCAGCCGGTCGTGGCTGTGGTATTTCTCGCTCGCTTGGTTCGGCTTTTGGCTGCTGGTCATGTTGCCGGGCCAGTTCATGGTGGCCAAGATCAGCGCTATGGTTGCCCCAGAAGACAAAGTCAGTGTCACCTCGTTCTTGATTGCCGAAACGGCCATTGTGATCCTGTTGTCAGTGCCTGTCATTGGCGTGCTGTGCGACAGGAGCAACTTCCGGTTTGGCCGCCGTCGTACTTGGGCACTTATGGGCTTTGCCGTGGCTGCGGTGCCATTCTCCATCATCGGGCTGCAGAGCAACTGGGCAGTGATTGCCATATTGGTGGCCATTGTGGCGCTAGGTGAGGCAGCCGTCCTCGTGGCACTTTCGGCCATGATCGCCGACCAAGTTCCCACTAACCAACGTGGCCGTGCCTCTGCCGCCATGGGCGTGCCGCAAGTGCTGGCCCTAGCCATCGGCATGGTCCTGGTGACAATGCTGGTCACATCGGTGCCCGGCAGTTGGGCGCTCATTGGAGTGCTGGGACTGCTGTGTGCTCTGCCGTTCCTGCTGCGCTTCACCGAGCCGCCCGTCCCGGAGATTCCAGCAAGCCGGGCCACCTTACGCCATGCCATCACGCTGCCGCGGCCCAAAGCCTACCCCGGGTACTACTGGGCCATGACCTCGCGGGTGATGATCCATTCCGGAAACCTGGTGGGCACTACCTATCTGCTGTTTTTCCTCTCCGACGTCCTTGAGGTCAAGAGTCCCGATGATTCCCTCTTGGTCCTGATCTTGATCTACCTGGTGGCGTGCGGCTTCACGAGCTGGCTGGGCGGGGTGCTCTCCGACAAGTGGGGCAAGCGCCGGGTCTTCATAGGCATGGCGGCCGGGTTACAAGGCGCGGCAGCTTTGTTACTGGCCGTCCTGCCCACCTGGGAGGCCTCGATGGTGGCTGCCGTGCTGCTGGGATTGGGCTTTGGCATGTTCCTCTCCGTAGACCAGGCGCTCGTGACGGACCTGCTGCCCAACGCCGCGACCCGCGGAAGGGACCTTGGCCTGATCAACACCGCCCAACACATCCCGATCGCCCCCATCGTGGGTTGGCTGGTGCTCAGCTTTGCCGGCTACCGCAGCCTGTACGTGGTGGCCGCGCTCATCATGATTGCTGGCGGAATTGCCGTATACCGCATACGGAACGTGCGCTAGCCACACGTCCGCCGGTTTGCCCACCACATGCCCGCACCCGAACGCCGTCGTACTTTAGAAGGAGAATGCCACCCATGAAAGCCATTGTGATCCTGTTTGACACGCTCAACCGGAAATTTCTGCCGCCGTATGGCAACGACTGGGTGAAGGCGCCAAACTTCGATCGGCTTGCCGGGCGCACCGCCACCTTTGACAACTGTTACGGCGGGAGCATGCCGTGCATGCCGGCGCGGCGGGAGCTGCACACCGGCCGGCACAATTTCCTGCACCGCGGCTGGGGACCGTTGGAGCCCTTTGACGACTCGGTGCCGGAAATGCTCAAGCAGGCGGGCGTGTATACGCACCTGGCCACGGACCACCAGCATTACTGGCTCGACGGCGGTGCTACCTACCACCCGCGGTTCAACACCTTCGAACTCATCCGGGGCCAGGAAGGCGATGAATGGAAGGGACAGGTGGCGGATCCGGACATGGCCGGTGTGCTGCCGTATTCCAGCAACCAGGCGCTGCGCCGGCAAGACCACATCAACCGCGGGTACATGGAGGAGGAGAAGGACCACCCACAGACGGGAACCTTCGACGCCGGGCTGCACTTCATCGAGAGCAACCATGGTGAAGACAACTGGATGGTGCAGATTGAGACGTTCGATCCGCATGAACCATTCTTCAGCTACGAACAATACAAACAGCTGTACCCCCATGACTACGACGGGCCGGAGTTTGACTGGCCTGACTACAAACAGGTCACGGAGTCGCCCCAGGAGCTTGAGCACCTCCGCTACGAGTACGCGGCTCTGCTGTCCATGTGCGATGCCTCCTTGGGCCGGGTCCTGGACGCCATGGATGAACATGACCTTTGGGAGGACACCATGCTGATCGTCTGCACGGACCACGGGCTGCTGCTAGGGGAGCACGACTGGCTCGGCAAGAACGCCCCACCCTTCTATGACGAGAGCATCCATACGCCGCTGTTCATCTGGGACCCTCGCACCGGAGTCAGGGGCCAGCGGCGCGAATCCCTGGTCCAGACCATCGACCTGGGCCCAACACTGCTGGACTTCTTCGGCGTGGCACGGACCGCAGATATGCAAGGCCGTTCGCTGCAGGACACGGTGTCCCATGACGAGCCCGTGCGGGAGGCCGGTCTCTTCGGTATCCATGGCGGGCATGTCAACGTCACCGACGGGCGGTACGTATATATGCGTGCCTGCGCTCAACCCGGCAACCAGCCACTGGTGGACTACACGTTGATGCCCACCAGCATGCGCGGGCGGTTCTCCACGGAGGTCATGAGCCAGGCCGAGCTGGTGCCGCCGCTGCCGTTCACCAAGGACATGCCCGTGCTGCGCGTCCCCGCCTATAGTTACACGGACCCGCACAGTTTCGGCACTCTGCTCTTTGACCTCAAGAACGATCTGGACCAGCAGAACCCGCTGCAGGACGATGCGCTGGAGTTGAAAATGGCGAGCCTGCTGGTGGATTTGATGCGCAGCAACGCGGCCCCGCCAGAGCAGTTTGTTCGGCTAGGGCTGCCCGAACATGGACCGGTGGGCAGTGAGCACCTGCTGGTCGCTGCCCAGTGGGAGCAGGTGCTCTCCTCCCGCAGCGGGCCGGTCAATGCGCAGGAATTTTTCGACGGCGAGCTGAGTGTGAACCTGCCGCTTCGAGATTTACTGGCCAGTCCGGCGGCGCTCGCCGTACTGCGGATGCGGCTGGGTGCCCTCGTGGATAGCCCCCTACCCGAGGAGGCCATGGGCATGACGCTGGTGGAGATCACGAACCTTGCCTTCGGCATCATCCCGCACGAAGCCCTGCGTGGGATCGATCAGGACTTTCAGGTGCTTTCGCGTCGCTAGCAAGCCCTTGTGGTGGGTCCTTGCGGCATCACAGGTTGTAGGATATTTCCGCAGCACTGCTGCCTTCCGGAACCTTCACGCTGCTCGTGGCCTGGGTGGACCAGCTGCTTATCCTCAGCCCCGCCCACCAAGGGAAACCCATGTCTGCCATTCTGATTTGCAGTACTCCTGTCCATGGCCACGTCACGCCGCTGCTTGCGGTGGCAGAACATCTTGTCTCCGCGGGACACCGCGTGCGTTTCCTGACAGGAGCCAAATACCGCTGTGCGGTCGAAGAAACGGGAGCCACTCATCTGGCCCTGCCCGCTGGGGCCGATTATGACGATAGCGACATGGATGTCGCCTTCCCCGGCCGAGTGGGTAAATCTGGTGTGGCAGGGATTCGCTGGGACATTAGCAACATCTTCTTCAAGCCGGCTAAGGAACAATTCCACGCACTGGAAGCGGCGCTTGCGCAGGAAATTACAGACGCGATCCTGACCGAAGGGATGTTTGTCGGAACAGGAGCACTGCTGGCGCGGCCACGAAACTTGCGTCCCGCCGTCGTGCATTTGGGAATTATCCCACTGGGGCTAGGTAGCGTAGACACGGCCCCCTATGGGCTTTGTCTGCTGCCCAAGCCAGGGCTGGCCGGCCGGGCCCGCAACGCGATGCTGGGATTCGCCACGAAGAAGCTGCTCTTCGGCTCGTTGCAAAAGGAACTGGACGCCATCCTGCTGTCCCTGACGGGGAAGAAATTCACCATATTCTTCATGGACGGTGCGGCGCAAGCGGATGCCATTGTGCAGGCACTAGCTGGCGAGGATGTCTTGGTGGTTGTCAGTACGGGCGGGCGTGATATTGCCACGTTGGAGGCGCCGCTGCCAGCGAACGTCCGCGTCGCCGCGTACCTGCCGCACGATTTGCTGCTGCCGCTCACCAGCGTGTAAGTGAGCAATGGTGGGTATGGTGGCGTGCACTTCGCACTCAAGCATGGGGTGCCGCTCGTGGTGGCCGGCACCACCGAGGACAAGCCCGAGGTCAACGCCCGCGTGGAATTCACCGGCGCCGGCATCAACCTGCGTAGCAACCAGCCCAAGCCCGACACCGTAGCGAAGGCCGTGCGCACGGTGCTGGCTGATCCTTCCTATGCCTTAGCGAGCGCTCGAATCAGCGCAGAAATTACTGCCGCGACCGGGTTCGCTGGCTTGGAGGACGTACTGCAGGGGCTCATCGGCGCGCACACCCCGTAGGCGCTCGCTGCTGTTACCCTTCGGTGCTCTTGCTGGCCTTGATCAGCGCCTGGTACCAGTAGTAGGAATCCTTCGGCGTGCGCTTTTGGGTTTCATAATCAATGTGGACCAGGCCAAAGCGTTGGGAGTAGCCCACGGCCCACTCGAAGTTGTCCATGAGTGACCAATGGAAATAACCGCGCACGTCCACGCCGGCATCCATGGCTGCCTTGAGCGCGCGCAGGTGGGAATCGGTGTAATCGATGCGGCGTTGGTCCGCCACACGTCCGGTGGCGTCCGGGTCGTCATTGATGGCGGCACCGTTTTCCGTGATGTAGATGGGCGGCAGGGCATCGCCGTAGCGTTCTTTAAAGTTCAGCAGCAGGTCGGTGAACGCCTCCGGGACCACGGGCCAGTCGAAGTCGGTGCGCGGGTAGCCTTCAATCTCCCGCAGGGAGAACGGCAGGGAGGAATCGAGCTCATGTCCGTCAATAAGCGCCGCCTCGCCCGCAGTTGGCGCGCCAACCAGGGTGGGGTTGTAGGAGTTGATGCCGTACCAGTCGATGGGGGAGGAGATGATCTCCAGATCACCGTCGGGAATGGGCGGCAGATACGGTGCCAGTTCCTCGGGGTAGGAACCCTTGAGGATGGGGTCGGCAAAGATCCAGTTAGCAATGTTGTCATACAGCCCGGCCGCCTGGAGGTCCTCTTCAGCCTCGCTGGCGGGCCAGGTGAGTGCGTGGTTGTTCGCGATGCCAATGTTGGAGGCCCCTGCCGCACGTAGCGCCTGGACCCCAAGGCCGTGAGCCAGCAGCAGGTGGTGGGCTGCGGGTAGGGCGTCGAAACCGAGCGCCAGCCCGGGAGCTTGGATGCCGGCGCCGTAGCCGAGCATGGTCAGCACGACAGGTTCGTTGATGGTGATCCAGCGCGGAATACGGTCCGCAAAATGCTCGCCAACAATCTGCGCGTAGTCGGCAAATCGCTCCGCAGTGTCCCTGTTGAGCCAGCCGCCTGCCTGTTCCAGCTCCAGCGGAGTGTCCCAGTGGAACAAGGTGGGGCTGGGGGTGATGCCCGCCTCGAGCAGGCCTTCCACGAGTTTGTCGTAGAAGCCAAGTCCGGCAGCGTTCACCGCACCTTGGCCACCGGGCTGGATGCGCGACCACGAGAAGCTGAAGCGGTAGGCGTCCACGCCCAGTTCCTTCATGAGCGCGATGTCTTCGGGGTAGCGGTGGTAGTGGTCGCAGGCAACCTCGCCGGTATCGCCATTGATGACGCGGCCAGGCTGGGCCACGAAAGCGTCCCAGCTTGAGGGGCCGCGGCCGTCATCGTTGACGGCACCTTCAATTTGGTAGGAAGCGGTGGAAACCCCCCACGTAAAGTCACGCGGGAAGGTGGGGAAGGCGGGCTTGTCCATGGAGACCTCTCATTGGTGGCTTGGCCTGAGCCTTTCGAATGCCCGCAGGGAAGTCAAGGTTTTGCAGCTATGAGCGCGTATGAGACGGACCGGTTGCGTAGCTGGAACGTAGGCGATTCGCTGCAGGCCAGTGTGGAGGGGGAGCCGTGAACCTGCGAGCCCGATAAGGCATGAATCTGGGCAGCAGGAGAAAACAAAAAATGGTGTCCGGCTTAGCGACTAAATTCGCTAAGCCGGACACCATTGCAATGTGCCCTCGGAGGGATTCGAACCCCCGACCTACGGTACCGGAAACCGTCGCTCTATCCCCTGAGCTACGAAGGCGCGGCAACCGTGGCTGCCGAAGGGAACGAGAAAGAGCTTAGCAGGTACAGGGGGCTCGATGTAAAACCGGGCCCTTGGGGGGTGGTGATTATTACCAGAATCACAGCGGCCGTGGCAGTAGGTGGTGCGGAACCAGCGGGTAACGTTGGGGCAATGGTGACCACATGAGTGTGAAAAAGCAGCAAAAACTATGGCTTTTTGCGGCGGGCATAATCCTTACGGCGTTGACCCTGCGAGGGGCTGTGACGGTGGTGCCTCCGCTGATCTCAACAATCAACGAGGATTTGCCTCTCAGCGCAGCCACTATTGGCATTTTGGGTATGCTCCCCACGGCTGCTTTTGGCCTCTTTGGCTTCCTGACGCCGTATGTGATCCGCCTGGCATCACTGGAAAAGCTCATTGTGGCCGCCATTTTACTGGGCATCATTGGCCAGCTGGTGCGCGTCATGGTGCCAACCACCCCGCTATTCTTAGTGTTCTCCGTGGTGGCTTTTGGTGGGCTCGGTGCCGGAAATGTGCTGCTGCCACCGCTGGTAAAGAAGCACTTCCCTACGAAGATCGGTCTCATGACGGCCGTCTACGTCACGGCGATTTCCATTGGCACAGCCCTTCCCGCACAGCTCGCCGTGCCCGTGGCGGATGCCACTAATTGGCAGTTTTCCCTATCTTCCTGGGTAGCTCTGAGTACGGTGGCACTGATTCCGTGGTTCGTGGCACTCTTTTCGCCAAAAACTGTGGCGGGATCTGCTGGCGTGGACACAGTGGCCGGGGAACCGGCCGGAGGGGTGCGTGGAGAAACCGGGGCCACCACCAGTGCTGACGCGCTAATAATCCATTCTTCAGCCGTTGCCACGGCGCCACCGCCGAAAATGAACCTGTGGCGTTCTCCCACAGCCTGGGGGTTGACGTTCATGTTTGGTTGCACCTCACTGAATACGTACGCACTCTTTGCCTGGTTGCCGGAAATTCTTACCGAGGCAGGATTGGACCGGGCCCATGCCGGATCCATGTTGGCGCTGTTTGGCGCGCTGGGCCTGCCCCTGAGTTTGGGCATTCCTTTGATTGCGGCGAAACTTCGGAATCCCTTTCCTGCCGTAGTGGTCATGCTGGGCTGTTTTGTTGCCGGCTACTTGGGCTTGTTGCTCTCACCGGCTGATGGCACCTGGCTGTGGGTTTCCTTGACCGGGCTTGGCCCCGGTACGTTCCCGCTGGCCCTATTGTTGATCAACCACCGCACCCGCACTCAGGTGGGTGCTGGTGCGTTGTCAGGATTTGGTCAAGGCATGGGCTACACGCTGGCGTGCACGGGCCCGTTGTTCTTTGGGTTGCTGCGCCAATGGACGGGTTCCTGGACGGCCCCGTTCATGTTCTTGTTTGCCACGTTGTTGTTACTGGGTGCCGGGGCCTGGGTCATTTGCCGCCCGCGGATGCTCGAAGACGATTTCGCACCGCGCCTGGCCAGCTGATTTCGCCGTTCTCTCCCTTATGCGGAGCGGCAAGAGGTAGTTCTTAAGATCGGAGTACGGTTCACCGGCCTCCGATCTTAACAACTACCTCCTAGCCCGCCGTGAAGAACCATATGGACCGGATTGGGGGAGGACCCGGCCGGAACCGTACACTAAGAGGCGTGACTCCTGAAGAACTTTCTGCCGCCATTGCCACCTGCCTCAAAGATGCCGTCGACGCCGGTGACCTCACCGTTCCCGTCGAGGCGCTGCCCACGGAAGTCCGTGTGGAGCGGCCCAAGAGCCGCGAGCACGGCGACTGGGCCACCAACATTGCGCTCCAGCTGGCCAAGCCGGCCGGTGTGCCGCCACGCAAAATTGCTGAAGTGCTACAAAACCGCCTGAGCGAAATCCCCGGAGTGTCGAAGGTGGACATTGCCGGCCCCGGTTTCTTGAACATCACCGTTGACGCCGCTGCAGCCGGTGAACTGGCCAAGGCCATTGTTGAAGCGGGTGAAAGCTACGGTACCAACACGGCCATGGCGGGCACCAAGATCAACTTGGAGTTCGTCTCCGCCAACCCCACAGGACCCATTCACTTGGGCGGGACCCGCTGGGCCGCCGTGGGCGATTCCCTGGCCCGTGTGTTCCAGTCCCAGGGTGCAGATGTCACCCGTGAGTACTACTTCAATGACCACGGCAACCAGATTGATAAGTATGCCCGCTCACTGCTGGCCAGCGCCAAGGGCGAGCCCGCACCGGAAGACGGTTACGGCGGAGCGTACATTGAGGACATCGCCAACGAGGTGATGGCCAACAACCCCGCCATCCTGGAATCAGAGGATCCGCAGGAAGAGTTCCGCGCCCAGGGCGTGGAGCTTATGTTCGCAGCCATCCGCAAGTCTTTGCACGAGTTCGGTGTGGACTTTGATGTCTACTTCCACGAGAACTCGCTGTTTGAGGACGGCGCAGTAGATAAGCTCCTGGAACAGCTCAAGGGCTCCGGCAACATGTACCTCAAGGACGGCGCCTGGTGGCTGAACTCCACCGATTACGGCGACGATAAGGACCGCGTTGTCATCAAATCTGATGGCAACGCCGCCTACATTGCCGGTGACATTGCCTACTTCAAGAACAAGCGTGACCGCGGCTTTGACCTGTGCATTTACATGCTCGGTGCCGATCACCACGGATATGTGGCCCGGCTCAAGGCCGCAGCTGCAGCCATGGGCGATGACGCTGACCGCGTTGAGGTGCTCATTGGCCAGATGGTGAACCTGGTCCAGGACGGCAAGCCCGTACGCATGTCCAAGCGTGCTGGCACGGTTGTCACCATGGAAGACCTCGTAGAGGTTGTTGGCACCGACGCCGCCCGCTACCAGCTGGCCCGCTTCTCCTCGGACTCCAACATTGACATCGATCTGGATGTGCTGACGAAGAAGTCCAACGAGAACCCCGTGTTCTATGTCCAGTACGCCCATGCACGCACCTGTGCAGTGGCCCGGAACGCTGAGACTGCCCAGGTTGAGCGCACCGTCTTCGACGCGAGCCTGCTGCGCCACGTCACCGAATCAGAACTCCTGGCGGTCCTGGGCCAGTACCCGGGTGTGCTCGCAGCCGCCGCCGGGTTCCGCGAACCGCACCGGGTGGCACGCCACCTGGAAGTCATCGCTGGCGCCTACCACCGCTGGTACGACGCCTGCCGCGTCACGCCCATGGGCGAGGACGCCGTCACTGACACCAACCGCACCCGCCTCTGGCTCAACGACGCCGTGGGCCAAGTCCTCGCCAACGGCCTTTCCCTGCTGGGCGTAAGCGCTCCGGAAAGGATGTAAGTAATGACTGACACAACACAAGAAATTGCCGGCGCGCAGCTGGCCCCCGAATGGCTGCCCGCCGCCGGGGACCTCAATGAGATGGTGCCTGCCATGTGGGCGCACGACGTCGAACGCGGCCCAAGCGGCGAAGTCACCATTAGCGGCATTGCGGTCAGCGAACTGAAGGCACAGTTTGGCACGCCGCTCTTTGTCATGAGCGAGGACGATTTTCGCGCCCGCGCCCGCACCTTCAAGGATGCCTTCGACGAAGCATTCAAGGACATTTGCGGCGGCGTTGACGTCTACTACGCCGGCAAGGCCTTCCTCTCCACCGAAGTAGCACGCTGGGTGGACTCCGAAGGGCTACGCCTTGACACCTGCTCCGGTGGAGAACTGGCTGTGGCCCAGCGCGCCGGACTGACAGGGGAGAAGCTGGGGCTGCACGGCAACAACAAGTCCGCAGCAGAGATCAACCGCGCCCTGGATATGAAGCTGGGACGGATTGTGGTGGACAGTGTGCATGAGCTGGCACGTGTGGCGGACATCGCCGCCGCCCGCGGAGAAAAGGCCAACGTCATGCTGCGCCTGACCCCGGGCGTCCACGCACACACCCACGAATCCATCGCCACGGCGCACGAGGACCAGAAGTTCGGCCTCTCGATGGTCTCCACGGTGGACGGGGTCTCCGCAAACGGCCATGTCCTCAGCGCCGCGGAGTCAGCTGCAAAGCTTGCCGTGGACTCGCAGAGCATTAACTTCCTAGGCTTCCACGGCCATATCGGCTCGCAGATCTTTGAAGCTGAAGGCTTCGAAATTGCGGCCCGCAAGTTACTGGCCTTCACCCACAAGATCCAGGAAAAGTACTCCATCACACTGCCCGAACTGGACCTGGGCGGCGGCTACGGCATTGCCTACACCGCGGTGGATACCCCGCGCCCGGCTGCCGAGGTCGCCGCGGCAATGGCCGCCGTCGTCCGGGGTACCTGCGCAGAACTGGGGATGGCAGCGCCAAAGATTTCCATTGAGCCAGGACGGGCAATCGTTGGCTCCACCACCTTCACCCTCTACGAGACCGGCACGCTGAAAACCGTGCAAGTTGAGGTGGATGGCGGGGAAGATGTGACGGCCCCGCGCCGTTATGTGTCGGTGGATGGCGGCATGAGCGATAACGCCCGGCCGGTGCTGTATGAGGCCGATTATTCGGCGGTTCTGGCCAGCCGCTCCTCTCACGAGGCTCCCGCATTGTCCCGAGTAGTGGGCAAACATTGCGAGAGTGGTGACATTGTTGTTAGAGATGTATATCTGCCCAATGACGTGGCGGCCGGGGATTTGCTTGCAGTCCCCGGAACGGGCGCGTACTGCTGGGCACTTGCCAGCAATTACAACTACGTGCCCAGACCGCCCGTGGTGGCCGTGAAGAACGGTGCCGCACGCTTGATAGTGCGCGGCGAAACAGAAGACGATTTGCTGGCACGCGATTTAGGGGCCTAGAGACCTTTGACAGAGCGCAACACCGTGGACACTTCCGTGTCCGCAAACACTAAAATCTTGAAAGTGGCGCTGCTTGGCGCCGGAAATGTGGGCTCGCAGGTTGCCCGTATTCTGCTCACGGATGCATCCGCACTGGCCGCCCGCACTGGGGCCCGGCTGGAGCTAGTGGGCATTGCCGTGCGTAACGTTGATGCTCCGCGTGAGGTTGAAATTCCCCGTGAGCTGTTCACCACGGACGCCTCAGCGCTCATCCGCAAGGCGGACATTGTGATTGAGCTGATGGGTGGGCTGGAGCCGGCGCGCACGCTGATCCTCGAAGCAATCGAGCATGGCGCCACCGTGGTCACCGGCAACAAGGCGCTGCTGGCCGTTGACGGACCCACCCTGTACGAGAAGGCCGACGCCGCCGGTGTCCAGCTTTCCTACGAGGCCGCCGTGGCTGGTGCTATCCCGATCCTGCGCCCCATCACGGATTCGCTGGCAGGGGATAAGATCACCCGTGTCATGGGCATTGTCAATGGCACCACAAACTTCATTCTTGATGCCATGGATTCCACGGGCGCAGAATTTGCTGATGCTTTGGCCGAGGCTACCCGCCTGGGCTACGCAGAAGCAGACCCTACTGCCGATGTTGAAGGTCACGATGCCGCCGCCAAGGGTGCCATCCTGGCCTCGCTCGCCTTCCATACGCGTTTCGCGTTGGAGGATGTGCACTGCGAGGGCATCACCGGTGTGAGCGCGGGGGACATTGCCGCGGCCAAGGAAGCCGGCTATGTCATCAAGTTGCTGGCGATCGCCGAGAAAATTTCCGTCCCTGCAGGTGGTCAAAATAATGACGATGGCGGCACCTTCACTACGGGTGTGAGCGTGCGGGTCCACCCCACCCTGATTCCGCGTGAGCACCCCCTGGGTGCGGTTCGCGGCGCCTACAACGCTGTGTTTGTCGAGGCCGAATCCGCCGGAGAGCTGATGTTCTACGGCCGTGGTGCCGGCGGTTCCCCCACGGCCTCGGCTGTCATGGGTGATGTTGTCTCAGCAGCGCGACGCCTAGTATTGGGCGGACCGGGACGCAGTGACTCCACCATTGAGGTGCTGCCGGTGTTGAGCATAGATGCAGTGAAAACCCGGTACTACATCGGTATGGACGCGGCGGATCAGCCCGGAGTCCTATCAAAGATTTCTGCCTTGTTTGCGGAGAACGGGGTCTCCATTGAGACCATGCGCCAAACGGTGCACCGTGAGCGCGACGCCAGTGAGAACGGCAGCGCCGCATCGGCGGAACTGCGCATTGTCACACACCGCGCCAGCGAAGCCGCCTTGGCGGCAACTGTTGAGGCCATCAATGGCCTTGACATCATTAATTCAGTTACGAGTGTCTTGAGGGTGGAGGGAGTCTAATGGCTCACCAGTGGCGCGGAGTAGTCCGCGAATATGCAGAACGCCTGCCGGTAACGGCAGAAACTAAGATCATCACCCTGGGTGAAGGCGGCACACCCCTGGTGTACGCGCAGCACCTCTCAGCCTTGACGGGTTCCAATGTGTACCTGAAGGTGGAGGGCATGAACCCCACCGGTTCCTTCAAGGACCGGGGCATGACCATGGCCATGACAGCTGCCGTTGCAGCCGGAGCCAAGGCAGTTGTCTGCGCCTCCACGGGTAACACCTCGGCATCGGCTGCAGCCTATGCCAAGGCTGCCGGATTGACCTGTGCGGTGCTAGTGCCTGAAGGCAAGATCTCCATGGGCAAACTCAGCCAGGCCGTAGCCCACGGTGCCACCATTTTGCAGGTTGACGGAAACTTTGACAACTGCCTGGACGTGGCCCGCAAGCTTGCAGATTCCTACCCGGTGTTCCTGGTCAACTCGGTCAACCCTGCCCGTATTGAGGGTCAGAAGACTGGTGCCTTCGAGGTTGTTGACGCCTTGGGCGACGCCCCGGATTACCATGTACTGCCCGTAGGCAACGCAGGAAACATCAGCGCTTACTGGCGCGGCTACAAGGAATACTGCGCGCCCTACGAGTCAGCAGAAAATGGCACCCTGCCGGCAGTGTCCACGCACACGCCCATCATGTGGGGCTTCCAGGCAGCCGGGGCAGCCCCGTTTGTGGCAGGCCACCCCATCACCGAGCCGGACACCATTGCCACGGCCATCCGCATTGGCAACCCGGCGTCCTGGGACATGGCAATTGCCGCCCGTGACGAATCCGGTGGCGTCATCGAAGCTGTCACAGATGAAGAGATCCTTGCCGCCCACCGCTGGCTCTCCGCCAAGGAAGGCGTCTTTGTGGAGCCCGGCTCCGCAGCCGGTGTTGCTGGTCTGATCAAGAAGCATGCGGCGGGGGATGTACCAACAGGTAAAACCTTTGTCATCACCGTTACCGGCCACGGCCTGAAGGATCCTGACTGGGCCCTGAAGAACGCTGACGGCAGTTCCGCAGCACCCAAATCCGTGCCCTTTGACGTTGTAACAGTTGCCGGCGCACTGGGACTGACGGACTAGCCGCAATCATGACAGGGTCCACCATGACACCCCCGCTTTCAAAAAACCCGCTTTTGAAAACTCCGCTTTCGAAAACCACCGCCACGGTCCGCGTTCCAGGCACCAGCGCCAACCTTGGCCCCGGCTTTGATTCGTTGGGTTTGGCAGTTTCGCTCTATGACACCTTGAACATCACCACAAGTGATGTTCCGGGACTGGAATTTGAGCTCAGCGGGGAAGGGGAACAAGTTCTCCCTCGGGATGAGAGCCACCTCGTGGTGAAGACCCTTGACATTGCCTGGTCACGCCTTGGCTACAGCCGTGTGGGAGTACGGGTCAGTGCACACAACGTGCTCCCGCACGGCCGTGGCCTGGGCTCCTCGGCTTCGGCAATTGTGGCTGCCATCATGGCCGCCAACGCGCTGGTGGCCCCGGAAGATCAGCAGGACAAGGCGTGGGTTCTCCAGCTCGCCTCAGAGTTGGAAGGCCACCCGGATAACGTAGCACCGGCCATCTTCGGTGCCGTTGCGCTTTCATGGCAGGACGGTGAGGGATACTTCAGCGCCAGGGTCACCCCGTTGGAAGCGGTGGTTCCCGTGGTGGCCATCCCGGATGTGGAGCTCAAAACCGAACGGGCTCGCGGAATGCTTCCTGCCAGCGTCCCGCACGCTGATGCTGCAGCGAACTCCGGGCGGGCGGCGCTGCTTATGCACGCGCTGACCACCGAGCCTTCATTGCTGCTGGCCGGTACCCGCGATTATTTGCACCAGGATTACCGGGCGGAGGCCATGCCAGCTAGTGCCGCGCTCGTCGCCAGTCTGCGGGCCGCAGGCTACGCCGCTTTCATTTCCGGAGCCGGCCCCACCGTCATGGTGCTGGCCAACGGCTCCGAGCAGGCGCACGCCGCAGTGCAAAGCATCATCGAAGCTGGTGCTGTGGCATCAAATGCCAGCCAAGGCGGCGTGTCGTGGCGTGTAGAGCGGCTACAGGTAGACCTTGAAGGTGCTAAAGTGGAAGTGCATCCTTAGCCCACAAACACTTTCCCTGCAATGGCTGTTAGCCAGCTGATGCGGAATTGAACAATGTTTGTTTGGCTGGCGATGCCACTCTTGCGGCCTGCACGTTCTTGAGCGGTGCCCGTTGGAACAATCCATGGCAGCCGCCCGATTGATCCTAAGAATCGCTCCCATTTGAGAAAAGATTCAAAGAGTGAACTACACCATTCCCTGATAGATCCGGTATTTCGGGCACGGGAATGGAACCTCAGAAATTTCCCAATGCAAGCCAGTGCGGCAGCAGCGGGGAGTCTGACACTAATCATCGCGGCCCCAATCATTGGGCCCGCCATCGAGGGGGAAGGATCCTTCGTGACCGAAACTGTAACTTCAGCCGCCGCTCCCAAGGCCGCTGAATCAAACACCACCGCAGCACCTGCCAAGTCCACCGGCCTGGCCGGTCTAAAGCTTGCCCAGCTGCAGGTTCTGGCTGGACAGCTGGGCATCACAGGCGGTTCCCGGATGCGCAAGGGCGATCTTGTTGAAGCCATTTCAGCGCATCAGCGAGGTTCCTCCGTTGCCGACCGTCCTGCCACTGTCAAGGCTGGCACCGCCGCCAAGTCCGGCGCTGAGAACGGCTCCACCGAGAATGCGCCTGCCGCGCAACGTTCCAACACCCGTCGTGGTGCTGGCGCAAAAACTGCCACCGACGGTGCAAGCGAGACTTCCGTAGCCAGTGCACCCGCCGCTAATGCTGCCAGCAACGGCGCCACCGAGACCAGCACCGAAGCAACGGAGCGCCCGGTCCGCGGCCGTGGCCGTAGCCGCCGTGCTGCCAGCAGCGATGGCATCATCACCACTGACACGGGCACCACCTCCAGCGTTGTCACAGTGGAGAGCGCCGCTGCCGAATCCTCCACACAGACTGCCCAGGAAGCGCCCGCCACGGACGCAGGGGAGTCCGAAGGTGATAACCGCCGCTCATCCCGCACCCGCAACCGCCGTGCACAAGGTGGTGGACGCCAGCATGAAGCCAGCACTGAAGGCGCCGCTACAAGTGAGAACGCAACAGTTGAAGCCCCGGAAACCTCCGAGGCAGACGCGGCTGGCGGCGAGAGCTCAGAGAACGGCGACCGCAATGGTCGCAACCAGCGCAACAGCAACCAGCGCAACCAGCGCAGTGGCAACGAGCGGACCAGCAATGACCGCGGCAACAGTGCCAACAATGCCCCTGAAGATGAAGACGGAACACGGAACAACCGCAACCGCCGCAACCGCCGCGAGCGCAACTCCAATGAGTCCAGCGACCGCAGCAACAGTAGTAACAGCAACAGCAACAGCAACAACAGCAGCAACAACAACAGCAGCGGACGCAATGATCGCAACGATCGCAATGATCGTTTCCGCGACCGTAACGAACGCCGCCGTGGCCGCACCCAGGGTCCGGACTTTGATGACACGGAACTGACAGAAGACGATGTTCTCCTGCCCGTAGCTGGCATCTTGGACATCTTGGAGAACTACGCCTTTGTGCGCACCTCCGGATACTTGCCCGGTTCCAATGACGTCTACGTCTCCTTGTCGCAGGTCAAGAAGTACAACTTGCGCAAGGGTGACGCCGTGGTAGGTGCCATCCGCGCACCCCGCGAAGGCGAAGACCGCAGCAATGCCCAGAGCGCCCGCCAGAAGTTCAACGCCTTGGTGCGCGTCACCAGTGTCAATGGCAAGAACCCGGATGATCTGAAGAACCGTGTTGAGTTCGCCAAGCTTGTACCGCTGTACCCCTCGGAGCGCTTGCGTCTGGAAACTGATCCCAAGGTTATTGGCACCCGTGTCATCGACCTGGTGGCCCCCATTGGTAAGGGCCAGCGTGGCTTGATTGTTTCCCCGCCCAAGGCTGGCAAGACCTTGATCCTGCAGGCCATTGCGAACGCCATCACCATTAACAACCCTGAGGTTCACCTCATGATGGTTCTCGTTGATGAGCGTCCTGAAGAAGTCACCGACATGCAGCGCACCGTCAAGGGTGAGGTCATTGCCTCAACCTTTGACCGTCCCGCCGATGACCACACACAGGTTGCAGAGCTTTCCATTGAACGCGCCAAGCGTCTTGTGGAAATGGGTATGGACGTAGTTGTCCTGTTGGACTCCATGACCCGATTGGGCCGTGCCTACAACAACTCGGCACCCTCCTCCGGACGTATTCTCTCCGGTGGTGTGGACTCCGCAGCCCTGTACCCGCCCAAGCGCTTCTTCGGAGCTGCCCGCAACATTGAAAACGGCGGCTCACTGACCATCCTGGCAACGGCACTGGTGGAAACCGGTTCCAAGGCTGACGAGGTCATCTTCGAGGAGTTCAAGGGCACCGGCAACATGGAACTTCGCCTGTCCCGCCAGCTGGCTGACAAGCGCATTTTCCCGGCCGTTGATGTCAACGCATCGGGTACCCGCCGCGAAGAAAACCTGTTGTCCCCCGAGGAAGTCAAGATCATGTGGCGCCTGCGCCGCGTGCTCTCCGGTCTGGAAATGCAGCAGTCCCTTGAACTGCTGACCTCCAAGATTCGCGAGACAGGCTCCAATGTTGAGTTCCTCATGCAGATCCAGAAGACAACACTGGGCTCCAAGGCTGAACACGACAAGTAGCTAAGCTAACTAAACCGCCTCTATTGTGAAGGGGCCCTGCACACTTCCCGGACGCCCGGAAGCGTGCACCCGGGGCCCCTTCACAACGACGGCGGTTTCGTGCGTTAAACAACCAACGTGTTTCGCTCTGACAAGAGTAATTAGACTTGACCAACGTCGAGAGAGGTTTTTTGAAATGTTTGAATCCATCCACGGTTTGCTTGATGAGCATGCCGAGCTGCAGATGCGCCTCAGCGAGCCTGAAGTACACGCCGATCAGGGATTGGCACGTAAACTTGGCCGCCGCTATGCCGAATTGAGCAACGTGGTTGAGGGCTACCACCAGGTGGAGACTTTGGGCGATGATCTAGAAGCAGCCAAGGAAATGGCCTCCGAGGATGCTGAGTTTGCCGCGGAGGTCCCCGTTCTTGAAGCGGCCTTGGCAGCGGCACAGGAGAAGCTGCGCCGCCTGCTCATCCCGCGCGATCCCGATGACGCCCGTGATGTAATTCTTGAAGTCAAGGCCGGCGAAGGTGGCGACGAGGCTGCCTTGTTCGCGGCTGACTTGGTACGCATGTACACCCGGTACGCGGAAAGCCGTGGGTGGAAGACTGAGGTCATCTCAGCCACCCACTCCGATTTGGGCGGCTACAAGGATATTTCCATTGCTGTTAAGGGACGTTCCAACGATCCCGCCGAGGGTGTTTTTGCCCGGCTGAAGTTTGAAGGCGGCGTGCACCGTGTACAGCGTGTGCCTGCTACGGAATCTCAGGGACGAATTCACACTTCTGCGGCGGGCGTTTTGGTGCTGCCCGAAGTTGACGAGCCTGAGGAAGTAGACATCAGTCAGAACGACCTCAAGATCGACGTTTACCGTTCATCGGGCCCCGGTGGCCAGTCAGTTAACACCACCGACTCCGCCGTTCGCATCACCCACTTGCCCACAGGCATTGTGGTAGCCATGCAGAATGAGAAGTCACAGCTGCAGAACCGTGAAGCAGGCATGCGCGTGCTGCGTGCCCGCATCTTGGCCCACCAGCAGGCAATCATCGACGCCGAAAACTCCGCCGTGCGTAAGTCACAAATCCGCACCATGGACCGTTCCGAGCGTATCCGTACCTACAACTACCCGGAAAACCGGATCGCGGATCACCGTACCGGTTACAAGGCCTACAACCTTGACGCTGTCATGAACGGTGACTTGGAACCGGTTGTGCAGTCAGCCATCGAGATGGATGAGCAGGCACGATTGGACGCCATTGGTGACTAGTCCCCACTTGCCGGCCGAAGAAATCGCTGGCGCGATTTCCCCGGAACCTGGCGAGCGTGGGCCCACCCACTTGCCGGCCGAAGAAATCGCTGGCGCGATTTCCCCGGAACCTGGCGAGCGTGGGCCCACCCACTCGCCGGGTGAAGAGTTGGCTAGCGTCACCTTACTGGCTGACGCTGTCAAGGACGCAACGGCCGTGTTGGCTGCTGCTGGTGTTCCCACACCGGCTGTGGATGCGCAGCTTTTGGCCGCTCATTTGCTGGGCGTGAGCCGCGGTGAACTCGGTGCCATGCTTTTTGGTACAGCTGTGTCACCTGTTGGCTACGACGAATTTGTGGCTCGACGTGCAGCGCGGGAACCGTTGCAACACATCACCGGAGTGGCGTATTTTAGGCACCTGGAATTGGCAGTTGGCAAGGGAGTTTTTGTACCTCGGCCGGAAACTGAATCTGTAGTTCAGCTAGGGATTGACTTTTTAACTCAGCTGCGCCAGGAACGTGGTGATGCGGCCAAGCTCATTGCCGTGGACCTTGGTACGGGATCCGGAGCAATAGCAGGAGCCATGGCCACTGAAGTGGCGGGCAGCTCCGTATACGCTGTGGAGCTCAGTGACGATGCCTTTGACTGGGCTGCCAAGAATTTATCCGGCACAGGTGTCACTTTGCTGCACGGCGATATGCGCGATGCCTTTGCGGAGCTCAATGGAACTGTGGATGTGGTGGTTTCCAATCCGCCATATATTCCTGCAGCAGCCATCCCGAGGGACCTTGAAGTACGGTTGCATGATCCCCACATGGCACTTTACGGCGGGGGAGAAGACGGTATGGAAATGCCCGTCGCGGCGCAGGCCACGGCCGCACGGTTGTTACACCCGGGTGGATTTTTTGTCATGGAACATGCCGAAGTTCAGGCAGCCCAAATGGCAGAACTCTTCAGTAAAAGCGGGCACTGGGATGACGTGCGCACGCACATGGATCTGACCGGTAGGGACAGGGCCACCAGCGGCATCCGGCGCTGAACATTGGAAGTAAACATGGTGATTGAACTGGCGCGTTGCACTCTGTGGACGCCGTGATGAAAGAATGGTCTTGTGAGTACCACTTCCTATAACTGCACCAATGAAGAGCAGCGCGCCGAGGGCCTGGCCCATGCGCAGAAGGCCATTGCGGCCAAGCAGACTGTCGTCATGCCCACAGACACTGTCTATGGGATCGCCGCGGACGCGTTCTCTCCACAAGCCGTAGCCACACTGCTGGCTTCCAAGGGTCGTGGCCGCAGCATGCCGCCGCCGGTTCTCATCCCTCGCATCGGCACCATGGAGGGTCTGGCCGTTGACATCCCTGACGACGCCCGCAAATTGGCCGAAAAGTACTGGCCTGGCCCGCTGACCATCATCTTCCATGCTCAGCCCACCTTGACATGGGATCTGGGCGAAACCAGGGGTACCGTTGCGCTGCGCGTGCCAGATGATCAGTTGGCCCTGGACCTGCTGACCCTCACGGGACCACTTGCTGTATCCAGTGCCAACAGGACCGGGCAGCCCGCAGCGCAGACCGGATCTGATGCCAGGTCACAGCTGGGCGAATCTGTGGAAGTGTATTTGGAAAGCGGATTCCGTCCGCTCGAAGGTACAGAGCCCATTCCCTCCACGATTGTTGACGCCACCGGTCTGCGTTTGCGCGTGGTGCGTGAAGGTGCGATCTCGTTGGCTGAGATCAAGACAATGATTCCCAGCGCCTTGGGCGCAGACGTGGACCCGGAAATGTGGGTGCCTTCAAATCTGAGTAGCCCCGACGCTGCGGAAGTCTCTGAGGTTGCACAGACCCCTGACGCTGCGGATACTTCTGATGAGACGGATACTTCTGAAGAGGCGGATGCCGCAGCTGAGGTCACGGACGGCGATCGTGACGCTGTGAAACCGGCGCAGGACGGTCCCTCAGAGGTTTAGGGCCCGGGCGCATTGGTCACGGAAATCTCGGCGGAAGTGGGGAACCGTGCAGTGACCCAACCTAGCGGTAGCACGGTCAACGGCTCGCCCACAGACGTGCGTTGTTCTGGGGAACATCATCACCCTAGAAGACACGGACAAGCGCGTGTGGGTGGCTATCTCTCGAGTGACGATCATGATGAGAATTTCACTGCTGTTTTTATCCGGCGCTTTTTATCCGGCGCAGGACTTCCGGACTGGATCTGGGATGCCACCCGGGCGGCACTGCCTGAGGAAGGCGTTGTTGCATCTAGACCGGCTGCCCGCAATGGGGATGCTTGTGGCTCATTCCGCCGGTGGGCATCTAAGGATGTTCACCCAGCCCAACCAACTAGCAGCCTTGATCGCCGCATTTCACGCCGAGGTATCCGGCTATGAATGGGGCGGAGGATAAAAATACTGTGCACCGTACCAAAATTCTGTTGCACAAGGGTCAGTAGATATCCAGGTATGTCCTTCATTCCTTACGTCAAAGGAAACCCACCATGAAGCTCTCTGCTAACGCATTCACCACTCTCGACGGGGTTATGCGAGGCCTTGGGGTGGGTTTCCAGGTGGCCGAATCCAGGGTCACGGGCCCTAGCAGTGCCCCTAGCAGTGCCCCTAGCACGCGTATCTGTCAGCGCAGGCTCAGGCGTGCCTGTTCCAGAACGTGGGCAATAGCCGGGGTAGGGATCAGGCCCGCCGATTCCGCCCAGCCTGGCTCTTGGCCCTGACCGAACCACATGAGTTCCACCCGACGGATGGGTCCGTGGAGCCGTTCGCCTAGCATGCGTGAGATAAAGTAGCCAGCGCTCAGCACGCCGTGGCAGAACCACTTCGGCAGGCGCACGGGTGCCCGCCCGCCGGCAGCCCGCAGTACTTCGCTGACGCTCAACCCCTCCCACGGTTGCAACACCAGTGGTGGGACAGGGCCAGTAAACAGCGCGCTCTGGACAACAAACCACGCCAACGCGTCGATGGAGCTCACGGGGGTGGGGGCGGTCCCGGGCGCCGCAACGGAGGCAAGGGCAGAGGAGGCCACCTTGACCAGCGAACGGGTAGTTGGACGGCAGGGACCCTGCACGGAGGTTGCCCGAATGCTCACAACGTTGACAGGAGCAAGGCCACCTGTTGAACCAGCTTCAGCGGTGGCGAGCAGTTCCAGAACTTCCTCACCCAACGCCTTGGTGCGGGAATAGGCTGAAAACGGCGCCCTCTGCCCACTTTCATCAATCATGCGGCGGTGTCCTTGGACGGAGGCGCTACTCAGGTGCACAAAACGTCTGACACCGGCCTGCCTCGCTGCCAGTGCAATGACGGCGGGTAGCAAGCCATTGGCACCCATCATTGCGGGGGAGCTGCCCTCTCCTGGTGTGGCTAAGCCGGCAGCATTAATGACAAATTCGGCTCCGGAGAAGGCCTCTGCGAGGGAATCGACAGCGGGGGAGTGGGCCGCCTCGGCAACGAGGGCGGCGGCATTTGATGCGTCCGAGCTGAGCCGGGGTGCTGCCATGGCCATGACGTGCTCCCCGCGGCGCAGCAGTTCCGCCACGATGGCGCTGCCCACAAAGCCGCTGGCACCCAGCACTATCCAGCGGGGCAATTTCCTGTGTGGCCCATCCGAGGGTGCACTCATCTTATGGTCACCTTTTTTAGGGCGGGCATGGGCTTAAAATCCGTGGCAGCCAGGATTTGCCGTGACTCCCGCCAGCCCGCAACAAGCCGGCCGCTGCCACGCAACGACTTCTCCACTGCCAGTAAGCGCACTACTTCCTTGGTTGCGGTCAACGCCGTGCCAAGCGCAAAGCCCACGTGATTGAAACGGCCGTGGAGGCGAAGATACTGCCCCAGAAGTCCACGGTTTCGCATGACATAAAACCGGCCCAAGTCCGAGGAGTCATTGAGGTGCCGGATCCCCAAATCAATTTGCCGTTGGGCGCGGGCCTTGTGCAGGACAAATTCATTGACGTAGACAACAGGGCGGTCCAGTGAAATGAGCCAACCGTACGTGGTGTCATCCCAAGTCAGAAAGAAGCGCGGATCCGGCAGCCCCACAGCCGCCACTGCATCCTTGTGCAAGAGCATGCCCTCAAAGCAGCCCACATTCGTGGCAAATTCATCTGAGGTGGCAAACACGTCGCCACGCACGGGAAGGGGGAAGCCCAAAAAGGTGCTGAAGTTGTTCTGCCAGTAAAACGGTTCGCCGGCGGTGTCGTAGCGCCGGCCCACCAGGGCGTCATATTTATCCATCCACGGCGCAAAGGCGCCGATGGCCCCGGGAACGCATGTGACGTCGTCGTCCATTAACCAGATCCACTGGGCACCTTGCGCCAACGCCCGCTCCACACCGGCGGAGAAACCGCCGGCCCCACCGGAATTTTCGGCCAGCAGGTGGTGGATCAGCGGAACAGGGAATTGCGCCCGGGCAGTCTCAATAACCGCGGCCGTGGTATCGGTACTGGCGTTGTCCACCACAATGACACCGTCTGGGGCAGGATTCAGTGCGGCCACGGAGTCCAACAGCCCGCCAAGGTAGTCGGCGCGGTTATAGGTGGTGATGACCAGGAAGAACTGCTCGTGCCGGGACAGGCTCAAAACTTTTGGTCCTCAATGGGGCCAAACTTCGCCCCTCGCAGGCCAGCGCCATAGGTGCTGGCCCATTTGGCTAAGCCCTTAACATCACCCTTCTTCAGGAAATACAGTGGATAACCCACCACATCAGCCACGAAGGAACGCACACGGCGGTGCTTGCGTGTGAGGAAACCGCGGTTGCGGTAATAGTAGAAACGCTTGAACGGGGACTCCGGAACAAGCACATGCAACCTGTCGCCCAGCACCAGTTGAACCTCGCCCCACCCTGCCGGGTGAGTCAGTGCCACGGTGGTGACGGTGCCGAACTTGATCTTGGCAGCGCGCAGGCGCAGCATGAAGTCAATCTCGTCTCCGCGGATGAACAGGCGCAGATCGGGCAGGCCCACCTTGAAGAAAACATCCGTACGGATCAGCGCGCCGTTGAAGAACTGGCCAATGTCCTCAATGAAGCCCAGCGGCTCAACCACCGAACGCTCGTGGGTGAGGTGGCCGTCAATGCGGAACGGGAAGGAAAGCTTGGTTGGTTCACCGGGGGCCACAATCAGCGGCACCACCACTTCCAGATCGCGGGCCTTGGCAGCGGCCAGCAGTGTGGCCAAGCACTCGGGATCTTCCGGGTGAGCGTCGTCGTCCATGATCCAGACCCACTGTGCCCCTGAGGCGATGGCATTCAAGATAGCCAGTGAGAAGCCGCCGGCTCCACCCAAGTTGGCCAAGGAACGCACATATGTGACCTCGGCCGGGGCCTCGGCGGCAATGTCGCGAACCTCCGCCGTGCCTGAATCAACCAAGGCAATGGCATGCGGGGTGTGGCTTTGCACGGCGAGTGCCCCCAACAGGGTGCGCACGTCCTCGGGCCGGTCAAAGGTGACGGCAGCGACTGCTACGGAATCTGTCAAAGGGGAGTCCTCTCGGCTGGTGCCTGCGGCATTGCGCGGCATCCGGCACGGCTAAACAGTGAGTAATCATCGGAAGGGATTACTATTCATGTGTACCTTCTTACTTTAGTACAGCCACCATCCGGCAGTTTGTTGCGCCGTGGACAGCAGCGCCGCAGCCGGCAACCTTGGCAGAATACGGAAATACGAATCACGTTGAATACCTTCAGTACACAGGCACCCGGAAAACTCGCGAGCACTTCACCCGAGAGTGATCGAAAGCCCCGGCTATGGCTTTGGTCACAGGCGATTCTTGATTCTCTTGCCTGGACCGTGGCCCTGTTACTGGCAGTGTTGCTGCGTTATGAGCTGGATATTGGCCTCATTAACTTCGCCGGTCTGGCGGCACTGGTGGTTGTGGCCGTGGCCACCCAGCTCATTGCCGGCTGGTACATGGCCCTCTACCGTGGGCGCTATACCTTTGGCAGCATCCACGAGGCCCGTGTACTGGTTGCCGTCACGCTGATAGTGGCGGTTGTCACCAGCATTTTCTTGTCCATTTTTATCAATGAAATCCATGTTGCCCGTTCCGTGGCCGTCATTGCCTTCCCCTTTGCCGCTCTGACCATGGCCGCCGTACGTTACGCCAAGCGGTTGTACGTGGAGGGCAAACCGATGTTCGGGGATGAAGCCCAAAAAACCCTGATCTACGGAGCAGGGTTTCTCGGTAATTCGCTGGTGACGCGCATGGTTCAGGATCCGGAGTCCCCGTACGTGCCTGTGGGTCTCATTGATGATGACGCCGCCAAGAAGCACTTACGCTTAAGTTCAGTTGGGGTGTTGGGTAGCGGCAAGGACATAGCTGAGATCATCAAGCGCACCAAGTCAACCGTGATTGTGCTGGCCATCGCCCACCTGAGTGCCAAAAGGATCCGGGAAATCTCCGACAGCGTTTCCGGCCTAGGTGTGAAAGTTCTGGTTCTGCCACCTCTGCAGGAAATGCTCAGCCCCGACACCAATAAAGACAACCGGGGCGGGCTCACCGATTTCCGCGAGATTGATGTTGCTGACCTCATTGGCCGCACCCCTGTGGAAACCCAGGTGGAACTCGTGGCCGGTTACATCAGGGGTAAACGGGTGCTGGTGACGGGGGCCGGAGGTTCCATCGGGTCGGAGCTTTGCCGCCAGCTGCACGGCTTTGAACCTGCCGCCTTGATCATGCTGGACCGTGACGAATCCGGCCTGCAACACACTCAACTCTCCATTGAGGGCCACGGCTTGTTAGATAACAAGGACATTGTGCTGGCGGATATCCGCGACGGCGAGGCGATGGCGAAAATCTTTTCAGACAGGCGCCCCGAAGTGGTGTTCCATGCCGCAGCGCTCAAGCACGCGCCCCTGTTGCAGATGTATCCGGACGAGGGCTGGAAAACCAATGTTTTGGGCTCGCTGAACGTTCTTGAGGCCGCCCGCAGCGTGGGTGTTGAAACGTATGTCAACGTTTCCACCGACAAGGCGGCCAGCCCCACCACTGCACTGGGCCACTCCAAACGTGCGGCAGAGAAGCTCACCTCCTGGATGGCTCAGGAGACGGGCATGCGCTACGTTTCGGTCCGCTTTGGCAATGTTATTGGCAGCCGCGGCTCCATGCTGCCCTTGTTCACAGACCAGATCAACAAGGGCGGCCCGGTGACGGTAACCCACCCGGATGTGACGCGCTTCTTCATGACCATCCCTGAGGCCTGCCAGCTGGTCATCCAGGCTGGCGCTATTGGGCACGGCGGTGACGTGTTGATCCTGGACATGGGTGAACCGGTGCGCATCATGGATGTTGCAGAGCGCATGATTGCGATGTCCGGCCGTGACATCAAGATCAAGATCACTGGCTTGCGCCCCTCGGAGAAACTCCACGAACAGCTCACAGGTGATGACGAGATTCAGAATCCTGACGGTCACGCCAAGATTTCCCACACGCAGGCCCGTCCCTTGGCCCCGAAGGACCTTGATCTTGGCCTGTGGCTCCAACGCTGCAAGGACGAAGCCGGGCCGGATGCGCCCAGCATTGACGAGTCCGACGGCGACGTTGCGGGCGGTGTCTGATGGAACTCTGGGCACAAATAACCGTTGGCGCAGTAGCCTTAGTGCTGGCCCTGGTGCTGCCGTTGTTCGTGCGCCCGCTGCTGGCCCGGGCCGGGGTTCTTGACGTCCCCAACGAGCGTTCCTCCCACACCGTACCCACCATCAGGGGTATGGGAATTACAACTGCGGTAGCCTTGCCCTCCGCTGTTCTGGTGGCGGTGTTCCTGCCCCAAGGCAAGACCGGGCTACAGGGGTCATTGACGCTGGTGGTTATTCTCGTCGTGGTACTGGGTGCCGCAGCGATTGGCTGGGTTGAGGACATTCGCGGCCTGTCGGTGAAGATCAGGGCCGGGCTACAGCTGCTTCTTGGCGGTGCGGCCACCGCTGTGGTGGCCATCCTTGACCCGGGCCAACAACAATTGTGGCTGATTCCGGCTGGTGCCCTTGCCGTCGCCGCCTACGTCAATGTCACCAACTTCATGGACGGTATTAACGGAATATCCGGCACGCACGGCCTGCTGGTGGGTGGCTTCTATGCCTATGCTGGCTTCATGACCTCCCATGACTGGCTGGTCTATGCGGGCATTGCCATCTCCCTGGCCTTTGCCGGATTCCTGCCGTGGAACCTGAGCCGCAACAGGGTGTTTCTCGGTGATGTGGGCAGTTACCTGTTGGGTGCCGCCATCGCCATCACCGCCATGTGTGCGTTCCTGGCGGGAGTTCCCGTGGAATATATTTTCTCGCCCGTACTGATCTATTTGATTGATACCTTTGTGACGTTCCTGCGCAGGCTCCTGGCGGGGGAGCGCTGGTATGTGGCACACCGCCAGCACGTCTATCAGCGCCTGGTCATAGTGGGCCTGAGCCACATCCAAGCCACACTCGTAGTTGCTGCCGCAACCATTCTTGTCAGCTTTCTGGGCATCGCCGCGGCACAAGGGCATGAAGTGGTTCAGATTCTGGCCACCGCGGCCGGCTTTGCGGTGGTCCTGGCGTATCTGCGCACTCCAACCCTCTTCCAACGCTTCCTGCGTAAAATCAAAGAGCGCTCCTCCGCGGACGGCACACCAACAAGCACCGGCCAGGACTGAAAGGACCCGTATGGCGGAGAACCATGCACGTCAAATTCAAGTTCTATCTCGTGTAGAATTTCCTGTGGTGACATTCACTCTGCCCGCTGTTCAGCGAGGCGCCTTGCCCCAACCACTTCCCATGATGGAGTTCCCATGAAGGACACAAGCGCCCACCATAGCGCTGCGCGCAGGCCGTTGACGGCCTCCGGTCCCACTGCGAGCCCCAGCTGGAATATCTTGAAGAAGTGCCTGCTGGTGGACGGTATTGCCGTCCTGATCATGGTCGTTGTTGCTTATATTTTCACGGATGTTCACGGCGTCTTAAGCGTGCTGTTCGGCTCCCTTTTGGTGATTGCCTTTTTTGGCTTGAGCCTGCTGGTGGGCCACTTGTTCAGCAAGCGGATGCCAGGTGCTGTCATGGGTATCTTCGTGATGACGTACTTTGTCAAAGTGGTGGGATTCGCAGCGGTGTTATTTGCGCTGGGAACCCCCACTTGGCTAAACAAGCCCTGGTTCGCTGGGGCTGCCGTGGCGGCTGTGCTGCTATGGCAGGCCACTGAAGTGATCATCTTCAGCAAACAACGTTTTCTCATCTTTGATGAATCCGCGGTGGAAGGCTCCCCGGCTGGGACAGCAACCACTCCGGACGTAACAAAGGATGTTGCCGATGACTAAGAAGACGCCCGACTCCGGCAAACCCGACCATGTGGTAATTCCACCTGCTTCTAATGCCGAAAAGCTGGACTACACCTACATTATTGGCGGAATCCTGCTCTGGGGTTTGATAGGGTGGGGACTGGACTTTTTGTTGGATACTGGCTGGCTATTGTTCGCTGCATTGCCCGTTGGGGCGCTTTGCGGATATTTTCTAGCCAGGCATCATCAAAGGCATGGCCGCCTAGATGATGACAAGAAGCAATGAATCCCACCATCAGACTTTCCTACGGTGCTAACCATCTTTTGATGGACCGCCACACTTGCCCTTTGACCGAAACTGCAGAGAGGACAGCGCGTTGACCGCGTTTGCGCTTCCGATGGCCTCGAATGACGGTGGCTTCGTTCCACCGACAATTAGCGATACCCACCTCCCCGACATCCTTCCCTGGATGACCGATTACGGCACTGGGCTCGGCAAGCAGATGATCATGATCATCTTGTCGGTGGTGTTGATCGTCTGGTTCTTCAAGGCTGCGATCCGAAATCCGAAACTGGTTCCGGGACGGGTCCAGTTCTTCGCCGAAGGCTTCTACAGCTTCGCCCGCAACACTGTTGGCCGCGACATCATGGGTGAGAAAAACTTCCGCCCGTGGGTGCCGCTGCTCTTCTCAGTGTTCCTATTTGTGCTGCTGAACAACATCTTTGGTGCCATTCCGTTCCTGCAGCTTCCTTCCTTCTCACACGCTGGTAGTGCTTATGCCATTGCCTTGATTATCTACTTCACGTGGATTGCTGTGGGCGTGCAGAAGCACGGCATTCGTTACTTCAAGCTGGCAGTGGTCCCCACTGGTGTTCCTGCTTGGATTCTGCCGCTGCTGGTGCCGCTGGAAATCATCTCCAACTTTATTGTCCGCCCGCTGACGCACTCATTGCGTTTGATGGCGACAATGCTGGCAGGTCACATGATTGTGGTTCTGGCAGGTAGTGGCGCGCAGTACCTGATTGTTGTTCAGGACAGTATCCTGCTCAACGCCACGGGTGTGGCCGTGATTGTTGGCTCCATTGCCATGTACTTCCTGGAACTGTTGATCATGGTCCTGCAGGCCTTTGTTTTCACCCTGCTGACCGCGATCTACATCCAGGGCAGCCTGGAAGCAGATGCGCACTAAAGTTTTCCCCTAGCATCACCCCTAATTTTTCTCGAATAAAAGAATCACCTCACAACCTGCCGGCACAACGCCGGTATCTTGAAAGGAACGAAATGGAACTCCACGGCTCGCTCAACATGATTGGCTACGGCCTAGCCGCAATTGGCTCGGCTATCGGTGTGGGTATGATCTTCGCCGCTTACATCAACGGTGTGGCCCGTCAGCCGGAAGCTCAGCGCATCCTGCAGCCCATCGCCCTGCTTGGCTTCGCCCTTGCAGAAGCACTGGCTATTCTTGGCCTGGTATTCGCCTTCGTCGTTGGCGTCTAGTCCAAAGACTCCTTGTTCCCTCTTGTTAGGGGACGAACCGTTCATGGACGAATATCAGATTAAGGATAAGTGAGAAATGGTTACCGCAGCAGTAATTCTCGCTAGCGAGGGTGCAAACCCGCTCCTGCCTAACTGGTGGGAAGTTCTAGTCACCGCTGTAGCTTTCGCTGTCCTGCTCTTTGTGGTGAAGAAATACATCGCCCCGATCTTCGAGAAGTCATACACGGACCGTGTAGAGGCTATTGAAGGCGGAATTGAGAAGGCAGAAGAAGCACAAGCTGAAGCTAACGCCCTCTTGGAGCAGTACAAGGCCCAGCTCATGGAAGCCCGCACGGAAGCCAATGGCATCCGTGAAAGCGCCCGTGCAGAAGGTGCCCAGATTCTGGCCGATCTGAAGGCGAAGGCTGCAGAGGAATCTGCACGCATCACCGCCCAAGCTCAGGTTGCGATCGAGTCCGAGCGCGTGGCCGCAGTGAACTCCCTCCGCAGCGAGGTTGGCACTTTGGCTACCGCGCTGGCAGGCAAAATCGTAGGCGAAGCCCTCGATGATGATGCACGTTCCAACCGGGTTGTTGAGCGCTTCCTGGCAGATCTGGAAAACCAGTCGAACGCGGGTGCAACGAAGTAATGGCAGGTGTATCGAGCAAGTCATTGGCAGCGGCTCTTGAGTCGCTGGAACCCAAGCTGGCCACTGCGTCCATCGCATTGGCGCAAGACCTCTTTGCAATCTTGGGACTTCTGGACAGCAACGCCGGCCTGCGCCGCGCCTTGACCGATCCCACTCGCGAGAGTGCGGACAAGGCTGCACTGGCCACCAAGCTCATTGCGGGAAAGGTCAGCGCAGAAGCTCAGCTTGTTTTCTTGGAGCTGGTTGCCGCACGTTGGAGCTCGGCTCGTGACCTGGGCGATGCACTGGAAACCTTGGCAGCAACGTCAGCGATCGCGGTTGCTGAAGGTCAAGGTGGCGGCTCCGCCAGCTTGAATGCTCTTGAAGAGGAACTCTTCACGTTCATTCGAGTTGTTGGGTCCAGTCATGATCTGCAGCGCGCATTTGATGATGCACAGGCAACGGGGAGCGCCAAGAGCGTTTTGGCGCAGAAGGTTGTTCCCCACGCCAGTGCTGTCTCAGCGTTGCTGATCCGCCAAGCTGTTGCAGCCCCCCGCGGGCTCAAGCCCACGGCCTTGGTACAGCGGTTCGTGGAATTGGTGGCCAAACGCCAGCAGCGTTGGATTGCCTACGTCAGTGTCACTCGTGACCTGAGCGCAGAGCAGACCGCACGCTTGCAGGCCGGCTTGAACAAACTCTATGGTCGCGATTTGAAGCTCAATGTCAATATCGACCCGACATTAGTCGGCGGAATCAAGGTTGTTGTGGGGGCCGAGGTTGTTGACGCAACCGCAGCGACCCGCCTGGCCGAGCTTCGCCGCCGGTTGGCAGTTTAGAAATCCTTCACAGGGTTTCAACAGCCAGTCCACAACTGACTGAATCAAAAATTTAGGTTTCCGGCACACATTTATTTAGCTGGCAACCACAACTTAGGAGAGCAGGGACTGCAGATGGCCGACTTGACCATCAATGCCGACGACGTCCGCAATGCCTTGAATGAGTTCGCAGCGTCCTATGAACCGGGCAACGCAGAGCGCGTCGAGGTTGGCCGCGTCACCACCGCAAGTGACGGCATTGCCAAGGTAGAGGGACTTCCCTCTGTCATGGCCAACGAGCTTCTTCGATTCGAAGACGGCACACTGGGCTTGGCCCAGAACTTGGACACTCGCGAGATCGGTGTTGTTGTCCTTGGCGACTTCGCCGGCATCGCCGAGGGCCAGCAGGTTCACCGCACCGGGGAGATCCTCTCCGTGCCGGTGGGCGATAAATTCCTGGGCCGTGTGGTTGACCCCTTGGGTCAGCCCATGGATGACCTGGGTGAGATTGAAGCCGAAGGCCGCCGCGCCTTGGAACTTCAGGCACCCGGTGTCACCCAGCGCCAGTCGGTTACCGAACCGCTGCAGACCGGTATGAAGGCCATTGACGCCATGATCCCGATCGGCCGTGGCCAGCGTCAGCTGATCATTGGTGACCGCCAGACGGGCAAGACGGCCTTGGCCGTTGACACCATCATCAACCAGAAGGCCAACTGGGCTTCTAACGATGTCAAGAAGCAGGTTCGCTGCGTTTATGTAGCAATCGGCCAGAAGGCGTCCACCATTGCAGCTGTCCGCCAGACCTTGGCTGACAACGGTGCCTTGGAATACACCACCATCATTGCCTCCCCGGCATCTGACCCGGCTGGTTTCAAGTACTTGGCTCCTTACACCGGTTCGGCCATTGGCCAGCACTGGATGTACTCGGGCAAGCACGTTCTGATCGTCTTTGATGATCTCTCCAAGCAGGCCGAAGCTTACCGCGCTGTCTCACTGTTGCTGCGCCGCCCGCCGGGCCGCGAGGCATACCCGGGTGACGTGTTCTACCTGCACTCCCGCTTGCTGGAACGTTGTGCCAAGCTCTCAGACGAGCTCGGTGCAGGTTCAATGACCGGCTTGCCGATCATTGAAACCAAGGCCAATGACGTCTCGGCCTACATTCCGACCAACGTTATTTCCATCACTGACGGCCAGATCTTCTTGCAGTCTGACCTTTTCAACGCCAACCAGCGCCCCGCAGTGGACGTAGGTGTCTCTGTGTCCCGCGTTGGTGGTGCTGCACAGGTCAAGGCCATGAAGAAGGTTTCAGGTACGTTGAAGCTTGAACTGGCTCAGTACCGCGACATGCAGGCATTTGCCATGTTCGCCTCCGATTTGGATGCCGCTTCCAAGCAGCAGCTGACTCGTGGTGCACGCTTGATGGAACTGCTCAAGCAGGGCCAGTACGCACCGTTCCCGGTGGAAAACCAGGTTGTTTCAATCTGGATGGGCACCAACGGCTACCTGGACAACGTCCCGGTAGAAGATGTACGCCGCTTTGAGACCGAATTCCTTGAGCACCTGCGTCTGCGCACGTCAGTTCTGACCACGTTGGCTCAGACCAACTTGCTGGAACCTTCGACTGTTGACGCACTCAAGTCCAACATCGTTGACTTCAAGAAGGGCTTCTTTGGGGATGGTGACGACCATTTGGTCGGCGCCGGACGCGAAGAGTTCGGTGCGCTTGCCGCCGAGGATGTCGACCAGGAAAAGATCGTTAAGCAGAAACGCTGACACCATCCTTTGAATAGCTTGCCGGCCCCGCGGGGCCGGCAAGCTAAACAAGGATAAGGAAAGGACAAACATGGGAGCCCAGATCCGGGTCTACCGCCAGAAGATCGCCTCGACCACGTCGATGCAAAAGATCTTCAAGGCGATGGAACTGATCGCTACGTCCCGCATTGGAAAGGCACGCCTGCGTGTTTCGGCTTCATTGCCGTATTCCAATGCGATCACCCGTGCCGTTTCTGCCGTTGCGTCCCAGTCCGAGGTCGACCACCCGCTGACAACCGAGCCGGATTCAATCCGTCGGGCTGCAGTGTTGGTCATGACTTCCGACCGTGGTCTTGCCGGTTCCTACTCCGCCAGCGTTTTGAAGCAGGCAGAGCACCTTATCGAATTGCTGCACGAAGAAGGAAAAGACGTCACGACCTACTTGGTCGGCCGTAAGGCACAGGCGTACTTTGACTTCCGTGGCCGCGATTACGCGAAGGTATGGACCGGTGGAACCGATGCGCCGGAATTTGAAACTGCACGTGAACTTCGCGAGGCTTTACTTGCGGATTTTGCCACTGACTTTGAAGAGGGTGGCGTGGATGAAATCCATGTCGTTTACACCCAGTTCAAGTCAATGGTTGTTCAGGAGCCGACCGTAATTCGTCTGTTGCCGCTGGAAGTTGTTGAGGAAGAAGTTCAGTCCTCAACCGACCTGTTGCCGTTGTACGAGTTCGAGCCGCAGCCCGAGGACGTCCTTGACGCCCTGCTGCCGCGGTACATTGAGTCACGCATCTTCTCAGCACTCTTGCAGGCGGCAGCTTCCGAGCTTGCAGCACGTCAGCGGGCCATGAAGTCTGCGGGCGATAATGCCAACGATCTGATCAAGAAGTACACGCGTCTTCGTAACAACGCCCGGCAGGCTGAAGTTACGCAGGAGCTCTCCGAGATTGTTGCGGGCGCCGACGCGCTCAACGCGTCTTAGCAGCCCAATTCATACTTATTCAATGCCATCTACACAAGTGAAGTGAGAGAGATGACTGCCCAACTCAACGAGCAGGGAACCGCAGCGAAGGCCGGTGCCACAGGCCGCATTGCGCGCGTTATCGGCCCGGTTGTCGACGTCGAATTCCCGGCTGACGGCATTCCCGCTATTTACAACGCACTCACCACCGAGATTACTCTCAACGGTGAGACAAAGACCATTACCTTCGAGACCAGCCAGCACCTAGGAGACGGCGTTATTCGCGCCATCTCCTTGCAGGCCACCGACGGACTTGTCCGCGGCAGTGTCGTGAAGGACCTTGGTAGCCCCATCACCGTGCCTGTTGGCGACGGCGTCAAGGGTCACATCTTCAACGTCCTGGGCGAACCCCTGGACGTAACGGATGCAGAGCTCGATTACACCGAGCGCTGGTCCATCCACCGCAAGCCCCCGGCATTTGCCACCCTCGAAGGCTCCACGGAGATGCTCGAGACTGGTATTAAGTCAATTGACCTTCTGACCCCCTACATCAAGGGTGGAAAGATCGGCCTCTTCGGTGGTGCCGGTGTTGGTAAGACGGTTCTGATCCAGGAAATGATCACCCGTGTTGCTCGTAACTTCGGTGGTACCTCGGTATTCGCCGGTGTTGGTGAGCGAACACGAGAAGGTAACGACCTTTGGGTGGAAATGGAAGAGTCAGGTGTTCTCAAGGACACTGCTCTAGTTTTCGGCCAGATGGATGAGCCGCCGGGAACGCGTTTGCGCGTAGCCCTGTCAGCTTTGACCATGGCCGAGTACTTCCGCGATGTGCAGAACCAGGACGTGTTGCTCTTCATTGACAACATCTTCCGTTTCACACAGGCCGGTTCCGAGGTTTCCACACTGCTGGGGCGCATGCCTTCAGCCGTGGGTTACCAGCCCAACCTGGCTGATGAGATGGGTCTCCTGCAGGAGCGCATCACCTCAACCAAGGGTCACTCGATCACGTCCATGCAGGCCGTTTACGTACCTGCTGATGACTACACCGACCCGGCCCCGGCCGCGACCTTCGCCCACTTGGATGCGACCACGGAACTTTCCCGTGAAATCGCTTCACGTGGCCTGTACCCGGCCATCGATCCGCTGACTTCAACCTCGCGTATCCTTGACCCGCAGTACGTGGGTAAGGCTCACTACGACACCGCAGTGCGTGTCAAGCAGATCCTTCAGAAGAACAAGGAACTGCAGGACATCATCGCGATCCTCGGCATTGACGAGCTCGGCGAAGAGGACAAGATCGTTGTGGCTCGCGCCCGCCGTATCCAGCAGTTCCTCTCGCAGAACACCTACACGGCCAAGCAGTTCACCGGCGTCGAAGGCTCCACGGTTTCCATCGCGGACACCATTGAAGGCTTCACTGCTATCTGCGACGGCGACGTGGACCACATTGCCGAGCAGGCGTTCTTCAACATCGGCGGTATGGATGATGTTGAGCGTCAGTGGGCCAAGATCCAGGAATCGACGAAGTAATCATGGCTAACCTCGAAGTTGAAATCGTAGCTGCGGACCATTTTGTCTGGTCCGGTGCAGCGACCCTCGTCAAGGGGTTCACCAGCGAAGGCGAGATCGGCATTTTGCCCGGTCACACCCCGATGCTCGCGGTTTTGGCGCCGGGCTTGCTGGAGATCGCTCCTGTGGACGGATCCCGCTTCCTTGTTGAAGTGGACGGCGGCTTCTTCTCGGTTGATAGCAACCGGGTTGTCATCGTTGCTGACAATGCGCAGTTGAAAGACAGCGCAACGTCAGGCGCAGGGATTCGCTAGCAATCAATTGATGAACGAACTCGGTATGCCGTTCATCGTGCTGGCAGGATTGCTCCTGCTAGTTGTTCTATCATTGTGCCTCTTTGGGGTGCGTCGCTTGGTTTTGCGACGCACCCTGGGCACCTTTGACACCTCCATGTGCCTGCGTTCAAATCGCTGGGCCATGGGGGTTTGTCGTTATCAGGAGTCAAATCTTCAGTGGCTGAGGACATTGTCCTTGAGCCCGATCCCAGTAAAAACCCTGCAACGGAACAAGATTGTGTTGGTTGGCCGCCGCGATCCTAGCGAAGCTGAGCTGACCCGGGTTCCCCCCGCCACCGTGATTGTGGTGCTGGACTATGAAGGCGCAGAGATCCTGCTCGCCATGAAATTCGGTGCTTACACCGGCCTCTCCTCATGGCTTGAAGCTGGTCCACAGCCCGGCATGAACACCCGGCGCTAACACACAGCACTTTCCCATACTTCGGCGCTAACACCCAGCGCTCTCCCATACTTTGGCGCTAACATCACTGTGCTCCTGCATTTGGCGGGCGTAAGTCTCAGTAGAGTGCGGCGGCAGCATGCAAACAGTTCAAAATCTTAGCCTCATTAGCGGACCCATCCCCGTGCTATTTGGCGTTCTCGGGGTAGCCGCCGTGCTTTTTCTGCTCTTTCGCCGATCGTGGCGCTGGTGGCTGTTTGCCCTGGCCGCCGCAGCAGTGGCCCTGCTGGTGGGCTTCGGTAGCTCGTGGCTGGTGATTCACGTCCTCTACTGGTGGCCGGAGGATCTGCCCACTGCTGTTGCCCTCTATGTTGCGCTCATGGTGTGGGCCCTGCTCATGGGAAGCGCGACGGCGTATGCCAGCTTTCGACGTCGCCGGCCAGTGAGTGCGCCTGCCGAGAGTGCGCCTGCCGAGCGTGAGGGAACGAGCCGACAATTACGGCGAGCCGTTTCCCCTATGCGTGGCACTTTTGCCGTGCTGGCTGTTGCCGTGGTGGCTGCGGTGGTGGGCGTGGGCATCAACGCCGATTTTGGCCAGTATCCAACCCTTGGCAGCCTCATGAAGTCAGAGACTGAAATCTCCACGGCCGTGCTGCCCAAGCCGCACCAGGGCCAGGAGTCTCGTTTCATGAAGAGCGCCGTGTCAACGCGATGGACGCCCCCTGCAGAGCTGCCCGTGCGAGGCACCGTGCGTTTGGAGCCCATACCCGGGACTATCTCGGGCTTCAAGGCCCGCAAGGCCGTGGTGTATCTGCCTCCGGCCTACTCTGAGGCACAACGGCCGGTATTGCCCGTACTGGTTATGGTGAGCGGCCAGCCGGGGTCACCGGAATCGTGGCTGAGCTCCACGGGCTTAGTCAACCAACTTGACGCCTATGCCGCCTCTCATGGTGGGCTGGCTCCGATTGTGGTGATTCCGGATCCCAATGGCAGCACACAGGGAAATACAATGTGCATGGATTCGAAGCTGGGACAGGCTGATAGCTACATGTCCAAGGATGTGCCGGCGTGGATTAAATCCCATCTTGAGGTAGATACCAACCCTGCCCATTGGGCTGTGGGCGGGTTCTCCTATGGAGCCACCTGCTCCTTGCAGATGGTCACCAGGCATCCGCAGATCTACCAAACGTTTATGGCGATTTCCCCTGAACGGGAACCGGCCCTTGCCGTGAACCGGTCATTGACGGTGGACCGGGCTTTCAACGGTGACACGGCTGCTTTTGATGCGCTCTTGCCACTGACGCTGATGGCACACAACACGTACCCGCAGATTCATGGCTGGTTTGCGGTAGGAAACGCTGATACCACGTATTCTGCCAATGTGAAGGTACTCGAAGCGGCAGCCAGCAAGGCCGGCATGAGCGTAAAAAGCGCATCCTACCCGGGAGGGCATTCCTGGGCTGTAGCCGATGCCGCCCTGCCTCAGGGCTTGGCGTTCGTCTTTGCCCGGGTTGGTCTTCCATGACCATGGTGGGGGCGACCACGAAGTCTGGGTGGGCCAGCCGCATGACGCCTGCGGTGCTGGGATGGGTGCGGCGGGCACCATTGAGCACCGCCTTGATGGCGACCATCATCGTGGGGCACGTGGCCTCGGGCGCCTTCCTAGCCAGGCTGCCAGGGCCAGTGGCACGTAATTGGGGCTTTCAGCCGGCTGATCTCAGTGATGGGCGCTGGTGGAATATTTTCAGCACGCTCTTTCTCAGTTCCAGCACCGCCGCCATGGTGTTGGGAATCGCCGTAGTGGCCGTGGTGGTGGGGATTTCCGAATTTACTGTGGGTACCCTGCGCACGGCCGCACTTTTCTGCGCAATCCAAGTGGCCGCCGTCGTACTTTATACGGTGATCATTGGGCTGGGCAGCACGCTCGGTATAGATTCCCTGGAGGGAGTGGATCAGGCAACACTGCTGGGTCCGTTTGCCGCCTCCGCCGGGACGCTGATGGCGGCAAGTCAGGGAATCTCACTGTTGTGGAGGCGCCGTGTGCGGGTCTCGATCCTGGCCACGGCGCTCATGCTCAGCGTGTATGTGGGGCATGCCCAGCACCTCTTCATCCTTGTGGCGGCGCTGATTGGGCTCGCCGCCGGGAAGGTGTTCTTCAAGGCCGCCGGCCGTGGAGGGACCAGGCGGTCAACAAGTCATGAAATACGCACCATCTTGGCCCTGGTGGTGGCCGTCTTTGCGGTAGGGCCGCTGGCCGCCGCACTGGCACACGTGGCGGTGGGGCCCCTGGCGATGCTGCGCACCTGGATCACCAACCAAGAACCCACACTTTCGCAATGGCAGGGCAGTTGTCATGTGGCTAATGCCGCCTGTCAGGGTATGGTCAAGGACCTTGGACTTTTTGGCTCCGGCGGTCATTTACTGGCACTGATGCCGATGCTGTTGCTGCTGGTTTGTGCGGAAGGACTGCGCCGGGGCAGCCGCCTGGCCTTGTGGGTGGCCGTCTATTTCCACCTGGTTATTGGACTGGTTTCAGCTGTCTACTTCCAGGTCTTTGCCGGGGTGGGCCTGTCATTGCGGCGCGGCCACCGCAGCCTGAGCATCAACGAATCAGTGTGGGAGCTGCTGCCAGTGGTTCTCATGCCCCTACTGATCGCCGTATTCTTGATCATCTTTCGCCGGCATTTCCGCGTTGAAACAGATCCAGTGCTGCGGCGCCGGGCACTGATCTACTTGCCGTTGTTGTTGCTTGCCGTAGTGACGCTCTACGCGGTGGCGTGGTTGGCCGAGGGGAATCTGGAGGACGGTGTGGGACTGCCCGCCCTGGTAGCGGCCATTCCACGGATCGTGCTGCCCTATCCCTTTCCTTTTAGCTATGCCGCGAATATTTATCCGCACGGGTTCTTTTCCCAACTCCTGTTCAGCTTCGGTGGGCTGGTGCTGTGGCTGGCCAGCACCGTGAGCATTCTGGCACTGTTTCTGAGCCGGCGCCTGCACAGCGGAGGTGTAGACGATATTGTGGCGGCGAAGGCCTTAGTGCGCAGGGGAGGAGATTCCCTTTCATGGATGACCCTGTGGGCCAAAAACCAATACTGGTTCAACAGCGCCGGGACAGTGGCCGTGGCGTACCAGGCGCACCGAGGGGTTGCGCTTACCTTAGGCGGGCCCATTGGGGAACCTGAGGACTATGAGTCTGCCGTGGATCAATTCCTTGATTTTTGTGCCGAGGAATCTCTCACCCCCTGCTTTTATTCCGTCAATGAAGCTCCCGCCGCCATGCTGGAGCAGCGTGGCTTTCGAGGAATTGTTGTGGCTGCTGAAACGCTCCTTGACGTTCGCAGCATGGACTTCAAGGGCAAGGACTGGCAAAACGTCCGCACTGCGCTGAACAAGGCGGCAAAACTGGAAATCACTGCGCAATGGTGCCATTACGGGGAACTGACCACAGGGCAGCGCACACAGATCCACGAGATTTCCGAGGACTGGGTCTCCGGCCAGGTGTTGCCCGAGCTTGGCTTCACCCTGGGAGGACTGGAGGAACTTAAGGATGAATCCGTCCAGCTCGCCCTGGCCATTGACGCCACCGGGCGGATTCACGCCGTCACAAGCTGGCTTCCAGTCTTTTCCCACGGCGAGGTAGTCAGTTGGACCCTTGACTTCATGCGCCGCAACAGCGGCTCCTTCAATGGCGTGATGGAATACCTCATCGCTCAGGCTGTGCAGCATTTTGCGCTCACGGTCGATTACATTTCCCTCTCGGGTTCGCCCCTGGCTGGTTCGCCACGCTCAGGTTCGCCGCGCTCTGGGGCGGCCCATGTGGGTTCGGCCCTGGCGATGCCGGCCGGCCCTGGCGATGCCGTTGCCTCAACGGCTGCGCCATCACCTGCTGTGCCTTCACCTGCTGGAACCGTTGCTGACGGGCAGGAAAACACCCTGGCGCGCATGCTGGAACTGCTGGCCCGCACCCTGGAACCGGTCTACGGGTTCTCTTCCCTGGCCAATTTCAAACAACGTTTCAAACCACGGCACAGGTCCTTGTACTTGATGTATCAGGACCCGCTCTCGCTGCCTGCCATTGGCTGGGCCGTGGGCGAGGCTTACCTGCCCAATGTTTCAGTGCGGTCGTTGACCAAGCTCTTGCGCCGGCAATAATAGCGCTGGCAATAGCGGCCAGCAATAACGGCCCCCGGCGCTATTGCCGGGGGCCGCTAAAGTTCTGGTACGTGCCGTTCTAGTGCGTGCCGTTCTAGCGCGAGCTAGAACACATCAGAGCGTGGTGACGCCGGTGGCCTGGGGACCTTTGCTGCCTTGACCAATCTCGAACTCCACCCGGGCATTTTCATCCAAGGTCTTGAAACCGCCGCTTTGAATTTCTGAGTAATGGACAAACACATCGCCCTCGGCGTTGTCCGGGGTGATGAAGCCGAAGCCCTTTTCAGCGTTGAACCACTTGACGGTTCCCTGTGCCATTGATTTCTCCTTGTGATGAACGTTCATGCTGTACCGCTATATGTACCGCATAAGGCGCCGAGGCAGTTGCTCCCGAGCCTCGTTTAGCATGACATGCGTCACATTCAAGGTCAATGAATGCTACTAAAGAGTCGCGATTGTTAACTAGCGCAGCCAGAGACCTGCACGCATGACGCGCTGCAGCTCCAGATCGGCATTGACAATGAGCACATCTGCCCGGAGCCCGCGGCGCAACGACCCCACTTCATCCGTGAGCCCCAACACCGCGGCAGGGACCGAGGTGGCTGACTTCAGTGCATCCGCAAATTCCACTCCGGCTGCTGTGGTGCGGCGCAGCACATCCAACAAGGTGGCGGTGCCTCCGGCAATGGAGCCGGTTGCATCCAGTGTGGCTACACCATTGGTGACAGTGACAGGGGAAGGGCCCAGCATGTACTGGCCGTCAGCGAGCCCCGCAGCGGCCATGGAATCGGTGACCAACAGGATGTTCTCCGCGCCCACAATCTCAAACACCATCTTGACCGTTTCCGGGTCCAGGTGGGTGTTATCGCTAACAAGTTCCACGGCAGCGTTCCCAGCTTTGGCGGCCCGCAGGCACGCGGCAACAGGACCGGGGGAGCGGTGGTGCATGGGAGGCATGCCGTTGAAAAGGTGGGTGACAGTGGGTCGTCCGGAGACGCCGTCGAACCCGGTGGAATCCAGGCCCTCCCGGGCCTGCTCCAGAGAGTTCGCAGCCGTCACGGTGTCGGAGTCCGTGTGGCCTACAGACGGGGTGATGCCGTGGCTGGTGAGCAGGTCAACCAGTTCCGGGGCGCCGGGCAATTCAGGGGCGTACGTCATGGTGGTGATGGTGCCGCGGCCAGCTTCAATGAGGGAAGTCATGAGCTCTAGGTCCGGGTCCAGGAGGAACGCCGGATTCTGGGCGCCACAGCGTGCGTGGGAGAGGAAGGGCCCTTCCAAGTGGATTCCCGCCAGGAGGCCCTCGGCCGTCATATCAGCATAAATGCCGATGCCTTTGATGAGGTCTTCAGGGGATGCTGTGACCATGCTGGCCAGCAGCGTGGTGGTGCCGGCGCGGTGGAGGAAATCTACGGCAACCCGGGCGGAGGCCTCGTTTCCGCTGGGGAAGTCTCCTCCGTTGCCGCCATGATTGTGCACATCAACCAGGCCAGGGATCAGGCGCTGCCCGGCGGGTAAGGAAATGATATTGGCGGCATCCATATCACCCGCGCCAAAACCTGGTTCATCGAAGTGGTCGGCACGGCCGGCGTACAAAATCCTGTCTCCTTCGATGGCGAGCAGTCCGCCCTCAATGACACCGTGGTCAGTGACAACGGCACCTTGAATCAGGTATTTGGTGGACGCGGGCGCGGAGCGTGGATCAGTCATGGCTTCAAGTCTAGTCAGGAAGGGGGGAAAACTTCTCTAAAATAGGCGTGAGGCGCTGTCATCCACGCCGCGCATGGCGTCGTAATCGAGAGTTTTGCACTCAATGCCTCGGTCTGTGGCGAGTGTTTTAGCCTGCGGCTTGATTTGCTGGGCAGCAAAGATGCCCCGCACGGGGGCTAACAAGGGATCACGGTTGAGTAGTTCCAGGTAGCGTGTCAACTGCTCCACCCCGTCAATGTCACCGCGCCGCTTAAGTTCAATGGCTACCGTGGCCCCGGCCGAATCGCGGGCTAAAATATCCACCGGCCCGATGGCCGTGAAGTACTCCCGGCGGATCAGCGTGAAGCCTGCGCCCAGCAAATGAAGTTGCTCGGCCAACAGCCGTTGCAGATCCGCTTCCACGCCGTCCTTGATGAGGCCCGGGTCGGTACCAAGATCGTGGCTGGAATCATGGAGCTCTTCGTAGATGTTGATGATGAGCTGTTCATCAGCTTTGGTGGATTTCACAATCCACTGGGAGATGACACCGTCTTCAAGTTCGGCATCCTCCGGTCCCACAATCCGCAGAGTTGCCGGCGGGCTCATCCAGTTCAGCGGCTTGTAAGAGCCGCCGTCTGAGTGCACCAGCACGGAACCGTCAGCCTTAACCAACAGGAGCCTTACGGCGAGGGGAAGATGGGCTTTGAGGCGTCCGACGTAATCGACGGAGCACTTGGCAATCACTAAACGCACGCCTGTCATTCTAGCGGTTGCCGGACCGTGATGGGCCCCAGGCCCGCTGAGGTGCGGCACAATGGAAGCATGCCCCGCTCGAACCACCCACGCCGCCGCACCTCCGCCGTCCGCGGCTCCAGCCAGTCTCGGGGACGCGGAGCCCAAGGTACCGGGCAGTCGGCGGGCGATGATGACGGCTTTGACCTGAACCGGGCCCGCCTGGGTATCGCCACAACGGAGTCAGCCTCGGACGGTCTCTGGACGGTTCGCACCATCACTGCCGGTAACGCTCAGAAGTCCTACACCTGCCCTGGCTGCCACCATCCCGTGAGCCCCGGCACTGCGCATCTTGTGGTGTGGCAGGAAGATGCCCTTTTCGGTGTTGAGGCAGGCTTGCGTGATCGCAGGCACTGGCACACCAATTGCTGGCGCGGGCGGAATTACAAATACCGGTAGGCTCAGGGGCATGGTTTTTGATCCCGCTTCCCTTGATTTTATTGATTCCGGAGTAGTTACCCCGGTCCGTGCCTCCACCATCTTGCCGGCCGTGCGCGAGAACATTGAACTGACCACGGCTGACGGACTGACTCTGGTGGGTGAATTGGCCTTGCCGGCCGACGGCGTCGTGCGGGCCACGTTGATCACCCTGCACCCGCTGCCTACACATGGCGGCTTCATGGACTCGCACGTGTACAAGAAGGCCTCTTACCGTTTACCGGCGCTGGCGGGGATTGCTGTGTTGCGGTTCAACACCCGCGGCACCGCCTCTGCGCGAGGCACGAGTGAGGGGAGCTTTGACGAGGGTATTGGCGAACGCCTCGATGTTGAAGCTGCGGTCCAGTTCGCTGTAGACCGCGGCCTGCCCAACCGCTGGCTGCTGGGCTGGTCCTTCGGCACCGAGCTGGTGCTCAAATACGGTGCGGTAGCCCCAGTGGCGCAGCAGGTGGAGGGGGCTGTGCTGCTCTCGCCGCCACTTCACCGGGCCGCTGATTCGGATTTGCTTGCATGGGCCGCGTACGGCAAGCCACTGACCGTGCTTGTGCCGGAATTCGATGACTACCTGCAGCCGGAAGCTGCCACGGTCCGGTTCGCCTTAGTACCCCAGGCCAAGCTCATAGCTGTTGACGGTGCCAAGCACTTGTGGGTGGGGGAGAAGTACGCTGCCCGAGCCTTGAATGAAATTGCTTCGAGCGTCTTGGGCACTGACGTGGAGTTGTCCACACAATGGCACGGACCCGTGGCGGCGCTTCCCGTCTAATATGCGCCTGGGTTTTGGCGCTTGAATTCAAGAAGGAGGGGCGGATTCCCGCCCCTCCTTCTTGCTTCTGTAAGATCAAAAAAACGATCTCTGCCCAGAGGTGAACTTTAGTTCTCGTCCTGCCGGGCTATGAAGACTTCTCTCACCAGCAGCATCACCGCAGCGGCCGTGGGGATCGCAATCAGTGCGCCCAGAACACCGAGGAGTGTGCCACCGGCAATCACCGAAATAACGGCAACGGCGCCGGGAACCGCCACGGCCTTTTGCATGATGCGCGGTGAGATGAAGTACGCCTCAAACTGCAGGTAAGCAAAGTAGCAAATGGCGTAAATGACGGCAGTCTGCCAACCCGCTGTCAGGCTGACGGCGATCACCACAATCGCCGCGATCATGCCTCCCACCAGTGGAATGAATGCCAGCAGCGCCACAACAAAGGCCAGCAGGACGCTGAAGGGGATGCCGAGAATGCTCATGACGATGAAGGCAAAGGTGGCGTTGAGTACGGCCACGCACACCTGACCTATGACGTAATTGCCCACGCCGCGAGTGATTTCCTCGCTCAACTCTTCAACACGGGAGCGCTGTGAACGGGGTGCAAGGCGGTAGCCCCACTTCTTGATGGCAGGCAATGAGGCTAGAAAATACAGGCTCAGGACCAGCACAATAAGGGTGCCAAAAAGTGCATTAGCAATAGTGGTGCCAACACCTAGTACTCCGCCAAAAATACCGCCCACAGCTTGTGCGTCCTGGAAAAACTTGGCTACTTGCTCGTTGATCGTGTCAAGGACGTGGTACTGGACATCAAGTTGTTTGAAAAAATCCGAGTTGAGGAAGTCCTTGATCCATACCGGAGCCTTATTAATGAGCTGGGTAGTCTGCTCAACAATGGTAGGAATCAATGTGGCGAAGAACAACGCCACCACACTAAGCAGAGCAAGCAGAACCACAACTATTCCCAGAGGGCGCGGGACCTTGCGCTGCTCGAGCCAGCGGACCACTGGGTCCAACCCCAAAGAGATGAACAAAGCTGTCACAATCCACAACAGTAGGGATTGCGTGTTCGCCAGGATAGAGCTCAGAAACAAGGCAATGCCAACGCCCACGGTTCCCATAAAGCCAAAGTAAATAGGATGGCGGACCAAGCTGCCCCCGCTGGAACCTTCGTTGTTGCTCATGGGCGCGCCCGGTCCGCTCGGAGCCATCGGCAGGTCAAAGCGCACGCGAGGCTGTGCACCCGGAACCGGCTGCCGGATTTTGTCCGCCACCCAGCTGCGCCAACCCCGTTGAGCTGGTTTTGCTTCGAGGGATATTGAGGCGGCCGATGCCGCAACGGGGGCGGCCAACGTGGGGTTCGCTTCACCCTGCTCTTGGCGTGTTTCATTCCCGCCCTGAAGCGGAGCCGGAGTGGTTTCTTCCGGGAGCGGCTGTTCGCCGCTTGGATCTGGGGAAGAGTTCACTGTTTCTGCCTTAATGTCTGATGGATGGTGGCAAATTCTTCCACTTCCTTTAGTGAATAGAGGTTACCAGCGCTTGAGTGTTCAAAACGTGCGCCACGGGGATGCCAACGTGATAAAAGTCAAAGGAGAATGCCCATTAGATAACGGTTCAGTTACCCTTGATCTAACGATCACAGCAGTGTTCCGTCGATGTTAGGTAAGTTCTTGCGTTCAAAAATTGCGATTGTCTTGGCCATCCTGGGCCTCTTGGTGTTGGGTGCAGGCATTGGCCAGCGCACCATCTGGCTCCCTCCGGCCACGCTTACAGCCACAGCGCCGGCGCCCTCCGCGTCTGCACCACTGACTGTTATTGGTCCGCAACTGCTCAATACTCGTGATGGCCAGTTCACCATGACCGTCAAGAGCGATGGGCCTCTGCAGCTTGCTGTGGCACGCCAGGACGATATCCTCGGCTGGGTAGGGAATGGCGCATATACCGAGATTGGTGGGGCCGATGCGGACTTTACTCAGCTGGCGGCCACCAGCCACAAGGGTGAGGCCACCGTGCCTAACCCTGCAGGCTCCGATATGTGGGTCAGCGAGGAAAAAGCCGATGGTGAACTCAGTTACACCTGGCAGGCTCCCGGCCGCGGGGACTGGGCCTTGCTCCTCTCTGTTGATGGCAAGGCCGCAGCGCCTACCGACATTTCCATCACGGTGGACAACGAAGCTGGCACCCCTTGGGCCGTCCCGCTGATGATCATTGGCTCAGCGCTGTTGGCTCTGGCCGCACTGATGTTCCTTATTGCACCAAACAAGCCCAAGGCAGAAGTTGCGGCAGGCCGCCGTACTGCTGGCCGCGTCCCGTCCGATCCGGCCACCGGCGCCCTGGAAGTGGACAAGATTGTGGCGTCCCGTTCAGCGGCCAAGCAGGCAGACGGACCCGGCGCCCCTGCCACGATTGACGAGGCCCGCAAGGCAGAAGCCGACAAGGCAGGCCCAGACAAGGCAGGCCCAGGCGATGATTCCACTGATCGCCCGGACAAGAGCTCAAGGCAGGACAAAGCTGCCCCCGTTCAAGCAGTTGTTTCCGGTGACGCTACCTCCGCCCTGCCGCTGATGCTGTCTAAGACTGAGCCCCCCGCTGCGTCCAAGCCCAGCGACACTACGGTGGATCCGGTGGCCGTTGAAACTGAGTCCAGCTCAGATTCCGGCACCTCGGACCAGGCTGATCGGGACCAACCTGATAATGACCCCTCTGATCAGGACAAGCCTGATAACAACAAGCCTGATGACAACACGCCCGATAACAACAATGGCGGAAATAATATTGCTGGGGAGAACATTGCCGGGAAGAACAAGCCTGCTAAGAGTAAACCTGCCAAGGACAAGCCCGGTAAGGACCAGCAGACGGAGTTCAGGGCGCATGAAGGAACCATGGGACTGATGAACAAGCGCGTTAAGTTCACCACGCGTTGTGGCGTGGCCTTGGCCGCAGTTCTAGTGGCTGGCAGCCTCAGCCCTGCTGTGGCTGCCGATCCCACCACACCGGCAACGAGTCCCTCAGCCACAGCTGCTGCCACAGAATCTGCGCCCGCCACGGCAACAGCCGTGCCGTCCACGCCAGGTTTCCCCGCACTGCTCGATAGCCAAGTGCAGCGTATTTCCTCGGCGGTTGCTGCTGCTGTGGCGGCTGGTGATAATGCAAAAAATGCTCAGGAACTTGAAGTTCGGGTTTCGGGAATGGCCTTGGAAGCCCGCACAGCCAACTACAAAATTCGGGCCAAGGTATCCAAGCAGGCGGCCATGGAACCGGTGAATGCCTCAACACTGCTGGCCAAGGTCGTCACCACAACGGAGACTTGGCCCCGTTCCAGCATGTTGGTTACACAAGGTGAAAACAATGCCCTGCCTCAGCTATTGACGCTGGTGCAGGCAAGCCCGCGGGAAAACTACAAGCTGATTCAGGCAACGCCTTTGCTGCCCGGTCAAACTTTCCCCAAGGTTGATAAGGAAGGCACCAAGGAATTGCCTCTTGATGCTGCTGATGGTCTGGCGATGAGCCCTGCTGACGCCATTGCGGCCCTGAGTGACCGCCTCACAAAGGCCGATAGCAAATTCAAAACCTCCTTCAATGACAGCGTCTACATTCAGAGCGTCCTTGATACCCAAGCCACCATCCTCAAGGAAGCCAAAGACGCCAGCTACGTGTTCAGCCACAAGGCAGACACCGGCCAGGTAGTAAACCTGCGCACGGCTGACGGCGGCGCCATGGTGGTAGTTGGATATAACTTCGGAATCGACGCTACGAGCAAGGAAAACGCCAACCTGACCGTGGGCGATGACGCGGCAGTATTCACGGGAGGCAAGGAAACCACGAAGGGCTTCACCCTCAATTACGCTGAGCCCGTGGTCATGCACATTCCGCCCGCAGGCTCGGATGGAAAAATCACCATCTTATCCGCTACCCGCAACCTGGTAGGCGGCAACTTCAAGAAGTAATTTCGCCTTGCACAGGGGACCCGGACGCTATCAGGAGTCTGAGTCCCCTTTGCCAGGTTTCACCCGCGGCGAGATTTAGCTAAGGCCGCCGCCTTGCCCAGTTAGAGTGAGTTCATGAGTCAAAACAGCCCCATGTCACCCAACGGCCTGTCCGGAGTTAACCTCCGTGGCGCCGTCGATCTTTCCGCCCTGAAAAACCGTGCCGCGGCTCCCGCGCCTGGCGCTTCCGCCAACGCCTCGCCCTATGCGGTGGACGTGAACGAGGCAAGTTTCCAAGAGTTTGTTCAGCTTTCGCAGCAGGTTCCCGTTGTGGCGGCGATGGGTTCTGGCCGCTCGCAGCAATCGGCCAATGTGACCGCCATGCTGGAAAAGGTTGTTAACGAATTCGGTGGCCAGTTGGCGCTCGGCCGGATCGATGTTGATAGCAGCCCGCAAATTGCTCAAGCTTTTGGCGTGACAGCGGTTCCCACAGTGGTGGCACTGATCAAGGGCCAGCCTGTGCCCATGTTTGAGGGTGAGCTTCCCGAGGAACAGGTCAAGGAGTTCTTCAATGAGCTCCTGAAGGTCGCAGCCAGCAACGGTGTTACCGGCAATCTCGGTGGTGCGCAGGACCCGGCGGCCGTGCCCGAGCCGCAACTGCCACCACTGCATCAGGCCGCCCGCGACGCCATTGAAGCAGGGGATTTGGAAACGGCGCAGAGTAGCTACGAGAAAGCCTTAGCTGAAAAGCCCAACGATTCCGACGCTAAGATCGGTTTGGCCCAGGTGCAGCTGATGCGCCGGACCGCTGGTATCGATGTGGTGGCGGCCGAGGAGCTGCGCACCCGGGCAGCCAGCGATCAAGACGATCTTGAAGCCGCCTTGGCCGTTGCGGATCTGGACGCGACAGGTGGTCATGTTGAGGACGCATTGGCACGGCTGGTGAAGTTCATTGCCACGCATTTTGGCCCCGAACGCGAACCTGCCAGGATCCGCCTCTTGGAGCTGTATGACGTTGTGGGCATCAGCGATCCGCGCGTTTCTGCTTCGCGGCAAGCACTGGCCCGGGCCTTGTTCTAAAGCTGCGTTCTCGAGCCGCGAAGCCGGCGGGTGGCTGCCGTGTCATTCTTGTGGGGCCAATTGCCGGAGTGACACGGAAGTGCCAAAATCATCCTTTGGGATAAGTCACATGCAACCTCAGGATTGCTAGTGTCGTCTTCATGAACACCTCGATTGCGCCCTCAGAGACCCGGCCACCTGCCCTGTCAATTCGCGGACTGGCGAAGCGTTTCGGCGAGAAGGTGGCCGTTGACAACATCAACTTGGATGTTCCTGCCGGATCCTTCTACGGTTTGGTGGGGCCCAACGGCGCCGGAAAAACAACCACGCTATCCATGGCCACGGGGCTGCTGCGCCCGGACTTTGGTCAGGTAAGCGTCCATGGTCTGGACGTTTGGGCACAACCGTTGGAAGCCAAGAAGCTCATGGGTCTGCTGCCTGACGGTGTGCGCCTCTTCGACCGGCTCAGCGGTGAGCAGTTGGTCACTTACGCCGGTCTCCTGCGGGGCATGGACAAAGACACCGTGGCGTTGCGTGTGAAAGACCTCCTTGCCGCCTTGGACCTGACCCGGGACGCCGGGACGCTGGTGGTGGACTACTCCGCCGGTATGACCAAGAAGATCGCCCTTGCCGCGGCACTTATTCACGCCCCGAGGCTGCTGGTCCTTGACGAACCCTTTGAATCGGTGGATCCTGTCTCCGCCGCCAATATCCGTGACATCCTTCATGACTACGTAAATTCCGGCGGCACCGTGATTGTCTCCAGTCACGTCATGGACCTGGTCCAACGCATGTGTGACCACGTGGCCGTGATTGCCGGCGGCAAAGTCCTGGCTGCTGGCACGGTGGATGAGGTCAGGGGCGAAATGAGCCTGGAAGAGAAGTTCGTGGAACTTGTTGGCGGCCGTAACCAGACTGCGGGGTTGTCATGGTTGCGCACCTCTTAAGACTAAAAATTGCGCTATTGCGCAACTCCATGAAGCGCACGCCCTGGCAACTGGTAGGGCTCATCATTGGGGCCCTGTACGGGCTGGGCATCTTGGTCATGGTGCTGGTGGGCCTGGCCGTGCTGGGTGCCACTGATTCGGCGCTGGTAGGCACCGTCCTTGTCCTTGCCGGTGCGGCACTGTTCCTTGGCTGGCTTATTGTTCCGGTGGTTGCCGCCGGACTGGATATGACACTGGACCCTGCCCGCTTCACCACCTACGCCATCCCCATGAAGAGCATGCTGACCGGCCTGGCGCTCTCAGGTTTCATCGGTATTCCAGGTGCCATCACCTTGTTGGCCGCCGTGGGCACCGCCGCTGCCTGGTGGCGCCACCCGGTGGCAGCTGTTGCCGCCCTCATCTGCGGAGCCCTAGCCGCGCTAACCTGCATTGTTGCCTCACGTGCCATCACGGCAGCGAGCACCAGTCTGGCATCCTCCCGCCGTTTTAAGGACGTCAGCGGCATTGTGGTTCTGGTCCCGCTGATGCTTATGGGCCCCATCATTGCCGGCATCTCCAGTGGAATCACTGACTTTGCCGATTTCCTGCCCCAGCTGGCAAACACTGTGTCCTGGACTCCTTTGGGCGCCATCTGGGCGGTGCCAGCCGCCATTGCCAGCGGCGCCTATGGTGCTGCCGCCGTGAAATTCCTGATTGCGCTGGCAACCATTGCGGCACTGACCTGGGTGTGGAAGGTGTGCCTGGTCCGGGCTCTTGTGACCCCCGCGTTCTCCGGAACAGCCAAGCGTAACCCGGGCAAGTTGGGCTTCTTTGCCATGTTCGCGCAAACCCCCACTGGCGCCATAGCTGCCCGCTGTCTCACCTATTGGTTCCGTGATCCGCGCTATAGTGCGGGGCTGCTCATCTCCCCACTTATCCCCGTTGTCCTGGTATTTGGCGGTTCTCAGACGGGGGGGATGGATGCAGTGGGACCCATCCTGAGCTATTCCGGCGCCATTGCAGCTTTCATGATTGCGTGGAGCATTTCCTCCGATATTTCCTATGACAGCACCGCGTTCGCTCTGCACTTGGCCTCCGGTGTTTGTGGAAAGGCAGATAGGACCGGACGTGTTCTGGCTGCTGCCGTCCTGGCACTGCCACTGGGATTGCTCTTTGCTATTGCCGGAAGTGTTGTCTCCGGAACCTGGGCGCAGTTCCCACCGGCCGTGGGCCTGATAATGGGTGCTACCGGCGCAGGACTGGGCCTGGCCAGTGTGCTCTCATCCCGCTTCACCATGATGGCTCCCTTGCCGGGGGAGAGCCCCATGAAATCCAAGCCGGGCAATAGCTTCGCCACCGTGCTGGTTCAGTTGGGCGGCTTTGTCGGTGCGGGGGTACTAGCTGCCCCCGTAGCAGTGCTGGTCATCATTGGTGCCGTCACCGGCCAGCCACTGTTTGGCTGGTTGGCCTTGCTGGTTGGTCTGCTGCTCGGCGCCCTGTACGTGGTCTTGGGGATCCGCATTGGCGGGGCGCAATATGAGCGCCGTGGACCGGAATTGTTGCAGTCCGTTTCTGTAGATCGCTGAGACTGGATATGGTTAGAGCTACAAAGCAGACCCAAGGCAAAAGCGCCCTGTCAGCCACCGCTTGCGGAGTGCGCTGACGGGGCGTCTGTGCACTTGCGCCCGTCTGCGACAAGCCGTTAGTCACCGCTTTCTGAGGGTGGCAGTGAAAGGAAGCGTGTTTCATGGAGGTCATCATCCTCCCCAGCAGCAAGGAAATTGGGGCGCTTGCCGCCGACTCGATCGAGGCCTTGGTGCGTAACAAGCCCAACGCCGTGATTGGCCTGGCCACGGGTTCCTCCCCGCTGCCCATCTACGATGAGCTGGCCCGCCGCCACGCTGACGAGGGGCTGAACTTTTCCGCGGTCAGCGGCTTTGCTCTGGATGAATACGTGGGCCTGCCCGCGGGCCACTTCGAGTCCTACCGCGAGGTCATTCGCCGCGAGTTCACGAACCGCGTTGATGTGGCAGCAGAGAACGTGCACGGCCCGGATGGCTCCACCGAGGATCTGTTGGGTGCCTGCCAAGCGTACGAGGATGCGATTTCTGCCGCGGGCGGCATTGACCTGCAGATCTTGGGCGTCGGCACCAACGGGCACATCGGCTTCAACGAGCCAGGCTCCTCGCTGGCCTCACGCACACGCATCAAGACCCTGGCCGAGCAGACACGCCAGGACAACGCGCGCTTCTTTGATCATCTTGACCAAGTTCCGCACCACGTGGTGACCCAGGGGCTGGGCACCATCATGGATGCCCGCCACTTGGTTCTGGTGGCCTTCGGAGCAGGCAAGGCCGACGCCGTACGCGACTTCGTTGAGGGCCCCGTGTCCGCAGCGTGCCCGGCCTCGATCCTGCAGTTCCACCCCCGGGCCACCGTCATCATTGACGAGGCTGCAGCATCGAAGTTGGCAGGTGCTCCAAGCTACCGCCACGCCTATGACAACAAGCCCGCCTGGCAGGGTCTGTAAAAAGTAGGGCCACTGACGCCACTTCTGCGGTTGCGGGAGCTCACCTGAACGAAAAGGTGGGCTCCCGCAGCCGTCCCCTCCCAACGCTCCCGCAGTTTCGGCGCGTTTTCCAGGGACGCTCCCTCTCCTTCAGTCGGAGTGTGATGTGGGAGCCACTACGGTGAGTCGCGGACGTGAAGACGGTAGACTGAATTTATGAGTTTGCCTCCAGACCCCTTTGAAAACGATCCGAACTACGGACCCGGCCAGACCGGTGGTTCCACTGCCGTGATTGAGCGCCAGGAACTGAAGCAGGAAGTCGAGCCCGGAGACAGCGAACGGTTCTCGCATTATGTCCGCAAGGAAAAGATCATGGAATCGGCCATGACCGGAGATCCCGTTGTGGCGCTCTGCGGCAAGGTCTGGACTCCGGGGAGGGACCCCCAGAAGTTCCCCGTCTGCCCCGAGTGCAAAGAGGTCTATGACGGACTGCGCCCCGAGGGTGGCGGCAAGGGCAAAGGCCCGAAGAAGCCCAAGAATTAGTTCGGGGCTGTAATTCTTTTTTGGGAACGGTTTAAAACCGTTCAATCGCCGTGCCCGGAAGTGGGAACGGAAGCGTGGAAGAAGTGACAAGGATGGCGGATAATTCGTGACGGAGACATTGTTTGGTGGCCCGTCGCTGCCTCCGGCCTATCCTGAGCGCGCCGCATGGGGTACAGCACAAAAGCTGCGTGCATGGCAGTCAGAAGCCATGGAAAAGTACTTCAACGAGAGCCCGCGGGACTTCCTGGCCGTTGCTACCCCGGGTGCCGGAAAGACCACGTTTGCCCTGCATATTGCCACACAGCTAATAAGCCGCGGGCAGATCAACAGGGTCACGATCGTCACACCCACCGACCACTTGAAAAAACAGTGGGCAGACGCCGCGGCGAAGGTGGGCATCGCGATTGACCCAAACTTTAAAAATGCTGATGGCCGCCACGGCAAGGGCTTCATTGGTGTAGCCGTCACGTACGCCCAAGTTGCCAGCAAGCCCATGTTGCACCGGGCCAAAACTGAGGCCGCGCGCACCCTGGTCATCATGGATGAGATCCACCACGGAGGCGACGCCTTGTCCTGGGGTGATGGCATCCGGGAAGCGTTTGACCCCGCCACACGCCGTTTGGCCTTGACGGGTACCCCGTTCCGCTCGGATACAGCGGCCATCCCGTTCGTGGAATACGCCGAGGATAGGGACGGCATTCGCCGGTCAAAGGCTGATTACACCTATGGCTACGGTGAAGCGCTCAAGGACCATGTGGTGCGCCCCGTCATGTTCATGGCGTATTCGGGGCAAATGCGCTGGCGCACCAGTGCTGGTGAGGAAATGGCGGCAACGCTGGGCGAGGCTGTGACCAAGGATGTCACCTCGCAGGCATGGCGCACGGCGCTGAACCCCGAGGGGCAGTGGATCCCTGCCGTCCTGGCCGCCGCGGACAAGCGCCTCACCGAGGTGCGCAGGGCAGTGCCTGACGCCGGTGCCATGGTGATTGCCACAGATCACGAGGACGCCCGCGCCTACGCCGCAGAGTTGAAGAAGATCACGGGAGAGTCACCTACCGTCATTTTGTCCGATGACGCCAAGGCTTCCGCCAAGATTGATTCTTTCTCGGCAGGGGACAAGCGCTGGATGGTGGCCGTGCGCATGGTCTCCGAAGGTGTTGACGTGCCGCGTCTTGCTGTTGGTGTGTACGCGACCTCGACGGCGACTCCGCTGTTCTTCGCTCAGGCCGTGGGCCGTTTTGTGCGGGCCCGCAAAAGGGGAGAAACGGCGTCGATCTTCCTGCCTTCAGTGCCCAACCTGATGGCACTGGCCAACCAGCTTGAGCTGGAGCGCGATCACGCCTTGGACCGCCCGGATAAGGATCCGGATGGCTTTATTGAAGAAGATTCCGAGATGGAGGAGGCCAACCGTGAGGAAAAGGCCTCCGACACCCTGGAGAAATTCAAATTTGAGGCGCTGGAATCACAGGCGTCCTTTGACCGGGTGTTGTTCGACGGCGGCGAGTTCGGTACCGGCGGCGCGATTGGCAGTGAAGACGAGCTCGACTTCCTGGGCATCCCAGGACTTCTCGACGCCGACCAAATGGGTTTGTTACTGCGTCAACGCCAGGCCGACCAACAGAGCCGCAAGCGCAAGAGATCTCCGGCCGAACCCGAGGCGCCGCCGTTGGTGGACCACCGGCTGTTGATGGATCTGCGAGGCGAGCTGGCCAAGAACGTCTCCGCGTGGAGTTCCCGATCAGGGATGCCCCACGGCATGGTGCACAGCGAATTGCGCCGCATCTGTGGCGGCCCGGCCGTGGCACAGGCTGATGAAACGCAGTTGCAGACCCGGTTGAAGAAGCTCCAAGACTGGTTTATTGGGCGGAAATAACCCGGCTCATGCGCCCGCCCGCTACTTGACCTCTACTCCTGCGTCTTTGAGTTCCTCGAGAGCTTCCTCACTGGCGTCTTCGTCTACACCTGCCACATAGTCCCGCAACACAGTGGTGTTGTACCCGGCGTTAATGGCATCTAGGGCAGTGGCGCGCACGCAGTGGTCCGTGGCGATCCCCACAATCACAACATCTTCGACGTCGTTCTCGCGCAGCCAATCATCTAGGCTAATGGGGGCCTCGCCGTCCTCTGCCACAGATTCGTGGGCCTCACGTTCACCCACGGCAACCTCATCCTCAGGTGCCAGCAGGCCGTCGAAGCCAGAGTAGGCCGCATCAAACTTTCCCTTGCGAAAGTATGCGTCAATGTCCTCAGTATCCAGGTTCCGGTGCAGGGCTGCGCCCTTGCTGCCGGCCACACAGTGCACAGGCCAGCTGTTGAGAAAGTCCGGGGTCTCGGAGAAGTGGGCACCCGGGTCAATATGCCAATCCTGTGTGGCAACAACGAAGTCCAGGTCTTGGGCGTTTTCTAGGAATTCACTGATTTCGCTTGCAAGGTTGGCGCCGCCGGCGACGGCGAGTGAGCCGCCTTCGCAGAAATCATTCTGCACGTCAACAATGATCAGGGCCTTGGCCATGGGATGCTCCTTAGTTCTCTGCCGCAGGGACAGGTGCTGCTGTTTCGTATTCGGTAGGGATCACAGGCTCCCCGCGTTGGAGCCGGCGGGCGGCTCCGGGCAATTCGGCCATGGATGCGGCGTGCCGGGCGGTGGCTCGCACCACACCATCAGAACCGATCCACCCTGGTTCCAGCACGCCCTCGGTCATGAACCGTGCCAGCAGCGGGCGGTCATTGGTGTCAGCATCCGGGCGGTGACCAATCCCCACCACTTCGGCAGTAGCCACACCCTCGTTGTTCAGGCGGCGCGTGGCGTACTTGCGCCCACCCACACTGGTTTTGTTCTTGGAAGCCTTGGCAACAGCCACAAACTCACCGTTGTCACCTTCACGGGACACCAATTTATACACCATCGACGCCGTGGGCGCACCTGAGCCGGTCACGAGGGAGGTCCCCACGCCGTAAGCGTCCACGGGGGCTGCGGCCAGCGCTGCGATGGCGAACTCGTCCAGATCGCTGGTCACCGTGATGCGCGTGTTCGTGTTCCCCAGCGAATCCAGCAACGCCCGGACATCCCGCGCCTGGGCGAGCAAGTCACCGGAATCCAGCCGCACGCCGCCCAAGGCGGGTCCCGCAATGGCGACGGCCTTACGGACGGCGGCTTCGACGTCGTACGTGTCAACCAGCAGTGTGGTGCCGTTGCCCATGGAACCGAGCTGAGCACGGAAGGCATCCTCTTCACAATCGTGCAGGAGCGTGAAGGAGTGGGCGGCGGTGCCCAGCGTCAGTACGCCGTAGCGCAGGCCGGCTTCTAAGTTGGACGTGCCGTAGAACCCGGCAATCACGGCGGCACGGGAGGCGGCCACGGCGGACTCCTCGTGCGTGCGTCGGGATCCCATCTCAATGCAGGGGCGGGCTCCGGCAGCACCGGTCATGCGGGAGGCGGCGGAGGCAATAGCGGAGTCGTGGTTCAGGATCGAGAGCACGTACGTTTCCAGAATGCAGGCCTCGGCAAACGTCGATTCGACGGTCAAAATGGGTGAATTGGGGAAATAAAGTTCGCCCTCTGCATAACCGTAAATGTCTCCGGAGAACTTGAAATCGGAGAGCCATGCCAAGGTTTCGTCATTGACAACGTTGTTCTGGGCCAGAAAATTCAGCTCGTCAGGGCCAAAACGGAACTGCTCCAAACCTTCGAGCAGACGGCCCGTTCCGCCAACAACCCCATAGCGGCGGCCGTCCGGCAGGCGTCTGGCAAAGGCCTCAAAGACGCTGCGGCGATGTGCGGCACCCGAGTGCAGAGCAGCCTGGAGCATGGTCAGCTCATAGTGATCTGTAAACAGTGAAGTGCGGGGCTGTCCCCAGCTTATTGGCGTAGTCACGGAATTCACTTTAGTGGGGCAACACTAGAATGGACATATGAGTGTCAGCACAGCCCCGGAAACAGACCGGGAAGCATCAACGCGCGAACTCATCTCCCCGGACATCCCCTGGGAATTGATCGTGTGGAATGACCCGGTCAATTTGATGAGTTACGTTAGCTACGTTTTCCAAAGTTATTTTGGCTATTCAGAGGCAAAGGCGGCGAAATTAATGCTCCAAGTCCACACTGAGGGCAAATCCGCGGTGGCCCATGGTGCCAAGGAAAAGATGGAAGCCCACGCCGTAGCCATGCACGGGTTCGGCCTGTGGGCAACTGTTGTGAAGGGCGGCCCCCGTGGCTAAAGCTTTTTCCGCCGGCCGCCGTGGCATCACCGGATTCCTTGAACCCGCCGAGCGTGACCTCCTGCGCAAGCTCTTCTCCGACATCATCACCATGCTTGAACCGGCCACCCCCGCCCACGAGGATCCACTGGCGGCGCTGATCGGCCTGGACATGGATGTCCGTGTCCCCACGGACCCCGCTCTCTTGAGGCTCCTGCCGGACGCGCTCACGGGCGACGCCGACTCCGCCCTGGAGTTCCGCCAGCTCACCGAACGCTCCCTGCGCGAAAGTAAGATCGGTGCCTTGCGGGCAGCATCCTTGGGTCTGGACAGCGAGAAGCTGGTCTTAGATAGTGAGGGTGCCAAATTATGGGCCATGGCGTTGAATGATGTCCGTCTGGTGCTGGCCGAAAGGCTAGCTATCCGCACTGCCGAAGACGCCGAACGGATCCATGAGGTGCAGGACTGGGGCGATGCAGATGATGTAGAAAGTTACCTCTCGCTGGTCTATAACTTTGTCTCCTGGCTACAGGAAAGCCTGGTGCAGGCCATGCTCGTGGAACTGCAACGAACAAAATAGGTGGCCACCGGCGTCAAATATTATCTGTAGCCGGGCCGCAGGAACTATTGTTGAAACGATCATGAGCGCAAATCCAGCACGCACCACCGAAACACAGCCAGCCGGCCGCCCACCCTTGACGGACCGCCCCATCGGGATCTTTGATTCCGGCGTGGGCGGCCTGACCGTGGCCCGTGCCGTCATCGATCAGCTGCCTAATGAGTCGATCCTGTACGTGGGTGACACAGCCAACGGCCCCTACGGTCCGCTGCCCATAGCCGAAGTCCGGGCCAACGCCTTGGGCGTCATGGATGAGCTGGTTGATTCTGGCGTGAAACTGCTGGTGATCGCCTGCAACTCAGCATCGGCGGCGGTTCTGCGTGACGCCCGTGAACGTTACACGGCACGGTACGGCATCCCCGTCATTGAGGTCATCCAGCCAGCCGTGAGGCGTGCCGTGGCGGCCACCCGGACTGGAAACGTGGGCGTCATTGGCACGGTGGCAACTGTGGGATCCAGGGCATACGAGGATACGTTTGCGGCCGCCCCGGACCTGAGAATTACCTCCGTGGCGTGCCCCGATTTTGTCCGGTTCGTGGAATCGGGGATCACGGCCGGGCCAGAGTTACTAACCACGGCGGAACAGTATTTGGCGCCCTTGAAAAAAGCCGCCGTGGACACGCTGGTCCTGGGCTGCACGCACTATCCCTTGCTGACGGGCGTAATTTCCTACGTCATGGGGGACACAGTGACACTGGTATCCAGTGCCGAGGAAACAGCCAAAGATGTGTACCGGGCCCTTGTCAGCCACGATCTGGAACGTGTCTCAGTGGCTGCTCCTACCCACCAATTCCTCTCAACCGGTGACGCCGCCAGCTTCGCCGTGCTGGCCAGGCGCTTTCTGGGTCCGGAGGTGCGCGGAGTGGAACAGGTGAGCCATGTTGCTGCGCATTACCCCACAGGATCTTTAGCCCGCATCACCCCTGACATGCTCGCTGCCGCCGCACAGAAACCAGGCGGTGGCGCAGTCACACAGCAATCCAATTTTGTTTTGCAGGCTTCCATAGGCAGACTTGCTGTTCCGGGAAGTATTGCGGGGGAGTAGCCATGAAGTTGACCATTGTTGGATGCAGCGGGTCCTTTCCCGGCCCGGCCTCGCCCGCGTCCTGCTACCTGCTGACAGCGCACGACGGCGTTCGGCCCTGGCGTGTGCTCCTTGACTTGGGCAGCGGAGCCTTGGGATCCGTGCAACGGTACATGGACCTAGAGGACATTGATGCCATCTTCCTGAGCCACCTGCACCCAGATCACTGCATGGACTTGTGCGGGCTGCACGTGGCCGTCCGGTGGAGTCCATACGGCTGGCACCGTGGACCGATTCCCGTATGGGGCCCGGCAGCCACAGCAGACAGGCTTGCCACCGCCTACGGCCTGGACCTGGATCCGGGCATGCGCGAAGAATTTGACTTCATCAACTGGCAAGAACGTGAACCCGTGAGCGTAGGCCCATTCAAGGTCACACCCTATTCAGTGAACCATCCCACTCCGGAGGCCTACGCGCTGCGCGTGGAAGTCACTGAATACGATGGCACTGGCATGGACCGAACCTCCGTTTTGACATACTCCGGTGACACCGACAGCTGTCAAGGGTTGGAAGACGCCGCCCAAGACGCCGACTTCTTCCTGTGCGAGGCGGCCTTCGAAGAGGGCCGGGATGATCACATCAAAGACGTGCACCTCACAGGAAAACGTGCCGGAGAAGCTGCTGCCCGGGCTAACGTGAAGCGGCTGCTGCTCACTCACATCCCCGTGTGGACGGACACCAACAAGGTGGTGGCCGAAGCCCGCGAAGTGTATTCCGGTGACGTGGCCGGTGCCGTGGCGGGTGTGCACTACACGATCTAGGAGGCCGGAGTCCGTTGTTAAGATTGGAGGCCTGTGCACCTGCCTCAAATCTTAACTACGGACTCCGAAGACCGCGGCAGCCCGTGCACGCGAGGCTATAGGCTGGTATGCATGACAACAAATGAAACACTGCGCGCCGACGGCCGCAGCAATGACCAGCTCCGCGACATCACCATCACCCGCGGCTGGTCCAAGCAGGCCGAAGGTTCGGCCCTCATTGAATTCGGCAACACACGGGTCCTGTGCACCGCGTCTCTGACCCCCGGTGTGCCGCGCTGGCTCAAGGGCGAAGGTACCGGCTGGGTCACGGCCGAATACGCCATGCTGCCGCGCGCCACCAACACCCGTAACTCCCGTGAATCAGTCAAGGGCAAAATTGGCGGGCGCACCCACGAGATCTCCCGCTTGATTGGCCGCTCCCTGCGCTCCATCATCGATACCAAGGCCCTGGGTGAAAACACCATAGTCCTGGACTGTGACGTTCTGCAGGCCGACGGCGGCACCCGCACCGCCGCGATCACCGGCGCCTACGTGGCCCTCGCCGACGCGATTGCCTACGCCAAGGAAAACAAGCTGATTGCCAAGAACGCAAACCCGCTGATTGACACCGTCTCCGCCATCTCCGTAGGCATCATCGACGGCGTTCCCATGCTGGATCTGCCCTACGTTGAGGACGTCCGCGCAGAGACGGACATGAATGTTGTTGTCACCGGCTCGGGTAAGTTCGTTGAGGTTCAAGGCACCGCGGAAGGCGCCCCGTTTGACCGCGATGAGCTCAATCAGCTCCTGGATTTGGCCCTGCTGGGCACCACGGAACTGTCCCGTATCCAGCGCGAAACCCTCGCCAACTAATGGCGCCCAAGCTCATCCTCGCCACCCACAACCAGGGTAAGTTGCGTGAGCTCCGGGAGCTGCTGCGGGGCCAGATCCCGGGCCTGGACGTTGATACTGACGTGCTCGACGCCGGAGCCATCCACGCCCCGGATGTTGCCGAAACAGGGGTCACCTTCGCAGATAACGCACGTCTCAAGGCTCATGCCGTGGCGCAATTCAGTGGCGTCTTGGCCATTGCTGATGACTCCGGACTGGCCGTGGATGTCCTGGGCGGGGCCCCGGGGATCTTCTCGGCCCGCTGGGCAGGGACGCATGGAGATGACACGGCGAACCTGAATCTGCTGCTCGCTCAGCTTTCCGACATCAGTGCCGAACACCGCAGCGCACGTTTTGTTTGCGCCGCGGCACTAGCCAGTGCAGACGGGTCCTTGGATGTTGTGGAAGAGGGAACTCTTGAGGGAACTTTGCTCAGTGTTCCCCGCGGCGAGGGCGGTTTTGGATACGATCCCATCTTGGCGCCCTCAGGGCTGGAGGTCTCCTGCGCCGAGCTAAGCAGCGCGGAAAAGAACGCCATCAGCCACCGCGGCGATGCCTTCCGCGCACTGCTGCCGCACATAGTGAAGGCACTCTCCCACTGAATCTCGCCGCCACGGCGACTGCAGGCGCTGAGAATTCAGGCGCTGCGAATGCAAGTGGTGGGAAATAGAGGTGGAAAAACGAAGGCGACCCCGGGCTGATGCCCGGGGTCGCCTTCGTGGTGGTGGAAGAACTACGCCTGTGAAGCCCTCTTCTTATTGCGCTTGATCATGGCCTTAATGAATTCAATGCCGATGGGAATGACCGAGAGGGCCACGATGCCGATGAAAATTATGTCCAGGTTTTTTTGGACCCAGGGGAAATTGTCACCCAAGACGTAGCCGAGGTAGGTGACGCCGCCGGCCCAAGCAACGGCACCAATGGCGTTGAAGATCAGGAACTTGCGCATATCCATCTTGGCCACGCCCACAATGACGGGGACAAAGGTGCGGACAATGGGGACGAAGCGGGCCAGAATCAGGGCCTTGCCGCCGTGCTTTTCAAAGAAGGCGTGAGCACTCTCAACGTGCTGCCTCTTGAACAGTTTGGATTCTGGTTTGTTAAAGATGGCGGGGCCGGCCTTGTAACCGATGTAGTAGCCCAGCTGGTTTCCAAGGAAACCTGAAACAATCAGCATTCCCATGAGCACCCAAATGTTGACGGGCATACCGCCGGTGCTCACCAGCAGGCCTGCCGTAAAGAGCAGAGAATCGCCGGGTAGGAAGAAACCCACCAGCAGGCCAGTCTCGGCAAAGATGATGGCGCAGGCAATGATGACCACCCAAAAACCAAGTGCCGGGTGGTCCAACATGTTCATGGGGTCCAGCCAGTCGGGCAGGATGCCGAGGGACGGCACGGCCCCGTGTCCCACGAGCGCGGGCAGGGCGGAGGCACTCAATGCAGTAAGTATCACGATCCAAGATTACGTTACTTCCCTGTGCGATATCTCCACCCTTGGGACGATCTTTGGGGTTGACAGTCACCACTATGGTCGTATGGTTAGTTACATGAGTAATGAACCAACGAGGTTAGCGGTGGTCCTCGGGAACTGGGCGAAGGTGGTGGCTGCGTGATTGATGACAGCAAGCCGATCTTTGTACAGATCGCGGAATTGATTGAGAACAACATTGTTGAGGGCGTGCTCGCTGAAGAAGCCCAAGTGCCCTCCACCAATGAGTTCGCTGCCTTTCACCGGATCAACCCGGCCACCGCCGCGAAAGGTGTGAACCGGCTAGTTGATGACGGAATTCTTTATAAGAAGCGAGGCATTGGCATGTTTGTTGCTACCGGCGCGCGGGAGATCCTCATGAGCCGTCGCCGGGAAGTCTTTTACGAACAATTCCTCCAGCCGTTGGCCAGAGAGGCTCGCAAGCTGGGGATCGACGGCGTACAACTAGCGGCGATGCTTGCCAGGGAACAGATGCTGGCCAGGGAACCAGAGCTGGCCCCGCATGAACCGGCTCGGGGCAGCACAGCACAGTTAAAGGAAGGCGCATTGTGAGTACAACAGTTGTCAGCATGGAAAACGTGTCCAAGGCCTACAAGGACGTCATGGCCCTTGACGGAGTCAGTCTCAGACTCGAACAGGACAAAATTTACGGCCTGCTGGGACGCAACGGCGCAGGCAAGACCACGCTCATGTCTGTGTTGACGGCACAGGGATTCGCCAGCTCGGGGGAGTTTAGCGTCTTCGGGGAACAACCCCATGAAAACGAAAAGGTGCTGAGCCGGATCTGTTTCATCAGGGAATCGCAGAAGTATCCCGATGACTTCAAGCCCTTCCACGCGTTCAAGGCCGCAGCCATCTTCTACAAGGACTGGGATAACGCTCTGGCCCTGCAATTGGCCAAGGACTTCCAATTGCCCATGAAGCGGCGGATCAAGAAGCTCTCGCGCGGTCAGCTCTCAGCCGTGGGCGTCATTATCGGCTTGGCCTCGCGGGCCGAACTGACTTTTTTTGATGAGCCTTACCTGGGGTTGGACGCCGTGGCCCGCCAGCTCTTCTACGACAGCCTGCTGGCCGACTACTCCGAGTTTCCACGCACCATTGTTTTGTCCTCCCATCTCATTGATGAGGTGGCCAATCTGCTCGAACACGTGATCGTGATCGACAAGGGCAAAATCATCGTGGACGACGATGCCGAGAACCTCCGCGGCTCGGCCTTTAGTGTCGCCGGTCCGGCAGCCCGCGTTGAATCCTTCGCAGCAGCCCGGGCGGTGCTCCACCGCGAAGGGATCGGGGCGCTGCTTTCGCTGACGGTCGAGGGTGTGCTGAGCCAGGCCGAACGCCGGGAAGCGGCAGAACTTGGTTTGGAAGTTGGGCCCGTCTCGCTGCAGCAGCTCGTCATCAAAAAAACGCTCGATGCCGGTATTGCCGGCGTCCCCGATGGGGCAAGGGAAGAAACAGCCAAGGCAGCAAGGAAGAGCAGCCGGATGGGAGCATCACAATGAACCGTGCAGTGGGAGTTGCCAAAATGCAGCTCATAAGCAAGTGGACCTTCTTGGGCATTCCAGCGCTCATTATTGGGGTCTCCTTCGCCTTCAGCCTTCTCATCTGGGCCATGATCCCGGATTCGGTGGGGACCAAATACTCAGGTGCCGGCCAGGCAGTCATGTGGTATTTCTTTGGTCTGGGCATCCAGTCATTGACCTACACATTCCCGTTTTCCCAGGGCCTGAGCATCAGCCGGCGCAACTTCTTCTTTGGCACCGTGGGATTGTTCGCCGTTATTGCCGCCAGCATTTCGGTGCTCTACGTGCTTTTGGGGTTCGTGGAGGCAGCCACCAATGGTTGGGGATTGCAGGGGCAGATGTTCAGCCTCGGCTGGGTCTCCGAGCAGCCCTGGGGTGGGCAGCTGTTCTTCTACTTCGTGGTGATGATGTTCCTTTTCCTGGCAGGGTTCTGGGGTGCGACTGTGTATAAGAGGTGGCAGACAACCGGGCTGCTGGTGATGTTCATTTCTCTGGGAATCCTGCTGGTGGGTTCCGTGGCGTTGATCACCTGGCAGGGCTGGTGGGCCGCCGTCGGCAGCTGGATTGTGGCCCTGACCCCCGTCACGTTGGGTCTTCTGGCCCTGGGGCTCGCGGCACTGCTCGGTGTTGGCGCCTACCTGACGTTGCGCCGGGCAACACCCTGAACCGTCACGGCAAGTACGACGCCGGTGGGCCAGGTTCTGAGCGAATCTGGCCCACCGGCGCTGCACTTTGTGCGAACAAAGGGTGGGCCGGCTCACCTTACGCTGGCGGTGTCAGTGGGGAGGGGTAGCCTTGAGAGGTGGCTCTGGACTTTACTGCAATTGATTTTGAAACCGCCAACGGATTTAGGGGATCGCCCTGCTCCGTTGGTCTAACAAAGGTCCGTGGCGGGGTGATTGTTGAGGAAGGCTACTGGCTCATGCGCCCACCGGAGGGCCACGACCACTTTGATTCCCGCAACATCACTATTCACGGCATCACCCCTGACGATGTGGCCACGGCCCCGCGTTTTGCCGAGGTGTTTCCGGCGATTGGCGCTTTCATTGGTGCGGATCCGCTGGTGGCGCACAATGCGGCCTTTGACCTGGGCGTGATCCGTTCCGCAGCAGAAGTCTCGAAAATCCCCGCACCCGCGTTCGACTATGCCTGTACCGTGATCCTTTCGCGCAAAAACTATTCACTGCCGTCGTATTCGTTGCCGTTTGTGGCCGAGGCTGCCGGTGTACCACTGCAAAACCACCACGACGCCACCGAGGACGCCCGCGCCTGCGCCGGGATCATGGTGGACATTGCCGGCAAACACGGCGTGGATTCCGTGCGCGGGGTATTTGAATCGATGACGTTGGCCATGCCGCACGTTGACGCCTACAACCCCACCACAGATGAGCTCTCCAAAGCCACCCGTTCGGCGCTGGAGAGGATGGTGCAGATGCAGGCTGGGATCGCCGCTGGAACGGCTCGTGGCGGGCGCTCCAGCTGGTCCACTGAGGGTCCAAACCCGGAACCGAACACCCACGCTGACATCGCCCACCCGCTCTTTGGACAAACCGTGGTCTTCACGGGCGATCTGAGCCTGGGCCGTCCTGAAGCAAAAATCAGGGCAGCGGCTCACGGAGCCCAGTGCGCCAGCAATGTAACCCTAAAAACCACTGTGCTTGTGGTGGGCAGCGGCTTCACGGCAGTAGATTTACGCAGCGGACGGCTGACCTCCAAAGCCAAACGTGTCCTGGATCTGCAGCGCCGCGGACAAGGCATTGAGGTGCTCTCCGAGGGCGAATTCATGCAAATGGTTGGCTGAACCGCCCGCACTCCATTTTGGTCATGCTGGGCAACAATCTTTCGAAACCTCACAGGCACGGTTCTACTCTGAATTTATGAGCCAACGTGCCGATATCCCTGCAGTTACCGCCGCCGCCGACTTTGAGCGGTGGCCATTATTGCTGCCGGGTCCGCCCAAACGCTTTGCACAGGGCATTGGTGCGGTACTGTCCCTGGGCTGAACGGGTAGTTGAACTACTCTCCGGTGGTGAGCTTGATGAAGTTGGCTCCCAGACGCCGGATCAGGGAGGGTGCCTCGCACAGTTTCAACCACGACGGCGGCAGGGTAACTTCCCCGTAGAACGCACCCAGGATGTTCCCGGCGATGGCCGCAGTGGAGTCACTGTCCCCGCTGTGGTTGGTGGCAAGGCGGATGGCATCCAAGAAATGCCCCGCGGGCGAATGTGCACCAGGCGCCGTAACCAGCACGGAGTAGACAGCAACAGCAAGTGCCTCCTCAGCTACCCAACCCAACCCCAGCGCGTCGGTGAGGGAATCGCCGCTGAGGGGTTCGCCGTCGTGCGTGGACAAGGTCAGGGCCGCCTCAAGGCGTGCCAGCAGCTGGGCATCTGCACCAGGCTCGGCAACAGCCCGCTCCCTGGCGGATTCGGCACCGGCACGCAGCGAGAGCCCGCCCATGACCAACTGGTGGATGAGCCAGCTAAACGCCCCGGAGGACTGGCGCGCCGAGGGATGCCCGTGGGTCAAAGACGCCGCATCGGAGCTGATCTTGTACACCGTTTCCGCCTCGATGTTAGGCAGCAATCCGTAGGGCGCCGAACGCATCACGGTCCCGCAACCCTTGGAATCGGGGTTGACGGGGCGGAAAATGGTGCCCATTTCCCCGCCCGCCAAACCACTCACGCACGCATTGCCGGGGTGGCGTTGGTGGTGGAGCACGCTCTGAGAATCAATCCAGCGGGGGGCCTGCTCCGGGGTGTGGCTGGGCACCTGCATATTCTGGGTCTTGAGCCAGCGCAGATACGCGAGCCATTGGCAGGCGTTGATATCGGCACCCACACCGCTATTGGCCCACTCCAGCACATCCAACAGGCCATCAAGGGTGTAAAGACTCATCTGAGTATCGTCGGAAAAATGCGGTGTGCCGGACGCCTGGGACAAGTCCACCAGCAGCGCCGGACCATACTTCGCCTCAATGGCGGCGAGGGAATCGAACTCCACAAGGTAGCCGAAGGCATCACCTAAGGCGCCTCCCATGAGCGTGCCCTGGACGCGGCTGGCGAAGTCGGCGGGGGGAGCGGGCTGAACTGGAATGGTCATGAGACCAATTTACCGTTTCCGGCAGCGGATGCGGGCCAAGACAGCGGTGCGGCTGTGAGGAGGCATACGGGGGCCGAAGTAGACTCAAAGGCGGTGCTTCTTGTGCGCCCACCACAAACTGCCCGAACTTTTGAGGAGATCCATGCGCGAGCCCGCCTGGCGACGGACCGGAAAAACGCCTGACTACCGCTTTTCACTAGCCAATGAGCGTACCTTTCTGGCGTGGGTGCGGACCGCGCTGGCCCTCTTGGCAGGTGCAATAGCAATTGATCAGCTGGCCCCGGAAATTGCGCCGCCATTGATTCGTATCATCTTGTGCATGGTCCTTGCCGTGATTGGTGCCGTGCTGGCCATTGTCAGTTACCGGCGCTGGGCTCATCAGGAACAGGCCATGCGTAATGATGAGGAACTGCCGCACTCATGGCTCTTGCTGGGGATGACTGTCATTGTCTCGCTCGCCGCCATTGTTTTTGCCATCTTGATCCTGGTCCAGCCCTAACATGGCCTCCTCTGTGGCACCTGTCCGGGACCCCGGCCTGCAGCCTGAACGCACGGCCCTGTCCTGGCGCCGGACCATCATGAGCGCCGTGGTGGCCGATCTTCTCATTTGGCGCGGCTGGTTGCAGACGTTGACAGGCTTCAGTGGGGGCCCGGACACCGGACTTGGGCTTGGCGGAGCGTTGGGCGGATATTCAGCCCATGTGGTGGGAATGGGAGTCTGCGCGGCCGTGGCCGCCCTGACAACTATTGTTTTGGTGCTGTGCGCCGCTGCCCGGATCCGGCTCCTGCACTCCGGCGTTGCACCCTTGGAGTCAGAGGGGCATATTGCCGTTCCGGCTCTTATAGTACGTACAGCTTCGGCCGCTATAGTTACTCTGGCTGCCACCACGGTGTGTGCGCTGGCACTAGGCATGTGAGCTCGGCGAGTGCCCTGTTTGCTCTTCTGCCTAGCTTTCCTGTCAACTTTCTTGCCGGGCCCGCTGCTGCATCACCGTGTGAGCGCTAGCCCCCTGTTTTTGTTTCCCATTCGAAGGATTTTGCCCTCATGACTTCATCCGGAACAGCCAATGCCCCGGTGCATGCCTACCCGCTCAGTACCCGCGTAGCACTTGAGGGGCTGGGCAGCTTTTTCATTGTCTTTGCCGGGCTTGGCACCGCCTTGTTCAGCTCCGGCGGGTCCGGTGCCACGGTGGGCTTCGCTTATGGCCTGGCCATGGTGGCCGCCATCATCTCCTTCGGTCACGTCACCAACGGTTACTTCAACCCCGCCTTCTCGTTGGGTATGGCAGTTGCCGGCCGGTTGAAGTTTTCCGCCGCTCTTTTGTACATTGTGGCCCAGACTATTGGCGGCATTTTGGCTGCGGCAGTTTGGCTTGCCATGATGCGGGTGATGCCCGCCGGTGCCACCCCTGCTATGCCCGAGCTCTTCGGCGCATTGGCCAATGGCTTTGACGCCCACTCGCCTTCGCAAGTGCCCATGATCGGTGTCCTTATCATCGAAATGGTGGCGGTTGCCGTCTTGACGGCCATGCTCTTGGGCGCCACCTCGCCCCGGAACAAAACCACCATGGGCCCGGTTGCCATTGGTCTGGCTTTTGCGGTTGCCGTGGCCATCACCATGCCGCTGAGCAATGGTTCACTGAACCCGGCCCGCGCCACTTCAGTGGTATTCCTGGCTGACTCGTGGGCGCTAGGTCAGCTGTGGCTGTTCTGGGTTGCACCTCTGGTTGGTGCGGCCCTGGCTGCAGTCATTTACCGCTACTTTGCCCCGGTCAGAACGGTTGACGTGCCGGTGAGGGACGCTTCCTCCTCCGCGCTGCTGACCTCTGGTGCTGTGCTCACCCAGGCGCACGCCGAGAGTACCGTTGAGGGCGCCACTGAGAGCGCCACGCTGGCAAAGGGCCGCACGATTGCAGGGGTCGATGAGACTGACGACGCCCAAGCGTTCTTCGACGCACCCCAGAAGTAACCTCACAGCAGTGCCGAGCTGACCCCGGTATGGGGGCGAGAAACCGCCCCTACTACCGGGGTCAGCCGTGTTTGCGCCGGAGCCGGGTTAAGGTTAAAGCATGCTGATCTTCTCCCTTGTGTTCCTTGCCCTGTGTTCGGTGGGCCTGGCAGCACTGACCCAAGCGTGCGCCACCGGAAAGATCAAAGTGAACCCATTCGTGGGGATTCGCACCGCTAAGACCATGGTCAATGCCCAAACGTGGCGGGCTGGACACGGCGCGGCAGTCCAGCCTATGTGGGTCTCCGGGATTGCCGCAGCCGCTATTTCACTGGCCGGGCTGTTGTTTCTAGATGCCCCTGAAACCCAAATGATCATGGTCCTGCTGGCTTGTGCACTGCTGCTCTCTGCTGCGATCTATGGGGCAAAGTTGGCCAATACAGCCGCCGTTGAAGCCCTGACCGTGGAAAAAACCCGCCGCTGAGCCTGCCCGTGCCGGTGCGTGAACTGGTGCTGATCCCGCCGTTGGGTGGGTTGTGCTCGCCTACTCGGGTCATTGAATGTCTGTGCCCTCCGATACCTTTGAAGCATGAAGCTTCTGCACACCTCAGATTGGCATTTGGGCAGGTCGTTCCACGGCGTTGGAACCCTGAACGCACAGCGGCGCTTTGCCGACCAACTCCTTGACACCGTCCTGACGGAAAAAGTGGACGTGGTCCTGGTGGCCGGTGACGTGTACGACCGCGCACTGCCCAGCGTTGACGTGGTGAACCTCTTTGATGACATCTTGGCCACACTGAACAAGGCAGGGGTGCAGGTGGTTATCACCAGCGGCAACCACGACTCCGCCACCCGTCTGGGTTTTGGTGGCAGGCTTCTGGAATCCGCCGGTGTGCACTTGCGCACGCGGATTGCGGACCTTGCGGTGCCCATCCTGTTTCCTCTGGAACCCCAGGGTGAGGGGCTGGTGGCAATTTACGGTATCCCGTTTCTGGAGCCCCGCCTCGTGGCCGAGGAACTGGGTGTAGAGACCGGCACCCACTTCAGTGTGACGGAGGCGGCCGTGCATCGAATTGCCGAAGACCTAGCTACCCGGCCTGCCGGCACCGCGTCCATTGTGCTGGCCCACACCTTTGCCAGCGGCGGCATCACCTCAGCAAGTGAACGTGATCTAGCCATTGGCGGTGTTGGGGCGGTGCCGCTGGACCTCTTTGAGCCGTTCAGCTACACCGCTTTGGGTCACCTGCACGGACGCCAGAAACTGAGCGCAACAGTCCGCTACTCGGGCTCCCCCTTACCGTATTCCTTCTCCGAGGCGGCCCATGTCAAGGGCGGCTGGCTGGTGGAGATCACGGCGGACGGGCTGGGTGAGGTGCGCCAGGTTGACTGGGCTCCGGAAAAGTCGTTGAGCCTGGTCAAGGGCAAGCTCGAGGATTTGCTGAACAATCCCGACTGGGAATTTGCGCAGGATAACTACTGCCAGATCACGCTGACGGACAATGACCGTCCGGAACTGGCCATGGACCGGCTGCGCGTCCGTTTCCCGCACACCCTGGTGCTCATGTTCGAGCCGGAGACCGCACGGGAAGGGGACGCCCAAAGCTATGGTGCCCGCATCGCCAAGGCCGCCGACGATCTGGAGCTGTGCTGCGGATTTCTGGACCATGTGCGTCATCGCGCCGCGAACAACGACGAACAGCAGCTTTTGCGTGCAGCCTTGACTGCCGTCCGTGAACAGGAGAGCGCCCAGTGAGAATTCACCGCCTTGAAATTCAGGCTTTCGGCCCCTTCGCGGGCCGAGAAATCATTGACTTTGACCAGTTGGGAGCGCAGGGCCTGTTCCTACTCAATGGCTCCACGGGTGCCGGGAAAACAAGCATTCTGGACTCCATTGCGTACGCCCTGTATGGGACGGTACCCGGGGCCCGGTCCAATTCCGCCAATCAGCTGCGTAGTCACCACGCAGCCCAAGGAGTGGGCCCGGAAGTACTGTGCGAGTTCACGGCCGGTGGGCGCCGCTTGGAGGTCCGGCGCAGCCCTGAATGGATGCGCCCCGTTAAACGCGGAAGCGGCACCACGCGTGAACAGGCAAGCACCCAGCTGCGTGAAAAGAACGCCGACGGCTGGGAAGTGAAATCAACCCGCAACGATGAAGCCGCCAGCGAGATTCAGCAGCTTCTGGGCATGAACATGGCCCAATTCACCAAGGTAGTGTTGCTGGCCCAGGGCGAATTTGCGGCCTTCTTGCGGGCCACCGCCGCGGACCGCCAAGCCTTGCTGCAACGGTTGTTCGGCACCGATGTGTATGAGGGCGTTGAAAACCGTCTGGCCGCAGAATCCCGCACAGCCCAGGGCGCCGTCGCCACCGGTATGGCGGAGCTGCTGGCCAAAGAGGAATTGGCACGCAGCCAAAGCAGGTCGGTGCTGGCCGCCTACGCCGCGCAACTAGCGCAGGCTGAGGAGGGAGGGCAAGCACCGGAGACTGCCGAACCGGTAGAACTTCACGGGATGGAGCTTTTTGCCAGCCTCGGGGAGCAGCTTGAACGCGCGTTGACCCTGGCCCAAGCGCATGCCCAAACGTCACAAGAGGAGTCAGAGGCACTCGTAACGTCCATTGCGGAGGAGCAGAACCGGCGTACACGCCACCAGCAACTGGTTGAAGCCGTGGCCGAACAAGAGCGGCTAGCAGGCTTAGCCGATGAGGAAGCGCAGTGGCGCCACAGCTTGGAGTTGCACCATCAGGGACAGGTTTTGGCGGCCGTGGTGACTGCTGCGGCCAAGAGTGCTCGGGAAAGCACTCAGGCACAGGAGGCGGCAGCGAGAGCCGCCACAGTATTTGACAGCAACCCGGTGGCGGCGGCGCTCTTAGGCCAGCCGGGTGCAACAGCAAGTATTGAGGATTTACAGACGCTGGATAAAGAACTCATCAGGCAGTTGGCCGCCGTGGACCGGGCCCTACCTGATGAAACTCGGAACGCGGGGAAAAGTGCGGCCCTGGCCAAAAATGAGAAAGCCCTCGCTGATGCTCTGACGCAGCGCCAGCAACAGGATGCCGCGGCCACCGCGGCCAGAGCCCGTCTCACGGAGGTACAGGACCGGGCGGAGACGCTGCGCGCCGGGGCCGTCGATGTTGAGCACGCAGAACAAGCCGCCACGGCAGCTAAAACGTTGGTGGGCGCCATTGAGGAATACCAGGCACACTGCGTGGAGCTCGTGCAACTGGAAGACGCGGAACGTGAGGCGCGGGATAAGAGCCTGAATTGCCGGCAGAGCTGGCTAGAAGCCATTGAAAGCCGGCTCAGCCAGGCAGCCGGGGAACTGGCGGCCACGCTCGTGGAGGGGGAACCCTGCCAGGTCTGCGGCAGCACGGTGCATCCGGCGCCCTCACCACTTGCCGCTGCCGGGGCGGACCTCCTGAAGGCCGAGAGGGCAGCCAAGAAGCTCTCTGATACTGCCGAGGCGGCAGCTAAAGACGCCGGTACCCGGCTGGCCCAGGCCAGGAGCGCGCTCGCAGTCCTGGCCGAGCGTGGAGGCGAGGGAGAATTGGCCAAAGCGCAGGACGCCGTGGTGCAAAGGCGCCAAGCACATCAGGAGGCCAAAGCGGGTGCCGCAGAACGCGATGCCCTCCACCAAGAAGCCGGGGAGTTGCAGGAGCGCCTGGAACAAGCCCGGGAAGGTGTTGTTGCGGCGGCCGGGCAGGCGGCGTCTTTGAGTGCAGCGCAAGCGGCCCTGGCAGAGGAAATTGCTGATCTGGGCCAGCAGCTGGAGCTGGCCCAGGACGGGTACACCTCGCTGGCGCAACGGCGGGTTGCGGTGCTGGCGGCCCAGCAGCCGGGGGAGGAGCTCCTCGTGGCACTGCGTAAAAAGGCCGCTGCCATGACAACGGCGCAGGATGCGGGCGCCGCGTTGGAGAAGGACCTCGAAGGTTCCGTTTTTGCCGATGCCAGCGGCGTGCAGGCAGCCTTGCTGGCACCGGGGACCGCGGCCGCGCTGGATGAAAAAATCAAGGACCACGCCAAGGCCGTGGCGGTAAACACTGACCGCCTCGCGACTGCTCAGATGCTTGCCGCCCGTGCGGAGACGGTGGTGGTGCTGGGGGACAATGAGCTTGCCGCGTTGGCGCAACAGAGCCGGGTGGCTGTACAGCTGGCAAAAACGGCGGAATTGGCTGCGGGTATGGCACGCTCAGCCGCTACCGAAGTGCGCCTCACACAAGCGGACTTCATGGCGTTGGAAGAGGATGTTGCGCCGCTGCGGGAGAAGGCGAAAATGCTCTTGGGTCTGGCTGAGGCAGTGCGTGGACAAGGCGAGAACAAGTACAAGATGACGCTCAGCAGCTATGTTCTCACGGCCAGGTTGGAACAAGTCGCCCAGGCCGCTTCGGTGCGCCTGGCCACCATGAGCGACGCCCGCTATACGCTGCGGCACAGTGATGCCAAGAAGGGAAACCAAAAGTCCGGGCTGGGCTTGGAAGTAGTGGATGAATGGACAGGGATCAGCCGAGACACCGCCACCTTATCCGGTGGCGAATCCTTCATGGCGTCACTGTCGCTGGCCCTGGGTCTCTCGGATGTGGTGCAGTACGAATCCGGCGGACTGGATATAGAGACCTTATTTGTTGATGAGGGCTTCGGCAGCCTCGATGAGCAGTCCTTGGAGCAGGTCATGGATGCGCTCGAAGGACTGCGAGACGGCGGGCGCATGGTGGGGCTGGTCAGTCACGTTGCTGAAATGAAGCAGCGCATCCCCGTGCACCTGCATGTCCACAAGGGCCGCCATGGCTCCACCGTGGAGCTGAAAATGGCGGGAGCGCAAGCCTCGTGAACGGATAGACTGGAGCAGCCTTTGTGCCAGCAAAGCCCATAGCTGAGACGGCACCGGCCACCACCACAAATGATTTTTCGAAAGTAGCTAACCATCTCTTTGTCATTGCCGACCCCCGCTGCCCCTGCCCAGAAGGGCGGGCGCTATTCGGTGCTGCCCAGACTTGCGGGCACCAGCTACATTCCGCTGGGTCTTTTTGCCCGGGTGCCGTTGGCGATGCTAACCATCGGTGTGCTGACCATGGTCACGCAGGTCAGCGGGTCTTACGCCATCGGCGGTTTTGCTGCAGGCTGTATTGGCATTGGTGCCGCGGTGGGTTCGCCCGTGGTGGGGTATTTGGCGGACCGGCTGGGCCAAAAACGTATACTGCTGGTGGCCGCCGTGGTCAACGCGCTGCTTGTGGCGGCTGTGGTGATCCTGGCCTACACGGTCCTGCCTACCGACGGCGCCCAGATTACCGATGGCGGCACCCTGGCAGTCTTTGCTGCCGCGCTTGTCTCCGGCGCCACCTCACCGCAGGTGGGGCCGCTGTCCCGGGTGCGGTGGATGGCTCTGAGTAAGAAACTACCCGCCAACCAGCGTGGTCCAGCCGTGGATACGGCGCTGTCCCTGGAGGGCACGGCAGATGAGATTACTTTTGTGTTGGGCCCGGCTCTGGTAGGTCTGCTCGCCTCGCTGGTGGCACCTTGGTTGCCGCTGGCATTGGCCGCCATTATGACAGTGGTTCTGGTGACCCTTTTTGCCTTACACCACACCGTGGAATCCGTGGGGCCGCGCACTGCCGCCAGCAGCACCGTGGGCAATGCTGGCTATGTGGCGAAAGAGAAACCCAACTGGCTCCTAGTTGCTGTCCCCGTGGCAGGGATGCTCGCCATGGGAACCTTCTTCGGATCGGCTCAAACTTCTTTGACCGCTTTTACCGGCGTTCACGGCTCGGTGGACCAGGCGGGGCTGATGTACGCCATCATGGGCTCCAGTTCTGCTGTGACGGCGTTGTCGGTGGCCTACTGGTCCACGAAATTCACGTACGCGTGGCGCTGGGTACTGATGGCCACGTTGATGGCGGGCGGGGCTTTCCTTTTCCTAGTTCCCCAATCTCTGGGCCAGATGGTGTGGGTGCTGCTGCTCATGGGCCTCCCCGTGGGCCCTGTCATGGTGTCCATCTTCAGCGTGGGCAGCATGGTGGCGCCGCAGCAATGGATGGGCACCGTCATGACGGCGCTCTCTAGCGGCATTGTTGCCGGGACCGCACTGGGATCAGCGCTGTCAGGTTCATTGGCCCAGAATCAGGGGTATTCGGCGGCGTTTCTAGTCCCGATCATGGCAGCCACGGCGCTCGTTGTGCTGGGCCTGCTCTCCGTGATGGTGCTGCGCAAGCGCCAGCAGGCACAGCACTCAAACACCTAGCACCTAGCTCAAGAAGCTCAAGGCGGCATCCTTGAACTCGCGTGAGGTCACCGTGTTGTTATGGGTTCGTCCCTGGATCACCAACTGTTTGCTTCCGGGGCTCAGCTCCGCCAACCGGGTCATGCTGCGGGCACGTTCATCGAGACTGCCGGCCACCAAAAGGATGGGCATGGAAGGTACGGCGTCGGTGGGATCAAACGGCTCCATTTTCACCGCCTGAATCAGGGACAGGAGCGCAAAAATATCGTTGGAGGGAATCACCTGCGCCATGTTCAGCAGCCAGGCCGTTGAAGCATCGGCAATGGGCGTGCCGTCATTGAGGAAGTCTTGTGCTGCCCGTAAATCAAAATCGGCCAAGGGATCCTCCGGGTTAGGGCCGCCCAACACCATCTTGCGCACCAGTTCGGACTGAGTTGCACCAAACTCCCACGCTAAGCGGGACCCCAGTGAGTACCCAATGAGATCGACCCCGCTGGTGGGGTCTGCATCGACTCGGGGACGCACACCTTGATCAATGAGGACTTGGAGCAGATCGGCGCGGATCTTCCCTGGTGTGTAGGAGTCCAGATCGTAGGGTGCGGTGCTGCCGCCATGGCCTGGCAGGTCAACGCTAATCACCCGGCGCCCGGCCTGATTGAGGGCGGTGACCCAGCCTGTCTTGACCCAGTTCAATTCAACGGATGAAGCAAAACCGTGGATCAGCAGCACGGGAGGCAGGGGAACAGGCTCCGTAGCTTCAAAGCTAACAACGTGGAGTCCGGCTTGGACGCCTTCAATGCTGTGCGGAGAAGTTATTGCAGCGTGCTTGCCGGGTGAGGGCATCTTGCCTGGTGAGGACATGGGGTGAGCCTTTCCCGCAGCGGTCCGTGCCGCCGTCGTACGTCAACAATAGCGAAAACGTAGCGTGCCTGCCCTAGGTTCGCCTTTGAGTACAGTGGCGCGGGCGCCGCGTGGACCCGATCTAAGGCTGTGCGGCTGCCCGTGCCTTTTGGCGGCGGTGCGAGAAATGGCTGAGCAAAGCGATAACAACCACCAGACTGAAGGTGCTCAGGAGTTGCTTTGCACTGGTGGGATCGCTGAATCCGACGGCAAAGATGGCCGCCAGCAGCACCAGCCCGGCAATTGAAAGGTACGGGAATCCGGGCATGCGCAGTGGCAAGGGCGTTCCGTCACTGTCTGCCCGGCGGCGCAGGATGAATTGTGAAAGCAGCGCCGAACCCCAAATGATCAGGCAGGTGGATCCCACCAAGTTCAACAATGCCTTCAGGACGGTGTCGGGGTACAGGATTTCCAAGACAACTGTCACGAAGCCGAACGCCACGGACATCGCCACTGCCGGAACGGGGACTCTACGAGTGTTGGTGCGCGCAAAAAGCCGGGGTGCCTCACCGCGCTCGGCGAGTGAGTAAATCATGCGCGATGCCCCGTACAGGTTGGCGTTAAGGGCTGAGAGCAGTGCAGCCACGGCCACCAAAGTGATGACTGTGCCAGCCCATTGAAGTCCGGCAACGTTCAGCACGCCGGCAAAGGGAGAAAGCAATGCTTTGGAGGTCCACGGCAGAACGGCAATGATGACGAACACGGAGCCTACATAAAACACCAAGATACGCCACACAACAGTGCGCACCGCCACTCCAACGCTGCGTTCCGGGTTGGGCGTCTCGGCGGCGGCAACAGCCACAATTTCGGTGCCGCCGAACGCGAAGGCCACAACAAACAGTGCTGTTGCGATGCCCGCCATGCCGTTCGGTGCGAATCCGCCGTTGTTGACGAAGTTGCCCAGGCCAGGGGATGTGGTGCCGGGGATCAGGCCCAGCAGCAAGGCGATGCCAAAGAGCAGGAAAAGCACAATCGCGGAAACCTTGAGCAGGGCAAACCAGAATTCAAACTCGCCGTAGTTTTTGACACTTGTCAGATTGACGGCTGTGAAGACCACCATGAAGATCAATGTCAAGGCCCAGACCGGCAAAACCGGCCAAATCGTGACGAGTAGCGCGGCTGCCCCGAGCGCTTCGGCGGCAATCACTACCACCAGCTGCAGCCACCACAGCCAGCCGACCGTTGCCCCAGCAATCTTGCCCATAGCCTTTTCCGCGTAGACGGAAAAGGCGCCGGAGTTGGGGTTGGCTGCGGCCATCTCACCCAAGGCCCACATGACCAAAATGATCAAGGTGCCGGCCACCAGATAGGAAATCAGCACGGCCGGTCCAGCCTTCATGATCCCCTCGCCGGAGCCTAGGAAAAGTCCGGCGCCAATTGCACTGCCAAGACCCATCATGGTCAGTTGGCGTTGTTTGAGTGAGTTGCCCAGGCCTGTTGTGACAGGCGCAACCGTGGCAACTTCCGTTTGGGGGTTCATGAAAGGGATGGCCTTCGTTAGTGGAGCTGGCCACATTTGGCCGACGATGAAAGAATTTTGATCCTTGTCAAGGGTAATTCACCTTTGGCTAACGGAATAAATTAGGTGGTGCCGGTCCGGGTGCAGGTCCGGGTGCCGGTCCGGTTGCTGTTTGCGGGGATAGTCCAAGTTTGACGGGTTCCGGAGCCGCTATGGACGGGTCCTCTGGCGTAAAAGATTTGTTTCTAAGACACCTGTGGCCGTAGAATCAGTTGTAGTCAATATGACTCTAACTGGTTTGTTGGGTCGGGAAATGAGGTGAGCGGCATGGAACGAGTGCCCTTAGTGGCTGCAGCTAATGTCAGCGAACGCCTGGCGCAGCCCCCTGCACTGGCCATCTCGACCGTCATTTTTGCTCTCCGCCCCAGTGTTTCTTCAGGACGGCCCACGCTGTGGCTGCCGCTGGTCAAACGCATTCGCGAACCTTTTAAAGGGCTGTGGGCGTTGCCGGGCGGACCCCTGACACAGGCCGAATCGCTGCTGGATGCGGCGGCTCGGAACCTGCAGGACACCACCGGCCTTGCACCTAGCTACCTTGAGCAGCTCTACGCTTTCGGCGGCTTGCACCGTTCGCCCAGTCAGCGCGTGGTCTCGATTGTGTACTGGGCTCTGGTGCAGTCCACCGAGGCCGAACAGGCAGAAGAATCGGAGAACGTTCAGTGGTTCCGGGCCGACGGATTGCAAGAACTGGCCTTTGACCACAATGAGATCGTCAAATACGCACTGTGGCGCTTGCGCAACAAGATGGAATACGGTCCCATTGCGTACCATCTACTCGGCGAAAAGTTCACCTTGGCTCAGGTCCGTGAGGTCTACGAAGCCGTGCTGAACCGCAGCGTTGACCCGGCCAACTTCCGCCGCCAGCTCAAGCAGACAGCAGGCATTGAACCCACCGACGAGTTTTTACAAGGCGGCAAGCACCGCCCGCCCCGGCTCTACCGCTACAGCGGCACCAACAATCACCTGGTGAAAACCCATCTCTTGGAGCAACCCCTCCTGGAAAGAGCAGGCCCGCCAGGGCACCCGCCGCCCACCCTCTAGCCTCAAGGTCAACCCTCCCGCACCACCAGCAGGCACGGCCCAGAATCAAGTACCAGAATCAACCACCAGACTCAGCCCCACGCACGCAATCCTCACTGCCTCAACCCTTTGGAGCACGCCATGTCATCCGTGAACACCACCATCCAGCTCATAACCCGAGAGCAGGCCGAAGCTGCCCAGTCCCACATCCCAGGCCAGCCGGGCCGGGCGCAGGAAAGCTGTGACGAGGATCTGGTCCAGGGCCCCTGGGAGTTCGATCTCGCCGAGGCACTCGCCGGTACACCGGGCTACGGCCCCGGCGCCTCCAATGAGGACACGGCCCCGGCCGCCACTCCCGTGCAGGGGCAGCTGCCGCAGGAGTACAAGGACGCCTCTGACGCCGAGCTTGAGGGGCGAATCCGTGCCGCGAAAGCGGAACTTGGGGAACGCGTGGTGGTACTGGGGCATTTCTACCAGCGTGATGAAGTGGTGGCGTTTGCGGACTTCGTGGGGGACTCCTTCCAACTCGCCAACGCCGCGAAGAACCGCAGCGAAGCCGAAGCCATTGTGTTTTGCGGCGTGCACTTCATGGCCGAGACGGCAGATATGCTCTCCGGCAGCCACCAGAGCGTGATTCTGCCGAACCTGGCAGCTGGCTGTTCCATGGCAGATATGGCGGATCTACCTTCCGTTGAGGCGTGCTGGGCGGAATTGGAGGCGCTCTACGGTACAGAGCCCGACGCCGAGGGCCGGGTTCCGGTTATCCCCGTCACCTACATGAACTCCTCGGCAGCGCTCAAAGCGTTCTGCGGGGAGCGCGGCGGGATTGTGTGTACCTCCTCGAACGCCTCCACCGTGCTGGACTGGGCCTTTGAGCGCGGCCAGCGCGTACTGTTCTTCCCCGATCAGCACCTGGGCCGCAACACCGCCAAGGCCATGGGCATCCCGTTGGAGGCGATGCCGTTGTGGAATCCGCGGCTGCCCTTGGGAGGCAACAGTCAGCAGGTCATGGAGGCCGCGAAAGTAGTGCTGTGGCAGGGATTTTGTTCCGTGCACAAGCGCTTCACGGTGGCCCAGATTGAGAAGGCACGCGCGGACTTCCCCGGCCTGCGCGTGATTGTGCACCCCGAATGCCCCATGGAGGTCGTGGATGCCGCCGACGAGGCAGGATCCACAGACTACATTCTCAAAGCCATCCAGGGCGCCCCGGACGGCACCACTTTTGCCATTGGCACCGAGATCAACATGGTCAACCGGCTCGCGGCACAGTACCCGCAGCACACCATCTTCTGCCTGGACCCGGTGATCTGCCCCTGCTCCACCATGTACCGCATCCACCCCGGCTACCTGGCCTGGGTGCTGGAAGGCCTGGTGGCCGGTGAGGTGCGCAACCAAATCACCGTCCCGGAAACCACGGCCGTCAACGCCCGGATTGCGCTTGAGCGGATGCTCGCCGCCAAACCACGCAGCGCAGCACGCGCATGAGCGCCCGCCACCTGGTGGTTGTTGGCAGCGGGGTGGCCGGCCTCTACGCCACCTTGCTCGCGGCCCAGGCCGGGGTTCAGGTCACGCTGCTGACCAAGGGTGCGCTCGCGCAGAGCAACACCCATCAGGCGCAGGGCGGGATCTGCGCCGTATTGCCAGACGGCGCTGCCGCCCCGGGCGACACCGTCGAGGCGCACATTGCCGACACCCTCAAGGCCGGTGCCGGAGAGTGCGACCCCGAGGCCGTACGTATTCTATGCACGGAGGCGGCGGGTGACATTGCCGCGATCGAGCATTTTGGTGTCCGTTTTGACCGTGACGCCAGCGGTCGCAGGGCGCTGGGCCTGGAAGGCGCCCACTCCGCGGCCCGTATCCTGCACGCGGGAGGTGATGCCACGGGCGCCGCCATCGCCAACGGGCTGATCAAGGCCGTCCGGGCTGCCGCAGCACGCGGCGCCGTAACGCTTGTGGAACACGCCTTCGTGCATGATCTGCTGGTTCTGGAGGGTGCCGCCCTGGAGCACAGTGTCCTAGGGCGCAGTGTCCTGGAGCACAGTGTCCTAGAGCGCAGTGTCAAGGGTGTGCGGTACCACCGCGAGCTCCCACAGGGTGAGCCCGGCATGATTGATTTGAGGTCCGACGCCGTGCTGCTCGCCACCGGGGGAGCCGGGCAGCTTTTCGCAGCGACCACCAATCCCGCCGTGGCCACGGCCGACGGCGTTGCCCTCGCCTGGCGTGCCGGGGCCGTGGTGGCTGATCTCGAATATTTCCAGTTCCATCCCACGGCACTTGCCGTGGGGGAGAATTTCCTGATCTCCGAGGCCGTCCGAGGTGCAGGCGCCGTTCTGCGAGATGCTGCGGGTGAGGCGTTCATGCTTCGATACCACCCCGACGGCGATCTTGCGCCCCGTGATGTGGTGTCCCGCAGCATTGCCGCCCACCTGCGCAACGGCAGGGACGGCCAATCCGTCTACCTCGATGCAACAGGCATTGAGCAGGCGCAGGGGGCGGGTTATCTAAGCCGCCGCTTCCCCACCATTGCTGCCAAGACACAGGCGCTGGGCTTCGACTGGACACGGGAGTGGCTGCCCATCACCCCGGCCGCGCACTACTGGATGGGCGGCATCGCCACCAATCAAGATGGCGAAACTTCCTTGCACGGACTCTATGCGGCCGGAGAAGCAGCCTGCACCGGAGTGCACGGAGCCAACCGGCTTGCCTCAAACTCACTTCTGGAAGGCTTGGTGTTTGGCCGCCGAGCTGTGGATGCCTTCCTGCGTGAAATGGCTGCTGGCACGGGAAATGTTGGCGCCCAAAGCAGTCATGCCCAGTACAGTCATGCCCAGATGCAGCTTGGCGGGGCAACGCCATTATCCGTCCACGCGGATGCGCTTACTTTTAGCAAGGACACCTTGCAGGCCCTGATGAGTGCTCATGCCGGGGTGTTTCGGGATGCGCAGGGCCTGCGCCATGCCGCAGAGGTCCTGGCAGGGTGGCGCGCGCAGCGAGAGATGCCCGCCCGGACCGCGGTCCCTAGCCGTGAAGAAGCCGAGGCGTTGAACTTGCTCACCGTGGCGCAGCTCTTGGTTCATGCGGCACTGAGCCGGGAGAACTCCGTGGGTGCCCACTTCCGTGCTGATTTCACGGACCCTCCGATCAGGACCCGCACCGCCTCCTCCCGCACCGCCTCCTCCTCCCATGCTGCGGCGAGGGATTTCCAGCACCGGGCTGCCACCGTCTCCCACATGAACCCCGTCAAATTCCAGCGTGAAAGCGAAACAGTATGAACGCCGTCGTACCTGCCGTAGAGGCCACAGACTTGCACACCACTGCGTGGCTTCCGCCGCTGCCAGGTAACGCCGTGGCGGAGATTCTCCTGAGGGCGTTCGCCGAAGACGCCCCGTATGGGGACATTACCTCGGCCACGCTGCTTCCGGCCGAGGCGAGGGCCACGGCCTGGCTGGTGGCGCGCGAACCTGGCATCTTCTCCGGAGGTGAGGTGTTCACGGCCGCTATGCTTCTGCAAGACCCGGGTGCGCACGTGGAACAGCTCACTGCCGACGGCGCACGATTCGCCGCAGGGCAGCGGCTCATGTCCGTGACAGGGCTGGCGCGCGCGGTGCTGACGGCGGAGCGGATTGCGCTGAATTTGACCCAGCGCATGAGCGCCATTGCCACCCAGACCGCGGAGTACGCTGCCCTCATTGAAGGCACCAAGGCGCGTGTCACGGATACTCGAAAGACCACCCCTGGACTGCGCATCCTGGAACGCTACGCGGTGCGCTGCGGCGGCGGGCACAACCACCGGTTCTCGCTCTCAGACGCCGTGCTGGCCAAGGACAACCACCTGGCCGTGCTGACCGGCGGGGACACCACCAAATTGACGGCGGCGCTCGCAGCCGTCCGTGCCCAGCTACCGCACACCGTGCATTTTGAGGTTGAGGTGGATGCGTTGGAGCAAGTTGAGCCCGTGCTGGCTGCTGGCGTGGACACCATCATGCTGGATAACTTCAGCAATGCAGAACTCGTGGAGGGTGTGGCGTTGGTGGCCGGCCGCGCCTTGGTGGAGGCCAGCGGCAACGTGAATCTTTCAACCATCGCCGGCATTGCCCGCACGGGTGTGGACATCATTTCCGTCGGCGCCCTGACCCACAGCGTACGTGCCCTGGATCTGGGCCTTGATATTGCGGTGGAACTACAGTGATCTTCCTCGACGCGGCTGCCACTACCCCCGTCCGGCGGGAGGTCATCGAAGCCATGTTCCCGTTCCTGACCAACCAGTTCGGCAACCCCTCCAGCCACCACGAGCTGGGGGAGTTGGCAGCCTCCGCGTTGGCTAACGCTAGAGAGCAATGTGCGACGGCGTTGGGTTGCCACCCCGAGGAGCTCACCTTTACCTCCGGGGGAACCGAGGCAGACAATCTTGCCTTGAAGGGCATCGCGTTGGCCCGCCGTGCAGCCAACCCCCAATTGAACCGGGTGCTCATCAGCGCCGTGGAACACCCGGCCATTGTGGAATCGGCCGAGTACTTGCGCCGCGTGCACGGTTTTGTAGTGGAAGTGGTGCCGGTGGATTCCAGTGCTCTGGTGGATCCTGGCGTGTTTGCCGCACTGCTGGATTCCGGCAGTGCGGGCGGGGTGGCTGTTGCCTCCATCATGTACGCCAACAATGAGGTGGGGACGGTTCAAGACCTTCCGGCGTTGGCCGCTGTGGCCGCCGCCGCAGGGGTGCCACTGCATAGCGACGCCGTCCAGGCGGCGGGCTGGCTGCCGTTACAGGTGGGCGCCTTGGGTGTCACAGCCATGAGCTTATCGGGGCACAAGATCGGTGCGCCCAAGGGGGTAGGCCTGCTCTATATCAAGGGCGGCACCCGCTATGAGCCGCTCATCCATGGCGGCGGTCAGGAACGCGGGGGACGTTCCGGGACAGAGAACGTGGCTTTTGCCGTTGCCCTGGCCACGGCGTTGACACTGGCGGAACAGGGGCGGGAGGCCGCGGCCATACGTGTCACTGCTCTGCGGGCGGAGTTCATCGAGCAAGTTCTGGGCGAGCTGCCCAGTGGGGAACTGACGGGGCATCCAACCAGGCGGCTGCCCCATGTGGCTTCCTTCTGTTTTGCTGGCACCAGTGGGGAATCGGTGCTGCTGGAGTTGGAGAGGCGCGGGATTGTGTGCTCATCGGGCTCGGCCTGTGCGGCAGGCTCCGATGAGCCGTCGGCAGTACTGAGCGCCATGGGGTTCGAGCGGGGTGTGGCCCAGACGGCCCTACGCTTTAGTTTTCCTGCTGACGTGCAGTCTGGTGAATTGGCGACGGCGGCCACCGAACTGGTGGCCGCCGTGGCGCGGGTATTACGGCTGAGCTAACTTCGGTTCGCTAGTTGGCGAAGGCCGGGGCCCTGTCCCAGTCGAAGCGATTGCGCAATATCCGATTCCAGCGGTTAGCCGGAAGATTGGGGTGGAGCAAGGCGATGCCCACACAGTACTTGCTCATGCTCAGGTCCCGGATGCCCATCTCGGCCAGGACCCGATCAGCAACCCCGCGCCCGTCGGCTGACTTTGTTTCAACCACCACCAGGTCAGGCCCGGCCACTTCCTGGTCCTGGTCTTTGCACACCAACTGCACATCGCAGGTGAGCCTTTCGCGGCTGTGCGGGTTGACGAGCGTGCCTCGGCGGTAGTCCACGGTCATGACCGGGTTCAGAGCGGGCATGGGGATCCCGTATTCAGTCTCGAGCAGCTCGGCCAAGAATGCCTCGTCGTCGTGGTTCATGGTGGTGCGCTCATCCAACGGGTGGGGGATCCGGTACTTGTCCGTTTCCCCGCGCAGACCCTTCAACTTGGCCTCAAACATGCACAATCCGGAATCCAGGTAGGTGCGGGTGCGGACCTTGAAACGGCGCCGCCGGCCCTGGCGGTGGGCCCGGAACTGGTCCAGATCTGGGGTGTCGAAGTAGGTGGAGCTGTAGCCGAAGATGCGGCGCTGGCCGATTTCCATGATGGCGAAATCGTCGTCCAAGGCCGCCATGAGGGTGGCCAGTTCGTTGCTGGTCAGCAGGAACTTTTTATCTACGCGGCGCTGCAGCGCAGCTTCCTCATTCACCTCCGCGAGGCTGATGGGACGGCGCTGGCCGGCACCGGCCTCGAGGACTTCTGCGCAGGTCATGAATGTGACTGCGCATGGAGCGGCGCTGCTGCTGAGGTGGCATCGCTCGCATCAAAGAGCACAGCCTCAAGGTCCGCCGTGCTCAAGGCCGGCTCTGTGCCCGCCATCGGATTGGATTCGGTGCTCCCGATGGATGCTGAAGACTTGGCGGCCAGGGCAGCGGGGGTGGGGGTCTTGTAGCGGACGTCGGCCACGGTCATGTCACGCACAACGTCCAACGAGATCACTTCGATGCGGGTGACGGGCCCGCCCAGCAATGACTCGAGTGCGTCACGCAGTTCCACCTCATTGGCGTAGGCGCGGTCCAAGGTGATGCTCTGGCGGCGGGTGCGCGGTGCGATCCGGGGATGATCGGCGAGGTAGAGCACAGCCACCAGTGCCGCGGAGAGAACGGGGGAGAGCCAGGCCGGGTCCGGGTGCAGGCCGTTCATCAAACCGAGGACCAGTGCGGCGAAGTAGTAGCCGATCTCGCCCTGGGTCAGGGTATCCGAGCGGAGCCGGATGATGGAGAGTACGCCAAACAATCCCAGGCCCAGGCCCATGCCGGCCCCACTTCCGGACAAGAGCATGGTGACCAGCATGATGCCCACGTTCAGGCATACGTAGGCGATGGCCAGGTCGCGGCGCTGGTAGCGGGGGAAGTAGACGGCGTAGACCAGAACGGTGATACAGACAAGGTTTGCTGCCAGTGCAATCCACAGATTGAACATGAGGGCTCCTAAACGAGTGATTGATTTCCTAATCACTACTGTTCAGTACGCGTATGAGAGAAAAAGGAGACGGAAATGAGAGCCCTCTCATGAACTCCGCATCAGTCCAGTTTGAGCCTGTACCCCATGCCGCGGACCGTCTCAATGCGCTCGGCGCCGAACTTTTTACGCAGGTACCTGATGTAGACATCCACAATGTTGGAGCCGGGGTCAAAGTCAAAGCCCCACACCTGGGAGAGCAGCTGTTCACGGGAAAGCACCTGGTCCCGGTGCCGGAACAAGGTCTCGGCCAGGGCGAATTCGCGGGCGCTGAGATCCTTGGCAACACCGTCAACTAGGGCGCGGCGGGTACGCAGGTCCAGGATCATGGTCCCTGCCGTCAAGACGGTTGCCTCCTCCATGACATGCCCGCGCAGGCGCAACCGGACCCGGGCCAGCAATTCCTCAAAAGCAAACGGCTTGGGCAGGTAGTCATCCGCCCCGCCGCCCAGACCGGCCACCTTGTCCTCCACGCTACTGCGGGCTGAGAGAATCAGCACGGGGATGTCCACCAGGTCTTGACGCAGCCTGTGCAGCACCGATAGCCCGTCCATGACCGGCAGGCCAATATCCAGGATCAGCAGGTCATAGGCGTAGGAGCGGGCCTCTTCATAGGCTGACTGTCCGTCAGTAACAACATGTGTGACATAGCCCTCGGCGTTCAACCCCTTTTGTACAAAGGTTGCGATGCGGGCTTCATCTTCTGCGATCAGGATGCGTTTCATTTAGTGCTCTCCGGTTTCATTAAAAATGTGTGCAAGTTCTCCAACGCGTGCTGTGCCCGGTTTCAGTGGCTCATCGCTTTCTTCCTGCGGAAGCTGGATGGGCAGTGTGAGGGTGAAGGTGGCTCCCGCGCCCGGTGCGCTAAGGACGGAAACCGTACCGCCATGGGCATCGGCAATGGATTTGACGATGGCCAGGCCCAGCCCCGCACCAGCGCTTTGACGGCGGCCAGAACCACGGTGGAAACGGTCAAAGATGCCATCTTGTTCCTCCACGGCTATCCCCGATCCGGTATCCCGCACCCACAACAACAGGGTGCCGTTGCGGTGGACGGAATCAAGTTCTAGCTGGTGGGCAGGGTCCAGTCTGGAGCCAAAAGCAATGGTGCCTGTGTGCGGGGTGTGGGCCACGGCGTTGGCTGCCAACTGCATGAGGGCCTGGGTTAGACGCTGGCCGTCGGCAACCACTTGGCCCTCAGCGAGTTCATCGATGGCCCAGTGCTGTGGGCCGAGTATGCGGGCCTTGCTCAGCGCATCCACTACCAAGTCCATGAGCTCAACGTTTTGCGGCATGAGGAAATCGGGCTGTTGGGACTTCGCCAACAACAACAGGTCATTGACAATCCGGCTCATACGGTCAAGCTCATCGGTGACCAGGGCTACGGTGTCGGCGCGCTCAGCCGGGTCCTCACTCATCATCTCAAGGTGACCCCTGATCACGGTGATGGGCGTGCGCAACTCGTGTCCGGCGTCGTCCACGAATTGACGCTGTGTGGCAAAGGCCATCTCGAGACGGTCCAGCATGCGGTTGAACGTGCTGGCGAGGGCGGCAACATCATCACGGCCGTTCACCTCAATCCGGCCCTGCAGGTCAGTCTCACTGATGGTCTCGGCGGTCTCACGAACTTGCCGCAGGGGTGCCAACACGCGCCCGGCAATGAGCCAGCTGGTAATGCCGGCGCCAATGACAGCCAGAACGCCGGAGAGGGCGAAAATTCTCAGTGAACTAAAAAGCGGCGCGGCAAGTTCATTGCGGAATTGCACACTGATCACGGCCCCAAGCTGCGGATCGCCCTCCACCTGCACCGGTAGCACAGCGTAGGCTACTTCTCCGGCAGCTGACTTGTACCGCCCGTAAACAGGTTCATCATGGCCTCCCACGAGAGCTAAGAACACCGGGTCCCTGTCCAGACGCACGGGAGGGTCCCCGGCCATGCGCCGGTGCGGTGCATTCCCCAGCAGGCTAAAGGCAGTCTCGGCGTTATTGGGCACGGTGTCTTGTAAGTACCGGGTCAGCAGATCATCGGAGGTGAACTCGGAGTCGGCTGCCGAAGACGCTGCAAAGGTGCGCAAACTCGTGGCCGCATGAGTGAGCCGGCCATCCAGCAGCGCATCTATACGGGCATTGAGGATCTGTGCCGAGAGCACAATGGACGCCGCGAACGCGAGGGTCAGCAGCAGCACCATGGCGCCAATAATCCGCGCCCTGGCGCTCGGAGTACGAGGTTCACGAGCCGTTGGGTGCTGGCGGGGAGCTCGCCCGCCTCGATTAGTCATCATAATAGTCATCCCAATAGTCGTCCCAGTAGTCTTCCCAATCGTCATCGCAATCCTCGTCCCCTGCCAGCGGTGCGCAGACGGGAACTTCGATGGCCCCATTCGATGGTGGGAGGGGCCTTGCGGGCACCGGGTTCGGCGGTGGAACGATTATGGGTAAGGGTGCGGCCGGGAGCTCCGGTGGAAGATTGCCCTCTGTCGGGGTGCTGGAAGGGGACGTGCTCGCGGGCGGATTGCTGGCAGAGGGCTCACTCGTGATCTTCCCTGTGGGCGGGGTCCACGCGGGGGTGACCACGATGCTTTCGCCCAGCTCGGGTTCGGAACTTGAAACTAGCAGTGTGGTGGCCAGCGTGGTTCCACCCACCAGCACGGCCAGGAAGGTGATGAGGATGAACCGTGGAATCTGCATGCCCCAATCCTTTCGCATGACGGTGCCAGCCACATGAGGCGGGGATGAGAGTTCTCTCATCCAAACATGTTCCCTGCCCGTGGGGCGAATTAGAGCAAACTGTTGGCGGGCGTTAGAGGGGTTTTTGGGTTCACCGTGGAGTGGACCAGGCTGCAAAGTCACCAACCCGGTTCCCGCGGCGGCCTTTCCAAGGTTCTAATGGACCTTACGCAGGGTTGCCGTGGCGGACCCTGCGGAAAATCCAGTAGCGCAGCAGCAGAAACCGGCTGACGGCTGAGGCCACATTGCCCAGAACAATCACGGCAAGTACCACCACGAGGGAGGCCTGTGGGGCTATCTCATGGAGCGCCCACAGGCTGCCACTGGTCATGGTCAAGGCCAGCAGCATGACCCAGATTCCTCGGCGCTGGTCCCGCCACCACAAGTGGCGCCCGCTCACGCCAAAGCTCATGCGCCGGTTAAGTTCCGTGTTCAGGAATGAGCACAACACCAAGGAAATGACGTTGGCCCACTGGTTTCCCGTGGTGGGGCGCAGGATGGCAAAAATCGTCATGGAGATGACGGTGCAAATGAGGGCAACAACAGCAAAGCCACGCAGTTGCTGGGATAGGGCAGGATGGTGCTGCCACCAGCTTTTGAGCACACCAGAAACCCCGCGGCCTGTGATGACAGGCTCGGCGGGGAGTGGCTCCGGAGTTGTTGTAGTTGCCATAACTAACTAAATTCTGCCAGCTGACTGTGTGAACTCCCAATCAGCACCAAGAACGTTGCCTGTGAGTTTCAGCCGTGAGTTTCACTGGTGGGCCAGAGGCCGGTCAAGGCCCAGCCACCACGGGGTTGCGCAGCTCGCCAATCCCACCCACACAGCAAACAACCTCGTCACCTGGGCTGATCTGCCGGCACTCGGCCGGGAATCCGGTGAGGATCACATCACCGGGCTGCAAGGTCATGAAGCTACTCAGATACACCAGGATCTCATCCACACCCCAGCCCAGATCGTCACTCGAGGCGGGGGCCAGCTGGGTTCCGTTGTGCACAATGCTGATGGGCACGCCGTCGTCCGCCAGGCCCACCACAATCCAGGGGCCAAGCGGGGTGAAGGTGTCCGGGCTCTTGGCGCTGATCCACAGTTCATCGGATTTTTGTGCATCACGAGCGGAGACATCATTGCCAATGGTGAAGCCGAGGATGGCGCTGCGGGCACTCTCCAGCGACAGGTTCTTGGCAGGCCGGCCAATGACAATTGTCAGCTCGGCCTCAGGATCAACGTAACCTACCGTAGGGCTCAGCTTGATTGCCTCGCCTGGGCCAATCACGGAGCTGGCCGCCTTGTGGAACGCCTGCGGATCAAGGGCACGGCCGGGGGCGCCGGTGTTGTGCGCCATGCCAAAAACATTCACCGGGGCGCAAGGAGCCAGGAACGTGAATTCGTCCTCAGTGAGCGTTGCGCCCAGGGTCCAGCCCTCACGGGCGGCACTGTTCTGGTTGGCGGCGGAGGTGGGGAACGGGGTCTCCACGACGTGCCAGATCTGCCCTTCCGGGCTGGTGAAATCAGCCGCATCATTGCGGATAAAAAATTGCTCGGGCAGTGGGGGCGGTGCGGCACTGCGCCGCCCTGGGTTCTGCGCTGCGGCCTCAAGGGGGCGGACACGGGCAAGGCGGTAGGGCACTAAAGTCATGAGGACATCCTACCTCCGGCGGGCGGGTGTGCTCACAGTCACGTGGCATAGACTCCCTGACATGGCTAAGGGAAACACAAAAATGCTGAACCGTGCTTTGACTGCCGCATTCTCGGTTGGGGCTGCCGGTGCAGCAGCCGTCATCGGTGCCCGCGCACTCCGGGCAGGGCCGGGAACGCCGCCGGGTGACTTTGGCGCAGCAGAGCCAACCGGAGATATTGGTGCGCACTACGCCCAAGGTGCCGCAGATCAGCTCAGCGAATTGATCCGCTTCCGCACCGTCTTCTCCACTGCCCGCGATCAGATTGAGTTGGACCAGTTCACTGGCTTCATCGCGGCGTTGGAACGGCTATTTCCCAGAGTGCACTCATCCTTGACCCGGGAGTTTGTGAACGGCCAAGGACTCCTGTTCCGCTGGGCAGGACGCGGGGGGGATGCGCCGGCGCGTCCCACAGTCTTGATGGCCCACTATGACGTGGTTCCCGTGGATTCCCGTGATGCCTGGACGCACCCTGGATTCTCAGGACTTCAGACGGACGGCTATGTGTGGGGTCGCGGGGCCCTGGATGACAAGGGGGCGCTGGTGGTGATCATGAACGCCGTCGAATCCTTGTTGGAGGAGGGGTTTGTGCCCACTGACGATCTCTACCTCTCCTTTGGCAACAACGAGGAAACCGCTGGCGACAGTGCCCAGGCGGCAGTGGCGCTGCTTTCCGCCCGGGGTGTTGCGCCGTGGCTGGTCCTTGATGAAGGCGGCGCGGTAGCTCTCGATGCGTTCCCTGGCTTGAAGGTCCCTGCGGCTGTCATTGGTGTGGCTGAGAAGGGCATTTTGGATCTGGAACTGCTCACCAGGGGCGCTGGCGGGCATGCCTCGACACCGCCGAAAATGGGCGCCACAGTTCGTTTAGCCCAAGCCATTGTGGCCTTGGAAGAGTCCCCCTTTCCTGGCTCCATGCCGGCGCCCATCGTTGAAATGATGCGGCGCATAGGACTTGAGAGCAGCTTTGCAATGCGGCTTGTGACAGAGAATATGTGGATGTTCAAGTCCCTGCTGACCCAGGTATTTGGGGTAGTGGGTGATGAGACCCGGGCGTTGACCCGCACCACTGTGGCCGTGACCATGCTGGAGGGCAGCAAGGCTGCCAACGTGTTGGCCTCAACTGCGCGCGCCAACGCCAACATTCGCATTGCCGTGGGGGAGAGTGTTGAGTCAGTTGTGGCACATATCCGCGCCATCATCGACGATCCACAGGTGGAGCTCAGAGTGATTTCCGGGCATGACCCCTCACCCATCTCTTCCTTCACCAACGAACAATTCGCCCTGCTCAGTGCTGCGGTAACACGTTCCTATCCGGAGGCTGTGGTGACACCGTACATTCAGACCGGTGCCACCGATTCACGCCACTTCACCACCATTTCGCCAGCCGTCTACAGGTTTTCACCGCTCCTGATGGACGCTGGCGACCGTGCCTCCCTCCACGCCGTCAATGAACGGGTCCGCATCAGTTCGTTGGGCGCGGGAGTTATCTTCTACCGGGAGCTGTTGCAGGGCCGCGAGCTAGCTCTGCGAGAACGCGAACGCAGCTAGCGGCTGGCCACCGACTCCCTGATTTTGTTCGTCAGCTCAAGCAGCGTGCGCATTTCATCGTCGGAGAGCGCCACTTCCATCAGCTCCATGATGTTCTTGACATGCGCTCGCCCTACCTCTTTTTGAAGCGCGGCGCCTTCCTCGGTGAGCCCAATCAGCACCCCGCGCCTATCGCCCTCCGCCGTCTTGCGGTGGATCAGCCCGCGCGCCTCGAGTCGGTCCACCATGCGGGAAATGCTCGGCTGGGTCAGCAAGACATGCTCGTTGAGCTCGTTGAGCCGCAGCCAGCCGCTGGGGCAGCGCGTTAAGTTATACAAAATGTCGTATTCCCGGCTGCCCAGTTCTTTGAAACTGGGCTCCTTGTGTAATTCGCGCATAACGGCCACTTGCGTGCGCAGCAGTGACTCCCAGGATTCCGTAGCGAGGCGGCGGTGTGCGGCGGCTGACATCTTTAGTTCACTCCTGCAGGATTGATCGATGTTGTTGAAGGCGCGACGCCGGAACTTACCGCCGCGCCCTGGCGCCGGGCTTCGAAGGTGGGTGCGTCGGGGACGGACGCGGGCCGGTTGGTTGCAAATTCTTCACGGAGGGTGGGGAGTACCTCAGCACCGAAGAGATCTAGCTGCTCCAAGACGGTCTTCAATGGCAGCCCGGCGTGATCCACCAAGAACAGCTGGCGCTGGTAGTGCCCAAAGTAGTCACGGAACGTCAACGTCTTGTCAATCAACTCCTGTGGGCTGCCCACCGTCAACGGGGTCTGGGAGGTGAAGTCTTCCAGGGACGGGCCATGGCCATAGACCGGGGCGTTATCAAAGTACGGGCGGAATTCATTCACGGCGTCTTGCGAATTTTTGCGGATAAAGAACTGCCCACCCAAGCCAACAATTGCTTGTTCAGGTGTGCCGTGGCCGTAGTGAGCGTAGCGTTCGCGGTACAGGCCAATTAGCTGCTGGTAGTGCTCCTTGGGCCAGAAGATGTTGTTGGCGAAAAAGCCATCACCGTAGTACGCAGCAATTTCGGCAACCTGGGGTGTGCGGATGGCGCCGTGCCACACAAAGGGGGCAACGCCGTCGAGCGGGCGGGGGGTGGAGGTGAAGCCGCGCAGGGGTGTGCGGAACTTGCCCTCCCAGTTCACCACTTCCTCATCCCAGAGGCGGCGCAGCAGCGAATAGTTTTCCACCGTCAGTTCCACTGAATCCTGATTGTTCTTGCCAAACCACGGGTACACAGCGCCCATGTTGCCCCGTCCCAACACCAGATCCACGCGGCCGTCGGCCAGATGCTGCAAGGTGGCGAAATCCTCGGCAATCTTCACGGGATCGTTGGTAGTGATCAACGTGGTGCTGGTGGAGAGGATGATCTTCTTCGTCTGGGCGGCAATATAGCCCAAGATGGTGGTGGGGGAGCTGGGGTAGAACGGCGGATTGTGGTGCTCGCCGGTGGCAAAGACGTCCATGCCGATGTCCTCAGCGTGTTTGGCGATGGTGGTAATGGCTTTGAGGCGCTCGTGCTCGGTGGGGGTTCGCCCGGTGGTGGGATCCATGGTGATGTCGCCAACACTGAAAATTCCGAACTGCATGGTGTGCTCCTTGACTCCCGGGCGCAGGGGGCTCCGGGAGATATATGCGTTTGTATCTAATATAGGGCTAACCCGCTAGCAGTCCAAAATGTTCCCTGTGCCTTCGCAAGCCACCGCACACCACGCGCGGCTGACATAAAGGATGTTTCTGCGCGCTGGGTTACTCGCGGGTACTAGTATGCCCACAAGACGTACAGTGCCGTGCACCGGAAAAATTGGAGGCAAGCCATGGCTGTATTCCAGCGCGGCACGCACGGGCGGGGCCTGCGCCTGGCACCCACCGCCACAGCAGTTGTGGGATTCTTGGTGCTGGTTGAACTCACCAGTGGCATCCTTCAGGGGTACTACACGCCGCTGCTGACAGACATTGCCCGCCACCTTGGCATCCACGACGCCGACGTCAACTGGTTCGAAGCCGCACAGCTCATGGTCGCCGCCCTGGTGGTTCCTGTCTTGGCCAAGCTGGGGGACATGATGGGCCACCGCAAAGTGCTGTTGATTTCCACGGCATTGACGGCGGCCGCGTCCTGGGGTGTGGCCTTCGCCCCCAGCTTTTGGTTCTTTCTGGCGGCATGGGCATTGCAGGGATTCTACGTTGTCTGGCTGCCGCTGGAAATTGCGCTCATCTACAGCCGCTCCCACCACCAGCTAGACGGTGCCGCGCTGACACGAAAAGCGGCGGGGATCCTCGTGGCGGGTCTGGAATTGGGCGTGATTGTTGGCGCCTTGGCCGGTGGATTTATTGGTGGCGCCCTGCCGGATATGCTCTGGCTGACCCTTATGATTCCTGCCATCGCGGTCACCTTGTGCTTCTTTGTGATCCTGTTCGGTGTTCCCGAATCCGAGAGCCGCACGGGTGGCAGGCTGGACCTCATGGGCTTGACCCTGCTCTCCACCGGCCTGCTGCTGATCACCGCCGGCCTGACCTTCATGCGCATCAACGGCCCAGGCACCTGGTGGGCGTGGGCCGCCGTGGTGCTTGGAATTGCCGCCATGATTCCTTTCACACGCTACGAACTGGGCCACAAGGACCCGCTGATCGACATCCGCCTCCTGAGGAAGCCCAGTATGTGGCCGGTCCAATTGACCGCGTTCCTGTTCGGCGTCTCGGTATTGGGTGCGCAAGCGCCTCTGTCCACCTTCGCCCGCACCGCCCCAGCCGAGGTTGGCTACGGTCTCGGTGCCAGCGCTTCCGTGGTGTCGATTCTGATCGGCGTGTACGTGCTGGGCATGCTGGCCGGTGCCCTCCTTTACCCCGTTGTCACCAGATGGACCACTCCACGAATCACCTTGATGGGCGCAGCATTCATGGTTGCCCTGGGATACCTGATGTTCCTGCCTTTTCACGATTCCACGGTGCAGGTGCTCACCAACATGGCGATCGCCGGCATTGGCAGCGGGGCTCTGGTGGCTGCCCTGCCTTCCGCCGCCGCGGCTGCTGCTCCGCTGACACAAACCGGAATGGCGACAGGGCTGACCAACGCCACAAAGACCTTGGGCGGAGCTTTCGCATCCTGCGTCTTTGGCATTGCACTTGCCGGACAGGCACTGGGTTCGCTGACTGCCGGTGCTGGCTCCACAGCTGCCCCGTTGGAAGGCTACTTGTTGGTGTGGACCATTTGCGGGGTAACGGCACTTGTTGCCGCGATCGCCTTGTATTTTGTGCCGAAGCTGGCTTTTGGCCCCACCCTCCCGGTGGACTAAGCTCCACAGTTTTCGCGAGGTTCCGCGTGAGTTCTGTTACCGAGATTCAGCCCCGACACGCGGGCGGGCAGCGGCCGTCCGGTACCCTTTCTAAGGCGCACAAGAAATCTGGAAAGGCACATACATGAGCAACTACAACGGGGCGCCTCCGCCTCCTGCAAACGCACCGATTCCGGGTGGGCCAATGCCCCAGCAAGGGCCAGGGAACCGCAAGACTCTCTTTATAGTTGTGGGCGCAGCGGTTGTGGCGGTGGTGCTTGTGGTTGTGGTGGTGTTGGTCTGGGTCCTCCCTTCTTTCACTCAGTCCGGTAATGAGGGGAAATCAGCACCCACCGTGGCCGCGAGCCAGAGCGCTTCGAATAACGCCGGAAGGGGGAGCGGCGATGCTCCCTCCGAAGCCGCGACGCCCACCGGTCCCGGGGCAGGGAATGAGCCCAGTGATGGCGCCGTCACCATGCCAGAGGGTGCCGTTGCGTTGCCACAAGGCTGGGATGCGCTGGAGGGACCCACCGAGATTCCGGCGGAGGGAGATCCGCTGTTCTCCAAGTTTGTGACCGGAGAATCTTCCTTCCAGTACCTCAAGGCCTGGGACTATGACACCACGTTCGGCAAGACCACCGATCCCGAATCAGGCAAAGAGATGCAGCAGGTGGCCCAGGGCACCAAGGACTTGGACGCTGACGGCATTTCCACGGCCTTTGCCTTCTTCGCGGAAAGTGATGAGGGAAAGCACGGAAGCGATCCGGCCACGGTGAAGGCTGCTATCAAGGCCACACAGAGCAAATTGGCTGGTGCTTCAACAACCGAGCTGACCCAGCAATTGGTGGGACACAAGTGCACCTCTGACTTCACCTCCAGCACTCCGGCGATCCAAGATTTTCGCCGCGGCCAGGCCGTTGTCATCTCGTTCAGCTGCAAGAGCGCCAACGGTGAGGACATCCAAGCGATCAACCTTTTTTCTGTCACGCCGTGGGGAACGCCGCAGCGAGTGGGCGTCAGCGGCCACAAGAGTTACTGGGACGCCAACCCGGGCGTGTTTGAAAAGCTGGGCAATTCCTACCGCATCAACAGGTGGAAGCTCTAACAAACGAAAAAATAACATCTCACGCCAAGGCGTAGGGAATAGTTGAGGGACGTTGAATTTTCAACGTCCCTCAACCATTTGGAGTTAACCCAGGTGCTGATGCCCTTGGAGCTGGACGGTTAGTCTGCGGCGCGGCGGCCGCGGACCTTCGGGATGGCCCCGGTAGTCCAGTCCTGGAAGCCAGCTCCCGCGTGAGCACCAGTATCGGTACTGCCCTGAGCACCCGCGTGAGCACCCGCATGGCTGGCCGGTACGTGCACCACCTTGAGCGCCTTGATGAGATCGTGGCGTTCTTTGCGTCCTTCAACGAGTCGGTACAGCACCGGCACCAGGATCAGGGTCAGGACCGTGGAGGAGATCAACCCACCCACCACCACAACGGCCAGAGGCTGTGAGATGAAGCCCCCGCTTCCGGTCAGGCCCAACGCCATGGGGGTCAGCGCAAAGATGGTGGCCAGCGCGGTCATCAAAATGGGCCGCAAACGCTGCCGTGCACCATGTTCAATGGCGTCGGCCACGTTCATGGCGGGTCTGTCTCCGGCAGGTTGGCGGTACTGGTTGATGAGGTCAATCAGCACAATGGCGTTTGTCACCACAATCCCCACCAGCATCAACATGCCGATCAGTGAAGGAAGGCCCAGCGGGATACCCGTGATGAGCAGCAGACCAATGGCTCCGGTTGCCGCAAAGGGGATGGACACCAACAGGATCAGCGGCTGAATCAACGATTTAAACGTGGCCACCATGATCACATAGACAATGGCGATGGCGGCCAGCATGGCCAGCCCCAATTGCTGGAAGGATTCGGTCTGCTGCGTGGCCGCGCCGCCCATGGTAGCAATGGTGCCAGCGGGCAACTGCATCGAGTCGAGCTTCTTTTGTACCTCGGCGCTGAGCGAACCCAAAGCGTTGCCCTCAGGCGTCACTGAAACTGTGGCCGTGCGCTGGCCGTTGGAGGATGTCACCGTGAGCGGGGCTTGGACCTCTTCAACAGTGGCCACCTGCGAGAGGGGTACGGGCCCTGTTTTGGTGGGGATTTGCGCGGCTGCTAGGGCCTTCACGGAATCAAATTGGGTGCCCAGACCAATCTGGACCTTGTAATCGGTGGTGTCAATGCGCACCGTGCCGCCGGGGATGGGGCTGACGGTGGCGGCCAACAAGCCCGTGATTTGTTGCTCATCCAAGCCGGCCGCAACGGCCTTCGCCCGGTTCACGCTGACCTGGACAACCGGCTGGGTGCCGCTGAGGTTGCTTTCCACCGACTGCGCGCCCGCCAACCCGGTCATGGCCTTGACCAGAGTTTCACTGGCCTGTTGAAGTTCCTCGCCCGTGGTGGCCTTGACAGTGATATCAACGGAGGAAGACATGCCAAAGCCGCCGCCCTGGGACCCCAAGCTGATGACGCCTGCATCCTTGATATCTTCGACGGCGGTACGTACGGTGTCCTGAAGCTTCACCTGGTCCGCATCGGGATCCGTGATGACCTGGAATGAGGCGCTGGAAGCACCGGAGGAGAGAAGCGCCGAAAAGCCGCCGGAGGCGTTGCCCACCGTGACCTGAACATCGGTGACGCCGTCAATGCCGCTCACCACGCTTTCAACTTTCTTGGCAGCTTCGTTGCTGGCTTGCAGGCTTGTACCCGGGGGCAGATCCTGCTGGATGGTGATGCTGTTCTGTCCGGTATCACCTAACAAGTTGGTAGGGAGCAGCGGTGTCATGGCCAGGGTTGCGGCCAGCACAATGCCACCGGCAATGAGCGTCACAACAGGATGTTTTTGGGTCTTGGCCAGGATGGGCAGGTAGCCGCGCTGCAACCAGGACGAACGTTCCTTCTCTTCCACAGCGCTCAGCAGCGCTTTCCCACGCAAGGGGGTGCCGGCGTCGTGCTCCGAGACCGTGCCTGAACTGGTGTGCTCCACCGCGGGCGTGGACTTCAAGAACCAGTACGCCAGAACGGGAACAATGGTCAGCGAGACCAGCAGGGAGGCCAGCAGCGCAAAGGTGACAGTCAGTGCGAAGGGGCGGAAGAGCTCCCCGGCCAGCGAGCCCACAAACGCGATGGGCAAGAACACGGCCACGGTGGTCAGGGTGGAGGCCGTAATGGCTGCCGCAACCTCCTTGATGGCGGCCAGGATGGCGGTCTTCTTGTCCTCACCGTAGCTTAGATGCCGCTTGATGTTCTCGATGACCACAATGGAGTCATCCACCACCCGGCCAATCGCTATGGTGAGCGCGCCCAGGGTCAGGATGTTCAGCGAGTAGCCGGTGGCCCAGAGGCCAATGAACGTCACCAGCAGGGACAGCGGGATGGAGATCGCGGTGACCAGGGTGGAGCGCACTGACATGAGGAAGATCAGGATCACGATGACGGCGAAGCCAAGACCCAACAGGCCTTCCGTGGCGAGGTCGTCAATGGACTTCACAATGAACGGGGCCTGGTCCAGGACGGTGGTGAACTTGGTGTTGTTGCCCATTGATGCCGCCAGTTGTGGCAACATGGTGGCCACCTCTTCGGACACCGAAACCGTGTCTGCCTCAGGCTTTTTCGTAATGGATAGGGCCAGTGTGGCTTTGCCGTTGGTGCGGGTGATGGAGGTGGTGGGGTCATCCGCCAGCGTCACAGTAGCCACGGAGGCGATGGTGGGGATTCCCTCCGCTGCACCGGCCAGGGGCAAGGCCTTGACCGCGTCGAGTGAATCCACGGGGCTGCCGGCCTGGATGGACAAGGTGGTGCCACCGGTGTCCAGGGAGCCGACAGGGACCAAAGTGCCGTTGTTGCTCAGAGCTTGGGAGATGTCACCGGGGTTTACGCCCGCGGCAGCCATTTTGGCGGGATCGGGCAGGATTTGGATGTGCTGGGAATTGGCGCCGCTGACATCGGCGCTGCGGACGCCGTCGATCTTCATGAGCTGCGGCACGGCAATGCGTGCCAGATCCGTGTTCAGTGCAGCGAGGTCTTGATCCGAAGATACTGCCAGGAAGACGATCGGAAAATCGGAGATGCTCCCGGCGATCGGCTGCGGTTGCACACCGTCAGGCAGGCGCTGGCTGACATTGGAGATGGCACGGTCAATTTGGTTCCGGGCCCGGTCCAGGTTGGTGCCATAAGCGAAGGAGAGGCTAATGGTAGAGACGCCGCTGCGGGAGGTGGAGGTGCTGGATTCCAGCCCCTCCACCGCATTCAGCGCAGCTTCAAGAGGAGCGCTGACTTGTTTGTCCACCACGGCTGGAGAGGCGCCGGGCATGGCCGAGACCACAGTGATTTGCGGGAACTCGATACTTGGGATGAGCTCTTGTTTCAGCGATCCCAAGGTGATGACCCCGAACACCATGGCAAAAATTGTGATCAGCGCGATCAGGGCCCGGTTGCCCAACGACATTGTGGCCAATTTGAACATTAACAATCTCCCACTGCTTCTTGCCGGCTGATCCGGGCCCCAATCAAAAGAGCTGAAGGCCCCCTCGTTACTTCAACTGCAAAGAAGCTGCCGTGGCAGCCAGGCTCTTTTCAAAGAGTTCGGCATTTTCATTGAGCTTTGTGCCATAGGTGGGCATCATGGTGCGCAATGAATCCTGCCAGTGAAATTTGTACTGGCGTGGGAAGCAGCGCTGCAACAGTTCCAGCATAATCGGCACGGCCGTGGATGCTCCGGGCGATGCACCGAGCAGGGCTGACAAGGTGCCGTCGGCTGCCGTGATGACTTCAGTGCCGAACTGGAGCACTCCGCCCTTCTTGGCATCCTTCTTGATGATCTGAACCCGCTGGCCTGCCGTGATCAGCTCCCAGTCCTTCCCGTCCGCTTCGGGGAAGTACTCGTGGAGTGCATCCACCTTGCCGGAATGGGTTTTTGTGACCTCGGTGACCAAGTACTTGACCAAGTCCAGATTGTCCTTGCCCACGGCGAGCATGGGGATGATGTTATTGGGGCGGATGGAGCCGGGCAGGTCCATGTAGCTGCCGGTCTTGAGGTACTTGGTGGAGAATCCGCCGTAGGGGCCGAACAGCAAGGAACGCTGGCCGTCAACGTAGCGGGTGTCCAGGTGCGGCACGGACATGGGCGGGGCGCCCACGGATGCTTGGCCGTAGACCTTGGCGCTGTGCTTGGCAGCGAGTTTTTGATCAGTGCAGCGGAAGAACTGGCCGGAGACGGGGAACCCGCCAAAGCCCTTACCCTCGGGAATGCCTGATTTCTGCAGCAGGTGCAGGGCGCCGCCACCGGAGCCGATGAAGACGAACTTGGCCTTCACCTTGCCGTGTTCGCCTGAGGTGGGGTGCTTGAGCCCAACATCCCAGCCGCCGTCAGTGGTGCGGGCCAGATCGGTCACGGTGGTGCCGTAGTTAATCTCCACACCGTTCTTGTCCATGTAGCCCATGAGCTCGCGGGTCAGAGCGCCAAAGTCCACATCCGTGCCTTCAGCGGCGCGGGTGGCGCTGACAACCTGTTGGGGATCACGGCCCTTCATGACCAGAGGCGCCCACTGGGCGATCTTCGCGGGGTCCTCGGAGTACTCCATGGAGGCAAACACGGGGTTTGCCGACAGCGACTCATGGCGGGCCTTGAGGAACTTGCGGTGCGCCTCACCAATCACAAAGCTCATATGCGGCACGGTGTTGATGAAGCCCTTGGGAGAGCCGATCAATGATTCGTCCACCAGGTGCGCCCAAAACTGGCGTGAGAGTTGAAATTGTTCGTTAATGCTGATGGCCTTGGCCGGGTTTACTGAACCGTCTGCGGCCGCCGGTGAGTAGTTAAGCTCACACAGTGCCGAGTGTCCGGTGCCCGCGTTGTTCCAGGGGCTGGAGGACTCCAAACCGGGAGTATCGAGCTGTTCAAAGAGCACAATCTTCCAGTTAGGTTCCAGCTGCTTGAGCATAGTGCCCAGCGTTGCGCTCATGATGCCGCCTCCAATGAGGACAACGTCAGCGTCTTTGGTGTTCGAAATGAAGGTCACAGTCAACTCCAGTAGAGGCTCTTCCTAGCGCTAGAAGCGTATCGCGGCAAGGACTCTAAGCATAAATCAGCACCGTGTTCCCCGCAGGGCGTGCCTTCGTTCCCGCCTGAAGTGCCGCGGCAGGCTGGTTCAGAATGCCTGCGTGCCGCACCGGGCTGGTTCAGCCTGGCGCAGGGGGAGCCAGCTGCACGGCATTGAAGACCTCATTGAGCACCGGGCTCAACGGATAGGACAGCACCCGGTCAGAGAGGGCAATGGCGGAGATGGGAAAGACGATGGGCACAGCCGGGACGGTGGCTGCAATTTGTTTGCTGATGGACTCATAAGCGGCCACACGGTCCGCTCCGTTGGGCATGCTGCGTGCCCGGGTGATTTTGGACACCAGCTGCGGATCCACCAGTCCCAGTTCGCTGCCCGGGGAGCCGAAGATGGGGCCCACAAAATTGTCCGGGTCCGCATAGCTGCCGTTCCATCCCATGAGGCTGAGGGCATGATTGCCGTCTCCCGTGACGGCGGCCAGATAGCCTTCGTTCCACGGGATCGGGACGGGTTTGATGTTGAAGCCAACTTTTGTCAGTTCAACAGCAATTTGGGCGTAGACCTTTTCAGGGGTGGGCAAATAAGTGCGTGCGGCGTTGGTGGGATAGTAAAACCTGAGCTCTTCACCCTTGTAACTGGAGCCTGCCAGGAGCGTTTTTGCTTTCTGTGGATCGTAGCCAATGCCTTCCACGGCATTATTGAAGCCGCTGAGCTTGGGGGGGATGAACTGCGCGGTAGTGGCCGTTCCGCCAATGAAGAAGTTATTGGCAAGCGTTGCCTTGTCAATGGCTGATGCGATGGCCTCGCGCACCTTCAGATCAGCCAGTACAGGGACTCTCTGGTTGATACCCAGATACATGACAGAGAAGGGATCCCGTTGCAGGACCTGCTTTCCGCTCTTGATGAGCTTGTCAAAATTACTGGGCGTGACCGGGTCAAAGCCATCGATGGAGCCCTCGTCCAAGGCCGCCAGCCTGGTTTCGGGCTGTTCGAAGGTTTTGAAGTTCAAGACGGTGATCTGACCCTTTTCACCCCAATAGTTTTTGTTGGCGTTCATGGTCACAGACCCTGCGGAGGCCTGCCCAAAGGTGAACGGTCCGGTGCCCACAGGATGCAATCCATAGCGGGACACCTTGTTCCCGGCGAAGGAGCGGTCCAGCACATTGGCGGTAAAGGACTTCAACGCCGTGGGGGAGGAGATGGCAAAGGCTGGCACGGTCAGTGCCTGCAGGAATCCGGTGAGCCGCGTCTTCAACCCCAGGGTGAGCGTCAGCGGGTCATCAACCGTACAGCCTTCATAGAGGGAGTTTTCCGGATCGTCGCTGAAGGCACGGAACACTTGTTTGAAGGTGGACGTGGAGCCGTCTGCGCGGATTGCCGGAGGCAGGGAGTACCAGCGCTCAAAGTTGGCGCACACGGCCGCTGCGTTAAACGGGGTCCCGTCATGGAAAGAAACACCCTTGCGCAGGGTGAAGGTGTAGTGCAGCCCATCCGCATCCTCTACCCATTTCGTGGCGAGGCTTGGTGCCGGTGCCCCTGTGACCGGATTGATGGTCACCAGCCCCTCCATGATCTGGCGTGTTACCCGGTACGACTCCGTGTCCGCAACCAGCGCCGGATCAAAACCCAGCGGGTCAGATCCCGTACCGAAATTGAACACGGTGGGCGTCACGGCGTGGGTGGGTGCCGCCGTGGTACTGGGGGATTGGGGCGCAGGAGCAGTGCAGGAAGTTGCGCCCAGAAGAACGATGGCGGCCAGGGCTGTGGTTCGCAGGATACTCAGGGGCACTGGGTCACCTTGCGCACTGGGTTGGCAGGGCATGGCACGTTCGGGTTCTCCTTGCAGCACGGACTCTCCATCAGCCACTTATCATAGTGGCTGATTCTGGTGGCTTCCTCAGGGTTAGGACCGCTGTGGTTAAAACTACCCGGAGGAGACGGTAGTATTGTTCATGCTTCAATGCACATGCGCGAGTGGTGGAATTGGTAGACACGCAGGTTTTAGGTACCTGTGCCTTCGGGCGTAGGGGTTCAAGTCCCCTCTTGCGCACTAGAAAAAGGCCCCTTATTCGAGGATTCCTCGGTAAGGGGCCTTTCTCATGCTTGGGTCAGGCGGCTAGCCGGCAGCTGTTAGGCGGCGTCGATTTTCAAGTCACGGCGCAACTTGGCCACGTGGCCGGTGGCGCGCACGTTGTACTGGGCCACCTCAACGCTGCCGCTCTCGTCGAGAACAATGGTGGAACGGATCAAACCTTCGTAGGTCTTCCCGTAATTCTTCTTCTCACCCCAGGCCGCGTAGGCGAGAGCAACGCTATGGTCCGAGTCGCTAAGGAGCGGGTAATTCAATTCATCCCGAGCCTTGAATTTTTCCAGCTTGGAGACGGGGTCGGGGGAGATGCCCAACACCTTATAGCCACCGCCCTGCAAGGAAGCAAGGCTGTCACGGAAATCGCAAGCCTGTTTGGTGCAACCTGGAGTCATGGCTGCCGGGTAGAAGAACAAAACCACTTTCTGGCCGGCGAAGTCTGCCAGCGAGGTAGTGCCGCCGTCCGCGTTGGGCAAGTTGAATGCGGGGGCCGGATCGCCGGGGACAAGACGTTCAGTCATGGGTGCTCCTGAAAGGTGGAAGGTGAAAATCTTGTTTTCAGCCTAGGTGAGGTGTGCTGCGGGGCACGAATCCGGCCCTGTCAGCACTTTGGCCGCCGGTGCACCAGATGGGTTAGCGGGCCTCATCGGTCAGCCGGCCTGATGTGGTAGCGGGTTAGGGGCCAAATTGGCGCCGTGCGCTGCTGACAACTTCAAAAAGGGCAACAAAAAACCGCTCCAACCCCGGCGCTTGCCAGTGTTGGAGCGGTTTTACCCTGTGCACCCCTCCGGACTTGAACCGGAAACCCATTGATTAAGAGTCAATTGCTCTGCCAATTGAGCTAGGGGTGCGTATTTTTTTACTGCAGTAAAAAACCGTTCCAGCACTAGTTGTTACCAATGCCGGAACGGCCTTACTCTGTGCACCCCTCCGGACTTGAACCGGAAACCCATTGATTAAGAGTCAATTGCTCTGCCAATTGAGCTAGGGGTGCATCTTCGCTGCAGTGGCACTCAGCAGATTGTGTCTGCTGTGTTCTTTGCAACGACATGAAACTATACGGCTTTTTTGTGCGGGTGTGAAATCGATTAGTCAGATTTTGCCTCTTTTGCGGCAGGGATCACATTCTGAGGTCCTGAGATCCTTGTTATTCCGGGGAATTTGCTCAAATAAATTCTCTGCAAAATGCCGCTGGGTACATGCAAGCCCGGCTAGCCCCCACCAGCGCGAGCCGCCAAGCCGCCTCCAGTACCGCCACCCGCCGGCAAACCACCTAAAGTGGCGCACTTCACGCTTGCGCCATAGACTGGCGCCCATGAGCGTAGAAACGAATTCTGTTGAGCCGGAAGACACAGTTGTACGCACCGCCGATGGGCGCCCGGACATTAAGCCCCGAAGCCGGGTGGTCACCGATGGCATCCATGCGGCCCCCGCCCGTGGCATGTTCCGGGCAGTGGGTATGGGGGACGATGACTTCCGCAAGCCCCAGATCGGTGTAGCGAGTTCGTGGAATGAAATCACCCCGTGCAACCTTTCTTTAAACCGTCTGGCCCAAGGCGCCAAGGAAGGCGTCTTCGCTGCAGACGGTTTTCCCATGCAATTCGGCACTATTTCCGTCTCCGACGGCATTTCCATGGGGCACGAGGGTATGCACTTCTCCCTCGTCTCACGCGAAGTCATTGCGGACTCCGTGGAAACAGTCATGATGGCCGAGAGGTTGGACGGCTCCGTTCTCCTTGCCGGCTGTGACAAGTCCTTGCCCGGCATGCTCATGGCTGCCGCACGGCTCAACCTTGCCAGCGTGTTCCTTTACGCCGGCTCCATCATGCCCGGCTTCGCCAAATTAGAGGATGGCACGGAGAAGGAAGTCACCTTGATTGACGCCTTCGAGGCGGTGGGGGCCTGCGCCGCCGGCAAGATGAGCATGAAAGATCTGGATTCCATTGAGCGCGCCATTTGTCCCGGTGAAGGTGCCTGCGGCGGCATGTACACGGCCAATACCATGGCCTGTATTGGCGAGGCCCTGGGTATGTCTCTTCCCGGTTCGGCTGCACCGCCCAGCGCTGACCGGCGCCGTGACATGTACGCGCGCAAGTCCGGCGAAGCCGTGGTGCATCTGCTGGAAAAGGGCATCCGTGCCCGCGACATTATGACGAAGAAGGCTTTTGAGAATGCCATTGCCGTCACCATGGCCTTTGGAGGTTCCACTAATGCCGTTCTGCACCTGCTGGCCATTGCCCGCGAAGCTAACGTTGATCTGAGCCTTGCCGACTTCAACCGCATTGGCGATAAGGTCCCGCACCTAGGCGATCTGAAACCCTTTGGCCGCTACGTGATGTTCGACGTCGACAAGATCGGCGGAGTGCCTGTCATCATGAAGGCATTGCTCGACGCCGGGCTCCTCCATGGCGATTGCCTCACCGTGACAGGCAAAACAGTGGCCGAGAACTTGGCCGAGATTAACCCGCCGGACCCGGATGGCAAGGTTCTGCGTGCCATCTCGAATCCAATCCACAAAACGGGCGGCATCACTGTGCTCCACGGATCGATGGCTCCGGACGGGGCAGTGGTCAAGAGTGCAGGCTTTGATCTGGACGTCTTTGAAGGTAGCGCCCGTGTTTTTGAGCGTGAGCAGGGCGCCCTGGAGGCGCTTGGCCGTGGTGAGATTCAAGCCGGTGATGTTGTGGTGATCCGTTACGAGGGTCCCAAGGGTGGTCCCGGCATGCGCGAGATGCTCGCCATCACCGGTGCCATTAAGGGCGCCGGGTTGGGCAAGGATGTGCTGCTATTGACCGATGGCCGCTTTTCCGGTGGCACCACCGGGCTGTGTATTGGTCATGTGGCTCCCGAAGCCGTGGACGGCGGGCCCATCGCCTTTGTCAGGGATGGGGACGCCATTCGCGTTGATATTGCCGCGCGCACCTTTGACCTCTTGGTGGAGCCAGCGGAGTTGGAGGCACGCAAGGTGGGGTGGGAGCCGCTTCCGGGCAAGTTCACAACAGGTGTTTTGGCCAAGTATGCCAAGTTGGTCAACAGTGCCTCCACAGGGGCCTATTGCAACTAGCCGCCTTCTGGCGGTTTGTGGGAAGCGGGGTAACGGGCACCACCATGCCCACAGAGTGGACACTGGGTCCACATAGTGAGATGCTAGAGTTGGCCGTTTGACACTCAAGAGCGTAAAACGGGAGACTAAACACATGCAACGAAAGCTCCTAGCCGTCATTAGCTAGCACGTGATGTGAAGCGACCACACCCTTGGTCGCTGACTTGTGGCTTTTACGAATGAGAAAACGTCACAACACGTGCAAACCCCTCGATGAGAGCCTTATGGGCAAGAGGGGTTTTTTTGTTTCCACCACCAGCGGCAACTTGTAACACTGCGTACACCATCCAGAAGTGGACGCAACTGCAGATGAAATACCCGAGAGCCAAGAGTTTCCCCGAAGGAAAGAACCGATGAGCAAAGGAACGCCCGCCAGCCCAGCGCTGATGGCAGCAAAGTCCCCCGGGCACGGTGCGCAAACGAGCAGCCACTCAGGCGTGGTCAGCACCGCAAACCAAGCCTCCGCCGTCCTGGGTCCCAACAATGTTGTGGCGCCTGTCCAGATGAGCGGCTCCGAGGCACTTGTCCGTTCACTTGAAGAATTGGGTGTCAAAGACATTTTTGGTCTGCCTGGTGGCGCCATTCTTCCCACCTATGATCCGCTGATGGCATCAGATCTGAATCACATTCTGGTCCGTCACGAACAGGGTGCCGGGCACGCTGCCCAGGGCTACGCCATGGTGACCGGTGAGGTGGGCGTTTGCATCGCTACCTCCGGTCCGGGCGCTACCAACCTCGTCACCGCCATTATGGATTCCCACATGGACTCGGTTCCCCTGGTGGCCATCACCGGTCAGGTCTCCAGTTCTGTCATCGGCACCGACGCTTTCCAGGAAGCTGACATTGTTGGCATCACCATGCCGATCACCAAGCACTCGTACTTGGTGACCGACCCCAATGACATTCCCCGCGTGCTGGCCGAGGCTTTCCACCTTGCCTCAACCGGGCGCCCCGGTCCCGTCCTCGTGGACGTTGCCAAGGACGCCCAGGTTGGCCAAATGACCTTCTCCTGGCCCCCCGTCATTGACCTGCCCGGCTACCGCCCTGTTTTCCGCGGCCATTCCAAGCAGCTGCGAGAGGCTGCCCGCCTGATCCGCGAAGCCAAGAAGCCTGTCCTCTACGTAGGCGGTGGCGTGGTCAAGGCCAACGCTTCCGCGGAACTGCTGGTTTTGGCCGAACTCACGGGCGCCCCCGTGGTCACCACCTTGATGGCACGCGGCGCGTTCCCCGATTCACATGATCTGCACGTAGGCATGCCCGGCATGCACGGCACGGTCTCCGCCGTGACAGCCTTGCAGCAATCCGATCTGCTCATCACGTTGGGTGCCCGGTTCGATGACCGAGTCACAGGGGTACTGAGCAGTTTCGCTCCCCATGCCAAGGTCATTCACGCTGACATTGACCCCGCGGAAATTTCCAAGAACCGCACCGCCGATGTCCCTATTGTGGGCTCCTTGAAGGAGATCATCCCGGACCTCGTGACGGCCGTCAAAGCCGAGTTTGAGAGCGGCGGAACCCCGAACCTCAGCGACTGGTGGGCGTTCCTGGGCAATTTGCGGGACACCTACCCGTTGGGTTGGACTGAACCCGAAGACGGGCTCATGTCCCCACAACGAGTCATCTCACGCATTGGTGCACTGACGGGTCCTGAAGGCGTCTACGCTGCAGGCGTTGGTCAGCACCAAATGTGGGCTGCGCAGTTCATCAAGTACGAGCGCCCCCGCGCCTGGCTGAACTCCGGCGGCGCCGGGACCATGGGCTACTCGGTGCCTGCGGCCATGGGGGCCAAGGTGGGCAACCCGGACCGTGTGGTCTGGGCCATTGACGGTGACGGCTGTTTCCAGATGACCAACCAGGAACTGGCCACCTGCCGGATCAACAACATTCCCATCAAGGTTGCCATCATCAACAACTCGTCCTTGGGCATGGTGCGCCAGTGGCAGACGCTGTTCTACAACAGCCGCTACTCCAACACCGACCTCAACACGGGCCATGACAGTATCCGTGTGCCGGACTTTGTAAAGATGGCGGATGCCTATGATTGTGTTGGCCTGCGCTGTGAACGCGTTGAGGACATTGACGCCACCATTGAGGCAGCCTTGGCCATCAATGACCGCCCGGTCATCATTGATTTCGTGGTGAGCCCGGACGCCATGGTGTGGCCGATGGTGCCCTCAGGGGTCAGCAACGACCAGATTCAAGTTGCCCGCAACATGACCCCCGTATGGGACGAGGAGGACTAAGGCATGACAAGACATACTCTTTCCGTACTGGTTGAAGATAAGCCCGGTGTATTGACCCGGGTGGCCAGCATGTTTGCCCGCCGCGCCTTCAATATCAACTCACTTGCTGTTGGCCCCACCGAGATTGTGGGTATTTCCCGCATGACGGTAGTGGTTGATGCAGACGGGGACTTGATTGAACAAGTCACCAAACAACTGAACAAGCTGGTCAACGTCATTAAGATCGTTGAACTCGTTCCAGAGAATTCCGTGCAGCGGGACCACATCCTGGTCAAGGTGCGTGCGGACGCCGCGACGAGACTGCAAGTAACCCAAGCTGCAGATCTCTTCCGTGCCTCGGTGGTTGACGTGTCCACAGACTCGCTGACCATTGAAGCCACTGGCTATGCTGACAAGCTGGCCGCCTTGCTCGCAGTCCTGGAGCCCTTCGGGATCCGGGAAATCGTGCAATCAGGCACCTTGGCCGTTGGGCGGGGAAGCCGTTCCATGAGCGATCGGGCGCTGCGCGCTTCCTAGCGCACGGCCCACCGGGACCTGCAGGGCAGGTCCTGGATGAAATACTTTTGATAAAGCACCACACACCATTTATTCAAGGAGTTACACAGTGACCGAAATGTTTTACGACGACGACGCAGACCTGTCAATCATCCAGGGTCGCAAGGTCGCCGTTATCGGCTACGGCAGCCAGGGACACGCACACGCACTGAGCCTGCGCGACTCCGGCGTTGACGTTCGCGTTGGCCTGAAGGCGGGCTCCAAGTCCATCGCCAAGGCAGAGGCAGAGGGCCTGCGCGTCCTCAGCGTTGCTGAGGCAACGGCTGAAGCTGACCTCATCATGATCCTGACCCCGGACCAGGTCCAGCGCTTCGTTTACGCCGAGGACATTGCCCCGAACCTGAAGGCTGGCGACGCCCTGTTCTTCGGCCACGGCTTCAACATCCGCTTTGGCTACATCACGCCCCCGGCTGACGTTGACGTTGCTCTGGTTGCTCCGAAGGCACCGGGTCACACCGTACGCCGCGAATTCGAAGCAGGCCGCGGCATCCCCGACCTGATCGCTGTTGAGCAGGACTTCACCGGTGGCGCCCGCGCCCTGGCTCTGTCCTATGCCAAGGGCATCGGCGGAACCCGAGCAGGGGTCATCGAGACCACCTTCACCGAAGAGACCGAAACGGACCTGTTCGGCGAGCAGGCCGTTCTCTGTGGCGGCGCCTCACAGCTGGTTCAGTACGGCTTTGAAGTTCTGACCGAAGCTGGCTACAAGCCCGAAATCGCCTACTTCGAGGTGCTGCACGAGCTCAAGCTCATTGTTGACCTCATGTGGGAAGGTGGCATTGCCAAGCAGCGCTGGAGCGTTTCCGACACCGCAGAATACGGCGACTACGTCTCCGGCCCGCGCGTCATCACCCCCGAGGTGAAGGAAAACATGAAGGCTGTTCTGGCCGATATCCAGAGCGGTGCGTTCGCCACTCGCTTCATCGAGGACCAGGATGCCGGCGCTCCCGAGTTCCTGGCACTGCGCAAGAAGGGCGAAGAGCACCCCATCGAGTCCACAGGCCGCGAACTGCGCAAGCTGTTCTCCTGGATCTCCACCAACAGCGACGACTACACCGACGGTTCAGTCTCCCGCTAGTCCCCATTCCCTCCCAACTGTTGGTTCGCTAGCGAACCAACAGTTGGGTCCCTCGGGAATGTGGGCCCAGGGCTCTACGTCCTGGTGTTGGACAAATGCGACGTAGATCATGTGATTTATATCGCTTACGTCGGACTTCCCGCCATATATTACGGCACCGAAGCCGGTCTCCCATAAACTGGAGACCGGCTTTTGTCGTTGCTAGGGCACCACAAAAACCATTCACCAAAATCCCCACAAGAACACTAAACGACAAGCTAAAGAGGTCACAGGTGAGCGCCACCAAACCAGTAGTACTCCTCGCGGAGGAACTTTCGCCCGCAACGATCGAGGCATTAGGCCCCGATTTTGAGATCCGCCAGACGGACGGAGCTGACCGTGCCGCTCTGCTGTCCGCCATTGTTGACGTCGATGCGATCCTGGTCCGCTCCGCAACGCAGGTGGATGCCGAAGCCATTGCTGCTGCCAAGAACTTGAAGGTCATTGCCCGTGCCGGCGTGGGGCTGGACAACGTTGATATCAAGGCCGCAACGCAGGCCGGTGTCATGGTGGTCAACGCCCCGACGTCGAACATTGTTTCTGCCGCCGAGCTGACCATTGGCCACATCCTCTCCCTGGCCCGCCACATCCCGGCCGCCAGCACCGCACTGAAAAACGGCGAATGGAAGCGCTCCAAGTACACCGGCACGGAACTGCTGGAAAAGAAGCTGGGCATCATCGGGCTGGGCCGTATTGGCGCCCTGATCACCGAACGCGCCAAGGCCTTCGGCATGGAAATCATTGCCTACGACCCCTACGTCACCTCTGCCCGTGCCGCGAGCCTGGGCGTGCAACTTGTCTCTCTCGATGAGCTGCTGGAACAGGGCGACTTCATCACGATCCACATGCCGCGCACCCCGGAAACCCTGGGCATGATCGGTACCGAGGCCTTCGCGAAAATGAAGAAGACCGCTTACGTCATCAACGTGGCCCGTGGCGGTCTCATCGATGAGGCGGCGCTGAACATTGCCTTGCGTGAGGGTGAAATTGCCGGTGCCGGCATTGATGTGTTCGTGAAGGAACCAGCCACCGACGTTGACTTCCTGGGCCTGGATAACGTCATCGCCACCCCGCACCTGGGTGCTTCCACCGATGAAGCGCAGGAGAAGGCCGGAGTTTCCGTAGCCAAGTCCGTTCGCCTGGCCCTGGCCGGCGAATTGGTGCCCGACGCCGTAAACGTGGCCGGTGGTGTCATTGCCGCCGAGGTCCGCCCCGGCATCCCGCTGATCGAGAAGCTGGGCCGCATCTTCACCGCGCTGACCCACGCCTCGGTGACCCAGATCGACGTCGAAGTGGCCGGCGAAATTGCCGCCCTGGACGTGAAGGCACTGGAACTTTCAGCGCTCAAGGGCGTCTTCAAGGACGTAGTTTCCGAGCAGGTCTCCTACGTCAATGCACCGGTGCTGGCGCAGCAGCGCGGCATCAAGACCAACCTGATCACCACGCTGGAATCAACCGATTACCGCAACGTGCTGACCATCCGCGGCGCCTTGTCAGACGATTCTCAGATCTCCGTCTCAGGTACTTTGACCGGCCCGAAGCAGATCCAAAAGATTGTGGCCGTCAATGGCTACGAGCTGGAAATCCCCATGAGCGATCACCTCTTGGTGATCTCTTACGCTGACCGTCCCGGTGTAGTAGGTACCCTCGGCCGTATCCTTGGCGAGAATAATGTCAATATCGCCGGCATGCAGGTTGCCCGCCACACCGAAGGTGGCCAAGCACTGGCCCTCATCACTGTGGACAGCACCGTGCCGCAGGCGCTGCTGGATTCGATCAAGACCGAAATTGGCGCCACCATGGCCCGTGAGGTCGATCTGGAAGACTAATCCCCACGCCCTCCCAAGGGACCCCAGTGCCGAAAGTTGAAGTCGCGATTCCCGGAGCGGGGATGGATTTCCAAGGTCGCCCTGCGACCGCAGAAATCTTACTGCCGCGAGGGGATCGCGACTTCGGAGTTTAACCGCAGAGTAGGTGCCGCCGTCGTGCGTCAACGGCAGAGGGGACACGAATCAACAATTCCCAGATTTCACGGTAAATTTATGGGGTGAGCACTACTGACTCGGCCAAGACGCCTTACTACCTGACCACCGCCATTACGTACCCTAACGGCGATCCGCACATTGGGCACGCCTACGAGTACATCGCAGCTGACGCCATGGCACGCTTCAAGCGCCTTGACGGGTATGACGTGAAGTTCGTGACGGGTACGGATGAGCATGGCATGAAGATCGCGCAGACGGCCGAGAAGGAAGGCCTGAGTCCCAAGGAACTCGTGGACCGCAATGTCACCATCTTCAAGGACACGCACCAGGCGCTGGGCATCAGCTATGACCGTTTCATCCGCACCACGGACGCCGATCACTACGCTGCATCACAGGCCATCTGGAAGAAAATGGAAGATGCCGGGGATATCTACCTGGGCAAATATGAGGGCTGGTATTCGGTCCGTGACGAGGCCTACTACGGCGAAGACGAGACGGAACTGCGCGAGGACGGCAAGCGTTACTCCAAGGTCACCGATACGGAACTGACCTGGACCGAAGAGGAAAGCTACTTCTTCCGCCTCTCCAACTACCAGGACAAGCTGCTGGCCCTCTACGCCGACCAGCCGGAATTTGGTGCCCCACGCACCCGTTTCAACGAAGTGATCAGCTTCGTCAAGGGCGGGCTGGAAGATCTCTCCGTCAGCCGCACCACCTTCGACTGGGGCGTTCCCGTTCCGGGCAATAACAAGCACGTCATGTACGTGTGGGTTGACGCGCTGACCAACTACATCACGGCCGTTGGTTACCCGGATGTGGACTCCGAAGCATTCAAGAAGTACTGGCCCGCCGATGTCCACATCATTGGCAAGGACATCTCCCGCTTCCACGCCGTGTACTGGCCGGCGTTCCTCATGTCTGCCGGGCTGGAACTGCCCAAGCGCGTCATGATCCACGGTTTCTTGCACAACAACGGCGTGAAGATGTCCAAGTCATTGGGCAACGTGGTGGCTCCGGCCGATTGGGTTGCCCAATACGGCCTGGACCAGGTGCGTTTCTTCTTGCTGCGCGAGGTGCCCTTTGGCGCGGACGGCTCCTACAACCATGACGCCGTGGTGGGCCGGATGAACTCCGACCTCGCCAACAACTTAGGCAATCTGGCCCAGCGTTCTCTGTCCATGGTGGCGAAGAACTGCGCCGGTGTAGTGCCGGCTCATGGCGAGTTCACCGAAGCCGATGAGAGCATTCTGGCCGCGGCCCGTGCCCTTTTAGAACATTCCCGCGCCACCTACCAGGTCCAGGATTTCCACGGCTCGCTGGAAAAGATCTGGCACGTTCTGGGAGACACCAACGCCTACTTCGCCGACCAGGCCCCCTGGGTGCTGCGCAAGACTGACGTCCCCCGTATGGAAACCGTGCTGTATGTGACCCTCGAGGTGCTGCGCATGGTCTCGATCCTCATCCAGCCCGTCATGCCGGATGCCTCGGCGAAGCTGCTAACTGTGTTGGGCCAGGGGGGATCGGCGGACGACGCCGTTCGCCAGTTCGCTGCCATTGCCACACCTCTGGTTCCCGGTACGGTCCTGCCCGCTCCGGCGCCGATCTTTCCCAAGTACGAGGAACCCGCGCCCGTCGAGGCATAGGGTGCACGCATCTGGAGAATGGGACGGCGTTCGCGGATAAAGATGGTGTTAGCCCGCCGTCCTTATCCGCGAACGCCGTCCCTTTTCGCCGAGCGGGCTACTGCCGCCGAAGTCCAGCCTCGTGCAGCACGCGAATGAACCGCTCCTGGTTCATGATGTCCTTCCAATCCCACCGGACAAACCTGACACCTTGTGCTCGAATTTGATCCTCGCGCCACTTTTCCTTTATGACCCGCTGCTGGGTAGTCAGTCCGCTACCCCAGTCAGCGCGCAGGTATTTACCCATGCCATCGAACTCGCCGGCAAGATTGAGTTCCTTGAACCAGAAGTCCGTGTACGCGTTGCTGCCGTCTCGCAGTATGAAGTGTTTTTGTAGTTCGGGTGCGGGGAATCCGAGCAGGTGCATCTTGGCGCGGCTGATCGATTCGCCCGCCGACTCGGACAAGGGAGACGCGAAATGGATGACAGCTAGAGCCCGCTTCTGCGCTGCCTTCGTTGGTAGTTCACCGGCCGCGGCAATGAGGTCTTCGCGCCGCAGCGCCAGCCCCTGCGGGTAAGTGCTCTGCCAGAGCGGAGTGCGCAGTGTCGGCTCCGCATCACGAGCGGTGAAGTGGTTGTAGGCTCGTTGGCGGTTGGAGGTGCGCAGGCTGGAGTCACAGATTGCAACCGCATAGGGAAAATCAAAGCTGAGGATCAACTGCAAGACGGTGTCCACTTTCCCTGTCAGCAGGAACGAGCCGCACCGTTGTACCCGCTCCGTCATGGAGCCGCGGTGGCGGTCCACCCCGTTTTCGTTCCGTCCGCCTCGCATTGCCTCAGTCATGACATGCAGACGTTCCGGTACGCCGACCATCCACAATCCCCATAGGAGTGCTGCCGTTGCGTGGCAGAAGACGGGTTGCTGTGGGGTTGCTACCTGAAAAGCTGAGGCAGTCAGGCCGTACCGCTGCATTGGGCTGAGTTCGCGGAATTCAGTGCTGTTCACGTAAACGCCACGGTGCACCCGCGTCAGCTGGCCCTTGTTACACAGGTCTACCAGCTCCCGGCGGTCTCGGCCTGACTTTTCAAAGTCGGCGGGAATTATCAGTCGTGGCGTGCTCATGAATCAAGCGTCTCATCACGCAGCGTGCCGAAGCAGAGGCAGCCGGCCCGCCTGTGGATAACTTGTTGCGTTGCCCATGTACCTCAAATCGTGAAAAGGACGGCGCTTGCGGATAAGGACGGTCGTCTACGACCGTCCTTATCCGCAAGCGCCGTCCTTTATTCAGAGGTGGCCGCAACATACGCCGATTACCCGCCTCAGTCCATCGCTAAACCTTCAACGGGGGAGAGCTTCGCGGCCAGTCGGGCAGGGACCACGGAGGCCAAGAGCCCGGCAACTACCGCCACCAGCACAACTGTCAGGATTTGGCCCCACGGAATGACCGCCGTGACATCGGCAAAGGATCCCAGCGCTGCCTGCGCACCGCCCCAGCCGTATACGGCACCCAGGGCAGAACCAATGATCGCGGCAACGCCTGCAATGAGCACCGCTTCTAGAGCCAGCATGCCGCGCAACTGCCCACGTGTCAGGCCAAGCGCCCGCAGCAGGGAGTTCTCCCGGGTCCGTTCCAGCACGGACAAGGACAGGGTGTTGGCTACACCGATCAGGGCAATGAAAACGGCCACGGCCAGTAGTGCCGTGACCACAAGGAGCATCATGTCGATGACCTGGTTGAACGTGGCCTTTTCCAGCACGTCCCCACTGACCTGATATTCGTTGACGCCCAGCGCCGTAGCCAGCGAGGTCCGCAAATCCATCAGGGCGTTGGCCTCCAACGATTCATCCACGGAGATCCACAACGGTGCTGCCGCCTCCCGTCGCAGCGGGTCATTCGCTGCAACGGGCGGGAACGCGTCGAGGGAGACCACCGCCATGGGTTCATAGGTTGTGGACGGGGTGGCGGTGATGTTGGTGGTCTGGGTTCCGGAATTCAACGTGGCAGTGGTGGCCTTGACATCTTTGGCCAGCACCACCGAGGTCCGTGTGGGACGGTTAGCGGAATTTGCCAGCAGAGCCGCCGCATCGGCGTCGTGAATCCCGTAAGCCGGAATCTGTAGGTCCCCGGCAGTCACCGTGCCCACCAATTCCAGCCGGGCGATCTGTTTGACGCCGGGCAGGGCTGCGGCGGCGGAGAGCTGATCCGCGGTGATGGCCGGCTCGCCGGGGTAGGCCTGCACCGACAGGTCCACGGGGTAACGGCTGTCCAGCTGGGAGTCGAAGGCCTGCCGGGCCGTGGCTGCTCCTGTCATCATCATGGTCACGAGCGTGACGCCAATGAGCAGGGCGGACGCCGTGGCCGTGGTCCGGCGCGGGTTGCGCACGGCGTTAGCAGCAGCCATCTTGCCTGGCACCCCGGCAGGCACGGCGAGGGTGCCAGCCAGCGCAACGAGCTTGGGCACGAACAGCGTGGCCGCCATGATGACACCCACAAAGGATGCCGCTCCGGCAGGCAAAGCTATCAGCAGGTTGGTGGAAATGCCGCCGTACACAAGGCCCGCGCCACCGGCCAGCAGGAGCACCACACCAATAACCAGGCGCACGCGGCCGCCGGTGTTGTGCATGCTCGCATCGTCAACGGGACGCAGTGCGGCCAGCGGGGCCACGGCAGTTGCGGCCCGGGCCGGGACCAGGGCGGCGAGCACCGTCAACAATGTGCCCACAACCAGTCCGGCAACAATGGCCGACGGCGGCACCGCCAAAGTGGCGAAGGCAAAGTTGGGATTTTGGCCCAGTAGGGTCAAAACGAGTGCCATGGTGCCGGTGGCGACGAGCACGCCTAGGACCGAGGCAATAAACCCAACAGCTATGGCTTCGACCATGACGGAGTTACGCACCTGTGCACGGCTGGCGCCAATACAACGCAGCAAGGCCAGTTCGCGGGTCCGCTGGGCCACCAGTACGGAGAAAGTGTTTGAAACAACCAGTGCCGCCACCAGCAGGGCAACGGCGGCGAACGCGAGCAGCACGATGGTCAGCTGGTCCTGGCCGCCGGTCAACAGAGAGACCTGCTGCGTAGTCTGCTCATCCGGCGTCAGGATTGTGTCCGCCGGCTGATCCAACGTGGTGGCCAGGGCTGCCTTGGCATCTGCAACAGACACGCCCGGTTTGAGCAGCACCGAGATGCCGGTAAAGCCGGAATCGGGGTAACTGAGTTTCTCCACAGCGGCTGTTGTGCCCACGAACTGTGCGGTGCCAGATGACATTGGGTCGAACGAGGCAGCCATGATGCCGGAGACTGTGGCGTGCAGTGAGGCAGGCTCCTTGCCGCCAGCATCCGCTGACATGGTGACCTTGCTGCCCAGGGAAAGTGAGTTGCGCTCGGCCGTGACGCGGTCAACCACCACGTCAGCATCCTTGGTAGGCCACGCACCCGAGAGCAGTTTCACTGGTTCCAGGGCCGGATCCGTGGGCACATCACGTAGTTGTGCGCCGACGGAAGCCTTGCCCAGATTCGTCTGCAGGAACAATGGACGCTGACCAGAGGAGGCGCCAACAACAGGTGAGCTCGTCACGGCGGCCAGTTCCGCCGTCGTCAATGGGGTTTGGGTGGGAGGGGAGATGACAAGGTCCGCCGAGGCGTAGGACTGGCCCAGGGATTCCTTCAGTGAGGCTTTCGTGGAGGCGTTGACCATGAGGGTGGCGGAGAGGAAGGCGACTGCCAGCAGCACGGCCAGGGTGATGGCGATGAAGCGGCGCGAATGGGATTTGAGTTGGCTCAGGGAAACTTGCAGCATGAGTTAGGCCCCCAGTGATGCCAGCGAGGCCAGCACCGAATCAGCGGTGGGGTTTTCCAGTTCGCCCACCAGCTCGCCGTCGTTCATCAAGACAACACGGTCGGCGTAGGAGGCGGCCACGGGGTCGTGCGTGACCATGATGATGGACTGGCCCATCTCACGAGAGGAGCGGCGCAGCATGCCCAAGACCTCGGCGCCAGAGCGCGAATCGAGGTTGCCGGTGGGTTCGTCGCCGAAGATGACGTCGGGGCGGGTGAGTAGGGCACGAGCCACGGCCACGCGCTGCTGCTGGCCGCCGGAGAGCTCGTGCGGCTTGTGCTTGAGGCGGTCAGTGAGGCCCAACGTGGAGGTGATGAACGTGAACCATTCATTATCTACGGTGCCGCCGGCCAGCGCCACGGGAAGGGTGATATTGGCTTCGGCACTCAACGTCGGGACCAAGTTGAAAGCCTGGAACACGAAGCCGATCCGGTCACGGCGCAGTTGTGTCAACGCCTTGTCGTTGAGGGCGGTTAGTTCCGTCTCGCCCAGGTGGATGGTGCCGGAGGTGACTGAATCCAGCCCGGCAAGGCAATGCATCAGTGTAGATTTACCGGAGCCGGAGGGGCCCATGATGGCGGTGAATTGGCCGGCCGGGAACTTCAGGTCAACGCCCTTCAGGGCCGTCACCTCGGTCTCGCCCTTGCCGTAGGTCTTGCGCAAGCCGCGGGCCTGAACCGCCAGCGTGCGCTGTGAATTCTCAGGAGTGATGGTCATGGAACCAGCCTATTTTGCTTGGCGGGCGCAGGGATCGGAGCCGGGGTGGATATCGCCGTGATGTTCGACGCCGGCCCCTCCTACCGTGGGTGGAGGTGCCTTGCGCTGTGGCGGGGCAGAGTCAGCGGACACTCGGGGCAGGGCGGAACTGTAGGCTCCATTACCATGGGGCCTGAACGTCAAAAAGTTCTACTACGGTGAGGACCGATTCGAGGTTAAGAGGCATACGCAGAAAGGTTGGCGCAGACATGAGGGAATGGCTCTGGCAGCACAAAATGATTGCCATTCCGCTGATGATCGTACTGATGGCTATGGTGTCAGTGCTCGTTTACGCGGCCAGCGGGAACGCTTGGTCCTATGGGATCTTTTCTACCCTGTTCAATCTTTTATGGTGGGGCGGACTGTCTTACCTGTTCGCCCGGGAATCACGGAAACGCAAAGCCGCCTTGGAGGAGCGAGGAATCTTCCTCTACCTAAGATATCCGGGGTCCCGTCCAGGATCATTGCATGACATCTGGGCCGGTGGAACGGTGTCCTGCGAGCCACACCGAATCCTATTTCAAGAAGTCATGTCCGGCACAGAGGTCTCCTTGGGTCAGCCGGCAGTATTGGAAGTCATTAAAGTTTCTGACTCTCCGAAGCCTCTGGCAGGCAGCAATGCACGTCACTTGCCCCCTGGCTTGAAGGTGCTGACATTGATCTTGCCACACGGCAGTGTGGAGGTCGCCGCTGACCAGGCGGCCCTAGAAAAACTGCAACAACAGGTGTTGCATGATGGCTAGGCAGACATTGTGCTGCCACATTCTGGATGAGCGGGGACTCACTTCACGCACCGTGGCAACTTCTTCACTGTCGAAAATGTTGAATGTCTGCCCCGGGAGCGGAACAAGTTGATGAGACCTGTCAGCGTGGAGTTGCCGCCGGCGGCGGCATGTGACTCCAAGGCGTTGCGGATCTCGAACAGTTCAAGGACATTGTCGAACAGGAAAAGATCCACGAGCAACGCGAAGCTCTTCAGGATTTCGGCCGGCTCCAGCGAGGAGACGGAGGTTCCCGAGCCAGCCCGCCACACCTACCCGACGGGCCGCAGCCGTTGTGCTCGGCGGGATAGCGTTCGGCAAGACCGCGCCAAAGGTGGGAGAGGGCTGGTGGTGGGGGAGCGGGGCTACCTTGGGGAGACGATGCCCGTCTCGTACGCGATGAGTACCACCTGGACACGGTCGCGCGCGTTCAACTTCGCCAGGATGTGCCCCACGTGCGTCTTCACGGTGGCCTCGGACACGAACAGTTGAGCGGCAATTTCCGGGTTGGAGAGGCCGTTGGCGATCAGCACAAACACCTCGTGCTCACGCGCCGTTAGGGAGGAAACGGCCATGGTGTTGGCGTCGTTGGCTGGGCTGGGGGCAGAAAGCATGGGCGCCACATGGTCCAGCAGGCGGCGCGTGGTGGAGGGAGCAATGACGGCGTCGCCGGCAAAAACGGTACGAATAGCCCCGAGTAGTTCCTCCGGCGGGGCATCCTTGAGCAGGAAGCCGCTGGCTCCGGCCTGGATGGCGGCAAGGGCGTACTCGTCCAAATCAAAGGTTGTCAGCACCACGATTTTCAGCTCCGAGAGCCAGGAACCGGCGGGCGCCGTCTTGGTCCGTTCCATGAGCCGGCGCGTGGTTTCCAGCCCGTCCATGCCGGGCATGCGCACGTCCATGAGCACCACGTCGGCCGCCGTGGCCGCGAGCCCCTGCAGTGCCTCGATGCCGTTGCCGGCCTGCAGCACCACCTCAAGGTCGGGCTGGGAATTGATCAGCATGCCAAAGCCGGAGCGGACCAATTGCTGGTCGTCAACAAGGGCCACGCGAATGGGGGAGGGGGTCATGAAAGTCAGTTCTCCGTGTAGGGGATGGATGCTGTGATGCCGAAGCCGCCGCCTGGCAGTGGGCCGGTGTGCAGGGTGCCGTCATACAGCTTGACCCGCTCGGCCATGCCGCGCAAGCCGTTGCCGCCGTCGGGCCCGGACAGTGCGCCGGATCCCTTCTCCGAGTATGACGCCGATGCGTCCCTCCCGTTGTCCCGCACCGACACGTCCAGACCGCGCGCGGTCCAGTCAAGGGTGACGCTGGCCTCCGCGTTGGGGCCGGCGTGCTTCATGGTGTTGGTCAGGCCTTCCTGCACTACGCGGTAGGCGGTGAGTTCTGCGCCCGGGGGCAGAAGCCGGCGGGCGCCGCCCTTCACCTCAACCGTGACTGGCAGGCCAGCGGCACGGATGCCCAGTAGTAGTTCGTCCAAGTCCATGAGGCCGGGCAGCGGTCGGGTCGATGCCTCGGCGTCGCCGCGCAGCACACCCAGCAGGCGGCGCATTTCTTGCAGCGAGCTACGTCCGGTCTGGGCAATCGTGGCCAGGGTTTCGGGTGCGATCTCCGGGTTGGCCACGGCGGCGTACCGGGCGCCGTCGGCCTGGGTGATGATGACGGAGAGGGAGTGCGCCACAATGTCATGCATTTCGCGGGCAATGTGGGCCCGCTCGTCACTGGCCGCCAGTTCGCGTTCGTGCTGTGCCTCAATCTCCAGCCGGTGTGCGCGGTCTGAGAGGGCCTGTTGCCGCAGCCGCTTGGTGCGGGTCAAATCCCCGGCTGTCCAACTGAACAGCACCAGCACCCAGACGGCTATCACAGTCACCACGCCGTACGGCAGGTCAGCCACGGAGCGGGAGGTGAGGTCATAGAAAAAGCGGCTGACGAGCATGATCGAGCCAATCATGGCCAGACCCAGCCCGCCCAGGCTGGCCCAGCGCGGGCCAAACGCCGCCAGCGCGTACACGATCACCGGCACGGCAATGTCTGCCGGCATGGGCTGGACGAACAGAGCCCACTGCAGGATCGCCACTGCCGCGATGATGCACCCGGCCATGACGGTTCGGGTGCGCCGCCACGCGAGCGGAAAGACAAGTGCCGTGGCGAAGAGGACGGTCAACCATGAGGAGGCGTAGTTGCCGTCGTACACGGAGGTCACCATGCTGAAGGGGGCCAGTGCCAGCCACAGTACGGCCATGAGGATAAAGTCCACGGCAAAGCGGTGACGTAGGAACCAGTCGTAGATGGAATGCATGAACACATCCATAACTCTAGAGCGCAGCCCACACGAGGACATCCTGCCGTGGGTGGAGATCTGCTGGCTCATCCAAATGCTGAGACACTTTGCCCATCATGTGGATACTTTGACTAGGCTGAATTCATGAGCGCATCGACTGAGACTGCTGTTATTGACATTGCTGTAATTGCTGGCGACGGCATTGGCCCCGAGGTGACGGCAGAGGCTGTGAAGGTCCTGAAAAAGGTCACCTCCGCCGAGGGCCTTGAGCTGGCACTGACAGATTACAAGCTCGGCGCCGAGCACTGGCTGGCCACCGGCGAGACCCTGCCCGAGAAAACCATCCAGGCCCTGCGCGGCCATGATGCCATCCTCTTCGGCGCTGTTGGCGCTGCCCCCGGGGACACGTCCATCCCCTCAGGGCTGATCGAGCGCGAGATGCTGCTGAAGCTGCGCTTCGCCCTGGATCATTACGTGAACTTGCGTCCCTCATTCCTGTACGACGGCGTGGCCTCACCGCTGGCGAACCCCGGCGCCATCGACTTCGTGGTGGTCCGTGAAGGCACCGAAGGTCCCTACGTGGGCAACGGCGGCGTGCTGCGCAAGGGAACACCTCACGAGGTTGCCACCGAGGTCTCCGTCAACACCGCCTTCGGTGTGGAGCGTCTGGTCCGGGACGGTTTCCGCCGCGCCAACGAACGCCCCCGTAAGAAGCTCACCTACGTGCACAAGCACAACGTGTTGGTCTATGCCGGGCACCTGTGGAAGCGCACCGTTGAAGCTGTTGCTGCCGAATTCCCGTTGGTCAGTGTGGACTACCTGCACGTGGATGCGGCCATGATCTTTTTGGTCACCGATCCGGCCCGCTTCGATGTCATCGTCACCGATAACCTCTTTGGGGACATCGTTACGGACCTGGCAGCCGCGGTCACCGGCGGAATCGGCCTTGCCGCCTCCGGCAACATCAACATGGACCGCACCGCGCCGTCCATGTTTGAACCGGTCCATGGTTCGGCCCCGGACATTGCCGGCCAGCAGAAAGCGGATCCCACCGCGGCCATCCTCTCAGCTGCCCTGCTGCTGCACCATCTGGGACACAACGGTGCTGCGGCCAAGATCGAAGCGGCCGTGAAAGCCGATGTGTCAACCCGCAACCCGGCCTCACCCAGGTCCACCAGCACCATCGGTGACGCCATTGCGGCGGCACTGTAACGCCGTCGTACGTGGTGGGGTGAGAGTATCTAGTTCGGCGTGAGAACGCAGCTGTGCAGGGGTACGCTTAACCAATAGAGTGAGTGCATATTAACCGAAGGGTTCTGCGCACCGCTGACGGTGCGCAGAACGGCACTAAACTCCTGTCTGACACCGGAATCGGCGAGGGCGGGCACAACCTTGTGGAGGAAGCATGACCGAGACAGCCAGTGAGCTGACCTTTTCCCAGCAGCTCAACGAGAACCCGAAGAGCGCAGCCGTGCGTGAGACGATTTTGGCGAACCCCGGATTCGGCGACTACTTCACGGATCACACAGCTGTGGTGGATTACAAGGTTGATGCACAGGGTGCGGGCGGCTGGTCCAACGCACGCATTGAGCCGTATGGTCCCATCGCCATGGACCCGGCCGCCGCTGTGCTGCACTATGGCCAGGAAATCTTCGAAGGCATGAAGGCTTACCGTCACGCCGACGGGTCCATCTGGACGTTCCGTGCTGAGGCCAACGCAGCCCGGTTGAACGCCTCAGCCCGCCGGTTGGCGCTACCTGAGCTACCACCGGAAACGTTCCTGGAGTCCTTGCGCCAGCTGGTCTCGGTAGACCAGGACTGGGTACCCTCCGGCGACGGCGACGCGCTGTACTTGCGCCCGTTCATGATCGCCACCGAGGCGTTCTTGGGTGTGCGCCCGTCCCGTGAGGTCTCCTACCGCGTCATCGCTTCACCGGCTGGGAACTACTTTGGCGGAGAGTTGAAGCCTGTCTCCATCTGGCTCACCACCACCTTTGCCCGCGCCGGCGAAGGCGGCACCGGTGAGGCCAAGTGCGGTGGCAATTATGCTGCCTCGCTCGCCGCACAGATGGAAGCCGAAGCCAACGGCTGCAAGCAGGTGCTGTTCCTGGACCCGCACAATGACAATGCTGTTGAGGAACTGGGCGGCATGAACATCTTCTTCGTGTTCAAGGACGGCACCCTGGTCACCCCCGAGCTCAACGGGCATATCCTGCACGGGATCACCCGCTCCTCCGTCATGCAGCTGGCTGCGGACCGCGGCTTGAAGGTCCAAGAACGCAAGATCACCATCGATGAATGGCGTGCCGGCGTTGCCGCCGGGGACATCACTGAGGTGTTCGCCTGCGGCACAGCAGCTGTCATCACCCCCATCGGTGAGCTCAAGACGGCCGAAGGCACCATCGCCTCACCAGCCCACGGCATTGGTGAGGTCACAGCAGCCATCCGCGAGCAACTGCTGGGCATCCAGACCGGCACGGTCGAGGACCTTCACGGTTGGCTGACGCGCCTGGCTTAGGAGTTTTTGCAAGACTTTCGGTTTTCGCGCCCGCCTCCCAGATCCGCGCCCGTTCTAACGGGCGCGGATCTGGGAGGCGGGCGCGGTTTTGTTTGAGCTGCTCTGCATATAACTAAGCGTGTGAGGAGCTCAACTCAAGAGTGGGCGCGGGAGCCTCGTCAGCTCCATTTCCGTCTGCTGTGCCCTTCTCCCACCGCTGACGCGGGATTGAGGCAGCATGCAGGTCCTGGATATGGGTCAGCAGGGATTCACGGACCAGGCAGCGCAGATCCCAGAGATCGCCGCTATCCCTGGCACTGACCACGATGCGCAGACGCACCAGTGCGTTGACGGCGTCGGTCACTTCCAGCTTGCCGGTGCGCCCGTCCCACAGGGGCGTGGCCGCCAGTGTCTGGATCAGGTGCTGGCGGAGCTGGTCTACGGGAGCCAGCCAGTCGACGTCGAACTCCACACTGCCCATGATTTTGGGACTATTCCGGGTCCAATTTTCAAAAGGTGTGCTGGTGAAATGGGTGGAAGGCAGAATCAACATCCGCTCATCCCACACGCGCACCACCACATAGGTCAAGGTGATTTCCTCCACCCGTCCCCACAGTCCTTCCACCACCACCACATCGTCAATGCGTATTGCATCGGTAAACGCCAGCTGGACACCGGCAAAAACGTTGGAGAGGGAACTCTGCACGGCCAGGCCGGCAACAATGGAAATCAGCCCGGCGGAGGCTAGGAGACCGGTGCCCAGCGTGCGTACCTCGGGAATGGTCAGCAGCAGTCCCGCCACGGCCAGCGTAATCAGCAAGGCCGTAATAATGCGCCTGCCCAAGGTGACTTGCGTGGTGAGCCGGCGCAGCTTGCGGTTATCCACGCTCTGGGCCGTGAAGTTACGCAGCAGCAGCCGTTCGCCGATGCCCAGGGTGACAATCGCCAGCCAGCACAAAGCGACGATAAACGCGGCCATCGTGACAAAATCCACGGCGGGGAACCAGCCCCTGCCTGATGCGGTGAGCGAGAGTGCAACGCGGACCCCAACAAGGGTAAGGACGCCAAAAACGGGAAGCCTGGCTTTTGCCGAGCGCCGAGGAAAACCAGGAACTTTTCGAAAGGCGTAGTTGGCGCAGAGCCTGATGACCAAGGTCAGCAGTGCTGCCACTGCCACGGCAGCCAAGACCGCCAGAAGGGGCAAAATGTACTTATCGAATGAATCCATCTTCTGATGGTGTCAGAGCCTACCGGGGGTTTGTCCACCTGAGGCCGTGCACATTCACGTCATTTTCACGCCTTTGCGCGTCCCGGGAAGTGAAAGTTTCTGCCGATTCTTGGGGTCAAACGTGCCAGCACTGGCCTACTATTCTCACAGGGAGTTGCCAGTGCAGGGCGGCAGGCGCGTGGGCAAACACGTGGGCAGGCCAGTAAATAGGGGAGCTAAAAGATGGACGAGGATTCATGACGGACGAGGCACGCAGGCGGGAGCTGGGCGAGAACGACGCGGCGGTGGAGGAGGAGATTGAAACCGCCTTCGACGCCATCGTGGATGAGGGTGCGCAGCGGTTGCACCGTACATGGCCCAATGTCTTAGTTACTGGTTTCTTTGGCGGCATCGAGGTGGGCCTCGGTGTCATGGGCTACCTAGCCGTGGAGCACGCCACAGGCAGCAAGCTACTGGGAGGGCTGGCTTTTGGCATTGGATTTGTCGCCCTACTCCTGGCCAAGAGTGAACTGTTCACCGAAGGTTTTCTGGTCCCCATTGCCGCGGTCGTGGCCAAGGAGGCCAGGCTGGGGCAGCTGTTCAAATTGTGGGGCGGGACGCTGGTCGGCAACTTAGCGGGCGGGTGGCTGTTCATGTGGATCGTGGTGCAGGCGTTCCCGCAATGGCGGGAGATGTTGATTGAATCTGGAGCTCAGTTTGCGCTGGCACCCTTCTCGGTGCAGACGGCCGCTTTGGCAGTCTTAGGTGGCAGTACCATCACGCTCATGACGCGTATGCAGCATGGGACCGAATCGGTACCGGGGAAGATTGTTGCCGCCATGGGAGGCGGCTTTTTGCTGGCCGGGTTGCCCCTGTTCCACTCGGTGCTGGATTCGCTGCTGATCTTTGGGGCCATCCATGCGGGAGCAAGTTATGGCTACCTCGAATGGCTGAGCTGGTTCTGGTATGCGGTGGTGTTCAACGTTTTGGGCGGGGTGGTGCTTGTAACAGCTCTTCGCTTAGTGCGTTCACTGGAGCTCATCAAGGAAAGACGCAATGACGGCGGTGGACGCAAGAGACAGGCCAGGTAGCGCGGGAACCACGTTAGCCAGCATTTCCCGATAGACTTTTACACATGCGTATAGCCCGTTTTGTAGTAGACAATGACCCCATGTACGGCATCGTGGAAGGGGCCGCAGGCAGTGAAGTCGTCACCGTCATCAAGGGCGACCCCTTCTTCAATGGTGTGGAAAAAACTACCATCCACTACCCGCTGGATGACGTGCGCCTGGTGGCCCCGATCATTCCGCGCTCCAAAATCATTGGTGTGGGCCGCAACTTCGCCGAGCACGCCCGCGAACTTGGCAACGAGGTCCCCGAAAGCCCGCTGCTGTTCCTGAAGCCCAACACTTCCGTAATAGGGCCCAACGAGCCGATTGTGCTGCCGGAATTCTCCGAAGAGGTCTCCTACGAGGCTGAACTGTGTGTGGTCATTGGGCGCATCTGCAAAGACGTCCCGGAGGAGCGCGTAGACGAGGTCATCTTCGGCTACACCTGCGGCAACGATCTCACGGCCCGCGACGTCCAGGCAGGAGACGGCCAGTGGGCACGCGCCAAGGGCTTTGACACCTCCGCACCCTTGGGTCCGTGGATCGAAACCGAGCTGGACCCTGAGGACATCTCCATCAAGGGCTGGCTCAACGGCGAACTCCGCCAGGACGGCAGCAGCAACCAGATGGTGCGCAGTGTCCGCGAAGTCGTCTCGATCGTCTCCCACGCGTTCACCCTACTCCCGGGTGACGTCATCATGACAGGCACCCCGGCCGGCGTCGATCTCTTGGCGGCCGGCGACCGCTACGACGTTGAAATTGAAGGCATCGGGCGCCTCTCCAACCCGGTGGTGCGCCGCTAGTTTCATGCCTTTTTTGGCGAACGTACGACGACGGGACTTGGCGTGAGCGGCCAGCGCGCCTTTGGGCGCGGGGTTGCCCAAACGATGAACGCGGCTGCGCGGGAGCGATTGAAGAACCCGCCACCCAAGCCGGTGGCGGGTTGGCTCTTTGCCGTAGTGCTCGCGGCCGCCAGCTTCGTGCTGAAGTTGCGCCGGTTGCTGAAGCAGCGCCGGAAGTAGCGGACTGTCCGGCTTTGCCGCCAGGTGACAACTTTAGTTGGATGTGCCGCCTGCCCAGTGAATCTTAGGCTCAAAGCATGAAGATAAAATTGCTTGCCCCCGAAAGCCCGTGGCGCACGGTGGCCCTTGTTGTGGCGGTCGTCGTGGCCGATGTGCTGATGTCCGTTCTCTCGATCGGACTGGGAATTGACGACGGGACAGTGCCCGACCCTGAAAATGCCGGACTTGAGTGGGCATGCTTTGGATTTGCCCCTCTGCTGGCCCCGTTGGGTGCTGTGGCCCTGATTTGGCGGCACCGCTTTCCGCGATCGGTGGCCGCAACGGCGGCTGTGTTGGGCGTGCTCTCGTTCAGTGGCGTGGCATTTTTCGTTGCCCTGTTTCTGTTGGCCAAACGGCGCCTTGACTGGTGGGTGGCGGCAGTGGTTGCCCTGGCGATCGGCACTGAGGCACTGCTGGGGATAGACACGGCTCACTGGCACTATATGCTCCTGTTGTTGGTGTTTGTCTACGGCGCCATTGCCGTGTGGGGCGCCTATCGCGGCCAGCGGCGCCGGCTCCGTGAATCCCAGCTGACTGAGTTGACGAACCAGGCCGCACGGGCCCAAGCCGAACGTGTCACCGATGCCGAACGTACCCGGCTCGCCGAACGCCACAGGATCGCCCGCGAAATGCACGACACTTTGGCCCACCGCATGTCCCTGGTTGCAGTGCAGGCAGCGGCACTGCAGGTTGATGCCGCGGATCCGGAAACGGTCGCTTCGGCCGGGCTGATCCGAGAGACCGCCCACGCAGCACTGGGTGAATTGCGGGAAGTTCTCGGGGTGCTGCGCGATGACGGCACCGCTGCCGGGTCCTCGGATCCGGACGCCGGAACAGGGGATTGGGAGAGTGTTCAACCGGGCGCGAAGTCCAACGCAGACGCCGTCTACGCCCCGGCCGGGATCGCACAGATTGCCGGCCTGGTGACACAGTGGCGCCAGGCCGGCATCGGCGTTAGCTACTCGCCGTTGCCAGTAGCCGCCACCGAGATTCCGGACCCCGAGATTCCGGACGCCGTTAGTCGTGCCGCTTTCCGGGTGGTGCAGGAAGGCCTGACTAACGTGGCCCGACACGCACCGGAAGCACATGCAGACGTGTATTTGGAACTGGCCCACATGTCAGCTGGAAACGCCGAACTCCTTGTTAGGGTCACCAACACGGCCGGTACCCCGAGTGGATCGGTTCCGGGCGCCGGGCTGGGCCTAGTGGGACTTAACGAGCGGGTACAGATTCTCGGTGGGAAGCTGGACTACGGTCCGAAGGGCTCCGGGAGCAACGGGGGCGGATTCGAATTGGCGGCCCGCATGCCTTTCACCGGGCAGGCGCAGAATGACGGCGGCGCCACGGAGGGTCCGAGCGCATGAGTAAAAAAATTCGCGTGATAGTAGCCGACGACGAGGCCCTTGTCAGGGCGGCACTGGTGAAGATGGTCAACTCTCGCCCTGACATGGAGGTGGTGGGGGAGGCTGCCAGCGGCCCGCAAGCGGTGAGATGTGCACAGACGCAACGGTGCGAGGTGGTCCTGATGGACGTGCGCATGCCCGGCGGCGACGGCATCGCGGCGACGGGACAATTGCGCGCCCTGGCTGAGCCGCCGCAGGTGTTGGTGCTGACCACCTTTGATCTGGATGACTACGTGTTCGCGGCACTCGAGGCGGGTTCGGCTGGATTCCTGCTCAAGGACACAGACCCGGAGAGGTTATTTCACGCCATCCGTGCCGTGGCTGCGGGGGAGGGGATGCTGGCACCCACCGTAACGAGGCGGCTCATTGAGCGGACGCGGGAACGGGCGGAGGCTGCGAGGTCGAACGTGGCCGTGGCGCGGCTGGAACTGCTGACGGCCCGAGAAGTAGAGGTCCTTGATGTGCTGGCGCAGGGGATGAGTAATGACGGAATTGCTAAGGCGCTTTTCCTCAGTGAGGGCACTGTCAAAACGCATGTCTCGCGGATTTTAGCCAAGTTGGGGCTGGAGAACAGGGTGCAGGCGGCGCTGGTTTTTAGGGATTCACGCCACTGATGGCGTGATGGGGGAGCTCAACGCGCAGTGATCGGTGAGCGCAGTGATCGGTGAGCTCACCGCAGGGCACTGCCGACCCAAGGCCCCAAGGTTGGCGTAGTAGAATCGTCAAGTCTTTCGCGCCCCAGTTTGTGAGGCCCCGCAGAAACACGGGCATTACAGGGGTGGCGAGTCAGGACGTTAACCGACCTAAGGATTTTTTGCGTGTCACACAACGTCACAGACACAGACACAGACACAGACACAGTCTCACCTTCGCCCGAAAACGACGCAGCGCCAGCCCCTGACCGCGTTTCAGCTGAGGGCTACCAACAGACGTTGTCCCGGCGGCACGTGACCATGATCGCCATGGGTGGGGCTATCGGCGTCGGACTTTTCATGGGAGCGGGCGGGCGGCTGGCCAGTACCGGACCGGCCCTGATCTTCTCCTACGTCATTGCCGGGGCCATCGCCTACCTGCTCATGCGGGCACTGGGTGAACTGATCATGTACCGCCAAACCTCCGGCTCCTTTGTGTCCTATGCGGGCGAGCTTTTTGGCAAAAAGGGTGCCTACCTTTCCGGCTGGATGTATTTCATCAACTGGGCCATGACGGGGATCGCCGAACTCATTGCCATAGGCCTGTACTTCACTTACTTCTTCCCCGGCGTGCCCGTGGAGATCAGTGCGGTGTGTGCGTTGGTGTTGCTGGTTGCTGTGAACCTGCTCAGTGTGAAGGCGTTTGGCGAGTTTGAATTTTGGGCGGCCTGCCTGAAGGTGGGCGCCATTGTGATCTTCCTGGTAGTGGGTACCATCATGGTGGTCATGAACGCGCAGGTGGGTCAATCACACGCCGCTGTGAGCAACCTATTCCTTGGTGGAAGCATGTTCCCCAAGGGTGGGCTGGTCATGATCCTGGCCCTGAACGCCGTGATCTTCGCCTTCAACGCAATTGAATTAGTGGGCATTACCGCCGGTGAGATGAAGAATCCAGAACGCGAGGTACCCAAGGCGATTCGCGCCGTGGTGCTGCGTATTGTGGTGTTTTACGTTGGCTCGGTTTCGCTGTTGGCCATGCTCATGCCTTCTAATCAGTACAAGTCCGGGGAGAGTCCGTTCGTCACGGTATTCGCCACGATGGGTCTGGATTGGGTGGGCTCCGTCATGAACTTTGTCGTGATCACGGCAGCGCTTTCCTCCTGCAATTCGGGGCTGTATTCCATTGGCCGGATCTTCCGAACCATGGCCAACAATGGGCACGCACCCGCCTGGCTGACCAAGATGTCATCGCGGCACGTGCCGTATGCAGCCATTTTGAGCATTGCCGGCGTGTACCTGGTGGGCGTACTGGCAAACATTTGGCTGGGCGGATCCCACGCCTTTGATCTGGCCCTGAACACCGCCTCCATTGGTGTGATCTTCACTTGGGGCTCCATCTTCGCCTGCCAGATCATGCTGCGCCGAAAGAAGGGCAAGGTGTCCTCGCTGCCCATGCCCGGCGCACCGTGGACAAGCTGGATCGGCCTGGTTGCACTGATGGTCATCACGGTGCTCATCGGCTTCGACACCATGAGCAATCCCGACGAAAGCCAGTACCTGCTGGGCCTGTGGACCCTTTGCACTGTGCCCGTGCTGGCGCTGGTGCTCTGGTTCGGGTGGCAGTTTGTGAAGAAGAACGAGCCTAAGAACGCCCTCTTCACCTAGGGGACGGGATCATTTTGCGTTTGGGGTGCGGAGGCTAGCCGGCGAGGATGGCGTCGATCTGGCCCATCGCTTGGCTTATGCCTTCCTCCATACCCATGGCCAGCATCTTTTCCATCTGCTCGGCGCTTTCGAACGTTGTGGTGACGCTCATACGGGTCCCACCGCCGGTGTTGTCGATGGCGACTGCCATGTGGGCCGAACTCATCTCGATCACGGGGGAGCCATGCTCGTCGGCGAATCCGTCGTCGAGTTCAAGGCTGCTCGGCCCGGCCACTGCCGTGAACTTCCACCAGCCCCGGGCCTTGGTGCCGTCAGGGCCTGTCATGAAGTAGTCGGCCTTGCCGCCGGGATGGAATTCGTACCGCTCAAAAGTTGCCGGCCAGGTGGGCGGCCCCCACCAGCGCTCCAGCTGGCGCGGGTCCTCCCAGATCTGCCAGACGCGTTCGACGGCGGCACTAAACTCAGCCGTGATGCGCAGCGAAAGGTTCTCGGTGCTCTTAGTGGTATTGGTGACGGTCATGGGACTGCCTTTCCGTAGCTGTCATCGTGGGGGTCTTCGGCCAAGATTGTGGCGATTCGGTCTACTCGCGCTCGCCAGATCGCCTCGTAGTTCTCCAACAGACGTTGAGCCTTGTGCAGCCCGTTGCGATCGGCGCGCACTATCTGCTCCCGGCCGCGTTTCTCCTTGGTTACCAGGGAAGCGCGTTCCAACACGGCCACATGTTTCTGGACCGCTGCGAAACTCATGTCATAGTGCTGCCCAAGCCCGGAGACGGACAGCCCGTCCAAGCCGACCCGTCTGAGCATGTCGCGGCGGGTGGAATCGGAAAATGCCTGGAACAGGCGGTCCAGTTCAAGTTCTCTTAGCTCATCTACAACCATTTGGTTGTAGATTAGACCGGAACGGAATGCCGTGTCAAGGGGTGGGCCGGGCGGGAGCGGCGCCCGCGTGCCGCCGTGGTGCGTGAAATTGGGGTTCAGTTCGACACCGGCCACAGGGCGTCTAAACTAGAAACCATCATGACTAACGCCTCCGCAATCCCCACTGTCACCGCCGAAACTCCTGTCCGGGTACGCTTTTGCCCCTCGCCCACCGGAACGCCCCACGTGGGGCTGATCCGTACGGCCCTGTTCAACTGGGCCTACGCCCGTCATACCGGCGGGAAGATGATTTTTCGCATCGAAGATACCGACGCCAAGCGTGACAGTGAGGAAAGCTACCTCCAGCTCCTCGACGCGCTGAAATGGCTGGGTATCACCTGGGATGAGGGTGTAGAGGTGGGTGGGCCGCACGCGCCGTACCGCCAGTCGCAGCGTGGGGACATCTACAAGGATGTCATTGCCAAGCTGGTTGCAGGCGGGCACGCCTATGAGTCTTATTCCACACCCGAGGAAGTCGAGGATCGTCACAAAGCTGCCGGTCGAGACGTTAAGCTTGGATACGACAACTTTGACCGTGACCTCACATCTGAGCAGATTGCTGCTTTTAAGCAAGAGGGTCGCCAGCCGGCGCTGCGTCTGCGCATGCCGGATGCTGACATCACGTTCACCGATTTGGTCCGGGGCGAGATCACCTTTAAGGCAGGATCAGTCCCGGACTACGCCATTGTCCGCCCCAATGGGGCACCGTTGTACACGCTGGTGAATCCTGTTGATGATGCCCTCATGGGCGTCACCCACGTGCTGCGCGGCGAGGATCTACTCTCCTCCACACCCCGCCAGGTTGCCCTCTATGAGGCGCTGTACGCGATTGGTGTTGCCGAGTACATGCCGTTGTTCGGCCACCTGCCCTACGTCATGGGCGCCGGCAACAAGAAGCTCTCCAAGCGCGACCCCGAGTCGAGCCTGTTCCTGCACCGCGACCACGGCTTCATCCCCGAAGGCCTGCTGAACTACCTCTCGCTGCTGGGCTGGTCGCTCTCTGCTGACGAGGACATCTTCACCGTGGCCCAGCTTGTGGAAAACTTCGATGTCCACGACGTCCTGGCCAACCCGGCCCGCTTCGACATCAAGAAGGCCGAGGCCATCAACGGCACGCACGTCCGGCTGTTAGAGGCGAGCGACTTCCGCAACCGTCTGGTCCCGTACCTGCAGGCTGCCGAGCTGGTGGGCGAGACGCTGACGCCGCGCGAGAACATCATCCTTTCCGAGGCTGCTCCGCTAGTTCAGGAGCGCATCACCTTGTTGGGTGAGGCGCCGGAGATGATGGCGTTCCTTTTCAAGAAGGACGACGCCGTTGACGTCGCCGAGGATGCCCTCAAGGGCATGCCGGAGAACCTGGGTGAGGTTTTGGATGCTGCCCTGGCGGCGCTGGAACCCTTGGAATCTTGGGACGCCGAGTCTATTCAGTCCGCTTTGAAGTCGGCGCTGGTGGAGGGCTTGGGCATCAAGCCGCGGTTCGCCTTTGGGCCCGTACGGACCGCGATGTCCGGGCGTAAGGTTTCCCCGCCGCTCTTTGAATCCATGGTGATCCTGGGCAAGGAGTCCTCATTGACCCGCCTGCGCGCGTTCAGGGGATAAGTTCCTTGACGCACAGCGCACTACAAAACACCCTTGACTCCGTAGCTTTTGCAGCGCGGGTCAAGGGTGTTTTGTTTGACATTGACGAGACCCTTGTTGACCTCGTGGCAGCCATGTCAGAGGCCATGATCGCCGCGTCCGAGCATTTGCTGCCGCACTTTGGGCCGGAGGAATGGTCCCGTTTTGCCGCCTCATATATGGCAGACGCGCACAACTACTATGATCGCTACGTTGCGGGCGAGTTCACCTTCGCTGAACAGCGCGGACTGCGGGCACAGGCTGTCTTTGAGGAACTGGGTTTCACCGGGTTTGACGCCGCCGTCCAGGCTCAGTGGATTGCCGATTTCGAAGAAGCGCAGCCACGCTCCATCCGCGCTTTTGCCGACGTCGTACCGTTGCTGGACGCGCTGGATGCTGCGGGGATCCCGTACGGTGCCGTCAGCAATAATGTCCACGATTACCAGCGAGCCAAGCTGGACCAAGCCGGGCTGGCGCGTATAGGGGTGCTGGTGGGAATCGACACCGTTTCGGTTGCAAAACCCGATCCCGCCATTTTTCGAGAAGGCTGCCGGCTCCTAGGGACCGCTCCTGAGCAGACACTGTATGTGGGGGACAACTTCATGGTGGACGGCGTGGGTTCCGTCAGCGCGGGCCTGCACGGCATGTGGTTGAACAGGGAGGGCGCCCCCGTGCCCGGTCCTGCGAGCATTGGTGTTGATCCGGCGGTGCTGGCGCTGGTTCACAGCGTGGAAACACTGACTCAGGTGGGCAGCCTTTTGGGGCTTTTTGAACCCGTATCAACGCTGTGATGCACGACTCAGCGAAAAGCTTCCTTTTTGTTTTGGTGTTCAGCAAACTCTCGGGTATAGTTTTATCCCGGCGCGAGGGCCGCTGAAGGAACGGGGAAACCCGGGCATTCAAGGCAATCACCCAGCCATTGGGATATGGTGTAATTGGCAACACATCGGTTTCTGGTACCGACATTCTAGGTTCGAGTCCTGGTATCCCAGCGCTTGCAAAAGCCGCCTTACATTTGGCGGGCAAGACAATCTTGAGGCAATAGCTGAAAGGTTCGTTGAGCTAAAAATGGATGTATTAGGGCCCCATCGTATAGCGGCCTAGTACGCTGCCCTCTCACGGCGGTAACGCGGGTTCGAATCCCGCTGGGGTCACAAGCAAGGCCGGGTATCCACTAGGTACCCGGCCTTTTTGCTGTGCTCCGGGCCCGGGGTTGGGGGCTGGCCGGCAAAATGTGATGCCGCCTGCTGGTGGACCGAAATGTGTCGGATGTATGTAGCGCTAGTTTGCTACTCTGCCCTGCCCACCGGCTTACAATGACTCTTCATTGTTATCGTTAGCCTGATAAAAGGATCCCTATGAAGCATCGCAGTCCTGCCGCGCCACTACTTCTGCCGTTCATCACCTTCGGCGTCTATTCGATTGTTTGGTATGTGAAGAGCAAGGTCGAGATGAATACCCGCGGAGCAGGTATTCCTACCGCGTGGCTGATCTTGGTTCCAATTGCGGACATCTGGTGGATGTGGAGGTTCGCAGTTGGTGTGGAGGGAGTCTCAGGTATGAGCAGGCATGGTGCGTTCTGGCTATTGCTGCTGCTGGGACCCATCGGCGCTGCTGTAGTGCAAAGCAGCCTTAATGGTTCCGCTGCTGCCAGGGGTCAGAAAGTCATGTACTAGGCCTCGCGGGGAAATTGGTGTTACCTCTGCAATGATGGGGTGGTTAATTGGTAACTAAACACTTTCGGCACTTCCTCCAGCGTCGTTACAGACGGAAGAGCCGGCGTCGCGAATGAACCTCAAAGCCTACGAGAACGGGTTGATCCGGCTATGGCCACGCATCAGAGCTCAGTGCGCCGAGTGGGCAGTATAGACAAGGCTCACGGTTTCAACGTTGTCTACACGACTCTGGATCAGACTTGAGGCCGCGGGAGAATCCATCCCGGCGCCGCACTTCGCAGAGGGGCGGCCACCAGGTGTCGATAACCTTCCCGCGAAAGCACGGAAGGCCACGATCGACATGCTGCGAGTCCTCGTTGACATGAACAAGGAGGTGGTGGGCAATGTCGAACAGCATCCCACCCATATGAACCAGGCAGGAGACAGCCCCGCCAACCCCAAAGGCAAGAAGGTCCCGTACGTGGACCCGCACGCCCACCCAGACGCAGACAGCGCCGGCAACATCCCATTGCCGGCTAACTGGTACGACCTAGCCGCAGACGGCTCCCGCAACCGCGGCGCTGAAGAAGACGCCAGAGCCCGCGAGCGCGGCGAAGAAACTCAAGACACCGAAAGGTCAGGTTCATAGTGGCCCGGGCTCTCCGTCCTCAACCGACGATCCTCGTGATTCGCAACATACCGTTCGTTCGCTCTACTTTTGCTGATCTAACTCGCTATGAGTCGGGAACGTCATCGCCCGTCCATGCGCCGGGCTACGAATTCACAAGTGAGTTAGTGCGTTTGTGGATCAATTTCCTAGACCTCCCGAACCTGGGGGAGATTTGCGAGCAGTTGGCACGATGGGCTAACCCCAACCAACCTCCCATTAACGAGGTAACAGCGCCGGTGTTAGCTGCGATTGTAGAGTTTGGCGCAGTATCGCAGCCAACCGGCCCCTATGATCGTGCAGCTATCCGAACGGCTTGGCACTTCCTCTTGGAGACGCTAAGAGATCTGATCGACGGTTTGCTACTAGACCCCACCCAAGGCTACTCGGAGCCACTTACCTTGGAATTTCAGAGTTCCCTAAACAATATCGCGAGAGAAGCAGAGAATCACGAGTCCGCCGGGCAGGCGCACTGGGCCCTTATGGAAAGCCGAGAGCAGGCCGAACGCGCCCAGGAGGCTCGGGAATTTGCAGAGCTTGCTGCTGGCGTTAGCTCAAGTGCTCGGCTAACTGGTAGCTACGACCAGTATGCAACTGCGAACGAAAAAGAATCAAAGTTCTTTCGTCGATCAACCCTTGCTTTAGTGGCTGCTGCGATTATTATCCCATTCATCCTTCACGTGATGCTGCTGACAACATTTCAACTGGAATCTACGAACCTTGCCACGCTCATATATCCTCTGGTCGTGTCGGGCGGTCTATTCGGAGTCGCTGGATACTGCTCTAGGCAGGCCCATCTACACCGAACTCTTGCGACATGGTCCAAGACCATTAGCATCCAACTGCAGACATTCGATGGATTTGTGGCACCTGTCGATAATGTGGCCCTTCGTGACACCCTGAGGTCGCAATTCGCTGAACGTGTCTTCGGCGCCCATCCAAAACTCAAGGGTGAACCTGGAGTCTCTGCCAGTAGCCCTATGATCGATACAGTTCTAACAAAATTTACCCGAGACCCTAGTGCTTAAGGGATTCTTCGGCGTCATTCACAACCGCGTGCGCGGCGAAGAAGGGCAAGTGAGGCTAGGTGGTCTTGACTAAGCCATTCAACACACAATTACATTTGATGGCACCAGCCGTTCCTGTCTGTCATGCTGTAGACACCAGTAAGGCAGGCCCCAATAAGGAGGTGAATAATTGGCCTTTCCCATAGATCTCACGGCAGCACTTACCGGAACTTCAGTTTCGCAGCTTCAGCGCTGGCGGTCAGGCGGACTTGCTGTCCCCGAAATTAGCGGCAAGAATCCCGCAATGTATTCCTTCAGGGACCTTGTCGCGATTAGAACCATCGCGTACATGAGGAGAGATATTTCCCTTCAGAAGATCCGTAAGGCATTCAAGAACTTGGATGTTCTCGACTTCACTGAGCACCCATCGTCCTACCGGTTCGGCACTGACGGTAATACCATCGGCGTTGAAGATGAGTTCAAGCAGGTAGTCGACCTTGTCAAAAACCCTGGTCAGACTAACTTCTTTTCAATGGCTGAGGTTTTCTCCTCATTTACAAATGCTTCAGGATCCCAGGTCGTAGATTTCATGCGCCCCCGCAGACATCTGCAAGTTGATCCACGCCGCATGGGTGGCTGGCCTACGATCGAAGGAACCCGAGTCACCTACGACACTGTGGCCAGCCTCGTTGACGGTGAGACCATCACTACTGACGATGTCGACTATTACTTCCCAGCAGTCAGCAGCGCAGCAGCACGAGATGCCATTTCATTTTCCGACCAAGTCGCACACATCGGTCGAAAGAAGGCAGTGTGAAATTTTTCATCGACGAGAACATCTCACCTCGTCTAGCTGAGCCTCTTGGAGTCATCTACAAAGGCCACGAATTCGGCACAGCTACCACCGAAGGTACGGCCTCCATCCTTGACGAGGACCTCTTCCCCCTGATCCGAAGCCGCGGCTACGATGCGATCATCACCAAAGATGGACAACAGCTTCGGCGCGATACAGAACGTCGCGCCATCTTCGACCAAGGCCTTCATTGGATTGGGTACAAGATGAAAGCTCAGCCCGGTGTTCTCGGGTTCGCTATCGAGTCCTCAACAATCGTTGCTGGCCTTGCCTACTTCTTCGCTGACGTTCGCCAAGAGCCGCATGCATACGAAGTAAAGGGCATGACCACTGAGCCTGGACAGCGAATAAAGACTAGCCCCCTCTGGATACCTTCCTGGAAGTGACAATGTCATAACCTCCCCATGCTCTCGAACGTATGTTCGATCCTTGGGGAGCGCTTCGGCGGCTGACACATATCCACATCTCATTTGTTCGCATGCCCGACGGCGCTCCTGGGCGCACCGACGGCCTGAAAGTAATCTGGTTGGATAGCAGGCTTCAGCAAGACGAGCGTCGCTGCACCTTGGCACACGAGCTCGTCCCCTTGGAGTTTGGGCATGCCGGCTGCCAAGCGCCGAGGATTGAATACGAGGTCCGCGCGGAAACAGCGCGACGCCTCATCCCCCTGGAAGCACTTTGCACACACGCTGCCTGGGCCGCCAGCATCCATGAACTAGCAGCGGATCTATGGGTGACCCCCGAAGTAGCCACCGACCGGCTGCAAACACTCACACCCGATGAGACGGCACAGTTGTCGCTCGTCGAGCACCAAACCCGCTGACCCTCGGGCAGCCCACAAGAATCGAAGAACGTCATGCGAGGTAGGCCTCAACTCCCCATCGACCACTACGGAGACATCGGATACTCAGAACGCATCAACAAAGACGACGCCAAGACCATCTACGCCCGCACCAGCTTCCGTGACTAGGACGGCATCACCCGGCGTATCAGCGCCACCGGAAAATCCAAGGCAGCTGCAGCCCAGGCACTCAAGAAGAAGCTGGCCGACCGCAAGCAGCTCGGCACGGGCGAGATCACTCCGGAGACCCGCTTCAAGATCCTGGCCGAGGAATGGTATGCCGACAAACTCACCGAGGGGCTGGCATACCGCACCACCGAACGTCACCGTCAAGCCCTAGACACATACATCTTGCCGGCCCTGTCAGAACTCCGTCTCCGCGAAGCCACCACCGGACGGCTGGACCGGTTTGTTCGCGCCGTCGGAAAGAACATCGGAGCCCCCACCGCCAACATCGTCAAAGGCATCCTGAAGGGAATCATGGGCATGGCCGCCCGCTACGACACAGTGCCCTCCAACCCCGCCAGAGACGTCCATGTCCACAAAGTAGAGACCGCCGCCATCCGGGCACTCACCCTGGCCGAATCTAAAGCCATGCGCCAGCACGCAGAGGATGAGCTGGCAACGCGGACCACTGACCAGCGCTTGGCCAAGACAGGAGATGCCCGGCGCATGGGAGGGCGCAACCGATCAGGCGTACTCCTAGACATCATCGATGCCCTCATTGCCACTGGCGTCCGCCCAGGGGGAGTACTTGCAATCCGATCAACCAGGCTCGAGCTCGAAGTAGAGGTGCCATCCGTCCGCATCGACTCCACCATCATGCGCATCAAAGGCCAAGGCCTGGTCATCCAAGAGAACACCAAAGCCAACGACATCCGCCGGCTGGCACTGCCGCAGTTCGCCGTTGACCTCTTCACCCGTGCACTTCAAGAACGCCAACCCAACGAATGGGACGTTGTCTTCACCTCGGCCACTGGCACCCTCATGGACCCCCGCAACCTAGGCCACGCCTGGACCAAAACCTTCGCCGGATCTGACTTCGCGTGGGTCACGCCCAAAACGCTTCGAAAAACGGTGGCCACGCTCATCGATGCCGAACACGGCAGCGAGAAGGCCGCCCGTCAGCTCGGCCACGCCTCCGACGAGATGACTAGAAAGCACTACATCGAGCCATCCAAAGCCGCGATCGACCAACGCCAAACCCTCTCCCAGTTCCGGGATGAATAGCGGCCTAGGTAACCAATAATTCACCACTAATTCCGGTAAAAGGATCGAAAAGCCGATACATAGCGGTATCTAAGGGGCCTACGAGCGCCCCCAAAATCCTTGTGTTCTTGCGGAAGATGGGCCATTGGGGGAGTGGCGGTAAGTTGCGGTATTTCCTGGAGCGCTGTTCGGCGGTAACGCGGGTTCGAATCCCGCTGGGGTCACAAGCAAGGCCGGGTATCCACTAGATACCCGGCCTTTTTGCTGTGCTCCGGGCCTCCAAACTGCCCGGCAGCTCAGTTATCAGTGGTGGCAAAAGTGCCTGGCATCTGAGTTATCAGTGGTGGCGAGCTCACGCCGTAACTGGCGTATCTCGTCCCTCAGCACTTTGATGTCCTCCACGCTCGCGGTCTGTGCACGGGCGTCATTGGTTGAGACTTTTTCAACTAGCCATGAGGCAAGTGTGGCTGTGATGGTGCCCAACAAGGCAATGCCACCAATCATCAATCCGACGGCGATGAACCGACCCGTTGCACTTACAGGGGAAAGATCGCCATAGCCCACCGTCGTGATGGTGACAATGGCCCACCAGGCAGCATCACCAAAAGAATTGATAGACGCCTGCGGTGCGCTCTTCTCGGCGTCGTACATGGCAAGTGCGCCAATATAGACGAGTAGTCCGGAGGCGGCAATGACATACGTGACAACGCGACCCCGAAGGGCGTTGCCCGCCACTCTCTGCAACACACTGATCAAGGTGACAAGGCGCAGCAGGCGAAGGGGCCGGAGCATTGGCAGCAGCACAATTGCCAGTTCAAGAAGATGCCGGAAAAACCAGCTCAAGCGTTGAGGTGCCAGCCACAGCGAAACTACATAGTCGATGACGAATAAGCCCCACGTGATGTAAATGAACCAGCCGGCAACAGTTGTTGCCGGACCGGCAGCAATGACCTGCACGGAATAGGCGGTCAAGAAAAGGATGGAAATAATGATGAGTGGCCATTCAGCGGCCCGCTGCCAACGCTCCAAAGTCATTCCGCGAGCTTATAGTCTGAAGCCGCCACTCATTGTCAGGCGTGAGTGGCGCAGTTGGTAGCCGCTACAACACCCACCACAACAATTTCGAACCGGAACCCCTCCAATGGGCCCAATGGATGTACCGAACTGGCATGATGAAGCTTGTGAACCCCACTGATTCGAGTGACCCCCGTGGCATCAGCGGCGCCCCCGCCCCGGCCCACACCCCCACCGCGGGAACGAGCGGCAACCAGGACGCCCCAGCTCAACAGGTGGCTGCCATCGGCCTTCTCGAAGAGGTCCGCACCGAGCTGGCCGGCTTGGAATTGCCTCTGGCCCTGCCCAACGCCGATGAGGCGCGTGCCACGGCTGTCAACGCTCTCGGTCAGCTCGAGGACTACATCCTGCCGCGATGGCGCAGCCTCGACGCTCCGCTGTTGGCGGTGGTTGGCGGCTCCACCGGCGCCGGCAAATCAACGCTTGTGAACGCATTGGTGGGCCACCCTGTCACCCGTTCCGGGGCCATCCGTCCCACCACTCGACAGCCCATCCTGCTCCACCATCCTCACGATGCGGACTGGTTCACCTCCACCCGGGTGCTGCCTTCGCTGAGCCGCGTTCAGGGCGAGCTCATCAAGGAGAACACGCCTGCCTCGCGCGCCGGAGTGGCCCCGGATGCGCGCGCCATGACGTCTCTGGTGCTGGTGGCGGATCCTGCAATACCGCAGGGCGTGGCCCTCTTGGACGCCCCGGATGTGGACTCCATTTCCGATGACAACCGCCAGCTCGCCGGGCAGCTCCTGGCTGCTGCGGATCTCTGGCTTTTTGTCACCACGGCCAATCGCTATGCCGATGCTGTGCCGTGGAAACTCCTCCTGGACGCTGCCTCACGCGATATCACCGTGGCCGTCATCTTGGACCGGGTCCCGGCCGGTGCCGAGCAGGAAGTTGCCGCAGACCTGCACGCCATGCTGAACCGTGAGGGGTTGGCCGGCGCACAGTTATTTGTGGTCCCAGAGACAGAACTCAATGAGCTTGGCATGCTCCCGCCGCCAGTTGTTGCGCCCATCAACGCCTGGCTGGCCAACATCAGCGAGGATGCTGCTGGCCGCGCAGAGATTGTCCGCCGCACCCTCAACGGCACCGTCCGCTCCCTCTCCGGGCGGCTTACCGCGCTTTCCCAGGCTGTTCAAGACCAGCACGACGCCGGTGCGCAGCTTCGCGACGACGTCCAGGCTGCTTTTGCGGACGCTGGGACCAGGATCAGCCAGTCCACCTCAGATGGCACCCTTCTCCGGGGCGAGGTGCTGGCCCGCTGGCAGGACTTTGTTGGCACCGGCGAGTTCTTTAGGGCTCTTGAAAGTAACATTGGCCGTCTCCGTGACCGGATTGGCGCCTTCTTTAAGGGCCAGCCGCCACCCGCTATCAAAGTTGAGTCCGCCATTGAAACGGGGCTGCAGGCAGTCATCCTCGATCAGGCTGCCCGTGCTGCGGAGGACGCGGATCAGCGCTGGCGGGCGGATCCTGCAGGACGCCAGCTCCTTGGACTTGAGGATCTCTCAGGCGTCACCGCGGAATTCCCAGCAGAAGTGGCCGCTGAAATCAGGGCCTGGCAGGGCGAGGTACTAGAACTCATTCGCTCCGAGGGCGCCGCCAAGCGTTCGCAGGCCCGCTGGCTCTCCTTCGGGGTCAACGGATTGGGAGTGGTCCTGATGATCGTTGTCTTTTCCTTCACCGGGGGACTCACGGGAGCCGAGGTGGGGATCGCAGGAGGCACCGCCGTCGTGGGTCAGAAACTGCTCGAAGCGATTTTTGGCGAGGATGCTGTGCGCCGTCTGGCCAAGGACGCCAAAACCGCCCTCGACACCCGGTGCGCCCGCCTCTTGGACGGCCAGCAACAGCGATTTTTCGAGTGTCTGGCACCCACACAAGCGGATGCCAGACGTCTTGGCGACCTCGCGGGGCAACTGGCAGAACTCGGTACGCAGGGAGGTGCTGCATGAGCCGCCACCGCGAAAGTCGCGCCGAATCCACACTGGACCGCCAGCTGATTGCCCTCAATCAAGCCCGCGAATTGGGTGAGGGCCGCCTCGACGACGCTACGCTGGATGCCGTTTACGGGGTCCTGGAACGGGCCTCCTCGCGGCGATCTTTGAGCGCCGATCACACGGTGGTGGGTTTCTTTGGGGCAACCGGAAGCGGGAAGTCCTCGCTGTTCAACGCCGTCTCTGGCGCGGATGCCGCCCGGGTTGCCGTGCGCCGCCCCACCACCAGTGAGCCGCTCGCCATGGTGTGGGGCCTGGACGGCAGTGCTCCGCTGCTCGATTGGCTGGAGGTGACTGACCGCCGTGAAGGCACCCCGGTCCCGGACCTGGTGGACAACTCCGGCGGGCTGGTCTTGTTGGACCTGCCGGATTTTGACTCGGTCCAGCTGGGCAATAGGGCCATTGTGGAACGGTTGGCTGGGCAGGTGGATGTTCTGGTGTGGGTATTGGACCCGCAAAAGTACGCCGATGCGGCCATCCACAACGATTTCATCCGAGCTTTCTCAACCCATGCAGACGTCACGCTGGTGGTGCTGAATCAAGTAGACAAGCTCGCTCCCGCGGAAGTTAAACCCGTGCTGGAATCCTTGGCCGCTATTTTGGACCGTGACGGGCTCCCCAATGTGAAAATCTCGGGTGTCTCCGCGACCACGGGACTAGGTGTGCCGCAGCTGCGTGGGCGCATTGCCTCCGTGGTCAAGGCTAAGGCAGCCAAATCTGCCCGGCTGGCAGCTGACGTGGCTGTGGCGGCGCGGCATCTGGCTGATGCGGGCGGAGTTGGTGATGCCGCGGGTGTGCACCAGCAGGATCGCAAAATGTTGGCTGCGGGGTTGGCCGGTGCCGTGCACGTGGAAACAGTGGTCGATGCCGTGAAGACGTCTTACCGATTGGAGGCCACCAAGCGGACGGGTTGGCCTGTGACGCGGTGGGTAGCGCGCTTCCGTAAGGATCCACTGCGCCGCCTGAGCCTGCGGCGGGAAGGTTCTTCAGAGGTGAACCGTACCTCGCTGCCTCCGGCCGGGGCCGCCGAACAGGCCCGGCTTGACACCTCCGTGCGGGACTTTTCCGATGCGGTCAGTGCCGGGGCGCCCGGTCCGTGGCGGGCTTCTATCCGGGCCGCCGCACGCAGCAACCGCAAACAGCTTCCCGATGCACTGGATCAGGCAGTGGCCGGCACCGATTTGAAGGCGAACACCCGGGCGTGGTGGTGGCCGGTAGTCTCACTCATCCAATGGCTGGCATTGCTGGTGGCGGTGGGCGGATTGGGGTGGCTGGGCGCGCTGGCCGTGCTCGGCTACCTACAGTTGCCCGTCCCGGAAACCCCGCAGGTGCAGGGTTGGCCACTGCCTACCTTGATGCTGCTCGGGGGAGCGGTGCTGGGGATATTCCTGGCGGTCAGCAGCAAATTCATAGCACTGGCTGGGGCTAACGCTCGCGCAAACCAAGCCCGACGGCGGTTACGCGAGAGCGTTGCTGCCACAGGTGAGCTCCTGGTGGTAGCCCCGGCCGAGGCTGAAATTGCACTCTCACGGCAGTTCCAGGAAGCACTCGCGGAAGCCCGCTAAGTTGATTTCTGATCCCCGCGGCTAGATCTGTTGGGCCTCACGCAGGCTCAGCCGGCCAGGAAGTCCTGCGCCTTGAGCAATGTGCGCAAGTTGCGAGTGGTTGTTGTGCTCTTATAGCGAGCTTTCGCGGACAGTTTACTAAACGGGCTGTCCAGGGTACTTCCGGCAGTTGCCGGCCACGCGATGGCCTCGGGGCTGAGGCGCACAAATTCAGCCCCGGGGATTTCACTGGCGTGCCGGGCCAGTTCATCAAGTGCCGCGGGGTCTGAGCTGAGCGTGACATAGCTTGTGGTCTGCGCGTCATCGGCCGGGTAGGGGCAGGCATCGATGATGGATTCCAGGGTGGGCGCTTCGATGACCACAACCCAGGCGTCGTAACGGAACCGCTCGCGCAAGAGGGTCTCAACCATGGATTTCAGTTCATCTGCGGTGACTTCGGCGGAGCAAACAACGTTTCCCGAGGCCAGCAGAGTCCGCACCTTTGACAGGGGGAGGGTGGCCAGTGCTGCTCGGAGCTCGGCCATCTTCAAGTTGATGCCGCCCACATTGATCCCGCGCAGGAAGAGCGCATATTTGCTCATGCGCAAACTCTACCCGACGGCCAGGGATCCACTGAGGCGGCGCTGCGTTAACGTATAAACGGTGTGCCACTCCAAGAGTGGCACACCGTTTGAGCGTAATGGAACGCAGGCATCGAGGGAGGCCCGGCGCGGTTGGGGTGATGCTGCTAGAAGTTCTTAGGACGTGCTCTTGCGCAGGGCTTCGGTCAGGATCCGGGAAGCGTTGCACACAATTTCCGCGTGCAGGCGCCCTGGCTGACGGGTCAGGCGCTCAATGGGCCCTGAGATGGAGACGGCAGCGATCACCCGGCCGGACGGGCCACGCACCGGGGCCGAGACCGAGGCAACCCCAGGCTCACGTTCGCCAAGGGACTGACCCCACCCACGCCGTCGTACTCCAGCCAAAACGGTGGGTGTGAAGCGGGCGTTATGCAAGCCCTCCAGCAAACGCTCGTGGTCCTCCCACGCCAGCAAAACCTGCGCGGCGGAACCGGCCTTCATGGTCAGCTGCGTACCCACAGGAATGGTGTCGCGCAGGCCGATGGGCCGCTCGGCCGAAGCCACGCAGACACGGGAATCGCCCTGGCGGCGGAATATTTGTGCGCTCTCACCGGTGGAATCACGCAATTGCAGCAGCACCGGACCGGCGGCGGCAATCAGCCTGTCCTCGCCAGCGGCCGAGGCAAGCTCAACGAGCCTGCTGCCCAGCACAAACCTGCCCTGCATGTCACGGCTGACGAGCCTGTGATGTACCAAGGCTAGTGCCAACCTGTGCACGGTGGGCCGGGCTAGTCCGGTGGCCGCGACGAGCTGAGCCAAGGTGGTGGGGCCGGCTTCTAATGCATCAAGCACAAGAGCCGCTTTGTCGATGACGCCAACGCCACTAGAATTGTCCATGTACTGATATTACCGTCTCATTATGTGAGATGCCAATCGAAGGATTGGCATCCTCCTCGATGGGGCTGGAACAGTGGTCATATACAAACCAGCGAACACGCTTGACGTTCCCGTCACATTCTACGCGACGGGGTTTTGCGGCAGGGGTTCAACAAGTGAAGGGAGCTGCTGTGAGCGAGTCAATCACTCCCCGCACAGTGGACAATGCAGCAGTGGATAAGGCTATGAGCGCCCCGCGCAAGGAAGCGAAGACGTTGGCCGAAAAAGTGTGGCGCGATCATGTTGTCCGCCAGGGTGAAGGCGTGGGCGATGCTGCTCAGCCTGATCTTCTTTACATTGACCTTCACTTGGTCCATGAGGTCACCTCCCCGCAGGCGTTCGAGGGTTTGCGACTGGCTGGCCGTCCGCTGCGCCGCCCCGACTTGACGATCGCCACGGAGGATCACAACACTCCCACGTTGGCCATTGACCGTCCTATTGCTGATCTGACGAGCCGTACGCAGATCCAGACTTTGCGTAATAACTGCGC
>NZ_JBEPPB010000007.1:0-201970 GCF_040547105.1 Arthrobacter sp. UYCu511
AGCCCTTCGACTGAGCAACTACAAAACCAGCTCTGCCCGCCGCGTACCCCACAACAACGATCCCCGCCCCACCAAAGGAAAAAGCAACAAGCTCTGGACAGGCCTCCGATCTTAACAACTACCTCCGCATCGCCTTGCCGGCGCGCGAACCACCCGAAAATGACAGCCACCACGTCCTGGTATCTCAGATCTCTCCGAATCCGGCTTCCACTTGCGTGCGCACCAGTTCCACGGCCCGTTGCGCGTCCGGACCCGTGGCCGAGACGTTCAGCTCCGTGCCCTGTGCGGCACCGAGCGTCATCAGCATCATGACCGACTGCCCGTCCACCCCGTTGATTTCAATATCCACATCCATGGCCCCGAGTGCGCCTGCCAGTGCCCCCGCCGGGCGGGCGTGCAGGCCCATGGGGTTGATGAGCCTCAGCACAGCCGTCACAGCGGTATCAGCCACGGCAGCGGATGAAGCTGGCCCCTCGGCAGCGGCCGGCGCGGGTACGGCGGATATGGCTGGTGCAGCCAGCGCCGTCTCGGCGGCCTTGAGTACCACCTCGAGTGATGCCCCGGATTGTGCGGCCACCGCGGCAGCAACCGCACCTTCAACCAAAGGCGCGTCGGCCAAGCGGACCAGCTCGGGGCTGCCCATGAATTCCATCGCGGCTTCGGCCGTCATGACGGCCGAGCCAAGATCGGTCAGCACCACTGCCCCGGCCCCGGTATCTGCCTGCCCCAGCGCACTCATGACCTTTTCCAGCGATGTCCCAATGCCGCCGTCGTCCATGCCACCGGCGGGAATCAAAACCACATCGGGGGCCATCTGCTCGGCCAGTTCAACAACCCCGGCCGCCAGCTGGGTGCTGTGGGAGACAATGACCAACCCTACGCTCATGCGCCCTCCCCCGCGGCCTGTGCTGCTGCACGCAAAATCAGTGCCGAGGAGACCGAGCCCGGATCGCGGTGCCCAATCGCCCGCTCCCCCAGATAGCTGGCGCGGCCCTTGCGGGCAATCAATGGATCCGTGGAGACGGAACCGGCCTCGGCAGCCGTGGCTGCCGCAGCCAAGAGGGCCGCCGGAGTGGCCCCGGAGGCAGCAGCTGCGGACGCGGCGTCCACGGCCGGGGTCCAGGCGTCAATCATGGTCTTCTCTCCCACTGACGCCTTGCCACGGGCAACCACACCGTCCCGTGCGGCGGCCAGGGCGGCGGCGAGCGTGTTTGAATCCAGCTCGGCTGCGTCCCCCACGGCTGTGGCGGCACGCAGGAATGCCGTGCCATAGAGCGGCCCTGCAGCCCCTCCCACCTTCGACATCAACGTCATTGCCACCAGCTTGAAGGCGGCTCCGGGGGTGGCGGGCGGCTCGGCGTCGAGCTTCGTCAGGACGGCACTGAAGCCGCGGTCCATATTTTCGCCGTGGTCCCCGTCTCCAATGACTCTGTCCAGCTCAATCAAGGCCATCCGGTTTTCGGCAATGACCTTTGCTGCCAGCCGCAGCCATTGCACGGCCCAGGCAGTGTCAAGTGTCGGTTTCATTTACATCCCCCAGCGCAGTGCAGGCGTGTTCACGGGTGCATCCCACAGCTCAATCATTTCATCGTCCAGGCGCAGCACCGAGATTGAGCAGCCCTGCATTTCCAAGGCGGTGATGTAGTTGCCCACCAGCGAGCGTTCCACAATGAGTCCGGCAGCTTCCAGGACCTTGGCGGCGTGCCGGTACACAATGTACAGCTCACTTGCCGGGGTGCCGCCCATGCCGTTGACAAAGAGCAGTACCCGCTCCCCTGCCGCCGGAGCAAGGTCGCTCAAGATCGGCTCCAACAGCCGTTGCGTAATTGCGTCGGCGTTCTCCATGGGAATCTTGTGGCGCCCCGGTTCGCCGTGAATGCCAATGCCAATCTCAATCTCATCCTCGGCCAGTTCAAAACTGGGCACCCCGGCATGAGGGACAGTGCAGGCGGACAGTGCAACACCCATGCTGCGCACGTTGTCATTGACGCGCTGGCCAATTGCGGCCACGCCGTCCAGATCATCCCCGCGCTCTGCGGCAGCACCTGCGATCTTTTCCACCAGCACGGTCCCAGCCACCCCGCGGCGCCCTGCCGTGTATAGCGAGTCCTCCACGGCAACGTCGTCGTTGACTAGGACGGTGCGGACAGAAACGCCTTCAGCCTCAGCCATTTCGGCTGCCGTCTCAAAGTTGAGCACGTCACCGGTGTAGTTCTTGACAATATGCACCACGCCGGCGCCAGCGTTGGCTGCGATGGTCGCCGGAATAATGGCGTCGGGAGTAGGCGAGGTGAACATGGGGCCGGGAACTGCGGCGTCCAGCATGCCGTATCCCACATAGCCTGCGTGCAAGGGCTCATGGCCACTGCCACCGCCCGAAATTAGCCCCACCTTGCCGGCCCGGGGCGCGTCCTTACGGGTCACAAAGAGCGGATCAGTGTGCACCCTTACATGTCCGGCATGTGCCTGGCCAAATCCCTCCACCGATTCATCGACTACCGTCTTGGGATCATTGATGAGCTTTTTCATGACTAAACCCTCCGAAATCACACAGCGATTAGTGGGGTGCCTTGAAACGGCCCCCCTCTGAACCCTACCCGGGCCTATGCCCCGTTGGTAGAGATGTCAGCTCTTCGCTGCGGTTACTACAACTGGCAGATCATCCTGGTATTGCCCAGAGTATTGGGTTTAACCCGGGCAAGATCCAAAAATTCGGCAACACCTTCATCGGCGGATCGCAGCAGTTCGGAGTAAACGGCGGGATCAACAACGCTCTGGTCGGCCATGACGGTGAAACCACTGCGGAGAAAGAAGTCCACCTCGAAGGTCAGGCAAAAGACACGGCTGACGCCGAGTACTCTGGCATTTACCAGCAACTTTTCAACGATCGCCCGGCCAATTCCCCTGCCCCGCAAGGTATCAGTAGTGGCGAGGGTGCGGATCTCTGCAAGGTCTTCCCACATGACGTGCAGCGCCCCGCAGCCAACAATTTCGCCATCAATTTCTGCAATCAAAAATTCTTGGATGGCCTCGAAGTAGGTGACGGACTCCTTGGAAATCAGAATTCTCTTCTCGGCCAGCGGGGCCACCAGATTCTTGATGGCGTGGACATCGGCCGTCCTGGCAGGCCGGAGGACAATAGCGGGGGCAATGGTTTGTGCAGTCACCGCTTCAGTCTATGACCCCGGGGGCACCTTAAACCGCCACCACTTAAACCACAGACGCCCGGTTAGCTAACTAACCGGGCGTCTGGCGAGGTACTACTTTGTTGCTTTAGGTTTGGTTCTTTAGGCCGAGGCCGTGATGGCGTCCGGGATGTTCGGCTTGGCCGTGCCCACAAAGGTGAACTTCGCCTCGTCGCCCTCGCCCTCAACGCCCACTGAAACGATGTCGCCATCCTTGAGCTCACCGAAGAGAATCTTTTCGGAGAGGTTATCCTCAATCTCACGCTGGATGGTGCGGCGCAGCGGCCGGGCACCCATCGCGGGATCGTAGCCCTTGGTGGCGAGCAGGACCTTGGCGGCGGGTGTTAGCTCAATGCCCATGCCCTTATCTGCCAAACGAGTCTCCAAGCGTGCAACCATGAAGTCCACGATCTCGATGATCTCGTCCTGTGTCAGCTGCGGGAACACCACAACGTCATCGACACGGTTCAGGAACTCGGGGCGGAAGTGCTGCTTGAGCTCCTCCGAGACGCGTGCCTTCATCCGGTTGTAGCCGGTCTGTGTGTCCGAGCCGGACTGGAATCCAGTGGCAATCGACTTGGAGATGTCACGCGTGCCCAAGTTGGTTGTCATGATGATGATGGTGTTCTTGAAGTCCACCACTCGGCCCTGGCTGTCGGTCAGACGACCATCTTCGAGAATCTGCAGCAGCGAGTTGAACAGATCGGCGTGAGCCTTCTCCACCTCATCGAAGAGCACCACGGAGAACGGACGGCGGCGGACCTTCTCGGTCAGCTGGCCACCTTCTTCGTAGCCAACGTAGCCCGGAGGGGCACCGAACAGGCGCGAAACCGTGTGCTTTTCCGAGTACTCGGACATGTCCAGGGTGATGAGTGCGTCTTCGTCGCCGAAGAGGAACTCAGCCAAGGCCTTCGCCAGCTCGGTCTTACCAACACCGGTGGGACCGGCGAAGATGAACGAACCACCCGGACGCTTGGGGTCTTTCAACCCCGAACGCGTACGGCGGATCGCCTGCGAGATGGACTTGATGGCTTCGTTCTGACCCACCACACGCTTGTGCAGTTCATCTTCCATCTTCAGCAGACGCGTGGACTCGGCCTCGGTCAGCTTGAAGACCGGGATACCGGTGGAGTTCGCCAATACCTCAGCGATGAGTTCTTCGTCGACCTCGGAGATCTCATCCAGGCCACCTGACTTCCACAGGCGTTCTTTCTCGGCACGGGCGGTGATGAGCTTCTGCTCATCGTCGCGCAACGAGGCGGCACCCTCAAAGTCCTGAGCGTCAATGGCGTCTTCCTTGCGCTTCTTGACAGCAGCAATTTCACCATCCATGGCCTTGAGCTCGGGTGGTGCAGTCATGCGACGGATGCGCAGACGGGCACCGGCCTCATCGATCAAATCGATGGCCTTATCCGGTAGGAAGCGGTCACTGATGTAGCGGTCAGCCAACGTAGCAGCCGCCGTCAGCGCACCGTCGGTGATCGAGACGCGGTGGTGTGCCTCGTAGCGATCACGCAGACCCTTGAGGATCTCAATGGTCAGCGGAACGGTGGGTTCCATCACCTGGATGGGCTGGAAGCGGCGCTCAAGAGCGGCGTCCTTCTCAATGTGCTTGCGGTACTCATCCAAGGTAGTGGCACCAATGGTCTGCAGTTCACCACGAGCCAACATGGGCTTGAGGATCGAGGCAGCATCGATGGCACCTTCGGCGGCACCGGCACCCACAAGGGTGTGGATTTCGTCAATGAAGAGGATGATGTCCCCGCGGGTGCGGATTTCCTTGAGGACCTTCTTCAGGCGCTCCTCAAAGTCACCCCTGTAGCGCGAACCAGCCACAAGGGAACCCAGGTCAAGGGTGTACAGCTGCTTGTCCTTGATGGTCTCAGGCACGTCGCCGCGCACAATGGCCTGCGCCAAACCTTCAACAACGGCTGTCTTGCCCACGCCGGGCTCACCAATGAGGACCGGGTTGTTCTTGGTGCGGCGAGAGAGGATCTGCATGACGCGTTCCATCTCATGCTCGCGCCCAATGACCGGGTCAAGCTTGTTTTCCCGTGCCGCCTGGGTCAGGTTCCGGCCAAACTGGTCCAGCACCACCGAACCCGCGGGCTGGCCCTCGGGTTGCTGGCCGCCACTAGCCGCCGGCTCCTTGCCCTGGTAGCCGGAAAGCAGCTGGTTGACCTGCTGGCGCACGCGTCCAAGATCCGCTCCGAGCTTTACCAGCACCTGCGCGGCAACGCCTTCGCCTTCACGGATCAGCCCGAGCAGGATGTGCTCGGTGCCAATGTAGTTATGGCCCAGCTGTAGCGCCTCACGCAGTGAAAGTTCAAGAACTTTCTTGGCGCGCGGGGTGAAGGGGATGTGCCCGCTAGGAGCTTGCTGCCCCTGCCCAATGATCTCTTGGACCTGTTCGCGAACACCGTCCAGCGAAATGTTCAAGGACTCCAAGGCCTTGGCGGCAACACCTTCACCCTCGTGGATGAGGCCGAGCAGAATATGCTCCGTGCCAATGTAATTGTGGTTGAGCATGCGGGCCTCTTCTTGGGCCAGCACAACAACACGTCGGGCTCGATCAGTGAATCGCTCAAACATTTCGCCACACTCCTTTTACTGCGTACTTTGATGCTACGCAGTAGCCGGGCCTCGTGGGGGCGTGTTCGCCACAGGGGAAATAAGAATCCTTGATCCTGCTGGTTAAAGTACGACGGCGGGGCCACCTCATGAGGTGGCCCCGCCGTGGTTCTTGGGTGGGCTAAGCGTGGAAAAGCTTACGCCTGACCGCCCTGCGCTGCATGGTAGGCATCGCGAATCTCTGCCTGAATGCGGCCCCGTTCGTGGACTTCGAACCCATTTTCACGAGCCCAAGCACGGATCTGAGCTACGTCGCTGCCAGATTTGGGGGCAGTCGCAGCTCCGCGACCACGGACCGCACGGCCTCCTGCACGGCGCCCGGCAGCAATGTATTTGCCAAGTGCCGTACGCAATGCTTCTGCATTCTCGTTTGAGAGGTCAATTTCATAGCTGATACCGTCCAGCCCAAAGGTGACATTTTCATCAGCGGGGCTCTGGTCAATATCGTCTACAAGTGTGATGTGAATTTTCTGTGCCATGGGGAGTAATCGCCTAACATAGATTTAATGAATACTTCTGAATAAATTATGGTTCGAAAATTCTTTCACGTCAAAGTTCAATCAATAGCAGCGCCGTTAGCTGCCTTGTTCACCGGAGGAATCCGCTTCCCGCTCCGCCTTTATCATTGCTTCACGCTCTGAACGATCCGCATTGAATATTGCCTTCATGGCGAAGTAGAAAAGTGCACCAACACCCAATGATGGCAGAATAACTGCAATGTATTCCATTTTCTTTGCTGCTCCTACTCTGGCTTCATCAAGGGAAAGAGAATGGCTTCCCGAATACCAACACCTGTGAAGAGCATGACCAAACGGTCAACACCCAGGCCCAGACCCCCCATGGGTGGGGCACCGTATTCCAAGGCCCGCAGGAAGTCTTCGTCCAACTGCATGGCTTCAGGGTCTCCTGCCGCCGCTGCCAGTGATTGCTGGGTCAAACGTTCGCGCTGGATTACCGGGTCAATGAGCTCAGAGAATGCTGTTCCGGTTTCCCGGCCGTCAATAATCAGGTCCCACGCCTCAATGAGGTTTTCCTTGTCCCGGTGCGGACGGGCCAGGGGCTGGGCCGAGGGCGGGTAATCGCAAACGAAGGTGGGCTGAATTAGTGTCGGTTCTACAATTTCACCAAAAAGTTCCGTGACAAGCTTTTCAGCATCCCAGGCCGGATCAATTTTGATGTTGCGCTCGTTCGCAATGGCGCGCAATTGCTCTGCCGTTGTCTCGGGGGTGATTTCCTGGCCAACACCGTCGGAGAGGCCCTGATAGACGGGTAGCCATGGCCATTCTCCGTCGAGGTTAATTGGTCCGCGATCAGTTTCAATGACACGTGAACCCACGGCATCTGCTGCCGCAAGAATAATGCGCTGCATGATTTTTGCCATGGTGAATTGATCACCATAAGCCTCATAGGCTTCCAGCATGGTGAATTCCGGGCTGTGCGTTGAATCGACCCCTTCATTGCGGAAGATTCGGCCCACTTCAAAGACCTTATCCATGCCCCCAACCACTGCACGCTTCAAGTACAGCTCAATTGCAATACGCAAAGTCATGGGCTGGTCAAAAGCGTTAAGATGCGTGTGGAACGGGCGGGCTGAAGCCCCACCATGGATGAGCTGCAAAATGGGCGTTTCAAGTTCAATGTATTCTTCGCCGTGGAGCGTGTCCCTGATGGCCTTGACGATGGCTGAGCGCATCCGAACTTGGTCGCGGGCGGTGTCGCGGACAATCAAGTCAACATAACGCTGGCGCACACGCATTTCTTCGGAGAGTTCTGCGTGCAGAACAGGCAGCGGGCGAAGCGCCTTTGATGCCATAGCCCATTCGGATGCCATGATGGAGAGTTCACCGGTACGGGAGCTGATGACCTCACCCTTGAAGAAGACGTGATCGCCTAGGTCAACCAGAGCCTTCCAGTCGGCCATCGCGCCTTCGCCCACATTTGCGAGCGAGAGCATGATCTGCAGACGTGCTCCGGCACCCGATTGAAGTGTGGCGAAGCACAGCTTGCCCTTGTTACGTATATACACAACCCGGCCGGTGACACCAGCCACATCACCTGTTGCTGTGTCTGCTTCAAGTTCCAGATATTTTGCGCGGATCTCTTCGAGTGTGTGGGTCCGCGCCACCCCAACCGGGTAGGCCTGTTCGCCTCGTTCAAGCAACTTGGTTCGCTTGTCCAAACGGACAAGCATTTGCTCAGAGGCGTCATTGGGTTCAGGGGAAAGGGTATTTTCTGCGCTCACGAGTTAACAGCTTAGTTGGTGAATCTGGGTGAATCCTACGTGCCTAGTTTTCCACCCTCTTACTAGCCTCCCCTCACCTTCCCTGCAGAAGAGTTCTACTCTTCTTTGTGACGGTTCTAGGCGGGCTCTGCGGTAGAGCCGCGCACTACCAGCGTGGCCGGCAACGTCTTGGGTACCGTCTGCGCAGCCTCTCCAGCCATGAGCTTCTGTAATTCCCTACCGGCGAGCCGCCCCATTTCCAGTGCCGGTAAATGCACTGTGGTGAGGCCAGGATTCGAAGTTGCAGAATATGGCAGATCGTCAAAGCCAGTCACTGCTAGCTCTTTCGGAACAGCCAGTCCCGCAACACGCGCTTCCTGCAGAACCCCGTAGGCGTGGGTGTCTGTTGCACAAACGACGGCGGACACCCCCTTGTGCGACCAATCCGACCAGGAGTCAGTGAACGCCAGAGCCGCCGCACCGACGTCAATCATGGAACTGCCTTGGGCCACCACTTTGAGTCCGAGCTGGGCTGCGGAACGGTGGAAGGCCTCGCGGCGCACACGGAACGTCTCCGTACCTGTTGAGCTGTCAAGATAAGCCACCGCAGCGTGCCCTTGCGCTTCCAGGTGGAGTGCCAGCAAGTGGGCGCCGTGGGCAACATCGAAGTTGATTGAGGGCGCGGCGCTGGTAATACCGGCGGCATCCAAAAGCACCATGGGATCGCTCATTTGAAGCTCGGCCAAAAAATGTGCACTGGGGGCGTCAACTAACAAACCCGCCGGGCGCAGCGCCAGCAGCTTGCGCACATCTTGCGGTGCGGGGGTTTGCCCGGCCTCGGTCACCGAGAGCAGTAATTGGAAGCTCTCGCCTAGAACTTCCCTAACACCGGCAATGACCTTGGCAAAGAAGGGATTGGAAACATCCGGGGCCACCAAGATGACAATATTGCTGCGCCCCTTGGCGAGTGAGCTGCCCAAACCGTTGACAACATAACCCAGCTCGGCAACAGCTTCTTGGACCCTGGCAATGTTTTCCTTTGAGACCCGGCCCGCGGTCTTGCCGCTGGTCACCAGTGAAACCGTTGCTACTGAGACTCCGGCCCTGGCTCCCACCATGGCAGCCGTGACACGCGCGGACCCTTCGCGGGGTACAGAGGAGGTTTTAAAATCATCCATGCAGCGATCCTATCGAGGCCACAGCGGAGTTGTTACAAGCGCAATGGATCAAACGCTTAACGTAAAGTGCGTTAAGCGGTTGACGTGAGGTGCTTTTCGGTGCCAGACTAAGCGCTGAGCAAGATCCCGGCCCGCCGGAATCCCCCCAACGACGTGGAGAATTAAGTGAATATGGAACAGAACCTCACCACAGGTCTTACTGCCCCCACCGGCGCGCCCCGCAAGATCATCCTTGACTGCGATCCCGGCCATGATGACGCTGTAGCGCTGCTTTTGGCACACGGCAACCCGAACATTGAGCTGCTCGCCGTGACCACGGTGGTGGGTAATCAGACCCTTGAAAAGGTCACCCGTAACGCCCTTTCCGTGGGTACCATTGCCGGCATCACCGGCGTCCCCTTTGCCGCGGGCTGCGACCGCCCGCTGGTGCGCACCATTGAAACGGCGCCAACAATTCACGGTGACTCCGGCATGGACGGCCCCGATCAGCCCGAGTCAAGAATCGAGCTTGACCCGCGCCACGCCGTTGACCTCATCATTGAAACTGTTATGGCGCACGAGCCCGGCACAATCACCTTGGTGCCCACTGCCGGCTTGACCAACATTGCTATGGCTGTCCGCAAGGAACCGCGCATCGTTGAGCGCGTGAAGGAAGTTGTCCTGATGGGCGGCGGTTATCACGTGGGTAATTGGAGCCCTGTAGCTGAATTCAACATCAAGATTGACCCCGAGGCCGCACACATTGTCTTCAATGCGGGCTGGGAAGTTCTCATGGTGGGCCTTGACCTCACCCATCAGGCACTCGCCACACCCGAGGTTGTTGCCGCCATCGAGGCTGTGGGCACAAAACCGGCCAAGTTCGTTATGGAACTCATGGAATTCTTCACGCAAACCTATAAGGACGCCCAGGGCTTCGACTACCCACCGGTCCACGACCCCTGCGCCGTGGCCTACGTCATCGATCCAACAGTTATGACCACCCAGAAGGTTCCCGTTGACATTGAGCTCACGGGCACACTGACCTTGGGTATGACCGTGGCCGATTTCCGCGCCCCGGCACCGGCCGGCTGCAAAACCTCAGTGGCTGTGAGCCTTGATCATGAGAAGTTCTGGAACATGGTCACCGATGCCCTGGTACGCATTGGCGAGGTTGACTTGTGAGCCACCCTCTCTCCACCACGAATAAGTTTGCCAAGACCGGCAACATCACGGCCCTCATGGTGGCGTTGCTAACTGCCTGCATTGCCTTCCAGCTCAATGCCTCCATGCTCAGCCCGGCGCTGGTCACGATGGGCGAGGAACTCAACGCCAGCCAAGCGGCCATTGGCCTGTCCCAAACGTGGTTCTTCACCGCGGCAGCTGTGTTCTCTTTGTTCCTGCCCCGCCTGAGCGACATCATCGGGCGCAAAAAGGTCCTGATCGCCATGATGGCAATGATGGGCGTTGGTTCCATCATCTCGGCCATGGCCCCAGACATCACGTGGCTCTTTGTAGGCCGGATCATTCAAGGCATTAGCGGACCCACTGTTCCGTTGTGCCTAATCATGCTCCGTTCCGCCGTGCGGGATCCCAAGAAGTACGGTGCACTGATGGGCCTTGTCACGGCCGTCAATGGCGGGATCGCGGGCATTGACTCCTTCGTGGGCGGCTACTTTGCCGAACACTTTGGCTTCCGCAGCATTTTCTGGCTCATGGTTGTTGTGGCCGTGATCGCTACTGTGCTGATCGCGTTCCTCGCCGGTGAATCAAAGCCCGGCGAAGGCACGAAGATGGACTGGCTTGGCGTATTTTTCATTGTTATTGCCGTTGGCGCCCTGCTGACCGCACTGAACGAGGCCACCAAGTTGGTGGGCAGCTTCACGCCCGGTCCGTTGCTGAGCGCACTGGCCTTGGCTCTGGTCTCCGTGCTAGCTTTCATGGCGTTCTGGACAGTGGAGAAGCGTTCGGCGCATCCCATGGTGGAGATTGTGCACCTGCGCCAGCGCTCCACTTGGGCGCCGCTGCTGACAACAACGCTGACCATGACCGGTATTTTTGCCGTGATCAATGGCATTGTGCCGGCCTTCGTGCAGGGCGCCGATCCCGGATTTGGGATTGGTGCCACCGAGATGAGCCTGCTAATCCTGACCCCTTACGCTCTACTCGGCTGGGTTTTTGGCCCCATCACGGGCCGTCTGGCCCCGGTGTTTGGCTACACCAAGATGCTAAGAATTGGCCTGCTGGGCAGCATTGGCTCCCTCGCCATCATCGGCTTCCTGGGCTTGCATAGCCTGCCGTGGATGATTGCTGGAACCGTATTGCTGGGCATTATGTATGCCGGTACGGTGAACATCATGCTCAACGGTCTTGGTGTGGTGCTGTCCCCCGAAGGAAACCCTGGCTTCCTGCCTGGCATGAATGCCGGCGCTTTCAATCTAGGTGCCGGGCTCAGCTTTCTAGTGCTGCCGGCCATTTTAGTAGCAACGGCTCCACTAGGTGGCCACGGCTCCTATTTGACAGTGGTTGTTGTGGCCTTGGTTCTGAGCGCCGCCGCGTTCGCCGCCTCGTTGCTGGTGCCTAAACCCCTCGATGCCGAGGTGGGTCCATGAAAGCTTCCAGAATTGTTGTTGCCGGGTCCCTGAACGCAGATCTGACCATTTATACAGAACGCCTGCCCTCCCCCGGCGAAACCCTGCATGGCCACGGTTTTGCCATCAATCCCGGCGGCAAGAGCGCAAATCAGGCAGTTTCCGCCGCCCGCTTAGGCGGCAATGTCACTCTCTTGGGTGCTGTTGGAAGCGATTCCAACGGTGAGATGCTACTGGCTTCCACGGCTGGTGCCGGCGTTGACGTCAGCCACGTCCGGCGAGTCAGCGAACCCACGGGAGTTGCCATCATCTCGGTTGATGCCCGGGGCGAGAACAGCATCATCATCTCTGCCGGCGCTAACGGTACCCTCTCCCCCGCGGATATGAACCCGGAGCTGTTCAACGGCGCCGGCGTGGTGTGCCTGTGCCTAGAAGTTCCTCTGGAGACCGTGCAGGCTGCTGCCCAAGCAGGGCACGACGCCGGAGCAAGCGTCCTGCTCAACCTCTCTCCGTACGCTGCGATCACCACAGAGCTGGCACAACTGAGCGATGTTTTGCTCGTCAACTCCCACGAGGCCTCGCAATTCCTTGATGGCTTCATCATGCCTGCCCCGGATGCCCCGGTAGCCGCGTGGCTTGGCGCCGTGGAGAAGTTCGCCGGACGTGGATTGCATCAGGTTCTAGTCACACTAGGGGCGGCGGGATCCATGGTGCTGGACGCACACAACATAGATAATCCAGTAGTGCGCATAGCCCCGACAGCCGTTGACGCCGTGGACACCACTGGAGCCGGTGATGCTTTCACAGGCGCCGTTGCCGCCCGACTCGCAGCTGGCAGCACCCTTGTGGAGGCTGCCCGCTACGCCTCTGTTGCGGCGGCATTGGCTGCTACCAAGAAGGGCACCCAGACGGCCTACCCCTCAGGCACAGAAGTAGACGCCATCCTCCAGTGATGCGCACCAGCAATTTGCTCTAAGAAAGCCCCGACCATACTCTGGCCGGGGCTTTCCATTCTGCTCTGCGCACAGTTCCGGTTGCCGCGTGAGGGTGGCGGCGTCAGCCCAAGGGCATGTTATCTATGAGCCGAACCGGGCCCACCTTGGCAGCGATCAGCACCAGAGCCTCGCCGGTGAACGGCGTGTCCTGGCAGTTTTCGCCGCGAACTTCCAGCGTGGCCGGATCCACTACTTCCAAGTAGTCCAGGTCAACGCCTGGGGCGCTACGCACTAAATCCACGGCGGAATCAATGTCCAGTGGTTCATGGGCATCGGCCCGGCGCTTCAGGAACGCCAAGGCACGGAAGAGTACCAGGGCGGATTCACGCTCCTGCTCCGAGAGGAAACGGTTCCTGCTCGAAGAGGCCAGCCCGTCCGCATCACGCACGGTGGGGACGGGAACAATCTCTACCGGGAAGTTCAAATCAGCCACCATCTTGCGCACCAAGGTGAGCTGCTGGGCGTCCTTCTGCCCAAAATAGGCCCGGTACGGTAGACGCCCGGCAGCATCAGGGGCCGCCAATCCAGGCCCGGGCATGCCCACGTGCAATAGTTTGGCGACTACCGTCAACGCGCCGTCAAAATGTCCGGGGCGTGAGGCGCCCTCGTACATGTTCCCCAGCTTCCCGGCCGTGATCCGCACCATCGGCTCCCCCGTGGGGTACATTTGCTCCACGGTTGGGGCGAACATGAAATCAACGCCCACCTTTTCCAGCAGCGCCAGATCGGCATCGGTGGTGCGCGGGTAGCGGGCCAGATCGGTGGCGTCACCAAATTGCAGTGGGTTCACAAACACACTGGCCACCACCACGGAGTTCTCCGCCACCGCGGCCGCCGCCAGCTGGGCGTGGCCATGGTGCAGGGCACCCATGGTGGGCACCAGGGCCAGGGTACCGACTGCCCGCGCCCCAGAACCTACCTCGCCGCCTCCGGCCCCGGCCCTGGACACTAGCAGCGCGGACGTTTTGGCCTTCAGCTCGGCAATGGTCCTTACAAGTTCAATGCTCATGGTCTTCTCTCATCAACGCTTCTTACAACTGCCGCACCACCCGTCACCCAGGTGAGAGGAACCTAGCTTCCGGCTACGCCCGTGTCAGCTTCGTCGTCGGGCATCAACGCCGCCTGGATACCAAGATACGCCTCCGCGGAAAGCATCCGGCGCTTGGCCGCCCGGGCAGCCGTGCTGGCAGACATGGCCAGGTACGCGTCAAGGACGTCAGCGGAAGAAGTGTCCAGCGCGTACTCGCGTAAGGCGGACGCGTGGGCCGCCACGGTTCCGGCATCCCCGCGCGCCACCGGACCGGTCAGTGCCGATTCCCCCGTGGTCAGCGCATTCTCCAAGGCTGCACGCAGCAAGGGACCCAGCACCTGGCCACTTGACTCCACGCCAATGTCAGCCAATATCTGCCCCGCCTGGGCCACGAGAGTGACCATGTGGTTCGCCGAATGCGCCAGTGCCGCGTGGTAAAGGACACGGTCAGCCTCGGCAATAACCACCGGTTCCGCCCCCATCTCCACCACCAGTGCTTGGGCGATGGGCAGCATGGCTGGCTCGGCGCTCACTCCGAAGCTGCAATCAACCAGGCGCGTAAGGTCTAGGCTCATGCCGGTGAAGGTCATGGCCGGATGCAGAGCCAAGGGAATCCCACCGGCCGCCTTGACAGGGGCCAGCACCCCCGTACCGAAACGTCCCGAGGTGTGCGCCACCAACTGCCCGCCGTGCCATGCCCCCACGGCACCCAGCCCCGCAACAAGATCGCTCAGGGCATCATCCGGAACAGCCAACAGCACCAGTTCCGAACGTTCCACAATGTCAGCCACGTCAAGGACCGGAACTCCTGGCAGCAGCAGTTCCGCCCGCTCACGGGATTCCTCTGACACCGCAGAAACACCCACAACAGCGTGCCCGGCACCGCGCAGCGCCGCCCCAAGGACTGCTCCGACCTTGCCAGCTCCAATGATTCCAATGCCAAGCCTGCCAGGCTTAATCGCCATTTTCCGTCTCCTCAGGGAGTTCTTGTGGTGCCGCGGATGCGAGCCATTTCTCGTCACGGTGGATCCGGCGTGCGGTTGCCGCGCGGGCGGCTTGTTCATTAAAGAGTGCCAATGAGTTGGCAACTGACATGTGACGGACCAAAGGCCTGATGGGGCCAACAGTGGAATGCAGTTCGAAGCTGGCCAGGCCCAACACCGCCATGAGCGGGCCTTGGTGCAGACCGAGGGATTGGGTCCGCTCATGCGGCACCACCTGCAAACGCCGGACGATCCTGCCATGGCGGCACAACAGGGCCGTTTGGGTGGCCCGGAAAGCGTTATAACGCCAGGCAAAGGGATCGAGCCAGCGGGCGGAGGGCGGGGAATGCACAAAGCCCTCCCTATTACCGGGGCCCTTGAGCCCTGCGGTAAACACCTCGAAGGGATTTTCCACGCCGGGGTCCGGAAATACCAGTCCCAGCACGGCCATGACTTCGGCTAATGTTCCGGCCGGGAGCATGACGGTCCGTGAGCCATGATCCGAGGAATCGGCCCCATAACCGGCCACGTTCACATGAACCTTGTACCAGCCAAAGGGGCGCCACATGGGCCCCTGGCTAATACCAACCGCTTGGATCCGGCCCGGCGGAATGGTCTGAGCTCTCGTTTCCAACAGGCCGTAGTGCAGGCGGATGCCATCAGGTGAGAGTGCAATCCGGAAGTTAAAGTCACCTGTGATGGCTTTCCAGTAAGAGGCTGCCAACCCAATGAACAAGGGCACGGCAGCAACTAAAATACCGAGCTCACCGCTCCACACAGTAGCTACCACCACGGCACCCACCACCAGCAGGGCGGTAACCGTGGTCCCGCTGAACACGACGGCGCCAATAATTCTGGCCGGTTTCAGGGCTAGAACGTGACTTTCCGGCGCCTCCGCCACCTCGGTCGGTGCCAGAGGGTCAACGGACAGGCCTGCCGCACGGGCCAGAATCGCGGCCCGGAGCCGCTTGGCCTCCGCCAGCTTAAGGAAGGACAAGCGCATGGCCGACTTCCCGCCGTCGGCCACATCAAATTTCAGCTCCGCCAAGCCAAAGGCCCGCGCCAGCAGGGGTTGGACCACATCAATAGCCTGCACCCTGTCAATGCGGGCTCGGCGCTGCTGACGGAACACCACACCGGAGTTGATGTGCACGTGATCATCGGTGACCTGGTAGCGGGTAAAACGCCAGGATAAGAAGAACGCCAGGCCAAAGATCACAGCAGAGGCAGCCACCACAAGCACCATGATCAAAAACGCCATGCCGCCAGGAGTGGGCAAGGCACCTTCAACCCCGTCGCCGGAAAATATCGAGTCCAGCGAGTTTCGGCCAAAGACAAACATGACGGCAACAACTGCCACCCAGCCGCGGACCAAGGGTGAGACGGGATGAACCCGATGCCATTGCTCCGGCGCGTCCGTACGAAAGGGCTGCTCTTGGAAGAATTGTTCGCTCACAAGCCGGCCAGTTTCGCCTCACCGCGGGCCGATAACTGTTCTCTCAGGCGCCCGGCCTCGGCTGCCGGCAGCCCGTTGAGGAGCGCATTGGTCCCGGGCGAGGCCGTATGCAAATGAATGGTGCTCAAACCCAGCATGCGTTCCAAGGGCCCCATGGTGACATCCACATATTGCATGCGCCCGTAGGGAACCACCATGACCCGGCGGAACATGATCCCGCCACGGATAAGCAGATCATCGTCCCGTTCGGCATAGCCGATGGCCCGCACCTGGCGTGGAATAAGAATCATTTCCCAGAGAAGAATCACCACCACAATGATCGGAGCCAGCCACGCCAACCAGGCCGGATAACCGGCCCAAACTCCGCTGCGGTGCAGGATCAGCGGTACGGCCGTGATGGCCAGGACTAGCAAAGCCCCGATTACCGCGGTGATGAAACGGGCAATTACGAGTTTCCCGGAGACAGGAAGAAAAACCACGCCCTCAGGATCAATTGAGTGGCTCTGAGATTTAGGCAAACCCTTCCTCCCCCTGTGCTTCACGCTTGGGCCGGGTGGTGGTGCCGGGTTCGTTGTCTTCCGGCGGCACCTTGCAAAAACGCTCCACCATCACACCGATGGCCACCATGACGAGCCCGCCGGCCAAGTGGGCCACCATGACCCAGATAATCGAAAGATCGCTGCGCATGGCAATAGTTGGCAGCTGGTTGATGAGGATGCCGGCATGCCAGCCGAAAAGTACGGCACCAGCATAGGCGCAGGCCTGCGCCAAGATCACTGTCCGGGCAGCCAACAACGGATCGAGTGCTTTTTCCCGCTTGCCGTCACGCCAACGGCGCACCTTCAGGCCCAGAATGAGGCAGACCACGGATATCAAGCCCATGGTGATCAGCGAGCTCAGCGGCAGCACAGGAAGGGCCAGGCTGGCCCGGGACGTAAGTTCCGTACCCACCCAGGAAACGGCAGCCAAAACAATAGCTACGCCTACCAACCACGCGGGCCTGATAGTCCGCATCGTGCTTCTCATTGTTGCCTCATCGCTTCATTGGTGACTACTTATTTAACCGTACTGGTTTTTGGGCCGTTGGGAATTCGTAGCCTTAGGGAAACTGCTAAGGTGCCAGTGCTGCGGGTTCATCTGGCACATGGAAAATCCCTGCCATGTCAGGAGCGGACTGGGCCAGTTGCGCCACAGATTCGCCCACTAGGGTGGCGTTGGGGTCCATGAGTGACCAGGGGTAGAGCACAAACGCTCTTTCGCCCGCACGCGGGTGCGGCAGCGTCAGCACCGGGTCTGAGCTTTGCTCGTCCCCGTAAATGATGATGTCAACGTCTAGAGTGCGGGCGTCCCAACGCACCTCACGGGTGCGGTGATGAAGGCTTTCCACAGCCTGGCAGTGTGCCAAAAGTTCCCGGGAGGTCAGCGTTGTCTCCACGGCAATAACCATGTTCAGGAAGTCCGGCTGCCCGGCCGGCCCGCCAACAGGCTTCGTGGACACCACGGGAGAAACGTTTTGCAGCCGCACTTCGGGGCGGTCCACAAGATCACCCACGGCGCTTTGCAAAGTACCTTCGCGTTCACCGAGGTTGCTGCCAAGAGCCAAAATGGCCCGGGTCAGCACACGGGTGGCGCTCATGAGCTCTCCACGGCCGTGGTGGCGGGCTGCACCGATTCACGGGTACGGAAAACAGTGATGCTGACATCCCCAAACGGCACCTGGATGGGGGCCTTGGGCTTGTGAACTGTCACTTCAACAGCCTGAACCACGGGAAAGTCAGCCAAAATCTTCTCGGCCAAGCACACACTCAGCGTTTCAATCAGGTCAAAGGCCTCACCTGTCACTACAGCCACGATGGCTTCTGCCACGGCGCCATAATCTGCCGTCTTGGACAAGTCATCCGTGGCAGCGGCCGCACCCACATCCATGTGCAGGACGGCGTCGGTGATGAACGGTTGCCCGTCCCTTTTCTCATGCTCAAAAACACCGTGGTACCCAATGGCCGTAACTCTCGTCAAGCGGATCGTGTCAAGCACGCTCACTGTGCTGCACCGGCGGCTGCAAGACGCTCTTCACGCCTTTTCTTCCCCTGCAGGAGCCGTGCGGCTACCTTTGCAGCGTCAAGGCTGGCGCCGACGTCGTGCACCCTGACGCCCCAGATGCCCTGCGTACCGGCCAAGGCCGTAGTGGCTGAGGTGGCGTCGTCGCGTTCTTTCGGGGCAGCGGCCTTGCCCGCACTGGTCAAGAGCGATCCAAGGAAACGCTTCCGCGAGGTACCCACCAGCACCTTGTTGCCCAACGCCGTCACCCGGTCAAGGTTTGCCAGCAGTTCCCAATTTTGTTCGGCATTTTTGGAGAAGCCGATGCCCGGGTCCAGGATCAGATTTTCTGCCTTGACTCCGGCGGCGTAGAAGCGCTCACGAATCTCGCCGAGTTCGGCCACCACGTCCTGCACAACATCCGTGTACTGCGTAAGTGAATCCATGTGGCGTGAGTCCCCGCGGCTGTGCATCAAAACGTACGGGACTTGGCGTTCGGCGATCAGCGCGATCATGTCCTCATGTACGTTGGTGCCAGAGACATCATTGATCATCCCTGCCCCGGCATCCAGCGCCAGCGCTGCGGTAGAGGCGTGGCGGGTATCCACGCTCACCAGTGCACCGGCCTTGGCCAAGGTGCCAATGACATGCAGGATGCGCTCCTGCTCTTGGGCCGCTGAGACTTCCACTGCACCGGGGCGCGTGGATTCACCGCCCACGTCGATGATGTCCGCTCCCCCATAAAACATGCGCAGCCCATGGGCGATCGCGGTCTCGGTGGAGTCATAGTCACCGCCGTCACTGAAGGAGTCCGGGGTGCAGTTCAAGATACCCATCACCACGGCACGGTCTGTGGGCAGAGCGGCAAAAGTTGCCAGCGACTTACGGGCCCGCAGAACGGGCAGAGGCGAGGTGGCCGGGCCCGTTCCGGGCGCAGCAGCGAGGGAATCCATGGTGTTTAGTTTTACCTTCCGAGAATCAGGGACATGGCTTCAGCCCGGGTTGCGGGTTCGTGAAGCAAGCCGCGGACAGCGCTTGTGACTGTCTTGGCCCCTGGTTTACGCACGCCACGCATGGACATGCACATATGTTCACATTCAATGACGACAATGGCGCCACGAGGTTTAAGATGCTCAATCAGGGCATCCGCAATCTGGCTGGTGAGGCGTTCTTGCACCTGTGGACGCTTGGCATAAATATCCACCAACCGTGCCAGCTTGCTCAATCCCGTCACTCGCCCGTCCGACGACGGGATGTAACCTACGTGGGCACTGCCGTGGAACGGCACTAGATGGTGCTCACAGGTTGAATAGAACGGGATGTCCTTAACCAGCACCATTTCCTCGTGGGAGATGTCAAAGGTCACGCCCAAAACTGCTGCGGGGTCCTGGTGTATGCCGGCAAAAACTTCACCATAAGCCTTGGCAACACGTTTGGGTGTTTCCAGCAGACCGCTACGCTCCGGATCTTCACCAATGGCCAGAAGAATTTCCCGCACAGCAGCCTCAATGCGCGGCAAGTCCACCTTGTATTCATCCTCGTATTCAGTCACGGATGTGATCTTACCGGGATTAGGGCTGGCCTGGGAGCTGAGGGGCGTCACCCTTGCCCAGATCGATGCCAGGAGAGTTACCGGGTGCGTCGAGTTCTCCACTGAGCTGTGCCTTGGCGATCTGATCCTCAGGGGAGAGCGTTTCAGGGTTCGGCTCACCCGCGGCTGCGGCTTCGCGGCGTTCCTTTTCAGTGATGACAGGGGGCAGGTCCGAGACCGGGCGGGATTCTTTAGACAGCCAGACCCGACGCTGGGCGGGCTTGCGCAGATCAATGAAGATCTTTGCAATCTCGGCCTGGTTCAGCGTTTCACGTTCCAGCAGTTCCAGCGCCAACCGGTCCAAGATGTCACGGTTCATGATCAAAGCCTCGTACGCGTCATCGTGAGCCTGGTCGATGAGCTTGCGGACTTCCTCGTCAACCATGGAAGCAACCGCTTCGGAGTAGTCCCTGTCATGGCCTGCCGAACCACCCAAGAACGGTTCGCCGGCCGCCGTACCCAACTTCACGGCACCAATGCGCTCGCTCATGCCGTACTGCGTGACCATGGCGCGCGCGGTTCCGGTGGCCTTTTCAATATCATTTGATGCACCAGTGGACGGATCGTGGAAAACGATCTCCTCAGCAACACGGCCACCCATGGCGTAGGCCATCTGGTCCAGCAGTTCATTGCGGGTGATTGAGTACTTGTCATCCTCCGGAACCACCATGGTGTAACCCAGGGCGCGGCCGCGCGGAAGAATGGTGATCTTTGTGACCGGAGCCGTGTTGTGCATGGCTGCGGCAACCAACGCGTGTCCACCCTCGTGGTACGCGGTGATCTTGCGCTCCAGTTCCTTCATGACGCGGGTGCGCTTCTGCGGGCCTGCCATGACGCGGTCAATTGACTCGTCCAGGGCCCTGTCATCGATCAGCTGGGCGTTGGAGCGGGCTGTCAACAGGGCAGCCTCGTTGAGCACATTGGCCAGATCGGCACCCGTGTAACCGGGAGTCTTCTTAGCAACGGCGTTCAGGTCAACACCGGGAGCCATGGGCTTGCCCTTGGCGTGCACCCGCAGGATCTGTTCGCGGCCCAAACGGTCCGGAGCCTCCACGGGGATTTGACGGTCAAAACGGCCCGGACGCAGCAACGCGGGGTCCAGGACGTCGGGACGGTTGGTCGCGGCGATCAAGATGACGTTGGTTTTGACGTCAAAGCCGTCCATTTCCACCAGCAGCTGGTTGAGGGTCTGCTCGCGTTCGTCATTACCGCCACCAATGCCGGCACCACGGTGACGGCCAACGGCGTCGATCTCGTCAACAAAGATGATGGCCGGGGAGTTGGCCTTGGCCTGCTCAAAGAGGTCGCGGACTCGGGAAGCACCCACGCCAACGAACATTTCAACAAAGTCAGACCCTGAAATGGAGTAGAACGGCACATTGGCTTCGCCTGCAACGGCGCGGGCCAGCAGGGTCTTGCCGGTACCGGGAGGGCCGTACAGCAGCACGCCCTTGGGGATCTTGGCACCCACAGCGGTGAACTTGTCGGGGTTTTGCAAAAAGTCTTTGATCTCGTGGAGTTCCTCAACGGCTTCATCAGCACCGGCAACATCATTGAAGGTCACCTGCGGGTGGTCCTTGGTGAGCAGCTTGGCCTTGGACTTGCCGAACTGCATGACCTTGTTGCCGCCGCCTTGCATGCGGGAGAACAGGAACCAGAAGATCAAACCGATCAGGACGAACGGGATGAGGAGGGAGAAGATGCTCGACCAAAAGTTATTGGACGCAGGCTGGTCATCAAACTTCGCCAGCTTGGCGTTATCAATGACCTCCGGCAGGGTGGTTGCGCGGTAGTTGCCGTAGAAGAACTGGACGTTTTTGCCCTGGTCCTTGCCGTCGGCATTGACATAGTTGTCCTTGAGGATCATGTCCACTCGGCCTTCGGAACCAAAGATCTTAGCCGAGGCAACCTTGTCATTTTTGAGCAGGCTCAGGCCATCTGAAGTTCCAATGCGGCTTTGGCTTGTGCCGGTCAACGTAAATAGGCCGGCTCCAATGAGCACAACAACCACAATGATCCAGATAAATGGACCCTTGAAGAGTTTTTTGACTTTCATGTGTTCGAGGCCAGGCCTCGTCCCTTCCGCTCAACCAATTCATACTCGTACAGGACGCTACCGGCACGTCCCCGACTAATAGCTTTACACCGTTCGTCTTGCTACACGCACAGGATCGCCCTTTAGTTCCCTGAGGGCATAACGAATTCGGCAATTCTGCAATTGTTGCTCGCTCCAGGGGCGCTTATTGACTCTCGAGGAGTAAAAGCAACTATCTGAGTGTGCCGCCCTGAGCTTATGCGCCTGGTTGACTGCTGCCATGGCACAGCCTTCACAGTGACGCCGCTGCAGGTGCTTCGCGTGCGCATCATTAGAGCGGCAGGGCCCGTCACGGCGCGACAACGCTTAAAAGGTTGCGCGCCCGCTTCCATAGGGGGAACGGGCGCGCCACAGTGCACTTTATTCGTAAATGTGCGGTGAGAGGGTGCCGATGAAGTCCAGGTTGCGGTACTTTTCAGCAAAGTCCAGACCGTAGCCCACAACAAATTCATTGGGGATCTCATAGCCCACATATTTGACGTCAATCTCAACCTTGGCTGCGGCAGGCTTGCGCAGCAGGGTGCAGATTTCCACCGAAGCCGGTCCGCGCGACATCAGGTTGGCGCGCAGCCATGACAGGGTCAGACCCGAGTCAATGATGTCCTCAACAATGAGCACATGCTTGCCCATGAGGTCGGTTTCCAGGTCCTTCAGGATCCGGACAACGCCGGAGGACTGGGTGCCGGAACCGTAGGAGGAAACAGCCATCCAGTCCATGGTGACGTGGCTGTGCAGGGCGCGGGACAGATCAGCCATGATCATGACAGCGCCCTTGAGAACTCCCACCAACAGGACATCACGGCCCTGGTAATCGGCATCAATCTGCGCGGCCAGTTCGGTTACGCGTGTTTGGATTTGTTCTTTGGTAAAAAGAACGTGCTTGAGATCGGCTTGGACGTCTTGTGAATCCACCCATGACTCCTGTTTGTGAAGGATTGGTACTGGTTTTTAGGCTGTTTCTTGGTGCGTGTTGCGCTCAACTGCTGCGCTTAAGAACAAGCTTCCCATAGCTGGCGCCTTCGTGGGGAACACTGTGCTTGCGGGAAATTCGCCAGGCACTGACTTTTCCGGCCAGTTGCACCGGTCCGGCCGATCCGCTCCGGGCTAACAGTGTTTCGGCGGCAGCCAGCCGTTCAAGGCTGGGCTGCACCCCTCCAAGTTCGACGGCGGCCAGCGCCAACACTCTCATCCGTAGGGCCGCGGGCAGTCCCCTGAGGCCGTTCTCGCTCAGTGCAATCTGTGGGAATTCCGTGCCTGATTCGGTACTGCGTTGCGCCAACGTGACAAATTCCGCTTCGGCAAGTTCATCAAGGAAGTCAGCGTCGTAACCCAAAATGGTAGCCGAGCGTGCCAGCGACGCCGCCACGCCAGGGCCAAGTTCGGCACCGAGGAACGGGAGCACGGTGTTGCGTACGCGGACTCGCAGATAGGCGGGGTCTTGGTTGGCGGGGTCGTGCCACGGGGTCAGGCCCAGGGCCTGACATATGGCCAATGTCTCATCGCGACGCAACCCTAAAAAGGGGCGGACATACATGCCGCGGCGTTCACGCATGCCGGCCAGGGAGCGGGTTCCGGAGCCACGGGCCAGCCCCAGCAAAACGGATTCCGCCTGATCATCCAGGGTGTGACCCAAAAGTACCTGATCGGCGCCCAGCTGGTGTGCTGTCGCCTCAAGTGCCCCAAAACGGGCAGCGCGAGCAGCCGCTTCAGGGCCCGCGCCGTCGTGCTCCAGGTCCACGGTCCGCACCACAACCGGGTCCAGGCCAAGCCCGCGCAACTGCCCGGCGGTGGCTTGAGCAACCTCGGCACTGCCTTCTTGCATCTGGTGGTCAACCACCACGGCCCCCACCCGCACCTCACCACGCGTGGCAAAAAACGCACACACAGCGGCCAGCGCCAGAGAGTCGGGGCCGCCGCTACAGCCCACCAGGATCAGTGGCGGATTCTGGACTGGGCGGTTCTTACCGGTGGTTTTCAACCCGAGCAGGCCGCCCACCATGGCCCGGGCCTTGCCCACGGTCGGATCGAGCCGGCCTCGGGAGGTGCCCTGCGCCAACATTAGAGCCCCATCCGTTCAACCCAGAGGCGGGCGTTGTGAATTTCTTCCTCCGTGGGCAGATTTTCCACTTGGGTCCACACGTTATTGAATCCCTCCATGCCGACAACGCCAACGGCGTCGCGAACAAATTTGGCGCCATCGCTGTACTGACGCATTTTGGCGTCCAGGCCCATCAGATTACGGATGAACTTTTCAATCACACCGCGGTCCTTGCTGCGGCTGTTGAAGCGCTGGCGAATGGTGCGAACTGTGGGGACAATACTTTGGTCAACACCGTCCATGACCACGTTCGCGTGCCCTTCCAACAAGCTCATGACCGCGGTTAAATGCGAGAGTGCCGCCTTTTGATCAGGGTTCTGGATCAGGTCAAGGACACTGCCGCGGTGAGCTTCACCAGCGGGAGCCGCCGCCTTCTCCTTCTTGCTGCCCAGTGATTTGGCAGATTCCAGAAGACGCTCACCAAAGTTCTCGGAGTCACCCACCAACAGAGCCCCAAGCTTCTCAATCTCACCGAGCATGTGGTGGCGCAGCCACGGCGCAGCAGCGAATTGGACCCGGTGGGTCTGCTCGTGCAGGCAGACCCAGAGCCTGAAATCGGCAGGGTCAACTTTCATCTCACGCTCCACTGTGATGATGTTTGGCGCCACCAGCAAAAGCCGCCCACCCGAGGCCTGCTGTTTGGGCGAGGCGGAGGGCGCCAACGCGGCAAAGGGATCGTACTGGCCCAAAACTTTGCTGGAAAGGAACGCCAGGGCGCCACCTAATTGGGCGCCCGTAACAGTGGCGCTCAGTGCTGATCCGCCGGTGTTGCCCGCCTTGGACGATTCGGCTGCCTTGGCAGCGAGTGCGCGTAGTACGGGGTCCATCATGACTTCAAAGCTCTGAGTATTAGCCTTGGCCCAAGAGGCCCTATCGACTATGAGAACCTCAGAATCACGCAGATCCCTTGCCGCTTCGAGCTGGGAGATTTCATGGACGTAGGGCACCGAGCGTTCGGCCATCAGGCGCATATTTTCCACGGCTGCGGATATTTCCGAGCCCGATAAGGCCGGCCCGGCAGGCGCCAAATTGGCAGCTGTTCTGGCCGCGAGGCCCCAATTGACCATAGTGGGAGGTGGTGCGGCTGCGTCATTGCTGTGCGGGCTCATGAATCCATCAGATCACAATTCCCTGACAAGGCGCTGGCCACTGACAGCTGCGCTAGGTCCGTGCGCTACGTCCGTGGCCGCGGGAGCACCTGGGTGCGGTTAGCCCTGGGTGCGGTTAGCCGTGGGTCAGGTTAGCTCTGGGCCAGGATGGTGGCGGCGTCATCAACTACGGGACGGGCGGCGCCCGCGCCGCCGCTCAAACCATTGCCCAGTATGGAGAAGGCCAACAACCGGCCGTGGGAGTTGATGACGTAACCGGACAGGGCGGTCACTTCATTGAGTGAGCCCGTCTTGGCCCGCACCAAACCTGCGCCAGCCAGATCAGGCGCCGTGACAAAGCGCTGCGATAGTGAGCCGCTCAGCCCGGCAATGGGCAGCCCGGGCAGGGCTTGGCCAATGTCAGAGGAAGGGTCCGCCAGCATAAGCAATATCAGTGCCACCAAACGCTCGGAACTGATCAAGTTGCCAACTCCAAGGCCACAGTTGTCAGTGGTGAGAACACCGTCCATGGACAGCCCCAGCGCTTCCACCACTTGGCGAACAGCTGCCACGGAGCCCGCGTTGCTGGCTGCGCTGCCCAACTTCACGGCCACCATCCGGCCCAGGGCTTCCGCCACATAGTTATCAGATTCAGAAAGCATGTACTGGACTTGCTCGGCAACAGTGGCTGAGTCCACGCTGGCTAGTACAGCACCGGCCCCAGCCCCGGTGGTGCGGGAAATTAAATCCGTGGTGGCTACGCCGGCGTCTGCGAGCGCATCGGAGAACGTCTGTGCCGCCGTCATAGCAGAATCCTGGGGCCGCGGTCCGCTGAGCACACCAGGTTCGTAGCGCCCGGCGTTCAGCGCAAGCGGGAAAATAGGGGCAATTTCACCGGCCTCAACGTCCCCTTCCGTCCACTGGGGATTCAGCGCGGCGCCCGTAAACAAGGTGTCATCCACCTTGAGGGTAACCGGGCCCTTGACCCCCGCGGCGGCGAGGGCTGTGGCGGTTTCGGCCGCCAAGTCGGCCAGCCCGGCATGCCCTAGGGCGGCTTCCGGATCGCCTTCCCCGGCGCCAAGCATGGTGTCTCCGCCGCCGCGCAACACAATGTCATTGGCCGTGGCCCCGGCCAGGACTTGGGTAGGCAAACGGGTGCCGGGGCCTAGCGTGTCCAGGGCTGCCGCCGCTGTCAACAATTTCAAGTTCGACGCCGGTGTCCGCGCTACCTGCCCATCCTGGGAGAACAGCGCCTTCCCGGAAGAAACATCGCTGACATACATGCTGAAGGTGCCCGCGCCCTCGTACTTCAGGGCCTGGCTCAACTCGGCTGAGAGTTTGGCCGTGTCAGGCAGTGGAGCCTCGGCGGAGAGGGGTGAAATTCCGCTCAGCGTGCTGATACTGGTGGGTGCCAGCTGGGCGGCGGGTACAACGGCCACCGCGGCCGGATCTTGAGGAAGGAAGGCAGGGAGCAGATTCAGTCCCACCGGCACCGTAACGGCGGCCAATGCACAAATGAGCAAGCCACTCGTCACAGCTTTTGACGTGCGTCCCATGAAATAGGCGGTTCCTTCACAGCAGGTGGCTTCGGCTCGCGGCCTCAGCAAAAGGGCAATATTGTGCCCAAAAAGAACGGGCGGGTTTTTAGCGCAACAAAAGCGCCTATATCCTCATACTAGACTCAAATCCTGTGCCGGGCTGGGTTCGCCCGCACACACAACATCATGAGGAGCATAACGATGAAGCACGACGTCACCATCGAGATCCCCCGCGGATCACGCGTCAAGTACGAAGTTGACCACGAGACCGGCCGCGTGCGCCTGGACCGCGTGTTGTTCACCTCCATGGCGTACCCCACGCACTACGGCTTCTTCGATGACACCCTCGGCGAAGACGGCGATCCTCTGGACGCCCTAGTGCTGTTGCAGGACTTTGACCTGCACCCAGGCGTTGTGGTGGATGCCCGCCCCATCGCCGTATTCAACATGACGGACGAGTCCGGTGGAGACGCCAAGGTTCTCTGTGTTGTTGATGACAAGCGCTTTGATCACATTCAGGAACTTTCCGATGTGGACGAATTCCTGATCAAGGAAATCGAGCATTTCTTCACCCGGTACAAGGACCTGGAGCCCGGCAAGTGGGTCAAGGCTGAAGGCTGGGCCGACCGCGCCGCCGCAGAAGCCGAGCTGACCGCCTCCATCAAGCGCTACAAAGACACACAGCACTAATTCTCCGCTGCTGGCCAAGCACCGAGACTGACACACGCCGACGGCGTGCCATAGCGTCCAGGGAGGTTGAAATTTCGACCGCCGTGGCCACTATGGCACGCCGTCGGTTCTTTCTTTTAAGTTCACCCCTGCTGCCATGGACAGTTCTGCCCATGGCAGCACCTCTGAGCTGTCAATAGACTGGCCATTGTTCAATTCCTCTTCTTCTTGAGCTTCCATAAAGGAGCTCACAGGATTCACAGTCTCGAAAGGACAGCCATGGACGGTTTTATTGGCGCTGACATTGCTGACCTTCGGGACTTCGCCAAGACCATGGACAAGGCCTCCCATGCCCTGTCACAGCAAGCACAACTGCTCTCCAACGTGGTGAACCAGTCCCGCGGATGGAAAGGGCCAGACGCCGACCGTTTCCGGCAAACATGGAACTCGTCGCACCGCCCCACCCTTGCTGCCACGTCCCGCACGTTGGCGGAAGTTTCCACCATGCTGCGCAAGAATGCTCAGGAACAGGAAACGGCAAGTTCGGCCGCCAGCATTGATGGCACTGGGGAAAGTTGTGTTGCTCCGGCACCTCAGGACAATGGTTGGAACCCACAGAACACTCTGATCGATTGGGGCAAAGGACTAGTGGGGTTGGGCCTGAAGGGCAAAGATGCGCTCACTTACCTCAAAGACTGGAAGGGCCTACTGTCAAGCAAAACGATTTTCGACCTCAAGGGGAAACTACCCAACTTCGCTCAGTTTGGGGACGACTTCAAAAATGCTCTTGGCGTCTTCACCAAGGCTGATGGAATAGTCGGCAAGATCGGTACCGGGCTCAAGGCCTTCGGTCGGTTCGCGGGCGTGGCCGCCGCACCCTTTGCCATTGGGGGCGGCATCCACGACATGTTCTGGCCCGACCACGACGGCGGACGGGGAGTCATGGACCGTATCTCCGGCGGAATGAGCGTGGTGGCCGGAGGCGGAAGCCTCCTCATGGCCGTGGGTCTGCTCAGCAACCCTGTGGGCATTGGAATTGTTGTAGGTGCTGGAGTTATCGCTGCCGGGTGGGCCGTTGGTAACTTGATTGCCGACACTAAATGGGGCCAAGCCATGGGGCGAGGGATCGCAAACGCCGCTGGTAATGTCTTTGATGGGGCCAAAAAGGCCGTTGGCGGCGTAGTTGAAGGTGCCAATAATGTTGTGAACGGGGCGAAGAATTTCTTCTCGAATCCCGTTAAGAGCCTTGGAGGATTGTTCGCATGACCACCGAGAAAACCATTGAATGGACCCAACGGGACATCCAGTGCGCAGAGTCCGTGCTCGCGAATTCAACCGGCGAGGGCTTCAGCCTGCCCATGTTGACCGACGAAGAAATAGTGGCACTTGACGGGCTGGAACGCTCCCAAGCCGTGGCCCTGCCCTGGCTTGACCTGCACACCGAGCAAAGGGAGCTCGCCTGTAATGTGGCGCTACGCTCCCTCTTGTCTAAAGGATTGGCTTTCCCGCTCATAGGGGAAGGGGAGACAGCACCATCCGGGCTTGGTGCAGCGGATGAAATCACCGGCATTTTAACTCTTCGGCGGTTGGGCGAACGTGTTGTTACAGCGGAGCTGACCAAAGACGGGGACCGTGTATGGATGTACGGCTATGTGCACGCGGACCAGGTACTTGAAGAAGTCGTGGACAGTGCCGGATCACACACTTTCACAGTTGTCAGTCGCCTCGAGTTCCCCGATCGTCTCATGACCTTGGCCAATGCCGCCGAAGTTGATTGCGCTGATGGCGACCCCCTGTCATTTACGGCAGAGAGGTTCGCGCAAGTTGCCGAAGCCACATTAAAAGACACCCGGGGCGTGACAACCATTTCGGCCATCAGCCTGGATCCGGACACTTTCAGGCACTACACCATCTACACCCAGGGTGATCAGCTCCATGGCATGAGCGCCAGCGAGGACAACGGTATGGCAATGCTGAATCTGGCAACAATCTCCCGGGCCACTGGTGTGGGAGCAATTCGTGAAGTTGTGGAGGCGGGCCTGTAGTGTCTTTTCTTCCTCCGCATCAGTCCAACAACCATGCCCCTGTGCCTGTTGGCTCCTGGAATCCCAAAAGAACCGCTCAATTCGGCAATGGCACGTGGGGGGTCCGCGCCAGTGATGGGAAACTCATTGGCGCATGGGCCTTGGATTTTGCCGTGGTCATGGTGTTGACTCTCATAGTGGCCCTAGCCATGGGAAAAAATGGCGCGGCCACAGCAATCGTTGCTGGAGTTGGCACCTGGATTGCCAGCTCTTGGATATATGGCTTCTTGTGCCTGCGCGGCCACACTCTGGGCACTTTGGCTGGGGGCACCCAACTTGTAAAACTCCGTGACGGAAGTGCACCGGGGTTCTGGCGGAGCGGTTGGCTCATGTTCCTGCGCACAGTACTTTTCCCCGGCTGGCTGATAGTGATTCTCTTTGCCATCCTTGGCGCAGGAGACCCAAACGTGGCTTCCAAAAGCACTTATCACGCCAGCATCGACAAGCAGCAAACGCGGGCATTGCAAGCTGCGATGAGACCCTGATCCAACCCTTTGTATTGACTTGAAGATGCTACAAGCCAAGACTTGAGGCACCTGCCCCGCCGCACCGGCGGTTGGCCTGGGACAAGGGGATTCCTCCCCATGAGCACCACAGCCAATCCGCTCGGAGCCAAAGCTCAACAGCAACCTGATCCCCACCCTGATCTTGCTGGGCAGTTTTCTGGTGCCGTTTTGTGTTGTCCTCTTTGTGTTGGAACGCATGGTAGGAAACACCACAACCCTCAGGGTCATTTTGGCATTTGTGGTGGGCGGGATTTGCGGGGTTCTCGGCGCGTCCCTGCTCGAAGCGGACCTGGCCAACAACCTCTTCACCTATGTGTCCGTGGGGTTCATTGAGGAACTGGTCAAGGGCATCGTCCTGATCGTGATCGGCTGGCGGGTCATCCCCAAATCTGCCAGCCAGGGTGCTCGTCTGGGAGCCGCGGTTGGCGCAGGTTTTGCCGCTTTCGAATCCGCCGGCTACGCCTTCAACGCTGTCATTACAACCCAGGGCCTGGACCTCATCACCTTGCTTCAGACTGAGGCATTACGTGCCATCCTGACACCTGTGGGCCACATGTTGTGGACTGCCATCCTCGGCGCTGTCCTGTTCGGCGCAGCCCGCGGGCGCACACATTTCCGGTTCCGCTTCAGCATCTTCTACGCCTACGTGGCAGTAGCCCTCTTGCACGGCTTGTGGGATTCCATGAGCGGTATCGGCGCCATTGTGGCCTTGTTGCTAACCGGAACCACCATCGCGGACATGCGCTTCGGTTTCATCCCGGCAGGTTCTGAACAGGCCGCGGCGTCTTTAGCCACCGTGCCTGCTGCAGAAGGCGAGTGAGCGTTGGGCAAAAACGCACCGATGCTGCGGGAGCGTTCTTGTTTGGAGGCCCGGAAGTAACCGAGCCATTCGAAACTGGGCGGAACTGTTTCTTAGGCGAGAAGGGACCGTAAGATCGCGGCAGCACCGTCGTCGTACACGGAAGCTGTGACCTCATCAGCAACAGCCTTGACCTCATCGATGGCTTGGCCCATGGCCACGCCTCGGGCCGCCCAACGGAGCATTTCAATGTCATTGGAGCCGTCGCCCACAGCCACTGTTAATCCTTGTTCAACGCCCAGTCTGGAGCGCAGCACCTCAAGAGCGGAGGCCTTGGTGACACCGGAAGCGGCAATGTCCAGCCAAGCACTCCAGCCGATTGCATAGGTGACCCCGTGCAGGCCGGCAGCCGTAATGGCGGCCGCGAAATCCTCCGTACTGGCCTCGGCGCTATTAACCACAACCCGGACGGCCTTGGCCGCCAACAAGTGCTGAAAATCCACGCCTCGGGCTTCAATGCCAAAGCTGGCATCCTGAAAACGGGAGGTTGCCAGGAAGTTCCCGTCGGCGTCTTCTAGTGCAAACCGGGCGCCAGGCACCTTATCCCGCAAGGCGTTCAGGGCAGGGGCCGGATCAAAGGTCACCCGCTCAATGACCTCATACCCGTTAGCAAGGTCAGGGTCCAGGCGGATACTCACCCCGCCGTTGGAACACACCCCAAATCCGCGGCGCATCCCTATTGCCTCCACTATGGGCAGCAGAGCGCCCAAGGATCGGCCCGTGGCGAGGATAACGTGATGCCCGGCGTCGACCACGGCCTGGGCGGCCGCGCGCACACCATCGCTCATGAGCCCGTCGTGATCAACCAAGGTGCCGTCAATATCCAGGGCTACTAGATACTTTGTTACTTCTTCACTCCGGTCATCGATGCCGGAAATTACGCTATTTACTGTCATTGTCATACCCCCAAGTCAAACAGATGGGGCTGAGAAAAACACACTCAGTGACTGTTAAAGCCGTGAACACCGGGTAAATACTCACAACCCTATGCACAGTGTGAGTATTTACCCGGTGTTCTTTACAGAAAAGATTCCGGCAGTTACAGGACGGGGAAAACTTCCAAGCCGCCCATGTACTTGCGCAGGGCCACCGGGACGTTGACGGAGCCATCCGCGTTCTGGTGATGCTCCAAAATGGCCACAATCCACCGCGTGGTAGCGAGCGTGCCGTTGAGTGTGGCAACAGCGCGGGTGCCACCCTTGCCGCCGTCGTCCGCGGTTTGACGCTCACGGATGTTCAACCGGCGCGCCTGGAACGTGGTGCAGTTGGAGGTGGACGTCAGCTCACGGTAGGCGTCCTGGGTGGGAACCCACGCCTCACAATCGAACTTGCGGGCGGCGGACATGCCCAGGTCACCGGCTGCCGTGTCAATGACACGGTAAGGCAGTTCCACCTTGGCCAGCATTTCCTCTTCCCAGGCGAGCAGGCGCTGGTGTTCCTCGGCAGCCTTTTCAACCGTGGTGTAAACAAACATTTCCACCTTGTTGAACTGATGCACGCGGATGATCCCGCGGGTGTCCTTACCGTGCGAGCCGGCCTCACGGCGGTAGCAGGAGGACCAGCCGGCATAGCGGACGGGTTGTTCAACGTTGATGATCTCATTGCCATGGTAGCCGGCCAAGGCCACCTCGGAGGTGCCCACCAGGTACAGATTGTCCTCGGCAAGGCGGTAAATTTCGGCGTCGTGCTCCACATCGAAGCCGGTTCCGGCCATCGTCTCGGGCAACACCAAGGTGGGGGTGATCATGGGTGTGAACCCGGCTTCGATGGCCTGGTCCATGGCCATCTGCAGCAGCGCCATTTCAAGGCGCGCACCAACACCCTTGAGGAAGTAGAAGCGGGATCCGGAGACCTTGGCGCCACGTTCCATGTCGATCGCACCGATCAACTCACCAATTTCCAGGTGGTCACGCGGGGTGAAGTCGGGGAATTCGCGCGGCGTGCCCACCGTTTTGAGAACAACAAAGTCATCTTCGCCGCCCTCGGGGACGCCGTCAGTGACAAGGTTGGCCATGCTCCGTACCAGCGTGTCCTGTTCGGCGCTGGCTGCCTCGGCTGTTGCTGAGGCCGCCTTGACGGCTACCGCCAACTCCTTGACTTCGGCCAGCAGGGCTTGTTTTTCTTCGCCCTTTGCCTTGGCCACCTTCTTTCCAAAGGCATTTTGCTCGGCGCGCAGGGCCTCAAAAGAGGTGATCGCGGACTTGCGGGAGCGCTCCGCGGCGATGATGGAGTCCACCACAGACGGTTCGGCACCACGGGCACGCTGGCTGGCACGGTAAATTTCGGGATTTTCGCAGAGGTCTCGTACATCGATCACGTCCTAAGCTTATCCAATCAATGCAACTTCAACCGCTATGGTTAGACAATCATGCCTACCGAACTTCTTGTAGCCCTCATTGTGGTCATCATTGTGCTTGCTTCCGGCGCCAGCTGGCTCGGTGTGCGCAAGCTCGCCCAAAAGCACACCCGCAGTGCCGTGGCAGATTCTCCGCACAAAATCAATCTGGCCAAGCAGCAAGTTGTTTTTATCTACAACCCCACCAAAAACGGTTCCGACGCGGCGAAAACCCTCATCAGTCGCTCGGTGTCCATGGCTGGCTGGCCGGAGCCCCTCTTGATGGAGACCACCGCGGAGGACCCTGGTTTCTCCATGGCTGCGGCTGCGCTGGAAGCCAAGGCCGACGTCGTTATTGTGGGCGGCGGCGACGGTACGGTACGCGCAGTGGGCCAGACCCTGCGACACACTGAGATTCCCCTTGGCATCATTCCCTTGGGCACCGGGAATCTTCTTGCCCGCAATCTGAGCCTTGATGTCACTGATATTGCAGGGTGTGTCCAGATAGCTCTCTTTGGCCACCAGCGCCACATTGATGCCGGGCTGATGGAGCTCGAGGACGGCATCACAGGCGCTATTTCAAAACATTCCTTCATGGTCATTGCCGGTTTGGGCATGGACGCAGATGTCATGAATGACACCAATTCCAAGCTCAAGGAGCATGTGGGCTGGTTAGCCTACAGCGAGGCTGGGCTGCGTCATTTGGCCGGACGGCGCAAGAAGATCAGCATCACTCTCGATGATGAGCCCGCCCAACAGCGCAAGGTCCGTTCGGTATTGTTCGCCAATTGTGGCCTGTTGCCGGGCGGCATTGACTTTGTGCCCGGGGCCTTAATTGACGACGGCGTTCTGGACGTTGTTGTGATCAGCCCGCGCAGCGCTTTCGGCTGGCTGGCGATGGCCGGAAAAGTGGTGTTTCAGCACAAAAACCACCTGCCGGTCATCAATTTTTACCGCTCCCGGAACCTGACCATTCGCACGGTCCTGCCGGTGGAGACCCAGATCGATGGAGACCCGTCCGGGCCAGCGACAGCCGTCAAGGTCAGTGTTGAGCCCAAGGCCGTGCTGGTCCGGGTCGCTGCACCCAACGGCCCGGCCTAGCCCGCTGGGGGTTCAGCCGGCACACCAGCCTGATTTGGGCCTAGTCGGTTTCGGGCCTAGTCGGTTTCGGGCCGGTGCGATTGTTCCTGGATGAGGCGTTGCTCTTCATCGAAGCGCAACTCGTTGGCGTCATCACCCTCGTCACCAACTGATGTGTCCTTGCCGGTATTTTTACCCGGGTTCACAATGGTGCCGTCTTGGCGATTATTTTGCTCTGCATGCTGATCCATGATTGACGCGCCTCTTCCCTGGTGGGAGCAACTTCTTTCCATCTCCTGCAAGTGATCTTGTGGAGATAGGCCAAGCATAGACTTGCCGGTCCTTGTCCGAAAGGGATGCGCCGGTGGCAGATACTAGCGGAGGGCCTGGACCCAGTGTGCGGCGTCCTCAAAGGCCGTATCCGAGTTGTAGGGGCGAATCAATGGCGGCTGTTTGTCGGCGCGCGGATAGGACCCCAGGAAGCGAATTTCAGCGGTTACCCGGTGCAGGCCCCGCAGCGCATCGGCCACGCGAGCATCACGGATGTGCCCTTCCAAATCAACACTGAAAACATAGTGCCCCAAAAATTGTCCCGTGGGCCGGGACTCAATGCGGCTCAGGTTCACACCGCGGCTGGCAAATTGCTCCAGCAGAGCCATCAAGGCGCCCGGGTGGTCATCAGGCTGGGCAATGGACAGCGTGGTCCTGTCAGCGCCTGTGGGCTCCGGCAAAGATCCAGGACGTGCCACCAGGACAAACCGGGTCACGGCACCCATGTTGTCCTCAATGCCTGCGGCGAGGATGTTGAGCCCCGTTTGCTCGGCCACCAGCGGAGCGCACACCGCAGCTTGGAACGCATCCGTACCCTCCAGCAGCGAGTGGGCGGCAGCCGCCGTCGAATTTGCTGGCACATGCGAGGCCAGTGGCAGGTGTTCGCCAAACCATTCCCGTGTCTGCGCCCAGGCATGCGGATGCGTGCCCACGGAGCTGATGTTCGCCAACTCCACCCCGGCCGGCGCCACCAGGACGAAGCTGACGGGGACCACTACTTCATGAATGATCCGCAACTCCATTCCCTTGGAGATGGCATCCAGCGTGGCCGGAACACCGCCTTCAATGGAATTCTCAATGGGCAGCATGGCAGCAAAAGCTTCACCGGCGCGCACCTTGGCGAGGGCGGCCGCAGCATTGGTTGACGGGATCCGTAGCATCGCACCAGCGCCCGGAACCTGCAGCAGGGCAGCCTCGGTAAAGGTTCCTTCCGGCCCAAGAAAGGTCAGGGGCAAGCTGGAGTCAAAGGGCGCGTCTGTCATGGGGGGCCTGTCGTTGATGGGGGAAGGGAGTTAGAGCACGCGCGGGGCTTGATCGTTGGTGGAAACCATGGGCTTGTCTGCCTCAAACCAGGCACCCATGCCGCCAATGACGTTGAAGGCGCTGTAACCGTTTTGCACCAGCCAGGTGGTGGCCCTAAAGGATCGTCCGCCAGTGCGGCAAATGACGTTGACGTCAACGTCAGGGTCCAGCTCCTCAAATCTGGCCGGCAACTGCTCCAACGGGATGTGCAGGGCACCGTCCACATGGCCGGCTTCCCACTCGTAGTCTTCGCGGACATCCAGGATCACAGCATCCCCGCCCAGATCGGCGACCGTTACGTTCATGATGTCTGACATGTGATTCTCTCCTTGAAAATAAAAGCCAATACTAACTAAGCCTAGCTCCCGAGCTGCCCTCTATGAGCGCAACGAACACCCGGGAGGGAGCTGCTAACTAATATGCACACAATTGCAAATATGACGTAACGCGTCTCGAGTGCGAAAATTGAAGATGTGAGCTCACAAAACAGCCCCGCCGATCAGGCAACGGCTCCCCCCAAGAATCCTGACACCGCATTTTTTGGCCAGCCAAAGATGCTGCTGAACCTCTTCAGCGTCGAGCTGTGGGAAAGGTTCTCCTTCTACGGTATGCAAGGAATTCTTGCCTACTACATGTACTACTCAATCACCCAGGGCGGCCTGGGTATTGACCAGCCCACCGCGTTGGGGATTGTTGGCGCGTACGGTGGCGGCGTTTACCTGTCCACCATCCTCGGTGCGTGGGTGGCTGACCGCCTCATGGGTTCGGAAAAGGTGCTGTTCTACAGTGCCATCATGATCATGGCCGGTCACCTCTCCCTTGCACTGGTTCCGGGTGCCGCGGGCCTGGCTCTGGGTTTGATTCTCATTGGCGTGGGCTCCGGTGGTTTGAAGGCCAACGCCACCGCCCTAGTGGGCAGCCTCTACGCCAAGGACGATAACCGCCGCGATGCTGGTTTCTCCATCTTCTACATGGGCATCAACATTGGTGGACTCATTGGCCCTCTGGCCACAGGTTGGTTGCAGGTCACATACGGCTTCCACGTTGGTTTCGCCGCAGCGGCTGTGGGTATGGCCTTCGGCCTGCTCCAGTACGGTCTGACACGCAAGAACCTGCCCCAATCCGCCCACGAGATCCCGAACCCGCTCCCCCGCGCACAGTACGGCAAATTTATTGCCCTGGCAGTCGGTGGCGTGGCACTGGTCGTGGTTGCTGTGACCTTGAAGCTCATCACGGCAGAAAACCTCAAGTGGGTCATTGTTGCCGTGGTTATTGTGGCCGCGGTTGCTTACTTTGCCGTCATCCTGGCCAATAAGACGGTCACCGGCCTCGAGCGCAGCCGCGTGTTCTCCTTCATCCCGCTGTTCTTGGCGAGCGCCGTATTCTGGTCGCTCTTCCAGCAGCAGTTCACCGTGATTGCCCTCTACTCTGACCAGCGCCTGGACCGAACCATCCTCGGCTGGGAAATTCCGGCGAGCTGGGTTTCCTCGATCAACCCGGTGTTTATTATCATCCTGGCTGGTGTGTTTGCCGCGCTGTGGACCAAATGGGGTGACCGCCAGCCTGGCACACCCGTGAAATTCTCCGTGGCACTGGTTGTCATGGGACTGGCGTACCTGTCCTTCATTCCGTTTGCCGGCATGGCTATGGTGCCGATGCTGGCCATAGTGTTCATCCTGCTGCTCTTCACGGTGGCCGAGCTCATGCTTTCCCCCGTAGGTCTCTCGCTGGCCACCAAGCTGGCACCGGCGGCCTTCCAGACGCAGATGGTGGCGTTGTTCTTCCTCTCCGTCGCACTCGGCACTGCCATGTCCGGGGTGCTTGCTCAGTGGTACAACCCCGCTAATGAGACCCCGTACTTCCTAGCGATCGGTCTAGTGTCCATTGCCTTCGGCGCCGCCTTGTTCCTGGCCAAGAAGCCCATCAAGAAGTTGATGGCCGGGGTCCGGTAGCCCTCAAGCACTCCTGCGTTAAAGCACATGAGGCGGCACTGACCTTCGCTCGAAAAGGTCCGTGCCGCCTCATGTACTTTGGCAGATTATTAGTAGGAGTATGAGGAGGAGGAACCAACGGCCACCATCAGGACCACCCACAGCCCAACAATGAGGCCGTAACCCACCAGGGCCAGGTAGTTTGTCACCAGACCCGTGATAGCGAATCCACGGCCCTGGGGACTTTCCTGCTTGAGGCCCTTGTGTCCTAAGATGACGCCCACAATTTGCGGGACAATGAAGATGCCGAGCATGAAGATTGAGACCAGCCCAATGACCATGCTCGCCACGCTCAATCCCTTGGGCCCATAATTTCCGGGGTAGCCAGGGCCGCCCTGATAGTAGGCGGGGGCGTTGAACTGTGGCGGCTGCTGAAACTGCGGCTGGGCGTACTGCTCCTGCTGCGCCGGCTGGGCGTAGTTCGGTTGCGCATAGTTCGGCTGTTCCTGCTGGGCCGGAGGAATGTACGGGGGAACCGGTGGGGCGTAGTAGCCCGGGGGCACGTATGGCTGCGGCTGATCCGGCTGGTTGGACACTTTTTTCTCCTACAGGATGTGTGCCCACCATGGCACAAATTTATGACTGGTATTGACCTCCATGGTAGTCCAGCAGCCACCGTCACCCTAGAAACGGCACTCCTTTTGTAGTTCACACTCTGGGCAACGCGTGCCATACGGGGTTCGGCTCTGTCATGCTGTGTTCATGGCTAGCCGCGCGGGCACTCTTGCCCTTCCCCAGGACCTTGTTGACATCACTGCTTTGATGGATGCGTACTACGATCTGTTGCCGGACCTCAGCGATCCGGGGCAGCGGGTTGCCTTTGGCACCTCCGGACACCGCGGCAGCTCGTTGAAGGCATCCTTCAACGAGGGCCATATTGCCGCTATCACGCAAGCTATTGTGGAATACCGTGCCGGCCAGGGCATCACCGGCCCCTTGTTCATGGGCAAGGACACCCACGCCTTGAGTGAGCCTGCACAGAACACCGCCCTTGAGGTGTTGGCTGGCAACGGCGTACAGGTTTTGATCGACGCACGCCACGGCTACACACCGACCCCTGCTGTTTCGCACGCCATCCTCTCCTACAACTTGGGCCGCACTGATGCTTTGGCCGACGGCATTGTGGTGACACCTTCCCACAATCCGCCTGGCGACGGAGGCTTTAAGTACAACCCCCCGCACGGCGGCCCGGCTGATTCCGACGCGACAGGCTGGATCGCCAACCGTGCCAATGCGCTGCTGGAGGACGGGTTGCGCGGTGTGCGCCGAGTGCCCTTCACCGAGGCTCTGGCCGCGGCCACCACGGGGAAGTTCGATTTCCTTTCCGGCTACGTGGATGATCTGCCCTCCGTACTGAATCTGGATGCCATCCGGTCCGCGGGCGTGCGCATCGGGGCGGACCCCATGGGCGGCGCCTCCGTTGATTACTGGGGTGAAATTGGTGAGCGCCACCACTTGGACCTGACAGTGGTGAACCCCCTTGTGGACCCGCAGTGGGCCTTCATGACCCTGGACTGGGATGAGAAGATCCGCATGGACTGCTCATCCCCGTCGGCCATGGCTTCCTTGATCAACAAGCTTGCGGCCGGGGCACCTTATGACATTGCCACCGGTAACGACGCCGACGCCGACCGCCATGGCATCGTCACCCCGGATGCGGGGCTCATGAACCCGAACCACTACCTGGCCGTGGCCATCCAATACCTCTACACGCACCGCACCCAGTGGCCCGCAACAGCCGGGGTTGGCAAGACACTGGTGTCCTCCTCCATCATTGACCGGGTAGCTGCGGATCTTGGCCGCCAACTCGTCGAGGTGCCCGTCGGCTTCAAGTGGTTTGTGCCCGGACTACTCTCCGGCGAGGGCGTCTTTGGCGGCGAGGAGTCCGCTGGCGCATCGTTTGTAAAGAAGGACGGATCTGTCTGGACCACGGACAAGGACGGCATCCTGCTGGCCCTGCTCGCCTCGGAAATCACCGCCGTCACCGGCAAGTCTCCCTCGGTTCATTATGGTGAGCTGACAGACCGCTTCGGGGCGCCGTCGTACGCGCGCATTGACGCGGCCGCCACCCGTGAGCAAAAAGCTGCGTTGGGCAAGCTCTCCGCTGCGGACGTTTCTGCCACCACCTTGGCCGGGGAAACCATCACGGCCAAGCTGACCGAGGCGCCCGGCAACGGGGCGCCAATTGGCGGGTTGAAGGTCACCACCGAAAACGCCTGGTTCGCGGCCCGCCCCTCAGGCACCGAGGACGTCTACAAGATCTACGCCGAATCCTTCAAGGGTCCCGAGCACTTGGCACAGGTGCAGGCAGAGGCGAAGGCGCTCGTGGACGGCGTCATCTCCTAGCCTCGGCGGAAGTTTCGCGCCCGCCTCCCGAAAATGCGCCCCGCAGACGGGGCGCATTTTCGGGAGGCGGGCGCATTTTTCATGTCTCTCTTAGTGATGGGCGCCGAGTTCGTGTTCTGCGTGACTCGCGGTCTCCAGCTGGAAGGTGGAATGTTCAATGCTGAGAGCAAAGTGCCCGGCTACACAACTTTGCAGGGCGTCGAGCATCTGAGGTGCGTGCCCGTCATGGAAGCATTCATCGTCCACCACCACGTGGGCCGAGAGAATGGGCAGACCCGTTGCGATCTGGCTGGCGTGCAGATCGTGCACGCTGCGCACGTGGTCAATGCCGAGAATGTGCTCGCGGACTTCGTCCAGGTCCAGCCCGGACGGCGTCGATTCCAGCAGCACGTGGACTGTCTCCAGCAGCAACTTCACGGTGCGCGGCAGGATCAGAGCGCCAATCAGCATGGCAACAAGGGCGTCGGCCTGCATCCAACCAGTGGTGGCGATGATGATCGCGGCCACAATCACGGCCACCGAGCCGAGCGCATCGTTGACCACCTCAAGGAACGCTGCCCTCATGTTGAAGTTCTTGTTGCGCCCGCCCATCAGCACAAACATGGAGACAATGTTGCCCAAGAGGCCGATGGCTCCGAACACAATCATTTCCTTGGAGGCAATCTCCGTGGGATTAAAGAGCCTCTGAATGCCTTCCACCAACACCACAAGTCCGACGGCGAGAAGCACCGCGGCTTGCGCTGTGGCCGCCAGTACCTCGGCACGGGCAAAGCCCCACGTGCGCCTGCTGTTAGCTGGCCGCACCATCAACCGTGCAGCCAATAGCGCCATGGCCAGCCCCCCGGCATCGGTGAGCACATGCGCTGAATCGAAAAGCAGGGCCAGCGAACCAGTGATAATGGAACCGATCACTTGGACAACAAAGACCACCAGCGTGATCCCCAAAGCCACAGCAATGCGGCCATGGTGACTTTCGCCGGGAGCCCCAGCATGGGAGTGGGAATGATTGTGACCAGACATGCTCTAATAGTACAGGCAACGCTGAATTCACCAAATGCTGTATGATATTGAGAATGAAGCCCATTAGCAACGCAGCAGTGCTGGCCCGTTTTGGCTATGCACTCTCCGACCCCACCCGGGCCGAAATCTTGATCAGCTTGGCCAGGGAGCCGCAGTATCCCGCAGATCTGGCGAAGCGCTTGGACGTTTCCCGCCAGAAAATGTCCAACCACCTCTCCTGCCTGCGTGAATGCGGCCTGGCCGTTGCAGTGGCAGAAGGCCGGCGATCCCGGTATGAGCTAGCCCACCCGGACTTGGCCCACGCACTGAACGATCTCCTCGGCGTGGTACTTCTGGCCAACGAGGGACACATCCCGCACCCCTAAGCCCCGCGCCTCCTATATTCTTATCTGCGGACCGGATACTTAAGCCCGGCACAAACAGAGAGAAAAAGATGAGTTTGCTGGGCACAAAATGGAGCGTTCACGGCGATGGCAAGTCCATCACTCCAGGGCAGGTTGTCACTCCTGATGAGCGGCTAAGTTGGCCCCTCACCATCGGCATAGGCTTACAGCACGTGGTGGCCATGTTCGGCGCCACCTTCTTGGTGCCCCTGATCACCGGCATGCCCCCTGCCACCACACTGTTCTTCTCCGGCATCGGCACCTTGCTGTTCCTGGTCATGACCCGGGGCCGTGTGCCCAGTTACCTTGGTTCAAGCTTCGCCTTCATTGCCCCCATCATGGCCTCCCAACAGCAATTTGGCGTGTCCGGAGCACTGGGAGGCGTTGTGGTGGCCGGCGTGACACTGGCCGTCTTGGGGCTGATTGTGCAAAAGTTCGGTGCGGAGTGGATCAACCGCCTCATGCCCGCCCCGGTGACGGGAACTATTGTTGCCCTGATCGGCTTGAATCTGGCACCGGCGGCTCGCGGCAACTTTGAGCAGGCGCCCATCACGGCGCTCGTCACTCTCCTGACCATCATCTTGGTCAGCGTCTTGTTCCGCGGTATTTTGGGCCGTCTGGCCATATTGGTTGGCGTGGTGGTGGGTTACTTGGTGGCCGTGCTGCGCCATGAGGTTGACTTCAGCAAGATGGACTCCGCCGCATGGATTGGCCTGCCCCATTTCCAAACCCCCACGTTCCACTTCGCCGTCCTGGGCCTTTTCATCCCCGTGGTGCTGGTTCTGATTGCCGAGAACATTGGCCATGTGAAGTCTGTGGCACTCATGACCGGTGAGGACCTTGACCCGTACGCTGGGCGGGCCATTATTGCCGACGGCGTTGCCACCACCTTGGCCGGCTTTGGCGGCGGCTCCGGTACCACCACCTATGCAGAAAACATTGGCGTCATGGCGGCCACCAAGGTGTACTCCACCGCCGCCTACTACGTGGCCGGCCTGGCCGCGCTGCTGCTGAGCTTCTCCCCCAAGTTCGGTGAACTAATCGCCACCGTCCCCGTGGGCGTATTGGGCGGCGCCGCGACGCTGCTCTACGGCATGATCGGTGTCCTGGGGGTGCGGATTTGGGTGCAGAACAAGGTCAGCTTCTCCAACAACATCAACTTGACCACGGCCGCCGTCGCACTGATTGTGGGCATCGCGAACTTCAGCTGGTCCGTAGGAACCCTCAGCTTTGAGGGCATCGCACTGGGCACGGCCACCGCGTTGATCATTTACCACGGCATGAGCGCCCTGGCGAAGTGGCGCGGCACGGCAAGCGATCCTTTGGAACACGAAGAAGAGCCGGCCCTGAGTAAGGCCCCCTAGCCGCACCTTATTCTCAACGCTGGGTTTTTAGATGCCGTTGAGCGCTTCGGAGGTGGCACGCGTGGTGTACCGGGCAGCGTCCGCCAATGCCGCTTCCGGGGACCCGGCAACATCCGTTGCGCTGACCGCTGCAACCACCCCGTGCTTGGCCAATTGCTCGAACGTCACGGTGATGCGTCCGGCCACCACCACCACGGGAATGCCCCTCGCGTGGGCGGCGTCAGCCACGCCCAGGGGCCCCTTCCCTGATAACGACTGCTCATCCAGGGAGCCTTCGCCCGTGATGACTAGATCGGCTTCATCCAGGGCTTTTTCAAGTTCGATCAGGTCAGCGACAAGGTCAAATCCGCGCTCCACCAGGGCGCCGGCGTAGGCGATGAACGTTGACGGGAAACCGCCCGCTGCTCCCGCTCCGGGTGTGTCAATATCAACGCCTGTGGCTTCCCTGACCACCGAGGCCAGGTTGCGCAGCCCGGCATCCAAAAGTTCCACGGCGTCCGGGTCCGCTCCCTTCTGAGGGCCAAAAATGTGTGCGGCACCGTTGAGGCCGTAGAGCGGATTGTCCACATCCACAGCCATCCGCACCTTCACATCCGCCAGCCGGGGATCCAAGCCGCTGGCATCAAGCGCCACCACGTCAAGCAGTGAGCCTCCGCCCAGCGGTACCAGGTTCCCTTGGGCATCAAGGAGTTTCAGGCCCAGCGCACGCAGGGCGCCCGTACCGGCGTCGGTCATGGCGGAACCACCCAAACCAATAATGATTTCCGTGGCACCGGCATCCATTGCCGCGGCAATCAACTGTCCGCAGCCATAAGAGTGAGCGCGCAGGGAGTTTTCCACTGTGGGCTCGCTCAGCAGGTATCCACTGGCCTGCGCCGTTTCAATGACGGCCACCTTGCTGTCTTCGTGAAAACCCCAGACGGCACCAACGGGCTTGATGATGGGCCCCACCACGGCGTTCAGGCGCTCTGAAAAACCAGCAGCAACAGCAGCCTCCACTGTCCCTTCGCCGCCATCGGCAATGGGCAAGGCGGTGACTACTGCGTCGGGGTAGACCCGCAGCGCACCTTCAGCCATGGCTGCAGCGGCTTCCGGACCTGTGAGGGTCCCCTTGAACTTGTCCGGGGCAATGAGGATTCGCATGTCTCCATCCTCCCACCCGTCTCTAACATGGCCGAACGTTACGCCCAATAGCCCCTGCGGCGCATGACGGCGGCTAAAAGGTCTGCCCTGTCCGTCATAATGCCGTCCACACCCATGTCAAAAAGCTGTTCCATCTCTGCCGGATCATTAATGGTCCAGACATGAACTTTCAGGCCCAGCACGTGCGCCCGGCGCACCCCAGACTCCGTAACAAGCGGTACCCGGCCGTAGTGCGTAGGGATCTGCAAGACGTCCACATCACGCATTAATTTCCGGATAACCGGTGCCGGCAGCCACCATGAGAGAAGAAAATATGCCACGAGAAGACGTTGTCCGGGTGAGCTGGCCACGGGTTGACTCAACCCGGCCAACACCGAACGGCGCCGCTTGTCGGAGAAGGAAGCCACACAAACCCTATGGTGCAGCCCGTGCTTTTCAATGGCCGCAATCAACGGGCCCACGGAGGCGGCATCCTTGACGTCAATGTTGAATCTGGCCTCCGGCAGGGCCGTAACAAATTCCTCCAGCGTGGCGATGACTTCCCTGCCAGCAATGCGCGCCTTGCGCACCTCGGCATACGGTAGCTCGGCAATGCTGCCATGACCATCGGTGGTGCGCTCCAGCGTTGCATCATGAAACACCATGGCAACACCGTCTGCCGTGGTGTTGATGTCAGTTTCAACGTAGTCAAAGCCTAAATCGAGAGCCTCTTTGAAGGCCGTTAAGGAATTCTCCAGACCATCCCGGGAGTAGCCTCGATGCGCAATGGCCAACCGCGCAGCGGAGAGTAAAAATGGTTTCGGAGGTTTATTCTTAGCCATCGGCTTCAGTCCCCGGCCCGTTCCCGAGCACTCATGCCAGCCGAAGCGCTGCCAGACGGGACTCGATGACTTGGGCTACGCCGTCGAGCTCAAAACGTGGCGCCTGCAACGCTGCGGCCGCGAGCGCATCCGGATGTCCACTGGCCATGGCATACCCGGCCCCTGCCCAGGACAACATTTCAATGTCATTGGGCATGTCACCGAAAGCCACAACGTCAGCGGCATCGATCCCCCGGGCTGCTGCGTACTGGGCCAAGGTGACGGCCTTGTTGACACCCAGCGGGCCCATTTCAAGCAGGGCCATATCGGGTGCCGAGTGGGTGACGGTCATCAGGGAGGCCACGCCGGGGCGGACCAGGTTCAGGAACTCGTCGGCATTGCCGCTGTGGAGAATGGCGAGCATCTTGATGATGCCACCATCGGCCATGCCCGGGGTGAGCGCACCGGGCACCAAGCCTGCGCCGGCGGTCCGGTTGCCAAAGAAGCCGTCTTCCACGTGAAAGCCTGTGAGTGATTCCAGTGCAAAGTACGGTTCGGGCGCCAGCTCTGTGACGATGGCGCGTACCTGCGCCACGGTGTCCCAGTCCAGGACGTGCGACGCCGTCACTTCTTCCGTGGCGAGATCGTAACTGACGGCGCCGTTGGAGCAGATGACTGTGCCGGTGTGGCCGATCTGTTCCCGGATGGGGTCGAGCCAGCGGGGCGGACGTCCTGTCACAAACACAATGTCAACGCCTGCTGCGGCAGCGCCGGCAAAGGCCTCCACGGTGCGCTGGCTGATCAAACCGTCGCGGCCCAGAATGGTTCCGTCTATATCACTGGCAATTAAACGCATACTCAAGGCTATCCAACTTCTGCCAAAGTCCCACTTGTGCGGGCAGCACTACGGCTACGGCTTCGGCCCACCCAGTAGTTACAGTTCAAAAAGACCCGTAAGCCGGGCACGGGCCAGCGTATGGAAATGCAGGTTGAAGCCCAGGGTAGCGGCAGTGGTATCTGGGGAAAGCTCCAACGTCTGCACATCCACAGCATGCACCACCACCATGTACCGGTGCGCCCCATGCCCTGCAGGAGGTGCCGAGCCCATGTAACCGGGGAACCCGGCGTCGTTCTTCAGGCACAGGGCTCCGGCGGGCAGCTGCGGCGATCCGGGTGTCCCGGCACCTTGCGCCAGCGAGGTGGTGGAAACCGGGAGGTCCGCCACTGCCCAATGCCAATACCCGCTCGCGGTGGGCGCATCGGGATCAAACATGGTCACCACAAAACTGCGTGTTTCTGCCGGGAACCCGCTCCAGGACAGCGCCGGTGAAAGATCCAAACCGTCCGGATGCGCGCCGGCATGGACTTGCGCGGGGGCAAAAACGCTCCCGTCGGTGAAGGAATCACTGCGCACCTCAAAGCTCGGCACGGGGGTCAAAAATGCGTATGGATCGTAGTCAAACATGGTTACCTCTCTAGTTACTTCTGCTTAATTCTGCAGTTCGGTGCGGTGTGGCGGGTTGGCTCCCGCACGGGAAACGGTGATTGCTGCTGCACGGGCAGCATAATCAATGATGTCAGCCAGGACCCCGCTACTGATGGCTCGAAGTTCGGCTCGACGCTGGGCGCCGTCCAATTCCCTGTCCACGAGGCCAGAGAGCAGGGCCGCCATAAACGAATCCCCCGCCCCCACCGTATCCACAACCTCTACGGAGGGCACTTGGCAGGCTACTTCACCGGCTGCGCACACTGCCCACGGCCCGTCTGCACCCTGTGTGAGAACCACGACGGCGGGGCCTTCCGCACCTCCGTGAGCCAGCCATTTGCGGGCCGATTCCTTAGGGTCAACGCCGGGGTATAGCCAGGCGAGGTCCTCATCGGAGGCCTTGATGACGTCAGCTAGCTGGACAAATTTTTTCACCTGGCTGCGGGCATGGGCCACATCCGCAATGATGCTGGGGCGGCAGTTGGGATCGTAGGAGATGGTTGCGTGAGGATGGGCGCTGATGACGGCAGCCAGGACGTGGTCCTCGCCGGGGGCCAGCATGGTGGCAATGGAGCCAGTGTGCAGCAAGGTGGTCCCGTTCAGCATGAAGCTCCCAACGCTTTCGCCCGAACCCCCGGAGCTTGCCAGGGCAGGCAGCGTCCAGTCCAGCGCAAATTCGTAACTGGCGGCGCCGTTGGCATCCAACACCGCCCGAGCCACGGAGGTGGGCAGCTGATCGGGAAGCAACGGCACCAGGACGTCATTGCTTTTCAAGTGGCCGGACACCATGTCACCGTAGGCGTCCTGGCCCATGCGGCCAAGGAACTGGACGGGGTGCCCCAACCGTGCCAGCCCAACAGCCACGTTCATGGGGCTGCCACCCACATGCGGAACAGCCCCCTGTCCGGCGTGCACAACTTCATCGATCAAGGCTTCACCAATAACAGTCAACATGGCACAAGACTACGGTGCCAGCTGTGTTGGCGCTCTCATCGCAGCAGGCTGCCTAGCGACCAACTGGACTCAATTTTTCTCTGACACGCGGCATCGCTGTTCGCCCGTGCACCGCAATGCCGATTAAGCTCAGATCATGAGTAGCAATTGGGAACGTCTCGATGATTCACTGCGCCCGGCCGTGCGCGCCTCGGTGGCAGACTTCGAACGGACCAGGCCGGCACTAATGGACGCCACTGCTGAGCTGGAATCTCTCATCCGCGAAGTTCTTTCAGAAGCCGAGGACAAGCCGCTCTTTGTCACGAGCCGCACAAAAACAGTTGAATCGTTTAGGGAGAAGGCTTCCCGGATGGTGCCCGAACCCGATGCCGCCCCCACCCTGCAGTTCCCTGACCCGTTGCGCAACCTGACCGATATGGTGGGCGTGCGTGTCATCACCACCTTGCCGGGCGAGAACGCGCAGGCCGCCAACCTGATCAAGCGCCAGCGCAGTATTTTTGACTGCCGTGGCGATACCGAAAAGGATATTGGTTCCATTGAGTCGGGAACGTATGGCTACTCCAGCCGTCACCTGATCCTGCGCACCATTCAAAATGATGTGGTGCGGGCTTATCAGTCACTCCTGGATCCAGAGACAAAGCCCAGCGGCAGTTACTTTTTTGAATGCCAAATCCGCACCATCTTCGCGCATGCGTGGAGCGAGATTGAGCATGATATTCGTTTCAAGTCCCAGGATCCACGCGCGTGGAGCCCGTACTTTGACCGCCAGTTCACGGCTACGGCAGCCATGTTGGAGACCGTGGAGTCCGCGTTCTCGGAGCTTCATGACCGGTATGAAACAGTCACTAGTTACTGGGATACGGACGGTGAGGGCAATGTTTCACTGACCCCCAACCGGATCAAGGCTGTCTGGCAAACCTTGCTGCCGCATGTTGATAGGAAGTCCGACGATGATTGGGGCTGGGCTGCCGAGCTGGTAGCCGCGCACGGGTTGGGTAAGACAGTGGACTTGGCCGCGCTCTTACAGCCGGAGATTATTTCCAATGTTCGCAAGGCGCTGGATCACAGGTACTCCCCCGGGCCAGACCGTCTCTTGGACGATTTGCTGCTGTGGCAGTTCGGGGAGAGTCACATCGATTTGACAGCGGAAGAACCCGGAACGGAGCAAACCCCGCGCCGGGACAGCCTGATCCGCCGTCACCAGCAGATGCGCCGCTACCGTAAAGCCCAGGGTTTCTAAAGCAGAGAGCGTCATCGGGTTCACCCGATGACGCTCTCACTGCTATCAATCTGGATTGTATCGCTGCTTCTAGCAGAGGCGGAGGAAAAAGATGTTGCAGGGGATGAAGAACATGCCATAAGTGCTTACAGCCCCGCTAGAAATGGGATTGCCCGCATTCGAGCCTCCAGTAACGTTGGTGGACTGCGTCGACGTGATGGGGGCTTGAGTATCAGGGCCGCTAGCCTGGGCAGCTGAAAGCCCCGGCGCCATGATGAGTCCTGCGGTGAGCACTGCAGCGATGCCTACGGAGGTAAAGGGGGATTTCATGGGTGTTCCTTTCAATGGCGGGCCTGTAGCACCAGAGGCCACAGTTCTCTCAGCTTAGGTCCACAGCTTCCGCCCGGATACGGACAGCACACCCTTTAAGCCTGTCCTTTTGGATAGTCTTTAAAGAACGCTGCTGTAAGACCCCTTTTGGGGCCTTAAATGAGTGCTTTTGAGCAATAAGAGCTCTCTAGCTGACCAATCCGGAACGCAACGCTGTTACCACCAGTTGCAGGCGGTCTCGCGTGGAAAACTTCCTGCCTAATCGAACTAGATGGTATTTCACGGTCGATTCAGAGAGGTAAAGCTCAGCGGCAATCTCACTGTTGCTGCGGCCATCGCACAGCAATTTGAGTACTTCTTCTTCCCGCTCCGTCAGCTCAATGTTTTGGTCTCCCCGGGTCACCGGACGGCTGCCTCGGAGATCTTCAATAAGTAAGTGCGCAACGGCAGGGTCAATAGGGCAATCCCCCGCGTGTACATCCCTCACGGCTGCCACGATTCTTTCGGGTTCCGCGTCCTTGACCACGTAGCCGCCCGCACCTGCCAGCAGTGCCGCTTTAAGATGGATGTCGGAGATGTGGCCAGTGACCACAAGAATGCCTATCTCCTGATTTTGAGCCACAATGTGGCGAATGGCGGTGACACCGTCCATGACTGGCATCTGCAAATCAATTAGCATGACGTCGGGGCGGTGCTCCCGAGCCAGACGAATGGCATCTTCGCCGTTCTCCCCCTCAGCAACAACCACAAGGTCCTTGGTCTGGGATAGGTATGTTCGCAGGGCTCCCCGCACAAATTTTTCGTCGTCAACAATGACTATCTCAATTGTCTGGACTTCATCAACCGGCACACTCATGGTGTCAGTCTACGTAGCTCTGGCACTAGGGGAAATCATCCAGCCCGTCTCTAGCTACCTTCTAGCGCGTGGGAAGGGTGGTGGAATCTGTGGGCCAGATACCTGCCGGCATCAACTTTGCTGGCGCTACGGCGCTTGTGCGTGTTGAGAAAATGTGTGCGTTCATGATGATCTCCAAACGTGCGGGTTGGACGTGCTCTGGCTAGGTCCCTAATTAGCTGGGATAAACTGCCGCCCAATACATTTCAGGTTATGCACAGAGCACCCGCGCTTCAATGCTTTAGGGGCATGACTGTCCCCGTGGACTAGGGTTTGAAGAGCAAAAAGATCAAGATTAGCCTTATGGTCACTTTTTTCGATCGAGCCAATAAAATACCTTTTGTGGTCATCCTGACGGAGTTAGTCTGCTAGGCCAGTGTCTGGCGCCCTTTAAACGGCAAGACGGCACTGACACTCCACCAGCGTCCCTCTGCGCCTGCCTCGAGACTTCCGCCCAGCCGCGAAGTCCGTTCACGCAGCCCCGCCAAGCCGGTTCCGGAAGCAGGTAAGCGCGGCGTCCCTGCTGTCATGCGGCTGCGGATCACTACCTTCAAGCTGTCCTCTCCCACATTCAAGGAGATCTCACAGTGCGCACCCTTGCCCGAATGCTTGAGCACGTTGGTGGCGCTCTCTTGAAGAATTCGCAGGACTGTGGGACGCAGACCGTTGGGGATCCGCTCTAGATCTCCTGAGGTTGTCACCCGGGTGGGACGTCCCAGACCGCTGAGCCGCTTCTGTGAGTCGTTAAGACTAAGCCCCAAGTCAATACAAGCAACACTGGGCTTTATTCCAACATTATTCTCGGAGGAATTCTGGTTAGGGCGCTCGTCGATGCGAATGGTCACAAGTAGCCGGCGTAGATCATCTAGAGAACTGCGGGCCATGGACCCAATTTCATCGAGGGCCTCCTGCTTCGCCTGGCTTTCATGGGAAAACTTGCCAAGGTTGGCTTGCACAGCGATCATGGTGAGCCCATGAGTGACAACATCATGAAGCTCGCGCGCTAGTTCGCTGCGTTCTTCCAAGGCAGCACTGACAGCCTTCTCATCAGCTGCCATTTGGGTGCGCTCAACCTGGATAGCCCGCTCCCGCAACACTTTGATAGCTAATCCCGGTGTCATCACGAAGAGGGTGACCGGCACATAGGCCCACAGCTGCACAGTTCCCAAATCCGAGACAAAAGACGCCCAGAGAAACTGCCACACCAAGAAACTACCCGCCATCACTGCAAGGGAGCGCGCGGAAACCCTGTACGCCGCTACAGCTAGCGTGCCGAAGGCCAACAGGAGGGGCCCACCCAACTCTGTTTGTGGCAGCATGGTGGCAAGTTGGAGAACAAACAACGCAGCGACTAACCGTGGCCGGAAAGCCATTGACATCCACACTAACCAGTAGGCGAACGTGCAGGCGATCACCAGCCACTGGGCCTGTGATCCCTTATCGGAGAAGAAAAATAGCCGTACATCGTCAAAGGCCGAGACAGTGGCGAAAACAGCAAAGACGAAAGCAATCCACAGCGGCATGGGCGAGCTTCCCGCCCGCAGCACATCAGAAAATTTCAGATTCCGCCGGATTGCAGACGCTTGTTGCGCGTGGTCCAAAGAAGGACTTTTGTGTTCAATCACAGGCTTATCGTCCCAGCTTTTGCGCCAATCCACGAGCCCACCCCCACGCTGTAACGAAGCCGGCTCAAACAGCCGGGCCAACCAGTCCACTCAAACAGCCGGGCCCCGGGTTACCGCAAGACAAACCCCAGTCCCAGCTCATCGTCGGCATCGAGAGAAAATTTTCCTTCGCCTACGGGGAAAGAGCGGCCGCTAACCTCCACCACGAGCCCTCCGTCCGGTCCGCTGAGCCGATCCACCACGCGTGCGGCAAAGCGCGAGTCAATGATGGAATAGCTCTCCAACGTCTCGCCCTCGGCCAACTCTCCTGAATCGCTGAGCAACGCCACACGTGCCGCCGTGCCCGATCCGCTGGGCGAGCGCGCCACCTGACCGTCAGCAAAAACGCTCACATTGCGTTGTTTCAAAGCATCTCCGGGCGCCTTCACCGGTTCATGAAAAATGGTCCCGAAAACACCGTCCATCCCTGTTTCAAAGGGGCCGAAACTGGCTGGCTGCCTTTCAAGTCCGGCCACTATTTGATGTCCCGCAGCAACCACTCTTGCCAAGTTCGACGGCGTCACCTCCAGACCCACTGCTGCTGCCGGCAGCGATGCGTACAGTGCCCCGCTCCAGGCCAAGTCCACACGCAGCCGCCCAAAATCCGTGGTCTGGACTTCAACGTCCCTGGCCACCACAAAGGAAGGCACGTTCCTAAATGCCACCTCATGAACTTTCCCCTCAAGCATGCTCACCCTTGCCGTGACGCGACCCGAAGGAATATCAATCACAACGTCAGTGTCGCCGTCGTCCGGGGCGCGGACAAGGCCGCTGCGCACGGCCCAGGTTCCTAACGCCATGGTGCCGTGGCCGCAGACCGTGGAGAATCCCTCACGGTGCCAGAAGAGGGCTCCGAAGTGTGCGCCCGGATCGTTGGGCGGCACCACAAACCCGCCGTACATATCGCCATGCCCGCGGGGCTCGTTCACCAGCAACTTGCGGATCTTATCCGCATCCCCGGAGATGGCATATTCACGCCGTTCTTGCACCGTACTGCCCTCAATTAAGAAGGGCAAGGTAGGCACAATCCGGAAGGGTTCACCGGCTGTGTGATAGTCAAAAGTTTCAATTTCCCACATTGCCGCTTTCATAGCCGTCTCTCCCTCGAGCGCAGACACCAGGCGTGGGCTCTTCCTCCGCCATTTCACGTCAATATGGCACGGCACCTTCGGCGTGTCAATGATTCGCTGGCCAGTCCCCGGCGGTCCACAGCCGGGCCACAGGGCATGGGGAGGTCTGCATGGGTAGGCCAACCCATCGACGATGTTGATGGAGCCGGGATAGATTCTAAGTAATCGCTTCCCCGGAAACCCCCGGTAACAGCGAAGGCACAGCGGCAGAACCGCAAATTTTTCTAGCAAAGGATGTTCATCATGGCAATGATCGGTAATGATCCCCAGGACATGGCAGAACTGGTTTCCAAGTTGGCTTCAGCCATTGACCAGATCACCACGGCAATGTCCACCCTTGACGGCAAGGCTCAGTCCGTTCGCTGGGAAGGCGCCGACGCCACCCGCTTCAAGGGCACCACCTGGCCCACCTCAAAGAAGCAGCTCAATAACGTCATCAATGATCTGACCCAGGTCAAGACCTTGGTCAACAAGCAGAAGCTGCAGCAGATCGAAGCTTCACGCTAAGAAGTTTTTTTACAGCGCAACTAAGGAACCCCCCGGCAAACGCTGGGGGTTCCTTAGTTTAAGACGTGATCATAAGACGGGGGAGCAGGCGGGTGGGCCCCCGCCCGCGAGGGACCCGCTACGAGCTTGCGAGCAGTGGGAGGGGTTGGGTGGGCCCCCGCCCGCGAGGGACCCGCTACGAGCTTGCGAGCAGTGGGAGGGGTTGGGTGGGCCCCCGCCCCGAGGGACCCGCTACGAGCTTGCGAGCAGTGGGAGGGGTTGGGTGGGCCCCCGCCCCGAGGGACCCGCTACGAGCTTGCGAGCAGTGGGAGGGGTTGGGGACTAGCGCCGACCGCGCTTTGCGGCCCGCGCCTTGCCGCCTGGCCGGCCACCGCCGCGCAGGTTGGCACCGCCGGACTTGGACTTGGCCGCATTACTGCGTGCCGGCGTCGTACCTTTTGCAGACTTGGCGCCCTTTTTCGGTGCGGCATCCTGCTTGGCTAGGACGGAGGGCTGGCGGGAGCTGTTGGCACTGCGGCCACGCACCACGCCGATGAACTCTTGGAAGATTTCCTCGTCCGCGCTGGGCGGATCGAGAAGCGGCCAGGCGAGGCCAATGCTGGTGTCCGGCACACCGTGCAGCAGCCGTGATCGTAGGGTTTTACGGCTGAAGTGGCGGCCTACGGACATGGGCAGGATCAGGATGCCGAGCCCGGCCTCCACCAGATCCAGGGCCTCTTCGAGGGAGCCCATGGCGGGCAACGGCTTGCGGGTTCCGGCGGCAATTTCGGTGGAAATATCGCGCCAGGCCGGGAAGTCATCGGGGTCAGCCAGCAGGTATTCGTCGGCCAGATCCGCAACGTCGAGCTCTTCGAAGGCGGCGATAGGGTGATCCTTAGGTGCCACCACCACGGAGAGTTCGCTGTAGATGCTCACCACGTTCAGATCGGACTTGTCCACGGGCAGGCGGACAAACGCCATGTCCGCCTCGCCGGCGCGCAAGGCATCAAGTTGATGGGATTCCGGAACCGGATTTGAGACAAGCGGCACGTCAGGCATGCGCTCCTGCCATCGGTGGATCCACTTTCCAGGGGTCACGCCCGGGATGAAGGTCACTGTAAGTTCGCGGGATTCAGACACCTGTTTACCCTAACTCACAGCTTTGCCACTAAACTACCGTCTCCGCACCGGTACCCTTGATATATGAGCATCAAACCTTCCCCCCAAGCCATGAAATCCGCCACAGCGGCCAAGAAGCTGGGCATCCACCTGCCCGCGGCTCCCGCTGAATTCCAAGAGAACGCGATCAGCCGGGAGGAATTCAAGGTTTTGCAGGACACTCCCCCGGAGTGGCTGGCCGAGCTTCGCCGCAATGGCCCGCACCCGCGCCCAGTGATTGCGCAGAAGTTGAACATCTCCATTGGTGGCCTGAACCGTTCAGAAATTACCGAGGCACTCACGACGGCGGAGATCACCGCGCTGCTGCAGGCTCCCCCGGCGTGGCTGGTTGAGGAACGCTCCGTGCACGCCAAGGCTCGCGCCGAGGCGAAGCTGGCCAAGGAGCGCGAGGAAGCCCGCCGCCCCAAGAGCTGACCGCCGGAACGTTAAAGGACGGAGCTTGCGGGAAGGGACGGCGGTCTACCGCCGTCCCTTCCCGCAAGCTCCGTCCTTTTTGGGATCCCTGCTCCGGTTACGGGTTATAGGGCTGGCTGGCCCGGCTCAGGACTTGGCCCTTGAAGAACTCGGGGCTGCGCTTGTACATGATGAACATCAGCACCACCCCCAGCAAGAGCACCCCACAGCCCAGGATGAACACCAAGCCGAGCCCGCCAATGTTGGAGCCGGAACCGTAAGCGGGATCCATGGAGTCATAGGCGGTCTTGAAGAACATGACCAGCAAGATCACGCCGCCTACTAGTGGGGCCAGGAACTTGAACACAAAATTCTTTGCACCGTGAAAAGCTTCTGCCCGGAAGTACCAGACACAGGCCAGCGCGGTGATGCCGTAGTAGAAGCAGATCATCATGCCCAAGGCCGTAATGGTGTCCCACAGAGCATTCTCGGACAGTGTCCGGGTGACGATGTAGAACGCTGCTGCAGCAATGGCGGCGACGATCGTGGCATACCCCGGGGACTTATAGGTGGGGCTGATCTTGCCAAAGCTCTTCGGTAGGGCTTGGTAGTGTCCCATTGATAGCAGCGTCCTGGCTGGGGAGACAAAGGTGGATTGCAGTGATGCGGCGGATGAGCTCAAGATGGCCAGTGACATCAAGATGGCAAAGGGTCCCATGACTGGCCCTGCCAACACAGCAAAGATGCTGTTCTGATTCTCTGGGTTTCCCGCGCCCAGACCGGTTGTTCCAATCCCGGCGAAGGACAAGGTAGCCAAAGAAACCGTCATGTAGATCAAGACAATCACCACGATCGTGACGGTGGCGGCCCGCCCTGGGGTTTTCTTCGGGTTTTTTGTCTCCTCGTTCATGGTCAAGGTCACGTCCCAGCCCCAGAAGATGAAGATGGACAAGGACACTCCCGCAGCAAATTGGGAGAAGGATTCAACCGCGAAGGGGTTGAACCAGTCGGCCGAAATGGTAGTGGCGTCAAAGGCTGTGCCATTGGCAACGTGCGCGAAGGCCGCAATCGCAAACCAGCCCAGCACCAGCAGCTGAAATGCCACCAGTATGTACTGGAAGGATTTGGTTGTTTCCATGCCCCGGTATGAGATCCAGCAGGCGCCGGCAATGAAGACCAGCGTGGTGGCAATGTTCAAGGGCAGGATGCGGGTCAGATCAGCTAGGCCCGGATTGCTGAAGATCTGCGCCAACATTAGATAAAAGAAGTCCACCGCAACGGCAGCCAGGTTAGAAAGCACAATGATGGTGGCAGCGATCAGTCCCCAGCCACCCATCCACCCCAGCCATGGACCAAAGGCGCGCGATGCCCATGTGAAGGAGGTGCCGGCGTCGGGCATGGCATTGTTCAGTTCCCGATAACCAAGGGCCACCAAGAGCATGGGGATGAAGCCTACAAGGAAGATGGCAGGTAGGTGCACCCCCACTTCCGAAACGGTGGGGCCCAGAGCCGCGGTGAGAGTATAGGCCGGAGCGATGCAGGAGATACCTATGACTACCGCGCCAATCAGACCAACCGAGCCGGCCTTGAGGCCCTTCTCGCTCAGCCCGTGATCTCCCGTGGCATTCCTTACTGTGTCCCGAGAACTCATTTGCCTGCCTCTTTTACTTCCGATGTGGGGGCAACCGATGATGGCCCCGCGGCGTCAACCACGGGAACCTGGCTGGTTTGGAGCAGATCATCCGCAGTTCCCGCATAGTCTCGGGGAACCACGATCATAGGCACAGGCAGGGCGCGCAGGATGCGGTTGGCCGTGCTGCCCAGGAATATGGACTTACCTTGTGCTAGCCGGCTGGATCCGATGATCAAGATCTCACCCTTCTTCCAATGCAGGCCATCAACGGCGTCCTCAATGGTCCGCCCGCTACCGACCACAACTTCGATGTCCAGTTTCGCCAACAAGTCCGCATCGAGCGCTGCACTGGCATCGACGAGCCCATGCAAGTGCTTGCTGGCATCCTCTACTGTGGTGCCGCCGTCATCGTTGCCAAGGGCTACGAGGGAAACGAGGCGCAGCGGCAAGCCGCGGCGCCTAGCCGTGGTGAGCCCCACCATGAGCACTTGTTCGGCACCCTCACGCGAACCAACGGCGCAGGTCAGGCGGGTAATGGGCTCAGTGCGGCTATAACCGGCGGGAGCCAAAACCACAGGAACGGCCGATGCGTGCAGCAAGGCACTGGCCACCGAACCAACGGTGAAACGTTTGAACAGGCCTGTGCTGCTGGCGCCGATGATCAGCGCCGAAGCGTGGAGGTCTTTGGCTGCCTCGATCAAGGCGCTAGCTTCAGATTCACCCCGGACCACGTGCGCCGTGGCCACAACGTCGGAGGGGATCAAGGCCAAGCCTTCCTCCAGCCACTGACCAACCTGCTGAGCCAAAATGTTTTCAAAGCCCGCCGCGGGCGGGTAGACACCGTTGTATGGCGAATCCTCAGGCATCACCATGACAAGGTCCAAGGCGGCCCCTTGGCGGCGGGCCAAGGCAACCGCTAGGTTGACGGCATCGCCGCCACGGCCGTTGGCCGTATATCCAACTACATACCGCATAAAGGGTCCTCCTCAGGACGTCATTGTCATTGTGCTGCCGGGGATGCCGGGCGGGGCCAGCCCACCAACGGTTGCTACGCCAGTTCTGCGATCAGCTTCGCTGCAGTGTCCTGGCCCATGCGCACAGCCCCGTCAACGTGCTGGTAGCCCTCTGCTGCGAGGTCGGAACAGGACCAGTGGATGGGCCCAACGGGTGTCAGCTGATCGGCGCCATAGCGGTGCAGACCGCCCAGATCGTAGCTGGAAGCGTAGGCGCCACGGGTCCACTCCTCCGAGCCCCAATCAGATTCGTAGTAGACCACCGGCTCGGCTGCTTCATCGCCAAGGAATTCGGCGAGGGCTGCCGTGATGGCCTTCTTGCGTTCTTCAGCGCTGAGGGTGAAGACGTAGTCAGCTTTTTCATCGGAGATGAACCCCACCAAAGTGCCGCGGGGATCCTCGTGGTTCGTGTTGTCATACACCTCCTGAACCAGGGAGGAAGCGCTGAAGCCGGTACCGGAGAGTCCGTCCTTACGCCAGAACGGGGTTTCGTACACGGCGTGAACCTTGATCACGAAGCCCAGGGACTGGTGCTGGTGCATCTGGTGCTGGCGGCGCGGCAGCGGCGGGTCGAAGGAGACGCGGCTGTACAGGTTTGGCGGGACGGCCATGACTACACGCTTGGCTCTCACGGTGGCGCCGTCGGCAATCACGGTGGCGCGGTAGCCGCCGTCGGCCTCTTCCCAGCGGATGGTGCGGGCCGGGGAGTTCAAGATAACGTCCTCACCCAAACCGGCAGCTATGGCGAGGGAGAGTCCCTGCATGCCGCCGATGACCCGCTTGTCCAGGATGAAATTGTCATCAACTAGGTTGCTGAAGGAGCCTGCCGAGGCAGCCATGAGCACGGCCTGCAATGCGGAGAAGGCGTGGGCGGGCTTGGTGAGCATGCCGCCGGCAATGAACAGGCCAATGTTGTTGCAGGCCTCCTCATTTTCAGACTGGCTGCGCAACCAATGGTGGAAGGAGATGATGTCCAGCTCGCGTGCCGCCGGGTGCTCCCAGGGCTTGGCCGGGTCCATGGCGGCAGCGAGCGCGTCTAGGGTCTCGATGAGCTTGTTCATCGCAGCCTCGGTTTCGGCGCTGACGGGAAACATCTCACCGGTGTAGCGGGTGCGGGTGCCATCCGGCGCCAGGTAAACGCTGTCGCCGTCGCGGTAGCGGGGGTAGGTGTCCAGGCCGAGCTCGTCGAGTAGACCAATCAGCGCAGTCTGATCCGGGGAGACCCACTGACCGCCAATTTCCAGCCAAGCGCCGTCGATCGTGTTGGACCAGGTGCGCCCGCCCACGCGATCCCGCGCCTCAAGGACGGCCACGCTCAGGCCAGCCTTTTTCAATTCGCGTGCTGCGGTGAGCCCTGACGGTCCTGCGCCGATGATGACGACGTCGCGGTCCATGCTGATTGTCTCGGATGTCATATTTCCCTCTCCTGCGAAGCTGCTCGTGACAGGCTTCACTAAATGAATGCCGTTCATTTAGATTAGACTGTAACCGACATCACCGCCTCCCGTAAAGAGGGTGGAGTAAAAATCTTGCGCCGTTGCGCACGGAAGGGGACGTGACCTTGGGCTCAGCTGCAGGCGCACCCACCCATGCACGACGCCGGGCAGGGCGCCCACCACAGGCGGTACTCAGTTCCGTTCGCATCACCAAAGCTGCACTGAAGCTGGTTAGCGCTGACGGGTACAAGGGCCTGACCATGGCGGCGCTCGCCAAATCACTGAATGTGGCCCCCTCGGCGCTGTATAACCATGTCCGCTCCAAGCAGGATGTGCTGCTGCTGGTGGAGGATCACTTGATGGGCCGGGTGGATGTCACTGCTTTTGGGGTGGAACCATGGGCGGACGCCGTCAAGATTTGGGCGCATTCCTACCGTAATGTTTTTGCCGCGCACTTGCCGCTGATCCCTGTGATTGCACTGCTGCCGGTCACCAACGCACCCGCCACAATCACCATGTATGAGGCCGTTACGAAGGGCTTCCTTGCGGCCGGCTGGCCCTCGGATTCCATCATTGACGCCGTGGTGGCGCTGGAGTCATTCATTTATGGCTCCGCCTATGATGTCAATGCTCCCGCTGATATTTTCGACGCCGGATCCTTGGCCCCGCAGGCACCTCACTTTGCCGCCGCGGTCACCCAGCGCAGCAACCCCGGCGGTCAAAGCGATGCCAATGCCGCTTTCACTCTTGGACTCAGCGCCATGATAGCGGGATTGCTGGCAACTAGCACCAGAGTCAGTGATACGGAGTAAGTGCTACTGGGAGGATCGAAGCGCAGTCCTAGGTAAGAATTTTGCGGTAGTGCTCTGCCACGAGTGTTCCGCCGGCTTTCTGTTTCAAGGGGCTCCACCACTCAAGCTCGAACTTACCCACGGTGAATTCATAGCGCTCACCTAGAACAAAACTATCGGCTATGTCCTGCTGATTTTCAGCAGTTACTCCCCTAGCAACAGACACATCGCCACAGTCGTCAGTTTCAATAATTACCCGAAATGGAACATACCGTTTTGACCCCTCATAGAGGCTCGTGGACTTAACCGTGCATTGAACCGCTACTGGGTGGAAACTGTCGTAAATCACCAAAGCTGGTACCACGATGATCACCCAGACAAGAAAGAGGACGGGTATTGCGAGCATCAGGATCACCTTCATCCACGCCCGACGGACACCCGAGCCAGGCTTTTGCTTCATCGCGCAACCATATCTGGAGGAATCGCCGCCATCAAATCTCCGTCCTACAGCCAGTAGGGACTGAGTCTCGGCCCAGAAAGCGGACCACACTAGCCAGGGTTTGCTGGTAACCATAGGCTAAAGCTGCACGTTAACCGCAGACTTCAGGAGACAACCATGGGATTCAGCATTAGCAACGCAGCACTTCGACTCGTTTCCGGAGCGTTCATTCTCAATACCGGAATTGGCAAACTCAACCTTCCTATGGAGCAGGCTGCCGGACTACAGGAATCCGCCCAGCGAGCAATCCCGCAACTGGGCCAGCTGGCGCCTGAAAAGTTTGGCAAATATCTCAGCTACTCCGAAATCGCCCTGGGGACTGTTGTGCTGGCCCCCTTCGTCCCCACCCGGCTTGCGGGGCTGGCACTGGGCGTATTTTCTGGCGGCCTAGTGGCCACCTATTTGAAGGCACCGGGGATGACCCACCCCGGCAGTATTCGCCCCACACCCGCAGGCACCGCCATGGCCAAAGACTTCTGGCTCGCCGGAATTGCCGTTGCCCTCATCTTCCACCGCAAGAAGCGCACGCAGGAAAGCTGACAGGGGCTCCGCCGTCGTACCAGAAATGTGCCACAAAGTCAGACACAACATCTAGTCAGAGTCGGTGCAAAGTGGCACGCTGGAAAGAGGCCGCCCTGGGGGGTCGTAGCGTTTAGCAGCGGCCAACCCACGGAGGATCAGCATGCACACAGCATCAACACAGACACCATCCGGCGCAGGCCCTGATTTTGACTCACTGCGCCACCGTCTCTCCGGGCCACTCTACGAACCCATCGACCCTCACTACGCCGAACTCGCCACACCTTGGAACATGGCCGTCTTTACCTGCCCGGCAGCAGAGGTGGAGGCGTGCAACCCACAGGACGTGGTGGAGTCGGTGAAGTTCGCCGCCGCCAACGGTCTCCCGGTCACCGCCCAAGCCACGGGGCACGGGGTCGCCAGCGACATGGCAGGGGCCTTACTCATCCACACCCGCGCACTAGATGAGTGCACCATCAACACTGACACCCAGACAGCCTCCACCGGCGCCGGCGTCACTTGGAAAACCGTACTGAGCGAGTGCGAAGGCCTCGGCTTGGCGGGATTGTGCGGCTCCGCACCTGGCGTCAGTGTGGCCGGGTACACCAGCGGCGGCGGGATCGGCCCCATGGCGCGGACATACGGGGCAGCCTCGGATAGGGTCCGCTCCATCAATGTTGTGACCGGCGACGGCGCCTTGCACCACGCCACCGCAACCGACGAGCCCGAACTATTCTGGGGGCTGCGTGGCGGCAAAGGCTCACTGGGCATCATCACCGGCATGGAATTCGAGTTGCTCCCACTGCCCATGATCTATGCCGGTGCACTGTTCTTCGACACGCACCACGTCTCCGATATCCTGCACGCCTGGACGGAATGGAGATCCACGCTGACAGCGGCCGCAACCACCTCGGTGGCTCTGATGCAAATGCCGCCCCTGCCGGGAGTGCCCGAACCCATCGCCGGCAAGTTCACCATTGCGGTGCGGTATGTTTTTGCCGGAAAACCGGACGACGGCGCTCGCTGGCTTGCGCCGTTGCGTTCCGTTGCGCCGATGCTCAAGGATGCTGTGGGGCCCATGCCTTCCTCCATGATTGGCCTGGTGCATTCCGACCCCGAGGACGCCCTACCAGCCACGGAAGGTTCAGCCTTGTTGGCCACCTTCGATGCCGCAGCAGCACAAACCCTTCTCAACGTGGCCGGGCCGGACTCTGATTCCCCGCAACTCATGGTGGAAATCCGCCAGTTCGGTGGGTTGCTCTCCCAAGAGCCCGAGATTCCCAGCGCCCTGTGCCACCGTGATGCCGAATTTGGACTCTCAACCGTGGCCGCGGCACCGCCACCGGACTTACCGGCGCTTGCCACACACGCGGCCGGGGAGCGCGAACATATGTCTCCGTGGGCACATGGTGGCACGCTGCCCAACTTCGCCTCGAGCGAGGGACAGGCTGGCTTTGCCACAAGCTATACGGCACCGGTTCTAGAGCGACTGTCGGGGCTAGCCGAACACTTCGATCCCTCTCATGTGTTCCGGATGGGGCAAGTGCCCATGCGGTAGTCCGCAGGGCGATAGACTCGCAAGTGGGTTATTGCCCGCCGGCCCATCTCTTTCTTGCCAATTCGGAGCCGTCCCTTGAACAGCGCCAACCAGCCCCAACACTGCTCACCCCTATCCGAAAGTAACGCCAGCTCAGTCATTCTGCGCCGTGACGATGTGGTGAAGCACCGTGGCATGCTGGCGCTGATCAACGGCGCAGACCACAAAAACCCCGTATTGCCGCAGGACGCCACAGTGGCCGATCTATTGGCTGTTCGTGACGCCCTCGATGCATGCTCCATCGAGTACCTCTTGGTTCGAGGAGAAGATAACCGCCCCGTGCTCGCTATCAACTCTGCCCTACGGGCTGGCGTGGAGCACTCCTTGGCGCTCGGGTTCCGGAATGAACCGTTCTACGCCCGAACCGTGGCTAAGAAAAAATCCACAGTGCTGCTCGCCGACGGTGCTCTATCTACTGATCCAGAAGCCCTAATCATTCGGCTGTACCGGCCACGCGTAGAACCCCGGGGCGGCCTGTATTACGGCGCCGCAGGTGCCATTCAACTTGAATTTTGGGACTACTCTGACGCCCACATATTTCCCCCTGGCACCAACGCTCTCACCCGCACCAGCATCGAACGCCGGGACTTTGTTCCGGCTACGCTCACGCGGTACGGCCGGAGCTGGCCCACCATTGAAAACATGCTTGCACCCCACGTCTTTGACATCAACTTTGAGATAGACATGGTGTTTTCGTGGGTTGACGGCAGCTCCGAGGACTACCAGGCCGCCCGGCGTGAGCTTGAATCTGGAGCCGTACTAGGCGAGGGCGACGATCATGAATCGCGTTTCCGGCAAGTGGATGAGCTAAAGTATGCCCTCCGTTCGGTGCATATGTTTGCCCCGTGGATTCGTCGAATTTTCATCGCTACAGACTCAGCCGCACCGGCTTGGCTAAACGATCATCCAAAGATCACGCTGGTCCGCAGCCACGAGCACTTCGCGGACCCTTCCGTGTTGCCAACCCACAACTCCATGGCCGTGGAATCACAGCTGCATCACATCGAGGGGTTGGCCGAGCATTTTCTATATTCCAATGACGACATGTTTTTTGCTCGCCCACTCTCACCCGAGCTCTTTTTCACGCCAGGGGGCATCAGCCGTTTCATGCTTTCCCCCAACCGCATTGGTCTGGGCGAAAGCGCCCAAGAACGAAGCGGCTTTGAGAATTCAGCCCGGGTCAACCGTAGGCTTTTATTGGATCGATTCGGCGCCTTCACAACCCGCCACTTGGAACACAGCGCGGCCCCCTTGCGCAGGTCCGTCCTGACCCAATTGAACAAGGAATTTGAGCCCGAGTTTGCGGCAACCGCGGCCAGCACCTTCAGGGCTGCCAATAATATTTCCGTGACGAATTCGCTCTACCATTACTACGCCTTGCTGACCGGCCGGGCGGTCATGCACAAGGATGGCAGGGGTATCTATGTGGACACCGCCAACATGGCTGGCCTGACCCAACTCCCGCACGTGCTGGCCCGGCGCAATGCTGACTTTCTGTGCCTCAATGACGGCAGCTTCGGCGATGCCACACCAGAATTGCGCCGGAAACTTGTCACAGATTTCCTAGAGGACTACTTCCCCTTCAAAGCGCCGTGGGAAAAGTAACCGGATGCAAGCTGGCCCGGGCAACGAAACGCGTTTCCCGGGCCAGCGGTCACCGCCTGACTTAGTCCAGGTACCCGTTAGGGTTCAGGACGTACTTGGTGGCCGCACCGGCGTCGAACTCGGCATAGCCGCGCGGCGCATCGGTGAGCGAGATCGCCTGGGCGTTGACGTTCTTGGCAATGGAGACCTTGTCATGCAAGATCGCCATCATGAGGCCGCGGTTGTACTTCATCACAGGGCACTGCCCCGTAGTGAAGGCTAGCGACTTGGCCCAGCCTGTGCCCAAACTCAGACTCAACGCGCCCTTCTGCGCTGCCGCATCGATGCCGCCGGGATCGCCTGTCACGTAGAGTCCCGGAATGCCCAAGGAACCACCTGCCGCGGTGATGTCCATGAGCGAGTTCAGCACGGTGGCCGGAGCCTCCCCCGCCCCATGACCGTGACCCTTCGCCTCGAAGCCAACAGCATCTACAGCACAGTCAACCTCTGGAACACCCAGCAGTTGCTCAATTTGAGACCCTGGATCGCCATTGGATAGGTCAATGGTCTCGCAACCAAATGTGCGCGCCTGCGCCAACCTCTCCGCATTCATGTCTCCAACAATGACCACGGCGGCACCCAGCAAATGTGCTGAGGTGGCTGCGGCAAGGCCCACGGGTCCGGCACCGGCAATGTAGACCGTGGAACCAACCCCTACCCCGGCCGTTACCGCACCGTGGAACCCTGTCGGAAAAATGTCGGAGAGCATGGTCAGATCCAGCATCTTCTCAAGTGCTTGATCCCGGTCCGGGAACTTCAAAAGGTTCCAGTCGGCGTAAGGGACCAGCACGTACTCGGCCTGCCCGCCTACCCAGCCGCCCATGTCCACATAACCGTAGGCACTGCCCGGGCGGTCAGGGTTGACGTTCAGACAGATGCCGGTCTTGCGCTCCTTACAGTTCCGGCACCGGCCACAGGCAATGTTGAAGGGGACGGAGCAGATGTCGCCAACCTTGATAAATTCGACGTCGGGGCCCACTTCAACGACCTCGCCGGTGATTTCGTGGCCCAGGACCAGATCAGCAGGAGCTGTGGTGCGTCCCCTGACCATGTGCTGATCCGAGCCACAAATGTTAGTGGCAACTGTGCGCAAAATGACGCCGTGGGGAACCTTGCGTCCCACATTTGCCGGGTTGACGCCCGGCCCGTCCTTGAGCTCAAATGTGGGGTAGTCAATGTCAATGACCTCAACCACTCCAGGTCCCTTGTAGGCAACTGCTTTGTTTCCTGACATGGATATGCTTCCTATCTGTTAGTTCAGAAGGCGGCACTTGACGCCCTCTAGTGCAACGAGACACATCCCCAACGGCCGCTACAGGCAACTGCCACGCACACAACTACTTACGTGGCGAGAGCAGGGACGGTGGAGTAAAGCCCAGCCTAGGCCGGAAAAAGTAAATATGTAAGGAAAATCACGATGTGACGGCGCCGCGCGGCCAGGGGCTACCTTCCAGCCGCTCAACATCGCTGTTAAACTCCTGGAGTCCGGCCAGAAACTGTGCCCGGCGCGCCACCGGCCACTCCTCCATAACCCGCTCAATACCTTGGGCATGGATAGTGCGCGTCGCCTTCATGGCAGCAATCCCGGCTGGTGTGGGCGTCACACGGCGGGCTACCTCGCCGCTTGTATTTGGGGCATAGGCGAGCAATTCAGTGCGCAGCAGTGCCGCCACCTGACGGTGCACAGTGGAGGCATCCAACCGGAGCGCCGCGGCCAGCTCCTTGAGCGTCATGGGGGTAACATTTTCCAGCCAACTCAGGAGGACCATGGCCGAGCGGTCGAGGACTTCCTCGTGCCGGTGATACGGGCGCAGAGCATGCCGAGCCAGCAACATCAGCTCATATTCGAGCTGTTCCAGCACCTTTTCTTCGTGTAGCACAATCCTCATCTCAATAATCTTGTGTATGATGCATACTTATTGCATCATACACAAGATTGATTTTATCGGGAGCCCAGTGTTCAGTAGTAAAAACAAAAGTTCCACCCGCACACCTTCACCGGCCATGATTGTTGCAACGTTGGCGTTTTGCGGCATTGTTGTCTCGCTCATGCAAACGTTGATCATTCCGCTGATTCCCGAGCTGCCTAAGTTCCTCAACGCCTCCGCCACTGATGCCTCCTGGGCCATCACAGCAACGCTGGTGGCCGGCGCTGTAGTGACGCCCATCAGCGGACGTCTAGGTGACATGTTCGGCAAGCGCCGAATCCTGATCCTGAGCTTGCTAGCCATGGTGGTTGGCTCAGTGCTGTGTGCTCTAAGTGATTCGCTCTCGATCATCGTAGTGGGACGCACACTTCAGGGACTGGCCATGGGAGCCATCCCGTTGGGTATCAGCATCATGCGTGACGAGCTGCCGCCGGCAAAGGTGGGGCCTGCCATCGCCACCATGAGCGCCACCATGGGTGTGGGCGGGGCCATCGGTATCCCGTTGTCCGCCTTGATTGCCCAAACCGCCAACTGGCACATACTCTTCTGGGTTGCGGCGGGGCTGGGCCTTGCCTGCACCTTGCTCATAGCCTTTGTTCTGCCCGAATCCCCCGTTTTCACACCCGGCCGTTTTGATGGCTGGGGCGCTGCCGGACTGGCGGTAGGTCTGGTTGCACTGCTTGTACCTGTCACCAAGGGCAGTGAATGGGGCTGGGACAGCCCCCTAACCATCGGCATGTTTGTCGCGTCAGTGGTCGTCTTGCTCGTCTGGGGCTTCTACCAGCTTCGCACCACCAACGCACTCGTTGACCTGCGGGTTTCGGCGCGTCCGCGAGTACTGCTGACAAACCTCTCCTCCATCATGATCGGCTTCGCCATGTACGGCATGTCGCTGATTTTCATCCAGCTCCTGATGGCCCCGGCCGCAACCGGTTATGGGCTTGAACTGACCATGATCCAGGCAGGCCTGGCGCTGGCACCGGGCGGCATTGTCATGATGCTGCTCTCCCCCGTCTCGGCGAAGCTCTCCGCACGCCGCGGTCCGAAGGTGACCCTGACATTGGGTGCCCTCGTTATCGCAGCCGGATATGTCGTCGCCCTGTTCCTCAACGGCGCCGTATGGGAAATCATCGTCGCTTCCATGGTGATCAGCGCCGGCCTGGGCCTTGCCTTCGCCGCCATGCCCGCCCTCATCATGGGCGCCGTGCCCATTACCGAGACAGCCGCAGCAAATGGCCTCAACTCGTTGATGCGTGCCATCGGAACGTCCAGTTCAGCCGCCGTCATCACAGTGGTGCTGGCCTCCATGAGCATGCAGCTTGGCCCGTACTCATTGCCCACCATGGATGCGTTCCGCGTGACATTCCTGCTGGCCATCGGCGCTGCTGTGGCCTCGGCCGTGCTCGCCGCCTGCATCCCCACAGGAGGTGCGGCGCCCTCCCATGCACCAGCTCATGGCACGACGCCGGCCGCCAAGTCGGGCGTGCCCGTCGCCTAACGTAGCGGCTTTGACAGCGCAGCTTCCCTTGGCAGCCACACACGCCGGGGGAAGCTGCGCTTTTGTGTTTTTCTCCGGCGCTGATCCTGCGCAGATCCGCGTCAGAGCGTGGTGGGCAGGCCCTTGACGTAGGCCGCCTGCCCACCGTGCTGTACGCAGTCATCGACAATGCTGACGAGGCGCACCGCCAGCGTGACGGGTGGGTTCCACCTTGTGTCCACCACCTGATCCAGCTCAAAATTGGACAGTTCCCGGACGTAATCCAGGCTCTGAGCTAGGACGTTGTGGTGGTACTCCTGCAGGAGAGCCAAAGACTGTACACGCACCGCATCCACCTGCGCCGACGTGTGCCCATAGCCGTGATCGGCAGGGTCAAGCGCAAAGCCGAAACTCTCGGCATAGCCGCCCCTGCTCCACACTGATTCCAGGCCCGAAACGTTGGCAATCTGCTCGTCCTGTGCCCGGCTTAGATGCCATACAAGCCATGCGATGGAATTGCCTGTACCGCCGGGCCGCCAATTCGCCCGCTCCGGGCTCAGCCCGTCCAGAACCGCAGAGACAATGGTGTCAATCCGACCAAAAGCATCTTCTAAGAGCTGCGAAGTTTCCATAGGGGCCATGCTCCCACCACCGCCGGGCACTGTCGAGGGGAAGTACGCCGGAGCCGCGGAGCGTCCTGGCTTATGTCAGGATGATGACATCCAGCGTGCGCGGACCGTGGACACCCTCAACCCGTTCAAGCTCAATATCACTCGTGGCACTAGGCCCGCTGATCCACGTCTGCGGGCGGGTGGCTTCCAGGCGCGCAATGGCCTCGGGCAGCACCTCCACAATTTGGACCACCGTCAGGAGACATATGTGCCGGTCCGGAACCAGTGAGATGATGCGCCGGCCCTGATCCTCACTGCCGTCAAGCATGATGGTCCCGGTCTCTGAAACTGCCACAGCGGAAGCAGTTACCACGGCGTCCACGGCATCCAACTCGGCGGTGGTGAGGCGATGCTCGGGTGAGTCAACATGGATAGCCAGCGCCCCGGCGTCGTTCTTCACAGCAACGTCTTTGAGCCGGGAAAGCCACGCCTGGGGCAGGCCGTGCGGCACCACAATCGAGGCCGATCCGGCCAGCAGTTCCGCCAGGCGCGCCGGGGCCTCAGCGGCGGGCGTGAGGAACACGTTCGCCTTGTAGTCGATGAGCCGCTCCACGAGTTGCTCGAGCCGCTGCTCCGCGCTCATGTTCGAGGCGCGGCGGTACTCGCGTGGCACCACGGGAGTCTCGGGTGCATCGCGCAGCGCCGATTTGATCCTGGTCATGATCTCTTCGCGGGCGCTCATGCCTGCTCCCCTTCTGTGGTTCCAGCGCTGCTGTTTCCGGGTATCGCGGCGGCACCTGGCTTGTGTTCCTTGGCCCACCATTGGCGAAATGACTGGCTCGGCGGTGCGGGGATATCCCTGCTTTGCGTCCACCCACCAGCCAGTCCGGGAAGCTTCTTGATGACCTTGTCGCGGCCGGCGGCAAACTTGCCCAGAGGCAGCCCTTTTTCCAGCAGATTCAGGTGCGCACCTGAGGAAAACGCCCACTCGGCGCCCTTCATCATGAGGTCCATCTGGCTGGGGACCTTGAGCTTTGCACGTTGGGAGTCAACGTCCTCGCCGCGCAGGTGGACAAGGATTTCGGGGATGTTGATCTTCACCGGGCAGGCGTCAAAGCAGGCCCCGCATAAGGAGGAGGCGTAGGGCAGAGAGTTATTTTCTTCGCTCTTGATGCCGGTCATCAGCGGGGAGAGGATGGCGCCAATGGGTCCTGGGTAAGTGGAACCGTAGGCGTGTCCGCCGGTGCGTTCGTAGACGGGGCAAACGTTCATGCACGCCGAGCAGCGGATGCAGTTCAGCGCGGTCCGGCCGAACTCGTCGGCAAGTGCTGCGGTACGGCCGTTATCCAGCATCACCAGGTGCACGTTTTGGGGGCCGTCGCCGGGGGTGACTCCGGTCCACAACGAGGTGTAAGGGTTCATCCTCTCCCCTGTGGAGGAACGCGGCAGCAACTGCATGAACACTTCCAGGTCTTCCCAGCGGGGCAGCAGCTTTTCAATGCCCATGACGGTGATGAGGGTTTCCGGCAGGGTAAGGCACATGCGGCCGTTACCTTCGGACTCCACCACTGTCAGGGTGCCCGTGTCCGCCAAACCGAAGTTGGCACCAGAAATGGCCACTTTCGCAGAGAGGAATTTCTTACGAAGATGCGTGCGGGCAGCTTCGGCCAAACGCGCTGGTTCATCAGTCAGGTTCGGGTCCACAACAGGCATCTCGCGCAGGAAGATCTCCCGAACCTGGCTGCGGTTCTTGTGGATGGCCGGGACCAGAATGTGGCTGGGCTTGTCATGATCGAGCTGGACTATCAGCTCCGCAAGGTCGGTCTCGTAGGCGGCAATGCCCTGCTCTTCGAGGTATTCATTGAGGCCAATCTCCTGGGTGGCCATGGACTTGACCTTGACCACCTCGGTTTCGCCGGTTTCACGGATAAGCGCGGTGACAATCTGGTTGGCTTCGTTGGCGTCGCGGGCCCAGTGGATGATCCCGCCGCGTGCGGTGAAGTTCGTCTCGAATTGTTCCAGCAGGGCCGGCAGGTTCGCCATGGTGGCGTTCTTGATGGCGCTGCCAGCATCTCGCATGTCTTCCCAGTCGGGCAGCTCGGCAACAACTTTCAGCCGCTTGTCCCGGATGGTGTGGGTGGCGTGGCTCAGGTTGGCACGCAGCTGCTCATTGCCCAGTTCGCGGTGCGCGGCCTGCGGAAACGGCTCGGTCGCGTTGAGGTTACCGTGTCCAAAAACCGGAAGTGTAGGCATGCCCAGAAAAGTGTTGCCGCTCATCGCTTGCTCCCTGCCAATGTGACCTCGCCGGTGACGGTGATGGGGTTTTGAAGTGTGCTGGCCAGGATCTCGGCGAAGTGGAGGGTGCCCACGTCACTGCCTTGGCGAGACAGTCCGCCGCCAATGTGCATGAGGCAGCTGGCGTCGCCGCCGGAACACAGTTCGGCGCCGGTGCCACAAATATTGGCCGCCTTATCCGCGTTCATGGCGGCGGAGACATCGGCGTTTTTCATGGAGAAGGTGCCGCCAAAGCCACAGCACTGATCCGCTTGCGGCAGTTCCACCATTTCAATGCCGCCCACGCTGGCCAGCAGGTTCAATTGGCGGTCTTCCAAGTGCAGTAGGCGCATGCCGTGACAGCTTGGATGGTAGGTGACCTTGTGGGGGAAGTACGAGCCCAGTTGTTCAGCGGCGTTGGTTATGCCCAGGACATCTGTTAGTAGCTGGGACAGCTCATACGTTTTTGCACCCACCACCGCGGCCCGGGCCTCCAATGCGGGGTCCCCACAACGGCGGGCCACCAGCTCATGCTGGTGCTTCACACTGGCAACACAGGAACCAGAAGGCGCCACGGCGACGTCGTAATCCTGCGTGTCAAAGGCCTGAACATGGTTCGCCACCACGGCGTGGGCTTCCTTGAAGTAGCCGGAATTGACGTGCATCTGCCCACAGCAGGCCTGCCCCGCCGGGAACACCACCTCATGCCCTAGCCGTTCCAAAATGAGCACAGTGGCCTGTGCTGTGCGCGGATACATGGCGTCGACGATGCAAGTGGCGAAGAGCGCAATTTTCATGTTCTCCACTGTAGGCCAAAACACATTCAATGTGGACTGACCACACCCTAACTTTTGTCACGGCCTCTAACGCTGGTCCGTGGCGCAAGACTACAGCGGCAGTCCCGCACCCGGCTTGAGGTTTTTCATGACCAACGTTGAGCTCACACGCTGCACGCCGGGGAGCATGGTCAGTTCATTGTCAAAGCACTGCTGGTAATCGCTGAGGTCCTTCGCCATGACCTTGAGAATGTAGTCAGGGTCTCCGAAAAGGCGTTGGGCCGAGGTGATGTGCAAATTGGCCACAACCATGGCTTCGAAGTCTTCGATGGTGGGGCGGTCCACGCGGGCCAGCGTGACAAAGACCAACGCTTCAAAGCCCAGCCCAACGGCGGCCGGATCAATGATGGCCCGGTAGCCGCTAATGACACCCGACGCCTCCAAGTCCTTTAACCGGCGATGGCACGGCGCAACCGTCAACCCCACCTCAGCGGCGAGTGCGGTAGCGCTCTTACGGCCATCAGCTTGGAGCGTGCGCAAAATTTCTTTGTCTATAGCATCAATCACAGATATATCTTATCGCCATAACCACTATTGTGGGCGAAAAAGGTAAACACTTATGGCATAAATTTCCCTAAGATTGCGGTACCCATCAGCATCACCACAGCACGCAGCAGGAGCAGCATGGATCCGCAGGCACTCACAGGCTTCCTTATAGTCGCCGTCACTCTGACATGCACCCCGGGCCCGGATTGGGCGTTCGCCATTGCGGCAGGCTTGGGCAAGCGCAGCTTTGTTCCCGCCGTTGCGGGGCTATCCTCCGGCTATGTGCTGCACACCATCTTGTTGGCGGCGGGAATTGCGGCCTTGATGACTGCCATGCCCAGCTTGTTGCTCTGGCTGACCATAGCGGGGGCAATCTACCTTTTGTGGCTCGGGTTCATGACCACCAAGTCATGGCGTGGTGCCGGATTCCTCACCGTGGGACCCAACGGCGAACTGCCCGTGGATATGGCCGCCGGAAACTCCTTGCCAGCAGCTGACGCTCTTCGCAACCGTCCCGGATCTGAGTGGGGGGCGTTCCTGCAGGGCTTTGGCACCAGCAGCATCAACCCGAAGGGAATGCTGCTATTTGTGGCCCTTACGCCTCAGTTCATCAGGGCCGACGCCGCATTTTCGGTGCCACTGCAGTCCGCCATTCTGGGGCTTTCCTTTGTTCTGATGACCGCAATCATTTACACCTTCGTGGCAGCCGGCGCCCGTAAACTGCTGCGTTCACGCCCGGGTGCAGCCCGCGGTGTGACCCTCACCAGCGGCATCATCATGTGCGGGCTGGGAGGGGTGCTGTTGGTGGAGCAAATTGCCCCCGTGGCACAGGCGGCCAGCCAACTGCTGGCCGGAGGCTAGGCTCCCGCGCCTACGGACACTAAGCGCCTCAGGCGCCTTGGACCAGCTGGCCAGCCCGCGCCTACGGACACTAAGCGCCTCAGGCCAGCAACTAGCCCTGAGCTGCCCGCCAGGCCGCGAGTTCGGCCAGCAACTCGGCCTTGCGTGCAACCGATGCGAAGGAGGAACGGATGGAGTTGCCCGCCAGAAGCTCCACGGTTGCCACATCCCAACCGAACTCGGCAGCCAGTGCTTCGAAGTTGGCGCTCACATAGCCGCCAAAATAGGCGGGGTCATCGGAATTGACGCAGACATTGAGCCCTGCTGAAATCATTTGCGGCAGGGGGTGCGCAGCCAAGGTGTCCACCGCCCGCAGGCGCACATTCGAGAGCGGACAAACTGTCATGGGGGTTTGCTCCCGAACCAGCCGCTTGACCAGGATCCTGTCCTCAACAGCCCTGATGCCGTGGTCAATGCGTTCCACACCCAGCAAGTTCAAGGCGTCCTCAACGTAGCTGGGAGGGCCTTCTTCCCCCGCGTGGGCCACGAGCCGCAACCCTGCCTCGGCTGCCCGCTTGTACAACCGGATGAACTTCGACGGCGGATTGCCCACCTCTGCGGAGTCCAGCCCAATGCCGATGATCGGCGCCTTCATGGCCAGCAGTTCTTCCAACACCTCCAGCGCTGAGCCTTCGGATTCATCACGCAGGAAAGCAGCAATGAGTTCGGTGGAGATTCCAAAGTCAGCCACGCTGGTAGCGAGCGCAGCCGCTATGCCGTTGACCGCCGTGGCCAATTCCACGCCCCGCGCCACATGGGCCTGCGGGTCAAACATGATTTCCGCGTGGCGTACCCCGCACTCTTTGGCCCGGCGCAAATACGCGCGGGTCATATCGGTAAAATCATCCGCCGTTACCAGCACTGCCATATTGGCGTAGTACAGATCCAAGAAGGATTGCAGATCGGTGAACTGGTACTGCTCATGCAGCAGCTCAAGCGTGGGGAACGGCAACGCGATGCCATTGCGGGCGGCCAGTTCCAGGATCAATTCCGGTTCCAGCGTGCCCTCAATGTGCAGGTGCAGCTCAGCCTTGGGCAGGGCCGTCAGGGCCCCCGCGTCAACGTGGTTAACAGAGTCATCGCGTTCAGCAGAGGCGTCAGTCATGGTGCCAGTCTACGTGGGAGCGGCCATTGAGCCGCGGTGTGACTAGGCCGCCTCGTGACTAGGCCTTAAACAGCTTTGCCAGCAGTTTTGGATCCACAATTTCAGTGCGAATCACTTCGCTGAGAGCTTCTGCCGTGGTGGCGATGCCCGTTCTGCGGCGTACTTCCTTGCGCAACTCATCCAGCATGGCCTCGGATAGGATCAACTCCAACAGCGCGCCAGGTTCGGTGGCTGCCCTGTGCCGCCACATCTCATCAATACGCCGGCGCTTCAGGGCTTCCTTGTGCAATAGGAACATCAATTCTGTTTTCTCAGCCAGCGGTGCCGGCCCCAAAAGATCAACCTCAAACACAAGATCAACCACCACGGGCAACCCGCCGGTGAGGTGGTAGGTCTGCCACACGGCACCGTTGGTCAGCACCATCCACTCCACACCTTCATTGACCGCGTACATGAGTACTTGGCGCAGGTGGCGTTCGTTGAGTTTCTGGCTGATCCGTTTGACCTCGATGAAGGCCACCATCTGCTTGTCGATCCGCACACCGTAGTCGGCAAAGTCCTGTTTGACCATGTATTCGGTGGTGAGGTCCTTGAACTTGTCATAGTCCAGCCCCTCACACAGCATGTCCGTCACTACCATGCGGGTATCTCCCTCGTTGGCATCCCGGGCCTTGAGCGCCTCAAGCGGCTTGACGTAGCGCTTAATGGCCTCGTGCACTTGTTCAATCGCCGCAAGTTCCCATTTGGGGGTGCGGGATACTGGCACCGCTTTGGGCTCTGCCGCCTGCGCCTCTGCCGGGACCGGGACAGGAACGGAGTCAAGAGAGGGGGCAAGCGATACTTCCACCTGCACCTCTTCTATCTGTACTGCTTCTACTGTCACCTCCACCTGGACGATGGCGGCCACCTCCGGTTCGCTTCCTGCCGGGACGAGAAGCTCTTCCGGCAGATGCAGGTAGGGGTCACCTACGCCAAAGGCTGCCTGTTTGAGCATCCAACTGATGGTGGGCTCCCAGGCCTGAACAATGTGAGCCCCGGCACCGTCTACTGCGACAACTTTGGTGTGGGCAATAAGTTCCAAGTCTGCATAATCTGGCACTTGACGCCCGGCGCGGGTTAGCTCAGCAGCCCACCTGATTAAGATATTGAGCCGGTTTTGGCCCTTGGCATCCAATGAAATTTTCTCCATACGTCCGTACTCCTTGCGTCTGTGCATTGAAGTTGCTGTTTTTTATCCACTGCCCGGCCCCGTTGGGCGCTTCCTTGGATAGTGCTGCAGCATCCGGGCCAGGGTGCCCGTTTACTGTTCCCAATAATTCCTTTGGCCGTTGTAAGGCTGCGGCATGTTGGTATATGGCCCCGGCGCTCCAAAACCCTGGGATTGAACGGGGTCAATTTTAATAAGATGCGCTGCTGGTGCCGCACACGCTCGGGTCCTCTCGGACGCCCTGTTGATCATGGCAAAGGACCACACCACGGCACCAAAACCGAAGGTGAGGGCCAACCACCACCCGGGCCCCACGCTGAAGGAGAGATCGGGGATGGCTTGGCCCAGATCAACCGTGGACAGGTCCACAGTGGAACTGTCCAAGCCCAACCATGCCGGGTCAACGCCGTCGGGAAGTCGCACCTCCCCCGCCACATTTTCCAGGTTCAGCAACTTCGTCACGTCCCCCACCGTATATTTGAGCGCACCCACCGAACTGGCAAGGGAGACAGCCGGGGCTTGGAGTGCAATGGCCACGACGGAGAGGAACATCCACCAGCAGCCAAACCAGCCCATCAGCACGGCCCCCGTACGTGTGGGACGCCTTACCCCGAGCGCAGCCGCACCCACAACAACCACGAGGGAAATCACCAAGACGGCCCCAATGACTGTGCCCCAGGCGCCAATGCTCAGCGCGGGTATCCCCGCAATTCGCATCTTGAACCAGCCCAGAAACATGGACAACAGCAACACTGCCGCCAGGATACCCAGTGCTGTCAAGAAAACTCTTCCTGCACGGGAGCGAATCCACCACAGTTCCCCGGGAAGGGGCGCCATCTTTTTGTGACTGGCCAAAGCCACAATGGCCAAGATCAGCAAACCGAGCACGGGTATCAAGGCGCCAACAAGGATTCCTACCCACACCGGGATACTGCCCAGAGAAGCCAGCGCATACCCGGCCAGTCCGCCAAAAACCAGACTGGCCAGGGCAGCAATCATGGCGGACTGCATGAGGAAATTCAACCAAATGTTCAGATCCATGACCGTTCCACCTTTGATAATGTTGCCCGTATCCGCTGGCCTAGCCGGGCGAACTTCTAGAGGACACCCGTAGCGCTCAGAACCCATTTCGCCGGGTCCAGGCACCTAAACGGGGCTATCCCCCGGGCGTGCACGGATTTCCCATTGGGTGATTCGCCGAGGGCTGAGACCGCGAAGAAGCGGTAGTTCAACGGCCGTCCGTTATTTGGATTCTCCAAACTCATAACAAGGTTCTTGGCCTCAAGTTTGTGCAACAGGCTGCGCACTTCCTCGTGCAGAAGGTCCCCATCCTGCTGGTTGTAGGCAGCACTTTGCAGACTTGGGTCTCGCAGAAAAGCAGCCCCTGAGTTGGACATGATTGACTGCCATGCAACATCATCCACATTGCGCATTTCCTGGAGCGCATCAAACTTGGACAGGATCACCGCCAAATGTGGTGTTGCGGAACCCAGCATGCGCAGCAGATTTCCCAAGACCATCTGCGGGTCCCCTCCGAGAAGGAGCTGCGCGGGGATGAGGTCCTGCAATTTGAGCCGAATATCGGGGACGGCCAGCGGATCAAACATGAAGAACAAAGCATCGGCATTAGCCAGGAAAGAGAGCGGACGCAGGTTTTCTGGAGGGTTCTCCATGTCCTCACCCGCAACGTCGCGAATGGAGAGGAAACGGCGCACCCCATTGACCATGCCAAGGCTCAAAATCACCGGGTCGCGGGTGTACGAATCCGCCTGCAGATTGCTGGGGGTGGGGTTCATGAGGCCGCGCTCCTTGAAGAGTGGCTTCTCATAAATTTCCGTGTACTTCTCCCGTGAACGGTTGTCTGCAAAGTCAACCGAGCAATTGAGCAGGCTCATCAAGTACTTCAGTTCTTTGACCAAAACAGCCAAATAAAGTGACTTCCCGGTTGCCCGGGCGCCACTCATGGCAATGCACGTAGCCCGCCCCACACGCCAATCAATAGGCAGCACGTAGTGACAGCGCGGGCATGCATCCTGTGCCGGTTCGTTGCAGCCACCGCACGCGGCGGTATCTGCCGGGCGCCAGTTTTTACCGGCATCAGCGGGTGGTGGCTGATATATTTTGGGACCATTTTTGACTTCGAAACCCATGAATCCGCTAGCCACTTCGTCAGTCTCTGTGGGGCATAGCCCTGTAGTACAGACCCAGAACGCCTGCTGATCCGTAATCTCCTGAAAACAACTAGGACATTTAGTGCTCATCGGTTCACCTTCCCTGACAAATCCGAGCCTGCAGGGAAACATGCCTGCAGTAGTGATGCGACCACTGCAGATAGTGCACGGGGGTCCCGCAGCAGCCTGTCACTGACCGATTCGCCTTGGATAGGCGCTTCTATGAGTGTGTTGGGAGCATGCGAGCCGCCCAAAAGCTGCCACGCTGCCGGATCACCAACTGCCACTATGTGGCGGATTTCCTCCCCGGACCCATACCGTGGCAGCTCTTCGGCATCCGCAGGCAGCCCATCAGTGAGCAGATACACCAGCTGCTGTGCGGGGAGCCCGTAGTGACTATCAAGGCGGCTCGTTGAACGGAAACCGCTGGATGGAATCCGGTTCTTGAAGTGTTCGTTGATAAGCGCTGGCAGTTGCGCCAGGTCAGCAGGTGGCAGCAGGTGGAACGACTCGTCAACAATTGCCGCGTTGACGTCCCGGCCGTTTGATACAACTTGGGAAATCCCGGCAATCACCTGAGCCACGGTAGCGATAGTCCCTTCTTGAACCAGATCCACGGTGGATCCTGAGCCATCCACAGCAACCACCATGTTCACGGACAGGGCTGGCTCCACCCATTGCAGTCCCAGAATTTCCCTCGTGGCCACTCGCGCTGCGTTGCCAAGCGCGCCTAAATCAGCGTCTGCCTGATTGTGTGCTGCCCGAACGCTCAAGGCCCCTTCGCCAGGAGAAATAAAGATCAGGTCCTTGCGATCCAGCCCGGAAACGTCAACGGGGGCCAACACAACCCGTTGTGGATCCGCGGTCACCTTGTCTTCCACAACAATGGACAGGTGGGCGATTGTGGGGGCCGGGAACCGTTCCATCCCAACCGGCAGTAGCGAGACCATGGTGGCACCAGCCACTTGCGGCAGGATCACCATACTTTCCGCACTGGGTGGACGCATCACGTTCTGTACGGCCCGGGAGTCTTGGGAGATCTCCAACCAGCCTTGGACGCCGGGGCCTTCAAGGCGAAGGATGAACCTCAGGGGGCGCACATTGAGCTTTACCTCAGCTGCGCCCTCCAACATGTAAGTGGGCATTATCGATCCTTCCACAACGCCGATTTGATGGACTTAATAGACTCACGGAAGGCTGGGCGGTCCTGTTCTGCCGCCATCCTTCCAGATTCGGTACACAACTGATGCCACCAAACGGAGAACATCTTTTCGCGTTTCTGGAACGCCTTCTCCCGTTGGCGATCCGATTCCGTTTCCGGCAATCCCTCGCGGATGACTTCCAGGGTTGCGGCAGCGGCGCCATCAAGATCGTACAGTGGCATGGTCGCCAGGACCTTGCGCAGCGGAACTTCCAGAACAGGAACGTAGCTTCCATTCAGAGGCACCCGGATACCGCCCAGGTAGCGCCCCTCCAGGCCAGCGCCCACTGGAAAGCCGGGCTGAATGTACAAGGCGATCCTGCCCAGATGCTCGGCGTCGGCAATACTGAGACAGCTCGTTTCCACACACCTGCCAAGCGCGTTGGCAATTCCGGGATCCGCCATCCTCCCGAGACTTCTCAGTTGTTGTTTCAGGGCGTGCGGCCACGGCCCAAATGGCTTGTCCGAACCCAGAACTATGACCGTTGCAACCACCAGAAGTGCGCTAACGCTTCCTGGCCCCAGCATCCGGCCCAAGCCTGTCAGAGCGTTGTCCAGTGTCCGCACGAACATCACGGCCTTCTCATAAACCACATCAGGACTGCCTTGCACCCAGGAGTGGGCCAGACCGGCCACTCCCGGAGCCTGGTCTTCGCTGGCCCGGCGCAGGTTGGCCAATTCAGCTTCCAACGGCGTGATGTCTTGAACCCCCCGCATACTCACTAGCTTGCACAGTTCCGCAAGGCCTTGGGACCACGGCTCTTCCAACAGAACGCTGTAAAACAATTCTCCGGGCAGTTCCTTGGGGCACCGTTTTTCAACGAGCCACAGCTCTTCACCATTCCACGCAGTGGCCTGGTTAAAGAGAAGCTGCGGCAATAGCTCTGGTTCTTGCGTTCCGGAAAAGGTTTCCATCAGCCCTACGGCCGCAACGACTCGCGCCCTATCAACGGCCCCCTGCCCGTTGACGCAACGCCACAGCGCCACCTCAACAATCATGGGATCGAGCTTCATGCCATTGCGGCTCAGCTCTTGCGGGACCACAGCCTGGGGCACACCGGGGAATAACCAATCCCGAAACACTGCAGGCATCCGGTTCCCAGGCAGGGATTGTTCAAATCGTCCTGTGCGTGCCACACCGTCCAAGAACCTCCGGGCCACATCGCCACTGCGCAAAGGGCCGTTCATCTCGGCTAATGCTTGTGCCTCATCATCAAAGTCAATGACAGCACCGATCACCCGTTCAATGATCTCTTCCGTGGCATCAGCAAGTTCAGTGTCAGCCCTTGCTGATAAATCAATCAGCTGGCATGAAGCAACAAAGTCCAGCACACCCGGAGCCGTCAACACGGATTGACGGCTGCTCTGTTCGGCCAGCCTGGTGCGAAGCCCAAGGATGGTTGACCGGGCCAGAGCCTTCAGGCTCGCAGTGTTAACCTCCACCCGGTAGTCCTCCGGCAACGGCACACTGCCGGGGAGTTCCAGCCAGTCAACATCGTTTAAGGCCCGTTCAAGATAAGTCTGCACCAGTGTTTCTCGGACCAGCTCGGATGTCTCACCCCTAAAGAGCTCATTCCACGCATCCTGCGCATGAACACTGCCGGATGCGCTGATGGCCGCCAGTGTCTGAGCCAAAAGTTCGCCGTCATTGCGCAGGGAGGGCGGCGAGGACATCTTCAACACAACAACAGCCTCGGCAGCCGCATCCGCAAAAATATGCGGTTGCCGCACAGCCGTCAATGCCAGTGGCCAGCTGGGGTCGGCCCCGGTCTCTCCCAACCGCGCACTGACGTGGTCCAATTCCGCCATGACTTCCTGTGTTGTTTCACGCGAGGCAACAGCGTCTTGAGCCAATGTTCCCCAATATGTTGCAGAAATGGTGGATCCGGCCGCCGTGGTGTGCGGGTGACCTCCCACGTCCCCCATATTTGGGGTTTCCGCCTCATCAAGAATCACAATGCCTGAGAGCTCACCCAACAACGGCGCATCTTCACGCGGTACACAAGCAAGATGGACACCACGGGCAAAGACTGTCTCCAGCGAAGCCGCACGTTCAAAGAGTGAAAAGTTAAGCTGCCGGGCAAAGTGGGGAGAACACAGGAAGCTCACTGCGGCCGTCCACAAGGCGGCGTTGTTCGTCGAGTCTGCAACCAGTACGACGCCGGGTCCCCCACGCATTGCCCCACTCACAGCATCAAGGAGAACGGCAAGCACTCCGGCCCGCCACACATTTTGGGCGAAGAGGAAGTCCAAGACGCTAGAGGCCCCCAGCCCAGGGGCGAAAGCTCCTGCCGAAAACACGGGGAGTTTTGCGCCATTGACCTGCTCAGCACCGTATGGCCGCAGTAACTCGGGCGAATTCCACCATTGGATGGGCCGGATTCCTGGGCTGGCATTTTCGGGGTTTCTGTCCACCAGGACATGGCTGAAAACGTTTCCCGGCCGTCCGGACGTATCCGCACCGGCCATGACGGCGTGCCAGTAGCGGCCTTGGCCGGATTCGTCGCGAACATGGGTAAAACGCCTGGGCATGGCTGCAATCTCTGCACTCCCAGGGAAATCATTGGGCGCTACCACTGGGTCGAATTGGGTTACTATCCTGGACTGCAGGGCAGCAAATTCCTGATCGAGTAGGCCACCGCTACGCTCCTTCAACTGCCACCCTCCCCGTGTCCCATGGCCCAGATCGAAGGAGGCATAGCTAAGCTGACCCCATCGCGGCAACGAAGTCTCAGCGTCCACCGAGCAGCCCCCACGCTGAATTGCCCCGGGACAACAATGAGAGCTCGTTGACGCCAGGATCCAGTACGGCCATCATCTTAAGCCCCTCCAGCGCCACTGCCGGGAATAGCCGAACATATCCTGTCCCCGGGCGAACTTCGGCATCCCACGTTGCCTGGTCAGTCTTCCAAACATCGGCAGGGTCTGATGGCGCCCTGTTTTCGGGTTGGAACACACGGGCCGCCGGAGCAGCTCCGTCCATGTCACGCATCATATTCAGGTGCAGCCCATCCGCCGCAGTCAGAGGCAGCCGCTCAGGATGATAGACGAGTACGAATCCCGGCAACTGTGCGTTCGGCATGCGGGATTGCACCGCCACCGTCAACCCGGTGATCTTGCCTGTGAATCGGTTCTTTCGCTGCGCCACGTTATAAGAAACACGCAGCAGCCAGGGGTAGTTGATGGTGGTGACAGTACCGCTGACCCTCGACCCGGCTTCATAGCTGACGGGAACCAAGTGCAGGTCGCAGCCTACCGCCGGCAGCAGAGTAGAGAAGTAGAGGCCGCCGCGCTGGTTATATCCCGAATGGGAAATCTCTTGCGGCTGGCCGGTCAACGCAGCTTCAGCACCTTGACCGGGAGCCCCGCTGTAAACCATCACAGCATCGGCACCGTCTGGCCATTCAAACGTCAGGATCTGACTGTCCACACGTTCCACAACCTTGGCATTGCGGATTCTGGTGGGCCGGGTGCTCACCGTGCTGGCGCCCACATGTGCGCGGCCCTCAAGAACTGTCACTGGTGTGAAGTACGTTCTGGTCCATTCCACCGGCCAGGGGACATTGAGCATGGAGGCCGTGCCATCCAAAGGCTCTATGGGGTGGGCCAACCGGAATTCAGGGCGCAGGCCACCCTGTTCCAAAGTAGCTTCTTCGATGGCTTTTAGCTCAATGCCGGCAGCCGGCCGGGTGGCGGTACGGTAAATGTCCACGCGGCCCCCGGGCGGAATGCTCCAGTTCAAGTCAACGAGGACGGTCTCATTATCGTCGTCGGCTTTGACCGTTGCGGCAAGATCATCAACGGGCAACAGGACAGAGGATACGTTCATATGGACCACGGCGGGTGCCGATAGCCGATTGACGTTATGGACCGCAGCTTCCGTATACACCTTGTAGATGTAGCTGACACCGCGCTCGGCCTCGGTATCGACAAAACCGCCCAGGTTGGTCCCACCAGCTAAGATCCGGTAGGCGGGGTCACTGCCAGCAAATGCTGCCACTGCGGCAGGAATACGGAAGATCTGAACTTTTTCAGTTCCGGGAAGCGCCGTCCATTGTCCAATGATCCTGCCGCTGTCTTCACGGATGTCCACCACAGGAACTTCACCCACCACATCCAGCATTGCGTGCAGAACGGGCTGGGAGTTTAACGCGTCAGTTTGGTCCCGACCGGAGTTGCACCAGACCTGAACATGGCGAACAGCAGTGCGGAATGCTCGAGGATCCAAGGCAGCCGCGTCTGTGGAGATGGCAATGACGTCAGCTTGGTCTGGGTTGTAAGGCACCATCCCATCGCCGGAAATAATGCGGTAAATCTTAAAGTCACCAGGGTCGGAGTTGGGGTCCCACGCGTAACGGCGGGACCCATCCTGGGTTCGCGTCAATTTGATCTCGCCCGGTGTTGTTTCTGCTGACATGAAGTCATAGGCAGCAAACATGCTCACCTCCAGCACCCCAGAAGCCGCTTGACCCGGCGCGCTGGCAGTTGCGGCCGCAGCAACGCTGGGCTGTGCTTGCTGGGCCATGGCTGAAGTGGAAGCCTTGGCCGGGGCCTCAGAGTGCACAGAGGCCGTTCCTGTGGAGACAGCGGGCGGCACCATCGATGGTTGAGCGCTAAGCGGGTGTGGCGCAGCATCCGGCAGAGGCGGTGCGCCGGAGTGGGACATCTCAGCCGGCGGGGCCACAGCGGCCAGAAGGTTCACGATTTCCTGCGCATAATCTTGTGCAAAACCAGGCAGTTGCGCCTGGACTGCTTCCAAATCACGTTTGCTGTTGGCCACGGCTCGCAAGTTTCGATCCTTGATTTGGTTGGCAAATGGCCGTCCTTCATCCACTGCCGCCCTGCGCCAGTTCTTCAACAGTTCCTCACATCGTTCCGCGAGCGTTGGCGGTGCAGGCGCTTGGGCTGCGGGGACCGACTGTTCGGTAACTTCCACGTCTACCTCTTCCACAACATATTCCAAAGGCTGAGCTCGCACAGGCCCGGGTGCGGTGACTTCGGGCGGGGCGGAGGCCCGGACAGCTGCTGCACCTTCTGGCCGGTCGTATTCGCTGCCCAGCTGACGGTGTGGATCGGCAATGTTGAATGCCACCTGCTTCAACAACGTGCGGATGGCACCCTGCCACGCCTGCACGAGATCCACATCCACGCCGGGCGCGTCAACTCCCTTGGCAATGGCAATCGCGGCCAAATCATTCTCCGACGGGGCAAGGTACCCCCTGGCCGCAACGTCGTTGGCCCATAAGCGCAATGCACTGAGCCGCGCCTCATACTTTTGATCAATTGTCATTGCGTTCACCTTTACTGCTGTGGATTTCCGCTGCTGTCCTCCCGCTGTCAAAGGACGACGACGAAATAGTACTGTCCCGCCGTGGTCTAGAAGACGGGCCCATCCGGCACCTCGACGTTGCAAACCTCAGGTGTGGGAACACCCTGCTCGGCAGAGCTTTCCCACCATTTGGGACCGCTCGGGGCTTCCCTATAGGCCTTGAATTCGTGCGCACCGATGCCTTGGCTCAACTGAACCAGCCCGGCCCATTGGCTCATGCCGTTACGGGCATGGAATGGGACGCTGCGTTCAACGCGGCCCTTGCCTGAGTTACGTCCCAGATCGGTGAGCACCTCGCCGTCGAACTGGCTCGGCATGGCTGCATCCGCCTGGCTCATGCCCGACATGAACGCTGCCAAAGTGGACTGCACCACCGTTGCTCCACGGACCTCGTTGACAGCCGAAGTCATTCCTTCGGCAAGGTCCGAACGCGTGGTTTGCAGTTCAGCCAACACACGGTTCCAGACTTCGTGACTGGCAGCATTGTTGATCCCTTGCTCATCCAACGCCGCAATCCACAAAGGCAGCAGGGAAGTGTCGCCGTCGCCATGCTGGCGGAACAGCACATCCGGATTGCCTGCAATCTCAAAGCCTCGCGCACCCAATTGAGCGGGCGCACCATTGATGGCAGTGGTCCAGGACTGATTCAACCAGCCGGTGGAAAATATGCCTTGGCGGAGCTGCGCTGCAGCCATGCTGATGGACTGGGTCTGGATTGCGGCACTGCCAACTTTTACGTTCAAGGGCAGGCCCTGCACGTACACGTCCTTGACAGCACCCTGCCCCTCCACCTTGCCAAAGGGTTCATGTAACACATTGCCCACTACGTGCGACCACGCCAAGAACTGGCTGTAAGTGTCCCCCAAACGCCGCAAATCACGAAGGATGTGGCGTAAGTTCCGGCGGTTGATCTCATCCTGTTCCAGCATGACGCTACGGGCGTTGAGCAGCCTGAACAGTTCACGTTGCCCTCGCATGAAGACAATTAGTGCCGTGATCAACCAAAGGATGACAATGCCGCCAATAATGGCCGCAGCAACGCCTCCCTCGATCGTGGCGGTGAGTAGCAAAACAACTGTAACGATGACTGCAACCACGGCAATGCCCAGGATGATCTTCATCCAGGTGGCCAGTTTCTTCTGTGCCTGCAGAACAGGGGCCAGGCTGTCCGCAGCATCGCCGGCCTGGCGAATCCTTTGAAGGACCACCTGCAATTCGCTCGTGGTGGAGATCAGAAATTGTGCTATCCGGTTTCCTACGTGAACGGCGTAACTATCGGCAAAGTATTGTTTCCAGCCGCGCATTGCATTCAGTGCGGTACTTGCTGGAACGCCAAGATTGGGGTCTGCACTGGCCGTCTGCAGCCGCTGTTCGGTGTTGTAAATTCCCATCACATCGTATGGCGGCACCGGACTCAATGACATGGAAGCATTCAGATGGGCGGGAACATTGGAGAAGCTGTCAGCAGCCCGTGGAACGGCAGAATGCGGGCTGCGCAGGACCCCACGCTCGGTACCGATCTGGACAGGCGGCAGTGACGGTACCCGCTCTCCTGCATCCGCCAGCGTCAACGCGCCAGCGGCATAGTCTTGCCAGAGAGAGGACAGATCCGCATGGATCTCGTGTTCACGCGGCATGCCAGCATTTTCCAGCACTTTATCCAGTCCAATGGCTGCCTCACGGACATCCAGCCACGAGGCAGGCATGCCATCCGGGGCAATGCCATCAACAACTACCGTGTACTGGGCCGGGGCGGAACCGAACACAACCGAATGAACGGTGGCTGCGGCTTGAGACTTGATGCGCACAGCCATGCTGTTGACCCAGTTGCGCGGCGCATTTTTCAGAGCAGCCCAAATAAAGCCAAACATCATTTTCAGCGCCGTCCAGGCGCCTATCGGTTTGGCTGTAGAGACCACCTGCTGTTCCCTCGGACCTTGGAGCACATGCGCGTGTTTGGTCCACAACTGCTCGGCCATGGTCCGTGAGGCCAGTGCAACATCTTCAATGTAGATAGCTGAGGATCCCATTCGAGCTGGTAGCGGGAGCCGCTCCCCAACGTTTGTTACCTGGGAACGCAGTTCCTGCTCTACGGCTGTGGCATCCAAATTGCGGTAGAAGGAGCGCACCAGACGGGCATTACTTCCTGGCAATGGCATTTCATGGTCCAGCACCGAACCTTCCATGCCGTGCCACATCCCCAGGATTCCAGCGCACCCCACAGCAGCATGCCGGCCAAGGTCAAAGGGATCGGTGGTGGAGTACAGCAGACTGTGCCCCTGGTTCACACCGGAAGATTCTTCCGGCGCAAACACCACGTTGTGCCAACCCTCCTGGGCAAATTCCTGGACCGTCTCTACATCCTGGATCCGCGCCGTGACGGCCCTGACCCGAGTCACTGGCCTGCCGCCGAAAGATGACTCAAGGAACAGCGCAATCCGCTGCCCAATGTCTGCCGGAACCTGCAAGGCACCCTCGGCGGCATTAACCAGCACGGCTACCCGGATGCGGTCGTAGTTGCCCGCTGCGGCGGCCATGGACTGCAAGCTCACAGCCCGCTGGTTTCCACCGATGACTTCAATGCCTTTGATGCCGGTGGGAGTGACCATGTCCTGTTCCACCCAAATAAAGCCGTCCACCAGCCTAAGCCCTGACCAGTCAGTGAGGACCTCTCGCAGACCGGCCAACTGCCCCTTTGCGGCAACAAGAACATTCAAGGCTGCCATGCTAGAACGCCCCCAAATCAGGTAGGCCCATGCTATCCGGACCGGATTCGGGCCCGGACAATGCCCTCTTGTAGGCTATTTCCAAATGTTCCAGCAAACCACCCAGACTTGCGAAAATATCTGGGGCAATATCACGGAACAGGGGCGTTGATGCCGCCGTCTTACGGTTCTGAATCTTCGAGAATGATCCACCACCGGGCGCTCCGAGATATTCGGGTTCCATGAAATGAACCCCTGCTAGGTCGCGAATGGACGTGAGCCACTTGGCAGTGTTCTCGTACCGTTCTTCCATGGTGCTGTTCGCGGTCAGTTCCGGCACCCGGCCGGCCATGCCCGACTTCGTCTGGCCCCGCGCGATCCACTGGGCCAGATCGTCAACTGCCGAGATTTCAAACAGGCCGGACGCCGGCTCCTCTATGCTGCCGTCATAGATACTCCGCAGCAAGTTGTAGGGCCGCATGGAGGAGAGTACCGGGGTTTGGTGCGTGTTCGCTACGGCTAGCAGGTACGATTCCAGAACTGCCGGGAGCCAATCATAAGACTTGGCCAGGAACTGTGAGGGCGGTGTAAGGAGCGGGTTGGGGAATTGGGACCAGCGCTTGTTTTCCTCGTCCCAGACTTCCACGGCTGAGGTGTAGGGCGGTTCGGGCAGGCGCAGCCTGCCGGTGATTTGGGCAACGAACCAGCCTGATACGAGGGCCTGCCGTTCTTCATCGCCCATGGGCAAGGATGCGGCCAGTGGGCGTGAGCGGCGCTGGCTCCAGAAGCTCTTGCGTTCAGGCAATGATGTTCCCGCCCATTGCTGGGCAACGGGGGCCAGAACCGAATCAAAGACCAGCGGCGAGTAGTTGCGGTACGAGCCGAAGATATCGATCCGCTGGACCTTGTCCTCGCTTGTCATGGCTTGGGCCAGGATGGCCGCTGTTTCCTCCGCGATGTCATCATTCTCAGCAATTTTTGAGAATAATGCGGCGGATACCTCATCCAATTCACCGAAGGGCACGGAGGAGAACTTGAAACGGTATTTCACATCGTCAGTGTGGAGTTGTTGCACTACTTCACGGTTCACGCTGATCAGCGGCACTGCACGGTTGAGAGTCTCGTTGAACTTGGCGATCACATCGCGCTGACGCTCAGGGATTTCCGAGGGCCGCGCGTCAGTTCCCCTCACGTACTCGCGCAGTGAAAGTGAGCAGAATTTGTCGAAGGATTCGTTCTTGCGAGCCACGAACTTACGGGCCCGGTCCAGTAGTTCCGCGGGAGCAACATGCACATGGAACGATGCCCGAGACGGTGTTAGGGGCTTGGCCGTCAAGGGGTCACGGTTGAACTCTGCAGGCTGCCAGGACGTGAGCTGCTCCATCAAACCGCCCGGGGCTAGATCTCCGCCGGCCACAGGCCAAAGGCCCCTGATAGATTGGCCCACAGCAAGCCACTGGCCCTCCTTGAAGCCGCGCTGACCGGCGCCTGCCGAACCTGCCTCCACAATGTCATTCTCATATTGTGTGGAGAACGTCTTGGATTCGGTGATCAGGATTTCGTTATCTGCCACATCGAAGCGGGCAGGCACCGAAAGGTTGTCATCGCTGGGCCAGGCAGAGTACTGGTTCGTGGCAACGTTGGCGAGCCCCACTGCGGTGGGACGTGCTGCTTGGGCTTGATCCAGGATGGTCAAGGATTCGCTCAGCGCCTCGCGCATGGGCCCCACAACCTCGCTGGCAAAGGCGGACAACACGGTGGACATCGTTTTGCCTACCTGCAGTTGGAGCAGATTCGATGTCTGCCCGCGCAGCATGTCTACGAGTCGGTCAATGACTGCCTGCCCGTTTGCAATGACCTTCATCATGGCAATCTCGGTTTCAAACTGTTGCGGGATGGCTGCCACCGGCGGCACACCGTAAGCGGCCATGGTCTCCAGCGTGCCCAGGAGTTGCTCCTTGATGAGTGCTTCAATACGGTCCACCACGATCCGGGCGTAGGGCAACCCGAACTGGCTGATTGAATCTTCCACCACTGTGGTGAAACGGGCCAGCAGGTGATCCTTGTAGCCGTAGCCCCAGTGGTAGGCGGCTTCGACAGCCACATTGGTCAGCGCGGGTTTGCGCTCGTGCAGTCGTTGACGCAGGCCGCCCAGCCACTGACTAGCCGGGACACCTCCCGCCTGCGGAATGTAGGGCACAATCTGCTCGTCCGTAATGGAGTTAGAGATCCGGGCGGCGTCTTCACGGGTGAATGCGGATGCGCTGAACCAAGCTTGCACATCGTTTTGGTTGATGACGACGCCGCTGGGAACCGGCAGTTCCATGGCGCGGCAAATGTTGCTCCACTGACTATCCGCCAGGGCATTGACCTGATCAATGGATGACGCCGTACTGCCAGGCTGCATGTGCCCGAGCCGGAGCCTGTCAACAGCAGTACGAGCCAGACGCTGTGCCGCATACTCACTGTAACGATCACGGCCCATACTCAAACTGGCAAAGCCAAAGGCGCCCCAGGCCAGGTTCTCCGAGCTGGCGCCCCACCCGAAGGTGTCACGCAATGCAGGCTTGTCGGTGGAGTTATTAGTGAGGTCGTAAGCGATGAAGTCGCCTGAAGCCTTCCCGCTGAGCATCAAGGCGGCAAGGCCGCGGCCTAGGCCGCGATACAGCGTATTTTGGCTACCATCACCAAACATGGTCCGGGAAACGCCAGCAAAGCGGCCCACCGGGAAGACACGGGCAAAGGGTAGCCCGGGTTGTAGACCGTTCTTCTGGCCCAATGCGGACAAGGTTGCCGTGTCATGTCCGGCAGCGGCTGTTGTCTGTGCGGCAACAATCTCACCCAACATGGCCAACGCATTGGCACGTACCCCTCCACGGGCTGCCGGCGGAAGACCGTCGAAGGCATCCGCCGCCACCATGAAGACACCAATCATCGAGGGCGTGACGCCGGGAACCAGCGAGAGGAGTCTGCAAACGTCAAGTGCCATGGAGGCGCCGGCACCGCCTGCCATGGAGGAAACCACTAGGACCATGGGTGGATCGGCTTGATGGAAGTCGCCCATTCCGGGAACGTTCAGGGAAGCCATTTCGGTGTTCGTCTCAACGAGATTTAGTCGCTGGAAGGCGCGTTCTAGACCGCTGCGGACCTCATTGGTTTTGCTCAGCGTAATCATGCGGCCAACAGCACGCATCTGCCCCGCACCGCTGTGGATCGGTGTGTGGATCCGTTCTGGCTCCCGCGGTGCCCATGTGCCAATTTCGCCAAGCGCGGAGGCCTGGTTGAGTGTTTGGCTCAAGGCGTTATCCAAAATGGAGTAGCTGCCGCTGGCGGGGCCGGTGCCAATATAATCTCCACCTTGCTGGAAGACAGTCCCAATACCGGCAATATCAGTGTCAGGTGCTGTTGGGACATCAACGTGAACAAATTGCCAGCCTGCAGGAATTGAATCAACTCCGTGTGCTGCTAGCTCGGACTTGAGCTGGTCCATCATGAATGCCAGGGTCGATCCGCCGGATCCGCCACAACCCACTACTAGGAATTTGCGCATTATTGGTCTGCCTGTCCTGAAACTAGAGTGAAAAAATGCTGAAGAAGGTGAGTCTGCAGGCGCTAGGCACCAGGTGGTCCCCAAGGGTTGTACGGTCCAGCAGGCGGTGTTTCCTCAGGTCCGGGAACCCGCCCCGGAGGCGTCCCCCAACTCTGGTCTTGGCCAAAGCCCTGCTGCTGGGCAGGCCCTGATGCAAAGCCCTGCCCAAAACCCTGCTGCTGGTTGGCATCTTGGCCGAAACCCTGGCCTGTGTTCTGGCTAAATCCCCCGAAGCCACCATCACCGCCGGCTCCGGCGAGTGCCGGCTCCAAAACGGGTTCGGTGGCAGCTTCGTTGAGCCTGCCAAGCATTTCGGGCAAACGGCGCTTGATGTCATCTTCCAGGGCCTGCCTGCGCGCAGCTGAAATATCACCATTGGCCAGAAGGAGTACGTAGCCAGCCTGGGGATCGGTGCCCCTGTCACGCAGTAACACCCAGTGGTTGTGGATGGCCAGGGGCAGGCGCGCCTGCGTGCCCGTGCTGTCAGCACCAGGGTAGGCGGAGGAAATACCCACCCGGTTAGGGGATTCAACGCTCACGTAGCCGGTCCCCAAGGGTGAGAGGCCTGTCCGGGCCTTGAAGTCGACACCGAAAATACTGAGGGAGCGGGTTCCGCCCGGTTCCATGGGGACTAGCTGGACGAGGTCAGTGGGGCGCAACGCAAACGGCCCGCCATCACGTTCAAGCTGCCCGTAGGCCACGGTGATGGGGATCAGCTCTGCAGAAAGCGAGCTGCCGGGGATCTTGGCCACCAGCCACTTGGCTCCATAGAGCAGTAGTAGTGGGATGCCTGGTCCCAGGATCAGTGCCACTACTAGGGCGAGAATGAAGTTGGTGGTGTTCAGCGGCTTGGCCAGACTTGCGGTAAAGGCCACCTCAACGGCCATAGCCTTTGCCGGCTCACCATCGGGGGCGATCATCATGGTGATGGTCCCGTTGATGGAGCCGTTGCCCGCATGTTCGGCCTTGAATGTCAGGGGCAGGTCCGCACCGGAGGTGATGCTGATGCAGCTTTCCGCGGACTTGGCCTCACCCAGGGTGATGGCCGAGCCACCGATATCCGACGGCGATGCAACTACTTTCAGTTCCTGCCCGTCCGGGAGCCAGACACAACCCGAACCAGAAGCGGCCAGTTTGGCGTTCAAGTTGGGCACGCCCTCGGCCTGGCCGAAGTCCACCCTGGAGCCCAGCACAGGGAAGTCAGCTGGTGGAGTCAGGGTGACGGGGACGGAAACCATGGCCGGCTCCAACACGGTGCCGGGGACGTCCTTGCCCTTGAACGTGGTGGGGGCTGTGGTCAGTGTCAGGGATAGGCGCATCTGCGCCGGGCCCACGGGAAGATCCTTCAAATCCATGGAGGCAGCTGTGCCCAATGAATTTTTGTCCAATTCCCTGACAATCACGGTGCCCTTGCCTTGGGAATCGACCAGCGTTGCAGTCAATTGCGCGGTACCCAGCAGCGAAGTGGCGTCAACGGCATCGCCGTTTTGATCAACGAGCCCAAATTGTGCGTTCGGGACGGTGTCCCCGACGTGCAGGGGTGTCTCATCCGGATTCAGCCAAACAGGTAGGAGATTTCCCGAGATGTGAACACTTGACTTGGACACCTTGTCTTTGGATGTTCCCGCAGGATCGGTGAACCCCAACTGCCACAGCCCACTCCAGCCCTTTCCGGAGGAACCGGACTTCATCGACACTGTCAGCGTCTTCTCTGACAGCCATGTGTAAAGAATGGTGTTCTGGCCATCAGCAAGCTTGGTTTCCTTGTTCAGTTCGCCACGCGGCAACTGGATTTGTTTGCCATCAGGGTTCACCATGGACGCCGTGATGCCATCAGCGTCGGCTGTGGCTAGCACGCGGACCTGAGGTGTGGTGGCATCAAGGACAAAGCGATGCGCCTGGTCTTCGCAGAAATCGATCTGGCAGATGCCGCTTGTCTGAACCAGGGGGCTGCGCCCTGGTGAGCTGATGCCGTCGAAGGCCATGAGTAGGCTGTCGATCCCGCTGGCCAGATGGAATTCACCGGGAATCGGGGTGGTCAACTTGCCGCACTCGGTCCCGCCTTTACCGGCAGTTCCGGTGGCAACGGACTTCATGAAATTAAACTCAGCCTCTTCCGGGGTTGCCCCGCCAAGGCCAATGCCGAACATGGCCACCTTGGATGAACGTAGCTGATCGGCTAACCCGCCGGCGCGGCAGATGTCCTCGGCCGCGAGCTTGCCGGCCTCGATGGTGTTTTTCCGGGTGGTCAGCTCTAAGTCAGGTGCGAAGGATTTGTTGCTTCCGAAGGCTTTCTTTGCAGCGTCGGTGGTGCGGGGTTCAAAGTTCAGTCCGCCGTCGGTGAACCAGACCACGGCCTGGCAACTCGGGGCATCACCCCTGGTAGCGGCCTTCGCAGCCAGGTCCCGGCGCGCGCCGTCCAATGCTGTCCAATAGTCGGTTTCCATGCCCTTGGTCATGGACTTCAGCGACGCAATGCTTCCTTGCAGATCCGGAAGGGTGGCCGGGGTCAGGGCAGTCCAATCCTTGACGTTGCGGTACTCGTTGGCAAAAACACTGATGGAAACATTGAGCGTACTTTCGGCACCGTCAGTGAATCCTGCCAATTGCTTAACAAGGTACTCTGCCGCCGTGACACGGGCATTTGCCGGGTCACGGTCACCCAGGCTGGCCGATTCGTCTACCAAAAGCAGCATGTCAGTGGCCCCACCACCAGCAATGCAGGCGCGAAAGTCATCAACCATGGTCACGGGACGGACCGGGGACTCGTCAGCGGCTTGTGCCGGGGCTGCCAACACGCCCGCTACTGGCAGGGCCAGAGCCGTGGCAGCTAAAAGGGAAAGTATGCGCTTCATTTAGATTCGTCCCACCCAATCAGCGATCTTCAAGGCGCTGATCACAACGGCGATCAGACTAAGCACAATGGCCCCGCGGTAGAGCCACGAGACAAATCCGCTGGAGGAATACAACGCGGCTGTGCGTGCTCGCGTGTCTTGGATAGAAAAAACCGCAACCAAAGCGATCGCAATGGGGCCTGCCAGGATCCAGGCGCCAATGGCGAATGCTGCGGTGCTGCCAAGCATGAGTGCCACGAGCATGGCGATGATGCTGGTGGCAACTGCCGTGTACAGCCAAACAACAGGTGCGTTGGTGGGACGCAGGAGTGCGGAGGCGCCGTCGTAGTGACCGCCGCCAACCGCCATGCCAGTACCGAAGCCGGCAGGAGTAGACCCGCCGTAGACATTTCGGTCAGCACCATCAGCACCAACAGCACCGAATGGATTGGCGCTACCCGAAGCACCCGCGGGTGAGGGCGCATTGCCCGAGGCACTAGCGCCACCAAACTGGCCAAAATCGAATGGCCTTCCGTTGTCAGACATGGTGCTGCTCCCCCGCATATTGGACGATCCGTAGTGAAAGCAAAATTCCCGCGCGAACGCACGCACAGTTACTTAACTTTGAGACCGCCATCACTTTGGTAATAGTAGGCATTTGACCACTCTCCGGACAAATGTCTACCGCTATAAGTCCCGGGAGACTTTCAAGAGGTGCATTACCGAGTTTTTGTGACGCCGGAACTTTAATGCCACGCCAAGCCGGCTGAAAGGGCCGTGCCCTGATCAGATCCGCCTTGCTCATGCCCCTGCCTTGTCCATGCACACCATTCATTTGCCCAGAGAAACCCCAAGAATCCTCAAAGAACTCGTGGAACTTCAGTGAGGAAGGTAGGAACCTTTGAGCTGATTGCCCACACTAGGGCGGGGGTGAGACATTCTTGGCCCTCAAGGCCGCATCTATGCCGTCCGCAACGCCCAAGCTGCCACCTGCGAACGTTCCAGAGAATCCCGTATGCACAACACGAAACGCAAAATGTCAGTGGGGAAGGGCACAATGTTTGTCACTAGTTTCGGTGACATGATGGAACGTTTTAGCGTTGCCAACCATTAGGAATATGTAGCGTGAATGGAGATAATTGAGTTTGCACGATCCACGCCAGCGCCGCGAGGCGTTGCATCGCCTATCCAGATCGACCAAATCCCTGATCTGAGTCAGTTCATGGGATATCTTGAGGAGCTTGTCAGCGCGTGTTCATAAAAACTTTTGGCTGGTCCTTCGGGATCACCGCGGTGGCACTGATTGTCGCCTACTTCTACGGTGGCGTTGAAGCGCTTATTCTCTGTGCCATCCTCGGTGTTCTTGAGATCAGCCTCAGCTTCGACAATGCTGTGGTCAACGCGCGCATTCTGGAGAAGATGAGCGAGTTCTGGCAGAAAATCTTCCTCACAGTCGGTATTCTCATCGCCGTGCTCGGTATGCGCATCGCGTTCCCGTTGTTGATTGTTGGTGTTACGGCCAATCTCAACCCGGTGCAAGCCATCTCGCTCGCACTGGAAAAGGGCGATATCCACACGCCCGGCAGCTACGCCTACTTACTCCATGATGCACACCCGCAAATCGCTGCCTTTGGTGGTGTCTTCTTGCTGATGCTGTTCCTGGACTTCATGTTCGAAGAACGCGAGCTGCACTGGATCAAGTGGCTTGAAAAGCCGTTGGCGTTCATTGGCCGTCTGCACGGTGCGTCCATGGCGATCGCCCTGCTGATCCTTGTTGCCTCGGCCCTCATGGTCCGTCCCGGCAAGGAGGTTGACGTCCTGATTGCGGGCATCCTCGGCATGGTCACCTACATGCTCGTCAACGGCCTCGGTGACCTTTTCGACGTCGACGGTGACGGTGATTCGGATGCGGACGATATCGACGCCGAGGCGGCAAAAATCGCCAAGAAGGCAAATAGGGGTGTGGGCAAGGCTGTTGGCAAGGCCGCCTTTATGCTCTTCCTCTACCTTGAAGTCATTGACGCCTCGTTCTCCTTCGACGGCGTGATCGGCGCCTTCGCCATCACCTCCGACCCCATCATCATCGCCCTGGGTCTGGGCTTGATCGGTGCCATCTTTGTCCGTTCACTGACGGTTTTCCTTGTCCGCGAAGGCACCTTGGATGACTATGAATACCTTGACCACGGCGCCCACTGGGCCATTGGCGCACTGGCCATCATCTTGTTGCTGACCATCAGCATCGAGGTCAACGAGATAGTGACAGGCGTCATTGGAGTCCTCTTCATCGGTGCAGCATTCCTTTCCTCTATTGTCCGCAACAAGCGGGTTGCGGCTGCCAAACCCTCTGTTGGGCAGCTCTCTCGCTAACCCTCAAACCAATTTTTTCCACTGCTATTCACTAGGAGCAAAACGTTATGGGACTTAGTTTGCAAAAGGGCCAGGCCCTTTCACTGAAAAAGAACGACGGCGCTGCCCTCACCCGGGTGCGGATGGGCTTGGGCTGGGACTCTGCAGCCCCGGTAAAGCGCGGACTCTTCGGTGGCTTGAAAAAGGCTGCTGATGTTGACTTGGACGCTTCGGCCATCTTCTTTGACGCCAGTGGCAAGGCTATTGACACGGTGTTCTTCAACCAGTTGCAAAGCAAGGACGGTTCCACCCAGCACACCGGTGACAACCTCACAGGTGAAGGCGAAGGCGACGACGAGACCATTCTGGTTGACCTGGCCAAGGTTTCTCCTGCCGTTGCCCAGATTGTCTTTGTGATCAGCAGCTACTCCCGCCAGAGCTTTGACACCATCCAGAACGCGTTTTGCCGCCTGATCGATGACTCCACAGCAGGCTCCCCCGAGGTGGCCCGCTTCCAGCTGACGGATGCCGGCACACACACAGCCATGATCATGTCCAAGGTTTCCCGGGAAGGAACCGGCTGGAAGTTCACGGCCATTGGGGACCGCGCCAACGGGCGCACTGCCATGGACTTGATCCAGCCCGCGGCCAACGCACTGTAGGGTTTCGCCAAAGGCTCTTTTGTTTTAGTTTATTAGCGGCACTTTTGTAATTAGAGGAGTTCAGTTCTTATGGCATCTTTGACACTTTCTAAGGGCAGCAACCTTTCCCTGACCAAGGCCGATCCCGGCCTGCAATTGGCCATGGTTGGTTTGGGTTGGGATCCGCGCACCACCAGCGGTGACCAGTTCGACTTGGATGCATCAGCAATTCTGGTCACTGCCAGCGGCAAAGTCCGCAACAATGACGATTTCATCTTCTACAACCAGCTCGAGTCCAAAGACGGCTCGGTTGTGCACCAGGGAGATAACCGCACGGGTGAGGGCGACGGTGATGACGAGCAGATCCTGATCAACCTCGCCACAGTCCCCTCCGACATTGACCGCGTGGTCATTGTTGTCTCGATCGACCAGGCGGAAGCCCGCGGCCAGAACTTCGGTCAGGTCCGTGACGCTTACTGCCGCGTGATCAACCAGGAAAATGACCACGAAATTGTCCGCTACGACCTTTCCGAGGACGCCGCATCTGAGACCACCATGGTCTTCGCTGAAATTTACCGCAACGGCGGCGAATGGAAGTTCCGTGCCGTGGGTCAGGGCTACGCCAGTGGCCTTCACGGCATTGCAACCGACTACGGAATCGTCCTGGACTAGTCCACCTTTGGTGCGCGGAATGATCCGCGCACCACACGAGCGCAACCGGCAATCCGCCGACCACTAACAACGTAAGGACACGATCTCATGGCTGGACTTTCGCTTGCCAAGGGCAACAACCTTTCCCTGACCAAGACTGACCCGGGCCTCCAGCAGGCCCTGATCGGCCTGGGCTGGGATCCTCGCACCACCACGGGTGAGGCCTTTGACTTAGACGCCTCGGCGCTCCTCGTCGGCGCATCCGGCAAGGTCCGGTCCGGCGATGATTTCATCTTTTACAACCAGCCCGCTGCCAAGGACGGTTCGGTGACACACCTCGGTGACAACCGCACCGGTGACGGGGCAGGTGACGACGAGCAGATCCTTATTGATTTGACCAAGGTCGCCTCCGACGTCGAACGCATTGTCATTGTGGTCTCCATTGACCAGGCAGAAGCCCGTGGTCAGAACTTTGGCCAGGTCCGTGGCGCGTACTGCCGCGTGGTCAACCAGGGCAATGAGCAAGAAATCGTGCGCTTTGACCTGAGCGAGGACGCAGCCCCAGAGACGTCCATGCTGTTCTCGGAAATTTACCGCAACGGCACCGAATGGAAGTTCAAGGCAGTGGGCCAGGGCTACGCCAGCGGCCTCGCAGGGATCGCCACCGACTTCGGTGTCCCGCTCGGATAACCACCCGCACAAGCGTGCAGAAGTCCGTGCCAACAGCTCTTCGCGTGGCACGGGCTTCAGCCATAAATTAGCATTTGCCGCAACCTCCAACTATTTGGAAAATTGGATCTCACCATGACTTCTCCTTTGACCCCTCCCACCGAAGCCGAAACCGCTCTTGTCCTGAAGGCCCCTGACGCCCCCGCGATCGTCGTGGCTGACGAAGCACCCGGAATGGTTCCCGTTCCGATGGAACGTCAGAGTGAAATCAACCGTCAGGCCAAGGACTTCATCGCGGAGATCGCCACTTTTGATGCCCGCAGCCCCGAATTCACCACCAAGGTGGACGGTATTTCAAAGTTGGCCGGCAGCGAGATGACCAACTCTTCGGATGCCTCAAGCCGCATGCTGGAACGCTCATCAACTTTTGTTGCCGGGGCAAAGAAGAGCGGCAATAGTGCCCAGGCCCAGGTGGCTGGCACCTTGAATGACCTGCGCAGCACGGTGGAATCCTTGACGCCCAACAACGCCGATCTGGGTGTTGGCCGGAAAATTCTGGGGTTCATCCCCGGCGGCAACAAGATGGCCAAGTACTTCCAGAAGTACGAATCGGCGCAGACCCAGCTCGATGCCATCATTAAATCGCTCATGGCCGGCCAGGATGAACTCCTCAAGGACAACGCCTCCTTGGCAGGGGAAAAGGTCCAGCTGTGGGAAACCATGCAGAGCCTGAGTGAATACGCCGTCTTCGCCAAGGCGTTGGATGGTGCCTGTGTTGAAAAGATTGACGCCACCCGGGCCTCGGGCCAGATTGAGCAGGCTCAAAAGCTTGAGGCCGATGTACTCTTCCCCATCCGCCAGCGCCATCAGGACATCCTGACGCAGCTGGCAGTTTCGGTGCAGGGCTACCTGGCCATGGACCTGATCCGCAAGAACAACTTAGAACTCATCAAGGGTGTTGACAGGGCTCGTACCACCACCATTTCGGCGCTGCGCACGGCCGTGATTGTGGCTCAGGCCCTGGCGAACCAGAAAATGGTGCTGGATCAGATCGATGCCATCAACACCACCACGAACAACATGATCTTGAAGACTTCAGAGATGCTCAAGGATCAGACGGTGCGCATCCACCAGCAGGCTGCCAGCTCCGGTGTCAGCGTTGAGACGCTGCAGAAGGCCTTCGACAACGTCTTTGAGACCATGGACGCCATTGATACCTTCCGCGCATCGGCCGCCAAAAACATGGAAGGCACTGTGCACGCCCTCGAGGACGGTCTTGCCAAGGCAAAACCGTACTTGGAGCGTTCACGCCAGTCAGAACGCGAGTAGGCTGAAACGTACGACGACGAAGCAAGGGTAAAGCAATGATTGGCCGTTTTGTGGGGGGCAGGTTTGGCGGTGGCCAAGCGCCCCAAACACCTGCCTCACCTGCAGTTGACCCGGTGGCGGAGGAAATCGCCCAAATGGGCCTTTCCGTGGACAATTTGCGGGCATCCGTGCGCCGTTCCGGCAGCAGGCTTCCCCCTTTGATCACCTCGCAGCTGCGGCATTTGGGAGACCTGATGCGCGAGGCCGTGACTGATATTGGCATAAGAGGCTGCTCCACGGAGCAGCGCGTGCTGCTCAACGCCATGATTTGCAGCTACGTCCCCACCCCGCTACAGGCCTACTTGGCGCTGCCTCCTGCACACCATGACGAAGAGTCCCCCGCAACGTTCCTTTTTGCGGAGCAACTGGCCACTTTGCAACTGACTCTGGCGGACCTGCTGAATCAGATCCGCATTGGCGCCGTGGAGGAACTTTCCACTCATGGGCGTTTCTTGGCTGACAAGTTCTCGGCCCAGGACGCTGCGCTGCAGCTTCAACCACCCCCAACAGAGAGAGATCCATTGCGTTTGGAGGGCCAATCGTGGCATCACTAGTGGCGGGGGCCAATGCGGCCCTGACAGCTGAAAACCCGGGCCTGAATCAGGTTCTTGTGGCCATGGGTTGGGATACCATCCCGAGCCATGGCCCGCAGGCAGAGCTGGTCCCCTTCGCCATTATGTGCGATTCAGACGGCAAGGCTGTCTCCAATGAGCATCTGGTATTTTTCAACCAGCTTGTCAGCGCCGATGCTTCCGTGACGTTTGTGGGCGGCAACGATCAAGAACAGATCGATGTTGAGTTGAGCCTGATTCCGCAGGATATTTCCAAGATCATCTTTTTGGCCTACGTTGACCCGGAATTTCGCGGCCAAGGCACTTTTGCGGCAGTGCGCAACGCCCACATCCGTGTAGCCACGGCTGAGAACCGCGAGCTTGTCCGTTTTGATCTTGCCGTTAGTCAGCTGGATTCAGTAACTGCCATGATCTTCGGCGAACTCTACCGGCACCGCGACGACTGGAAATTCCGTGCCTTGGGCCAGGGTTACAGCAGCGGCCTGGCCGGGGTGGCCAAGGACTACGGGATCAGCCTGTAGGCCCGCCGACGTGAACATTCCTTCAACTCCACGCACAGATCTTCCGTACTTGCGTCGCCGGGTCAAGCCAGGCACCGCCAAACCGGCTCCCGCTCAGGCACCAATTCGGGCTGCGGCGGCCCCCGCACCAGCTTCCACTCCAAGCCCTTCGCTGAGCCTTCGTTCCCCGGCAGCAGCGGCCCCCGCACCAGTTTCGGCTCCAAGTCCGTCGCTGAGCCTGCGTCAACCAGCCACGGCACCGGCAGCCACACCGGCCACACCAACCGCCACCCAGGGCGGGGCGCCGCGGCCCTCCGGACTGGTGTTAGGAGGCGCGGCACCGGACTCGTCCACGAGTCCTAGGGCAAAGAAGTTGGCAGCTCAGAGGGAAAAGGCAAGGCGTGAGGACCATGAGGTGGCTCTGCTGTTCGAGGCACCTGGCATCCGGGATATTTTTGAATTGAACCTCGCGGACCGGGTCCTGAGGTTATCCGCGCTGGAGTCATCCGTTGGCACCCTGCTGGTGGGCGGCAGCACCGCCGTGGCCTGGGAGGACGTGCGCCATGTGACTGGTGGCCAGAGCGTTGACGGCCACAAGGCTGGCACCGCCGTGATGACCTCCGGAAACCGCGAGCTTGTGGGATATCATGGCCGCGATGCCCTGGTTTCCCTCCGTCACGTCCGTGAGCTGCGGCGCGCTATTTTCATCAATCGCAGTAGCTCCGCCATGGGAGTGCGGCTGTATTCCGGGGAGTCCGTGGCCCTGCCGCCAGCAGCTGACGGCACACAAATGGTGCTGCTGCTGCACAGGATCGGTAATGTCTTGGAACTGCGGGCAGAACCTATTCCGCACGACTGGTCTGATTTACAGATTTGGCAGGAGTTTGACTTCTCCATGACTCACCGCGCACCCACCACCGCCTACGGACGCTAGGGTATCCGCCCAAATAATGCCTACTTCACGCAGCACCTTGAAAGAGCACATGCGACACTTCCGCTCCCTGACAGCCTCCCAAGAAGCGAGACTTTTCCACCGGCTGCCGGTGGAATTGACGGCGGATAGCGCCCCCGAGCTGCAGGCCGTTGCCTTGGGTGGGACACTTTACACCCCCGCCAACCGGCCGGATCTGGTCAAAGATGTGCGCCGTCAACGTGACCTTGGCTGCGTGTCCATGGTGCTGTGCTTAGAAGACTCCATTGCTGACGCGGAGGTTGCCGCCGCCGAGAAAAATGTGATCGCTGCGCTCGGTGTGCTCGCCGCCTGCGACGAGCCCTTACCCCTGCTCTTTGTCAGGGTCAGAACACCTGAGCAACTTCTCTCGGTGGCCCGCCGGGCCGGGCCCAGCACGGGGGTCCTGACAGGTTTTGTCATCCCCAAGTTTGACAACGAATCAGGGGTGGCGGCCGCATTCCTGCACGCCCTGCACCTGATCCAATCCGAGCTCGGATTGGACGGCACCACGGAGGGTAAGCACCGCCTGCGGATTATGCCCATTTTGGAATCACCGGCCGTGATCCATGCCGAAAGCCGTGCCACGGCACTGACAAATGTTCATGCCTTGTTGTCCGCCCACCGGGAGGACATTCTCTCAGTCCGGATTGGCGCTACGGACATGTCCAGCGCCTTCGGCCTGCGCCGCTCACGCGATATGACCATATACGACGTCAAAGTGGTGGCTAGTGTCATTGGCGATATTGTGAACGTTCTGGGCCGGCCGGAGAGCGGCTTTGTTATCTCCGGCCCCGTCTGGGAGCACTTTGCCAACACGGAAAGGGTGCTACGCCCACAATTGCGGCTCACCCCGTTTGTGGGGCCGCAAGAAATTCAATTGCGCCAACGCATCATGACAGCCAACCTGGACACTCTCATCCGCGAGATAGAACTCGATTTAGCCAACGGGTTGCTGGGCAAAACCGTCATCCATCCCACCCATGTGGCTCTAGTGCACGCCATGAGCGTTGTCAGCCATGAGGAATATCTTGACGCTCTGGCCATTGCCGGCAACGTCAACGGCGGTGCCGCGGCGTCCCCTTATGGCAACAAAATGAATGAGATGAAACCACACCAACCGTGGGCGCACCGCACTCTTGTGCGCGCCGACGCTTTCGGTGTGGCGGCGGCTGACATCACTTTTGTGGACCTCCTCGAAGTGAGCATGGCGTGAATGGGCATGGAGTAAGGGATCACAGCGTGAGCGCGCCGTGGCGTGGAACCTTCGTTGCCACGGCACTGGATGTGTCCCTTCACACCGACCCCTCTAGCGCCGTGGACGTGGCCGATCTGGTGGGTCTGGCCCTGCGCCGCAACCCCAAGCGCGCTCATTTGCTGGTCTCTCAGGTTTTGGCCAAGCATGTCCCCACCGAACCGGGGCTGGTTATTGCTGCTGGTGAACTCTTGGGTGCTTTTGTCGCGGACCGGCTCGCGGCCATGGCGGACGACGCCGATCCTCACCCGCCATGCTCCAGCCCACCCCCTGCTCCGCTACTTCAGGCTGCTAAAGCTCTGAGCACGGTCCTGCAATCGCCCTCACCACAGCGGCGTGCGGCCATCGCCGCTCTCACCGAGCATGTGGCGCGGCTGCGTACCCAGGTGCCGGACGCCGTGGTGATTGGCTATGCCGAAACGGCCACCGGGCTGGGGCGGCTCGTGGCCAATGCCTTGGGCGCCTACTACATCCATTCCACCCGCCATGCAACGCCCGGGGTAGCCTCAGTGGCAGGCTTTGAGGAAGGGCATTCGCACGCCACCTCGCACACCATGGTCCCCACCGATCCGCACTGGCTCGACGGAAACGGGCCCGTGATTCTTGTTGATGACGAGTTCAGCACCGGTTCCACCGTCATCAACACAATCCGTGAACTGCACGCCCTGGTGCCGCACTCCACGTATGTTGTGGCTGCGCTGATTGACCTGCGCAGCGCAGTGGACCGGGCCCGTTTTACGGCCCTCGCGAAGGAGCTGGAGTGCCGAATTTCGGTGACGGCGTTGGGTACGGGCCGGATCGAGTTGGGGGAGGACATTTTGGCGCGTGCCAGCGCGTTAATTCAGACGCTGCCTCAAGAAGCCGCTAAAGGCACGGTACCGCTTCCCGGAGGCCGGCTCTCGACGCTTGAACTCACGGCCGCGGATGTCACCCCCGTGCGCAGCGACCGTTTTGGCACTACTGCCCCACCCGCCGCCGCCACCATTGCATCAATTGCGGCGCACGTAGCGGAGCACTTAGCGGCTCTGGACTGTCAGGGGCCCATTGTGGTGGTGGGCTGTGAGGAAAACATGTTCGTGCCGTTGGCGGTGGCGCAGGCGCTCGAGGTGCTGCGTCCGGCTGATAACGTGCGCTTTTCCACCACAACCCGCTCCCCCATTGTGCCCATCGATCGGGATGATTACGCCATTTCCGGGGCGTTGACATTCGCCAGTCATGATCTCACCCATGACGGTCCCGGCGTACGTTTTGCCTACAACCTGAACGGCTCAGGCCAGCGGCCAGGGACTGTGGTGGTGTTCCCGGAACCTGGCACCTCCCGCCGCGACGTGGTGCACAGTGCCGTTCCGGAGCTTGCCCCTTTGGGGATGGCGCAAGCAATGACGAAGGTAGCCGATGACGCAGTGATCATTCTGCTCCCGGCCCACTCTCCTGCACCACCCCGAACCGCACCCTAACCGTTAAAGCTAGCCAACTATCTAGCCATCCAGCCCAGCCCAGCCAACCCAGCCGTCCAGTCGATCAGAGGTCCATCATGAGCCAGCCTGCCCTGCCAACACCCCTGACCGGGCCTGCTTTTGGCTCCTATGCCTCCGATGAGGTCACCTGGCTCTTGAAGGACCTCAGCCACCTGGCATTGGAGGCCCCCACCGCGGATCGTGAACACGCCATCCAGTCCGGTGCCGCCAACTACGCCGAGTCGCTGCCAGTGGAATACTCTCCGAGCCCCGAGTATCAGAAGCTTTACACCGAGGCCGTGACCCGGGCCGGTGCACGGCTTGCCACGGCCGTGGGAGTGGTGACCGAGCTGGCTCTGGCCGCCCGCAACAACGCTCCGGTGCTGGTTTCCCTGGCCCGTGCGGGCACGCCCATAGGTATTTTGATGCGGCGTTGGGCCAAGGAGATCCACGGCTTGGAACTGGAGCACTTCACCATGAGCATTGTGCGCGGTGTTGGCTTGGACCAGACGGCGCTGCGCTATTTAGCAGCCAACTTTGACCCCGCAAGGATTCTCTTTGTAGATGGCTGGACCGGTAAAGGCGCTATTTCCCGTGAGCTGAGCGCAGCCTTGGATGACTTCGCCGCACGTTCCGGGATCCGTTTCCCCGACGATCTGGCCGTGTTGGCGGACCCCGGACACTGCGTATCCATGTTCGGCACCCGGGAGGACTACCTCATTCCGTCAGCCTGTTTGAATTCCACGGTTTCCGGGCTGGTTTCACGCACCGTGTACAACGTGGACCACATTGATCCGCATGATTTCCACGGTGCCAAGTTCTACTCCGAGTTGGCTCCCAATGATGTCTCCAACGGCTTCCTCGACGCCGTCTGCACCCACTTTGCACAGGTCCGTCCCGACGCGCTGCGTTTGGCAAAAGAACACCTAACCGCGGCACCTGCCCCCAGCTGGATTGGGTGGGCGGCAGTGGAACGGATCAGCACCGAATATGGCATTAACAACGTCAATCTGGTCAAGCCTGGCGTGGGCGAAACCACCCGGGTGCTGCTGCGGCGGGTGCCATGGAAGGTGCTGGTCAACCCGGAGGCGAGGGCCGACGTGGCCCATGTTTTGTTGCTGGCGCAACAGCGCGGCACCCCTGTGGAGGAAGTCCCGGGCCTGCCGTACAGCTGTGTGGGCCTGATCCATCCGCAGTTCGATAAGAGCGCTGTGGGCGCCGACGGCAAAGCGGTGCCCAACGCATGAGTTACTCCTCTGTTGTGGCGTGCGATCTGGACCGCACCCTCATTTATTCCAAAAACGCGCTCTGGCTCACTGGTGCCGATAAGGATGCCCCGGCCATGGTGGTTGCAGAGGTTTATGAGGGTGCCCCATTGTCCTTCATGACGCGAACAGCTCAGGAACTGCTGCTTTTGGTACAGCAGCTTGCCTGTTTTGTCCCCGCGACCACACGTACGCAGGCCCAGTACCAGCGGGTGCAACTGCCGGGCCCTGTCCCCGAATATGCCATCACCTCAAATGGTGGGGTGCTGTTGCATCACGGCACGCCGGACACGGCGTGGAACGCGCAGCTGATAGCCAGTTTGAGGGCGTGCTGCGCACCGTTAGAAGAGATTCAGGCGCACCTTTCCAAGCCGGAGTTTGCGCCGTGGATCCTGCGGCTGCGCCAGGCTGAGGACCTGTTTATCTACGCCATCATTGACCGGGAAGCCATGCCTGAGGCCTTCCTGAGCGAGCTTGTGGACCTTTGCGCCACGGCGGGTTGGCGCGTTTCGGTGCAGGGCCGGAAGTTGTATTGCGTCCCTGAGCCCATTAACAAACGCGCCGCCCTGGCAGAAGTAGTCTCGCGGACGGGCACTGGGAACGTCATTTCCGCCGGTGATTCGCTGCTGGATCAGGGCATGCTGGAGCTCGCCCACCTCGCCTTCCGCCCCCTTCACGGAGAATTGCACGACGCCGACTACCGGGCCTCGCATTTGCGGCTCACCTCGGTACGCGGTGTTCTTGCGGGTGAGGAAATTCTGCGCAGCATCCTGGCCGAAGTCACCGCTAACTGACGCGGTAAGCTCAAGGGATACCCCTTCACTTTTCAGGAGAACTGCGCCTTGACTGCTGTCCGCACCACCCGTTCCCTTCGGGCAACCGATTTCCTCATGGGAGCAGTGCTTGCCTCCGTTCTTGTAGTAACAACGGGGTGCGGCGGTGCACCTGTAGCCTCGTCTTCCTCGAGCATGGCAACGCAGTCTCCAGCTGGGAGCTTCTCTCCCACCGCCACGCCCAGTGCCACCCCGACTTCTGAGGATGAAACCCCGCTGGACGGTGACGTGGCGCCCGATGCTGGCGGGGCTGAGCTAGCCTCCAACAAACAGCCTCCCTTCGCTGCGAAGGCGTTGACGGTGCTTGCTACCCTGCCCATCAAGGGCCGTGCCCCAAAAACCGGCTACACCCGCGCCATGTTTGGGCAGGCTTGGGCGGATGTGGATAAAAATGGTTGCGACACCCGCAATGACATTCTGGACCGGGATCTGAGCGCCAAGACGTTTAAGCCAGGCACCCGTGACTGCATGGTCCTGACAGGAATTTTGGCTGACCCTTACACGGCCGTCACCATTGACTTTGTCCGTGGCACCACAACGAGCAGCGCTGTTCAAATTGATCATGTGGTGGCTCTCAATGACGCCTGGCAAAAGGGTGCACAGCAGTTGAGCAAGGACCAGCGCACAGCGTTGGCGAACGATCCCTTGAACCTCCTGGCCGTTGACGGTCCCAGTAACCAGCAGAAGGGGGCCGGCGACGCCGCCACCTGGCTGCCCCCGAACAAGGGCTACCGTTGTGAGTACGTGGCTCGGCAGATTTCCGTCAAGGCCACCTACAAGCTTTGGGTGACACAGGCCGAACATGATGCCATGGCGAAGGTGCTGGATAGTTGCGCCCAAATTGAAGTTCCCACCAACCAGACCGCTGCGCCGGCAGCACCCGTGATTCTGCCTGCACCGGTTCCGGTTGCTCCCGTGGCCCCGGTTGAGGCAGCTCCGGCCCCTGCACCTGCCCCGGCTCCTGCTCCGCTGGCGGAGGTCCCTGCCCCTGCTCCGGCGAATGTGTACTACCAGAACTGTACTGCCGTGCGGGCAGCCGGTGCCGCCCCGATCCGTGTTGGTGACCCGGGGTTCCAGTCCAAGTTTGACCGCGACGGCGACGGTGTAGGCTGCGAATAACGCCTCCGGACACCCTGTTAGCAGCGCTACCGCACCCGCATTTGGGTGCCACACCTGGTCAATCGGTACAGCCTCTGGCAACTGCCGCTCTCTTTTGGCTAAAATTAGTGTGTGAGCTCTCGCAGCGACCAGCCGCTGGTCCCAGCAGTGTGGCAGCGCCATGACTCGGAGATATTGCCGTTGTGGCGGGACCGGCTGTGCCTGGAAATGGGGCCCACAGTGGCAAGCCGTTATGCATCCGGGCTGTTCTTTGAGGATCGGCGCCGCCCTATTGCGCAATGGTTTAACCCTGCACTGAATGCGGCACTTTTAGTGGGCATTGAAACTTCAGCTGAGTGGCCAGTTCAGCGGTTCGGCTTGTTCTATGCGCCCGCCCAGGGAGGTGTTGTGCATGTCCGGACAACAGTTCATGAGTGGTACACCCGCAACCCCAACACACCGCCCACGGCGGATGACGCCTTCACGGCAGCCATTGAATCCGCCGAATCTTTCCTCCAGGTGGAGATGGACTTCTTCTAGGGCCGGTGAACCGTACGCTCAGCGTGGGCTCCGCAGCCGTTCAGGGAAAACTTTCCTGCGCTCTCTTGCGCTACGTCCCCAGCGCCATTTTGATGCCCAGGAAAAGCATCACGGCGGCAATCAAACCGTCAAGCACGCGCCACGCACCCGGTTTGGCAAAAATGGGCCGCAGGAATTTTGCCCCATACCCCAGAGCGCTGAACCAGATCACGCTGCCAACAATAGCTCCGGCACCGAACCACCACCGCAGTTCTCCTTGTTGGTTGGCCAAGGTTCCTAGCAACAGCACCGTATCCAAATAGACATGGGGGTTCAGCCAGGTCAACGTCAACGCTGTCACCAGGGCCGCTTTCCTGCCCAGCGCACCTTGCTGCCCCCCTGAAACCTGCACGCCCGTAACCAGTGCCCCGGGGTGCACTGCACGCTTGGCCGCCAGCGCAGCGTAGCCAATCAGGAAAGCTGCTCCGGCCAGCCGCACAGCCACCACCACGGCAGGCACTGCTGTAATCACGGCCCCGATGCCAACAATGCCAGCAGCTATCAGGACCACGTCGCTGAGCATGCAGACCAGCACCACCAGGCCCACATGCTCTCCGCGGATGCCCTGACGCAGCACAAAAGCATTCTGGGCGCCGATGGCAATAATGAGGGCTAGGCCAGCACCTAGGCCGGTGGTCATGGTCGCAAAAATATCTAATGGAGTCACAAGCATTGAAACTACTAGGCTAAAGATCAGCAGTACAGCTAATGTTTTTCATGTAAGTTAAGGAAATCTAATGTCAACCTTTCAGACCGAACAGTTGCGTACCTTCCTAGCGGTGCTGGACCATGGCACCTTTGAGGCCGCCGCCCAGCAGTTACACGTCACGCCGTCGGCCATCTCGCAGCGGATCAAGGCCATGGAAGGCTCAGCGGGACAGGTTCTACTCCAGCGCACCACCCCCATTCTCCCCACCCCTGCCGGGACCATAGTTCACCGACTGGCACGCCAACTGCGCCAATTGGAGGCAGACGCCGCCACCGAGCTCGGTCTAGCAGTGAGCGGACCCAACACGTTAACAGTCGTGGTCAATGCCGATTCACTGGCTACGTGGTTCTTGGATGCGCTGGAGCTCCTGCCGGGGTCCGGGCAGCCAGGTGTGGAGGTTATCCGCGAAGACGAGCAACATTCCGTGGACCTGCTGCGCTCCGGCATTGTCATGGCAGCCGTTACGGCCACGGAACAGCCGGTCCAGGGCTGCTCCTCAACGCCGCTAGGCGCCATGACCTACCGTGGCGTGGCCTCGGCCGCTTTCATGGCCAAATGGTTTCCTCAGGGATTCTCGGCTGAGGCGCTCAATGCTGCCCCGTCGTTGAACTACGACCGCTGCGATACCTTGCAAAGCAACTTCACGGCGGCCATCACCGGAAAACCACTGACCGGGCCCCGGCACTTCCTCCCGGACACCCTGCAACTGGCCGAGGCCGTTTCCCGCGGCGTGGGCTGGGGCCTCATGCCGGAGGCACACTGCCGCGCCGGGCTCGCGGCACAAACACTCGTAGAACTGGTTCCTGGGCATCGCACACATATCCCGCTCTACTGGCAGCGTTGGAAGATCCAATCAGCGGCCCTAGACCTCCTGAGCACGGCAGTCCGCCAGGCCGCGGCCGCAGCCCTAGCCTTACCTTGAGGACCTCCGACCTTAAGCACCTCCGTGCCCTAATTTCCGGCAGCGCCTACCAGCCCGGCAACGCCAAATCATCTCGGAAGCGCCGCCCCCATCGCTTCCACGAGCTTGCGCAAAATCGGCGCGGGAGTGGCAAAGTTCAGCCGTACAAAACCGGCACCGGCGTCACCGCACAGCCCTCCTTCGGTCAGCACCACGGCTGCATTCGCGGCGAAGAATTCGGTGGGGGTGCCCTCAAATCCGCCCAAGTTGAGGCCGTTGCAGTCAATGAACGCCAAATACGTCCCTGCCGGGCGCACCAAAGAGGCCCCGGGCAGGTGCTGACCCACCAGTTCCGCCAGCAGAGACCTGTTAGCGTCCAGGTACTCAAGCACATCCCTCAGCCACGGAGCACCTTCGCTGTACGCCACAGTATTCGCCACAACCCCCAGTGGCGTGGCGCTGTGTTCCTTGGCCGCCCCCTTTTGCGTCCACACAGCAGCGTCCGCAGCTTTGGAGAAAATAATTTGCGCCGTCTTCAAACCGGCCAAATTCCATGCCTTCGACGCCGAGGTGGCCGTCACGGTGTGGCTGGCCGCAGCGTCACTTAGCGATGCGTACGGAACGTGCCTTGCGTCGTCGTACACCAGGGGCGCATGGATCTCATCCGAGAACACCCGGGCCCCGCGCCGCTGCACAATCTCAGCGAGCCGCAGTAACTCGGTGCGCGTGTAAACCTTGCCAATGGGGTTGTGCGGATTGCACAAAATCAGCAAATCTCCCCCATGCAACGCATTCTCAATCGCGGCGAAGTCCAGCTCCCAAGCATCACCGGTAGCCAGCATCGGAACCTGGATGAGCTCGCGGCCGTACGTGGCGGGCAGCCAGATGAAGGGCATGTAGGCGGGTGTCAAAACCACAATGCGTCCGGTTCCAGGGGTGAACAAGCGCACGGTACTTTCCAATGCGGTGAGAACATCGGCAACGGGGCGGATGTTCTCAGCGCGAACGTGCCATCCGTGCCGGACCGCCATGAAATCAGCGCAGGCACGGCTCATGGCGGGAATCAACGCGTTGGGCAGGTAGCCCACCTGAGCATTCCTAATGGACTCTTGCAGCCGCAGCGCAATGGGCGCGGCCAGGCCAAAGTCCATTTCCGCCACCCATGCCGGCAGAGAATCAGGGTGCTCACTCCATTTAAGGCTACCCACCTTACGAAGTTGCTCCTCCGAAATCGCATCAAACGCTGCCGCTGCTGCAGATCTCTGGGGTTGCGCGGTTCTCATACTTAGGCGCTCCTCTGTCACACTGGTTTGGTCTGCCTTCACCTTATGACACAAGGATTCACCCATGAATACCACTTCCCACCAGCGCCGAAACCAAGGCGTACTGGTTGTAGGCCAGCTCCTGTCAGGGGTTGGCGTGGCCTCCGGCGTTGCCGTGGGTGGCATCCTCGCGGCCCAATTGACTGGCACCACAGCGGCATCCGGCTTTGTACAAACAGCCTCGGCTTTGGGCGCGGGACTAGTAGCCGTGCCATTAGCGAATCTGGCCGTCCGGGCCGGGCGTCGCTGGGCACTCAGCACAGGGTTCGCCCTTGGAGCAGTGGGAGCTGCGCTAGTATTGCTCGCCGCATCAATGGGCCAGTTTTGGCTCATGGCTGTTGGCATGTTGTTCTTCGGTTCGGCCACGGCATCCGGGCTGCAGGCCCGTTACGCCGCAGTGGATGGTGCTGCGCCGGAGAAGGCAGGCCGCGCCATGGCCATCGTCATTTGGGCCACTACCGTCGGTTCGGTAGCCGGGCCCAACTTGTCAGAACCTGGACGTCTTTTCGGCATCCGCCTGGGACTGGTGCCCTTGTCCGGGCCGTTCGTGTTCTCCTTGGTTGCCTTCGTGACGGCGGCTCTGGTGGTGGGAATCTTCTTCCTCACCCCACCTGCCTCGCAGCAGATAGCCCCAAAAGAACGCACTAAAACACATGGTGCGTGGCGTGCACTTCGGCTGGCCAGCCACAACCCGCGCGCACTTTTTGCCCTCATTGCGGTGACTGGCGGGCACGCCATCATGGTGGGCGTGATGGTCATGACTCCCGTTGCCATGAACGCGCACGGGCATTCGCTGGAAGTCATTGGGATCGTCATCAGCTTGCATATTTTGGGCATGTACGCGGCAAGTCCGGTGTTTGGCTGGCTAGTGGACAGGCGCGGCGCACTAAGCGTTGTCATGATCGGTTGCGGAATTTTCTTGGCCGCCATCGCTGTTGGTGCCGTCGTTTCCGAGCGCAGCGATCCGGTGCTGATGTCAGTGGCCCTGACCATGCTGGGTCTGGGCTGGTCGGCCACCCTGATTGGCGGTTCCTCACTCCTGAACCAATCCGCCCCGGATGAATTGCGCGTCCCGCTGCAGGGCGCCAATGACATGATGATGAACTTCGGTGCTGCCGGGATGGCAGCCCTGGCCGGTCCTGTCCTGGCCCTTGGCGGCTTCTTCTGGGTCAACATGATGGCGCTGGCGGTGCTCATCGTCATGGTCACCTTTGGGCTGCGCGCCTTGCGCAGCACACCGGAATCCGCTCCCGAGCAGAGACTCTCCGACCCGGTGAGCTAACCGGCAGGCAAGCATCTTGGCTTAGCGCGGTGGCGCACCCAGAATATGCCACAGCGCCGAATCTAGATCGCCATGACGGAACTCGTACCCCGAATCTTGGATCCTGTGAGCCGAAACCCGCTGGTTTGCCATGGCCAGTTCCGCTGCACCCTGCTTTCCCAACAAGAGCTGTGGGCCCAGAGCAGGGACCTTGACAACAGCGGGCCGGTGCAAGACTTTGCCCAGAATGCGCGCGAATTCGGCGGCCTGCACCGGGTGCGGGGCAACACCATTCACCGGACCGCTGACGTCCTGGGACAGGGCTGCGTGGGCAAAAATTCCCGCAATGTCATCAATACCTACCCAGCTTTGCCACTGTTTGCTCCCGAGCGGGCCACCTACTCCAGCCAAATACAACGGCAGTAGCCGCTGCAAGACCCCGCCACCTGCTGAGAGCACAATGCCCGTGCGAACATTGACCACCCGCACACCTGCATCAGCCGCAGGCGCGCACTCGGCCTCCCACCTTCGGCAAACACTGGCAAGAAAATCGGTCCCGTTTGGATCCGATTCCACCAACGGCGGTGGGCTGCTCATCCCTGCCGCACTCTTCGGATCCGCTCCGTAGTACCCCACCGCAGAACCGGACACCAAGGTGCGCCGGACGCCGTCGGCTGCCAGAGTGGCCAAGGATTTAGCCAGCAAACCGGTGCCAAGGACCCGGCTTTGCAAAATCGCTTCCTTGTTGCTTTCCGTGAACCTCCCACCGATCGGGTGCCCTGCAAGATGGATCACCACAGTGGCCCGGGCCAGACCGGCCGTATCGAGGTGCCCGGCCTCAGGGTTCCAGTAAATCTCGTCGCTGCTTCGTGGCGCACGGCGGACTAGTTTAAGTACCGTATGCCCACCACCTCCCAAAAGGGCGCAGAGCGCACGCCCAATAAGGCCCGACGCCCCGCTCACCGCAATCACGAGCGGCTCACCGTCATCGGCTCCAGCCGCTGAATGTGCCGCATGAAATGCGAGATCCCCGCGCAGCTGCCTCTCCCGGAACGCAAACATGCGCGCCAGTTCCGCCTCCATTCGCTGGTGTGTCCAGGCGCCTCGAACTGGCGACGGCAGTTCATAATGCATCTCGTCGAGCATCACGGTGGTGCCTGGATCGCCGTCGAAAAAGCTGTGTTTGTGCGAGCTCGATGCCAACGGCCCCTTCGCCATGACGTCGGTGAAGCTTTCGTTCGGCACCAGCTCGGTGTGCAGGGCATCCCAGCGGAGCTCCGGCCGCGCCCACCCCAGCCGCGCGGGCAGCATGCCGCGCACAGTCCCCGCTGCTGAGCCCAGCCACATACCCAACCCACCGGGGGCACCCACGCCCATGGCCGCCGTCGAGCCTGGATTAATGCCATCGCTGGGCTCGGCCAGAATTGTGCCAAAGAACGACGGCGTGAGCCGCACCAAGGCGCCGGGCCGGGTAAACCACCGGAACACCTCCTCGCGCGGGTGAGCAAGGTGCGTTTCATAACGGAACACGGGCATGATGTCCTCCAAGTTTGTTGACATTTCCCATCTTGCCCTACCCCTGTGACATTTTGGTCTGCTTCTTGATGCGCGGTGGCCACATTGTCGGTGCCGCTTGCTACATTCAAAGCATCGAAACCGTGTGGTTCGACGCTGCAGGAAGGCACTCCCATGTTTTTGCTTGACTCCCCCGAAGGCGAGACGAAGCTGATCTTTTCGGCGTCAGATCTGGTGACGGCCAGTGAGTGCCAGTACCGGACGCTGCGGATTCTGGATGAGAAGATTGGCCGTACCGCCAAGGCCGTGTTCGCGAAGGATGACATGCGCGAACGCGCAGCACAGCTTGGTGACGCCTTTGAAAAGAAGATCCTGCAGGAGTACTCGGCCGAATTTGGCGAATGGGATGCATCCGCAGGCAAGGGTGTGAAGTCCCTCGACCGCGGCGAGCTGAGCTGGACCGGGCTTGAGGCCAAGCGTGAGGAAACGTTGGAGGCGTTGCGGACCGGTGCCGACGTCGTTTTCCAGGCCACCTTCTTTGACGGTTCATTTGTGGGATTCGCCGATTTTCTGATGCGTCAGCCGGACGGCTCGTACGCCGTGCACGACACCAAACTAGCCAGGCATGCTCGGGTCAGTGCGCTGCTACAGCTGGCAGCGTACGGAGACCAACTGGAAAAATATGTCATCCCCGTGGCCCCCACCACCACGCTGGTGCTGGGCAACCGAAAGCATAGCGACCACGCCATGGCAGACTTGCTGCCGGTGTTCCGGGAGCACCGTGAGCGGTTCCTGACGCTCACGGCTGCCCACCGCACACAGCCGCTTCCTGTGACGTGGATGCAGGAAGGCATCAAGTACTGCGGGCGTTGCGACTACTGCGCCGAGCAGGTCGCGGCGCATCAAGACTTGCTGCTGGTGAACGGCATGACAGGCTCCCAGCGCCGCAAACTCATGGCGCAGGGTATTGCCACCATCCAGGATCTGGCGGCGTTGCCGGAAGCCGGGGTTGCCGGGCCGCTGGTCCGGCTCCGTGACCAGGCACGCATGCAGCTGGACCTGGAAGAAGTAAAGGGCTCAGCCACGGTTGGGAAGGGCGCTGACGCACACCAGATCAGCTACAAGGTGTTGGACAGCGTCAGCCAGCTGCCTAAACCCAGCGACGGCGACATCTTCTTTGACTTTGAGGGAGATCCGCTGTGGCAGGACCCCACCACCGAAAAGTGGGGCATTGAGTACCTGTTTGGCTCCATTGAAGCCGTGCCCGCCGGCGTTGCGGCCTCATCAGTGACCGATGCTGACCTTATATTCAAGCCCTTTTGGGCGCATTCCCGCCAGCAGGAAAAGGCGGCATTCATGTCATTTTTAGAATATGTCCAGGCGCGCCGAAAAACATGGCCGGAGATGCATGTGTACCACTACGCACCCTATGAGAAGTCGGCGTTGCGCAACCTTTCCGTGCTGCATGGCACGGGCGAGGACATTATTGACGAATGGCTGCGTTCGGGCCTGCTCGTGGACCTGCTGGACACTGTGCGCCAGTCGGTGCGGATCTCCGAATCGTCGTATTCAATTAAGAAGCTCGAACCGTTTTACATGGGCTCCAACGTCCGTTCAGGAGAGGTAAAGGATGCCGGCGCCTCGGTTGTGGCGTACGCCAACTACTGCAGGCAGCGCGATGCAGGACTGGGTGGAGATGCTGAAGAGGCCGCGAAAGCTACGGAAACCTTGGCCTCCATCACGGACTACAACAGATACGACTGCGTCTCCACGCTGCGCTTGCGTGACTGGCTCTTTGACATAAGCGCCGCCACAACAGTGGGCTCGTGGGCTGAAGGCAGCGGCAAGCTCAACGTCACGGGCACCGAGGAGCAGCAGAGCAGCTACGAACCTGCTCCGGAAGAACTCCGGCTCCACACCTACGTCGAAGCCGTGCAGGACATGAAGGACTATAAGCTCAGCGCGGATGAAAACGCCGTCGCCATGGTGTCCGCCGCAGCCAGCTACCACCGCCGTGAGGACAAGCAGTTCTGGTGGGGCCACTTTGACCGGCTGGAAAAGGGTCCCAACGCGTGGACCGAAGAGCGGAACATGCTGCGCATTGACACGGCAGAGATCGTGGCGGATTGGGCCAGGCCAGCCGACAAGCCACGTGCCCGCACAGAAGGTCGCACGCTAAGAATCACCGGAATCGCCACGGAAGGCTCAGACTTCCGTGCCGGTACAACCTGGTTTGGCATGCACGAGGCCCCGCTGCCGGAAGGCATGGAGGAAACGCCCAGTGACTCGGGCAAAGCGCCCGCCCCGCGTGGAGGGCTATTCAATGTCACCGTTCTGGAAGATGTTTCGGACCCGGCCACACCCGAGCTGACCACACTGCTGGTTGCGGAGAAGTCCACCACTAAGGTCCAGCCTTATGGCCAGCTACCCATGGCACTTGCCCCGAACAAGCCTGTCCCCACCGTCAGCATCCGGGCCGCACTGGCGGATTTGGCCACCACCGTGGGCAGCACCGTGCCCCAGCCGGGTGAGCAGCCGCATCTGCCCAACCACCCCGGTTTGGATATCCTGCGCAAGCTCAAACCAAGGCTGAAAGACGGCGGCGCGCTGCCGTCCGCGGTCATGCATGGGGACGGGCACAGTGTTCAGGAGCACGACTACATTGCCGCCATCACGGCTGCTGTGGAGAGGCTGGAGGATTCCTACCTGGCCGTCCAGGGCCCGCCCGGCACGGGCAAGACTCATGTGGGCTCGCACGTCATTGCCAACCTCATGAAGCAAGGCTGGAAAATCGGCGTGGTGGGGCAGTCGCACGCCGTGGTGGAAAACATGCTGCGTGCAGCCATTGAGAAGGCAAAAGTGGATCCGGAACGCGTGGGAAAGAAGCTCAACGGCACGTACGAGGTGCCGTGGAAAGTCACGAGCGACTTGCAGTTCACCAAGCTGTTGGACAGCGAGGGTGGCGCGTTGATTGGCGGCACTGCATGGACCATGACAGGGGCGAATGTTCCCGCAGGTTCGCTGGACCTGCTCGTGGTTGACGAGGCCGGGCAGTACTCACTGGCCAACACCTTGGCCGTATCCCGTGCGGCAAAACGGCTTCTGCTGCTCGGGGATCCGCAGCAACTGCCACAGGTCACGCAGGGTTCACACCCAGCACCTGTGGACGAATCAGCACTGGGCTGGATCTCCGCCGGGGAAGCCACCCTATCAGCGCAGAAGGGCTATTTCCTGGCCGATTCGTGGCGCATGCAGCAGGACCTTTGTGCTGCGGTGTCCCGGTTGAGCTACTCAGGAAAGCTGAAATCTGCGCTGGCAGCCACCCAGCGCCACTTGGAGGGCAAGGATCCCGGTGTGGAAACCATCTACGTCAGACAGGACCCTGCAAGCGGCAAGGACAACAAACAGTCATCACCAGAGGAAGCCACGGAGGTCGTGGACCAGGCCAGGGAGCACCTAGGCCTGATGTGGACACCCGGCAAGGATCAGACACCCCGGCCGCTGGCACAGGACGACATCCTCGTGGTGGCTGCCTACAACGCCCACGTCCACCTGGTGCGCGGCGCCCTCGATGACGCTGGGCTGCAGGATGTCAGGGTGGGCACGGTGGACAAGTTTCAAGGCCAGGAAGCACCTGTGGTGCTGGTGACCATGGCCTGCGCGGACCCGTCAGGCGCCCCGCGTGGCATGGAGTTCCTGCTGAACCGCAACCGCATCAACGTTGCTGTTTCGCGCGGCCAGTGGCGGGCCGTTATTATTCGCTCCCCCGAACTGAGCAACTTCATGCCCAGCCGGCCCGAAGGCATGGCGGAATTGGGAGCCTTCATTGGGCTGTGCCATGCCGGCGATAACCCCGGACGCGGCCCTATTGCAGGCAACCACGGCACCGCCGTGGCATGATCACAGCATGAACCAGGTAACGTCAACCCGCGCCCGGCACCGGCAGCTCCGTGTTCTGGGCATGGTGGTGTGCGGGATAGCGGCTACAGCGCTGACAGGTGTCCTCGGCGCCTGGATTTACGCGCCAGCCGTGGGCTGGGCCGTGGCCGCTCTCATTTACAACGCCACGGTTTGGCTGACCATAGCCCCCATGGACGCAACTAAAACGGCAACCCATGCGCAGGAGGAGGATCCTGGACTGCGCACCACCGATCTGCTGATTCTGTTGGCAGCGCTGGGTTCCTTGGCCGCCGTCGTCCTGGTCATGGTGGGCAGCAAAGACATTCAAGGCACGGGAAGGTTCCTGCTGGCACTGCTGGCACTGAGCGCAACCGCCATGTCCTGGCTCATGGTGCACACGCTGTTCACCTTGCGCTACGCCCAGATTTATTACAGCGGGGAGCCCGGCGGCATTGGCTTCAACCAAGAGGAACCGCCGCAGTACACCGACATTGCCTACATGGCGTTCAGCGTAGGCATGACCTACCAGGTCTCGGACACCAACATCACAACGCGCCCCATGCGCGGGGCAGTGCTCCGTCATTCTCTGCTGGCCTTTGTCTTTGGTACCGGCATTCTAGCCACCACCATCAACCTAGTGGTTAGCCTCGCCGCGTAACCTCCGCGCGCTCCCATGACGGTAGCCGCGAGCTACACCGCCGCGGCGAAGAACGTCTGCGTGATTTGCGCCAGATGGTGCGGATCATCCACGCCGCACAGTTCCCGCGCAGAGTGCATGGAAAGCAGCGGTGTGCCCACATCAAGGGTCCTAATGCCGAGCCGGGTGGCTGTCAATGGCCCAATGGTGGAGCCGCAGGGAACATTGTTATTGGAGACAAACTCCTGGTACGGGGCCCCGGCTTTCGCACACAATCGGGCCCACACCGCTGCCCCCACACCGTCAGTGGCATAGCGCTGATTCGCATTGATCTTCAGCAGCGGGCCGCCGTTGAGCACCGGCAGGTTGACGGGATCGTGGCGCTCACCATAATTGGGGTGGACAGCATGCCCGGCATCGGCAGAGACACAGAACGAGCTGGCGAAGGCTCGGCGGCGTTCGCTCTCGCTGGCACCCAATCCGTCAGAGACACGGGTCAGGACATCTTCTAGAATGGGCCCGCAGGCGCCGGAGCGTGAACCCGATCCAATTTCTTCATGATCAAAGGCGGCCAAGACGGGAATCACACCGGCGGCGGGTGCTGCTGCAGCAGCCATCAGCGCCACAAGTCCCGCATGCACGCTGGTCAGGTTGTCCATCCGCCCGGCCGCAAAGAATTCATTGTTGGCACCGAAGATCTGGCCGGGCTGGGTATCTGCCACAACAATGTCATAGCCACCTATGCTTGCGCCGTCCACACCGGCACGGTCCGCGAGCAGTCCCAAAAGGTCGCTTTCCACTCCCTCACTCTGGCCCCATACCGGGTTCATGTGGAACTGTTTATCCAGCTTGAGCCCGTCATTGCTGCCACGGTCAAGATGGATCGCCAACTGCGGAAAGCGCAGCAATGCTCCGGTGGCCACTAGGGTCTCGGTGCCGTCCAGGTCCACGAGTCGGCCAGCAAATTGCAGTTCCCGGTCCAGCCACGAGTTGAGCAACGGGCCACCATAAACCTCTACGCCTGCCTGCAACCAGCCAAACCTGCTCATGGTCGGCTTGGGTTTGAGCTTGAACGAGGGTGAGTCAGTATGGGCGCCCAGAATGTTGAATGGCGTGGTGGCAGTTGCCCCCTCCGGCACTATCCACGCCATGATGGCACCATCACGGATCATGAAGAACTTGCCGGTCACGGGCCAGGCATCAGTTTCAGCCAGTTGGCTGAAACCTGCCCCGGCCAGACGCTTCCCAGCCTCCCTCGCTGCATGAAAGCTCGACGGCGCCGCTTCGATGAAGTCGCGTAGGTCCAGAATGTGCTCAACAGAAGTCATACTTCGATTCAACCACGAAGGGGAGGAAACGGCGGGGCCACGCTCTCTTGCCGCCAGCCGTCCACCCACTACTAATCGTCAGCCTAGTAGTCAGGGTTGCTAGGAGTGACCAGGCCCGTCTCGTAGGCGTAAACCACCACTTGAACACGGTCACGCACGTGCAGCTTCGTCAAGATCCGGCGCACATGGGTTTTGACTGTTGCCTCGGAGAGAAACAGGGCATGGGCAATCTCCGCATTGGAGAGCCCTTGAGCAATGTGTTGGGCCACCTCGAGTTCCCGTGGCGTGAGTTCTTCGAGCAGCGGGTCCGGCTGCAGTGCGGGCCGTGGCGGGCTGTTGCGGACAAAGTTCTCCAGGAGTCGTTGCGTCACCCGTGGCGCCACCACGGCATCGCCGCTTGCTACCAGCCGCACAGCTTGGATCAGCTCAGCAGGTACAACATCCTTGAGCAGGAATGCACTAGCCCCGGCCTGCAGGCCGGCAAACGCGTACTCATCCAGGTCAAAAGTGGTCAAGATGATGACCCGTGCGCCAGAGGATGAAGCGCTGATCTTGGCTGTCGCGTCAATGCCATCCATCAGCGGCATCCGCACATCCATCAGCACAACATCAGGATCCAGCGACTCCACAGCGGCCAGGGCTTGAACCCCGTCGGAGGCTTCACCCACAACAACCAGATCATCCTCGCCCTCCAGGATCAGCCGGAATCCCATCCGCAGCAGCGGCTGGTCATCCACCAGCAGAACCTTGATCAAGCCCTCATCCATAACATTCCTTTATTTACTCCGGTCCATCCGCAGGGTACAGGATAGCGTGTACACGCCACCCACCCTGAGTACCAGGTCCGGCGTCGAGCGTGCCGGAAAATATTCGTGCCCGTTCCCGCATGCCTTCAATGCCCTGCCCCGTCCCGAGGGAACCCTTGAGCGTGCCGCGGCCGTCATCGGCGATCTGCACCCTAAACTCGCCTGTGGCCACATCGTTGAGCAGGCTCACCTGAACCCGGGAAACGGCCGCCCCATAGCGGAGCACATTGGTCAATGATTCCTGCACAATCCGGTACACCGTCAACGCCAAAGCGGGATCCGGTGATGTGGGTGGTCCCGAATTGGAAACAGTGATGGGCAGCCCGGCCTGCCGGAACCCCTCAATCAGGGCGCCCATGTCCGTATGGACCGGCTGCGGAGAGCGCTGCACTCCACCATCTGCACGCAGCACGCCCAGTACCCGGCGCATGTCCGCAAGCGCGGTACGCCCGGTTTGTGAAAGCTGGCCCAGAACTTCGCCAGCCTTGGCTGGATCACGCTTAACCACCACGGCGGCACCATCGGCAAGTGCCACCATGACGGTCAGCGAGTGGGCCACCACATCATGCATTTCTCGGGCAATCCGGTTGCGTTCGGCCACGGAAGCCAGCTGCGCATTCCGCACCGCCCACTGACGCATTTCGGCTTCATGGCGCCGGTTGCTACGTACAGAGGACCCAATTCCTGCGGCAATAATATTGGCCAGCAGCATAATGATGGCGGAAATAATGTTGGTCTGGGCCGCAGTGGGACCGTCCGCCACTAAATATTCAGACGGGAGCTGGAAAAAAAAGAGCGTGTAGAAGCCAAGTGGTAGCGTCGCCAGCACTGCCATTGAGAAGCTCAGCAAGGGGCGGTAGGTGACCGCCACGGAGTAGAGGGCAAACCAAATGCTGATGCCAACATTGCTTGTATTTGGCATCTGGGCAATATTGAGAAGTTCAAAAATCGTCAGAATACCAAGGACTGCCAAGGGCTTGTCCCGGCGGAATAAGAGCACAGTGGCTGAGGCAGCCACAATCACCACGTGGGAGCTCACGTTCATGTCAGGTTGCAGGTCCACAAAGGTGCCCAGGCCAAGCAACAAATACACCAAAACCACCACCACATCCATGATGCGGGGGTGGTTGGAAAAGTAGTTGCGGATTCTGCCTCGACGGCGGTCCGAGAATTCTGCGGCCCGCCGTTCAAAGGATGGTAGTTCGGCGGCGGAAGCGGCCGTTCGTTCCGCCTCCGCCGCCTGGTCTTGTGTGCGCATGGGAATGAGCTTAAGTTCCCGGCAGATGCGCCGGACTCCAGCAGCTCCTAAATGTCACGAATCTTGAGGGAGATGATGGCAGGGACCATCAGCACAGTGATCCAGGCCAGGAAGATCAGCCCACCGGACAATGGGGAGATGTAGGCTGCCGTCTCACCAATTTCGAGCATCCGGCCACCTGCCACGCTGGGCAGGTACTGCGGCACGTACTTCCAGAACTCACCTGGAACCAGGGTAAGCAACGGTGCCGCGATTTGCACCAGAAAGAACAGCGCAACAAGGACAATAATGCCGCCAGCGGAGCTACGAAGCAACGTACCAAGGGACAGGCCGGCCAGTGAAACACCCGCAACATACACACCGGCCATGAGCATGCTGTACAGCACCCCGTCCATACTCAGCGACAGCTCAATGCCGTAGGCCCCCATGACGGGGACGGAGATCAGGAACGTGACAAACGCTGCCGCTAGGGTCAGCACGTAGGAGACCACCACCAGCACAATCGCCTTGGCGAAGAAGGCCGGCAAACGCTTAGGCACGGCCGTCATGGTGGAGCGGATCATGCCGGTACCGAACTCGGAGGAGATCAGCAAAACGGATAAAGCACCCAGAATCAGGATGCCCAGCTGCAGGCCCGCAATGGGAGTGTTATAAAGAAGAATCCCTTGTCCCTTGGCCAGCTCTATGGCTTGGTCAAGCGTGATCTTGCTTGCACTAGGATCAACACCGGATCCCCGACCTGACGACCCAAAAGACATGATGTTTTCAATGATGACTCCTCGCAGCCAGGCGGCCATGGTGCCAACACCCACCACTGCCAGGAAAGCGAAAGCGAGCAGCAACCGCGTGGAGCGCAGAGACCGGAACTTGATCCATTCGCTGCGCAGCACACCGCCAAAGGACACCGAGCCGCCTGTGTGCCTAGGCGCGGAAGTCGAAATCGTACTCATGGTTAGCGTTCCTTCACAGCAGCAGAAGCATTGGAGTCAAGTTCTTGGGAATGGTATTCCACCGAGTCCTTTGTCAGGTCAAAGTAGGCCTCCTCCAAGGAGGACGTCAGCGGTGTCAGCTCATACACGAGCACCTGATTTGCCAGGGCAATACCGGCGATCTGGCGGGCATCGAGCCCGGTGACCTCCAAGGTTTCATTCTCGTGGCATGCCACTGTGACGCCGTTGCTGGCTAGCAGCTGGCTCAGCCGGGTGACCGCTGAGGTACGCACGCGTACCTTGCTTTGCGAAGCGCCAGCAAGAATCTCGGCGATCGGCGCATCAGCAATGATCAATCCGCGGCCAATCACAATCAAGTGGTCTGCAGTCTGCGCCATCTCACTCATGAGATGTGAGGACAGAAACACCGTTTTACCTTCAGAGGCCAAGTATTTCGCCAGATTTCGCACCCACAGCACGCCCTCGGGGTCCAGCCCATTGACAGGCTCATCTAGGATCAAGGTCTGGGGATCACCCAGCAGTGCCGAGGCAATACCGAGCCGCTGGCCCATGCCGAGCGAGAATCCGCCGGCTTTTTTCTTGGCCACCGCGGCCAGGCCTGTCATCTCGATGACCTCGTTGACCCGGCTGGTGGGGATACTGTGTGTAGCTGCCATAGCCAGCAGGTGGTTGTAGGCGCTTCGTGAGGTGTGCACGGCCTTGGCGTCCAGCAGGGCCCCCACCTGATGCAAGGGATCACGGTGTTTGACGTAGGGCTTGCCGTTCACGGTGACGGTGCCGGCAGTGGGCTTATCCAATCCCACGATCATTCGCATGGTGGTTGACTTGCCTGCACCGTTCGGGCCCAAGAAACCAGTCACTATTCCGGGCTTGACGGTGAACGTGACACCACCAACCGCCATCTTGGCACCGTAGCGCTTGGTTAGGTTTACTGCCTCAATCATGGTGCGTTCCCCTTGTGTTGAGCCCACAACGCGTGCGGCGTTGCGTATGAATCTATTACAACCGTACGCAACACCTTCCCCATTTTCTTCTATCTCAGGGATGATTCACGGTTTGCTCAGGGTAATCCCAACGGATGACCTGCCGTGCACGCCCGCCCTTAGACTGGCCAGATGCCTTCATCGTCTGCCCTGCACCCCCTGGATCGGCCACGCAATCAGTTGCTGTAGCTCTGCGTACCGGCCCTGATCCTGCTGGTGACCGGCGATGTTCTGGTGTGGGCCACGGGGAATAACCCGCCTTTTCAAAAGTACGACGCCGGCTGGTACCACCTCATGGTGTCCTCACGTTCACAGTGGCTCACCGATGCGAACGTAGTGCTGAATGTTGTGGGCAGTGCAGGAATGGCTATTTACAGTGCCGCGTTATTCATGGTGCTTTTACGGCGCCATTGGCGGCTGGCCCTGTTCACGGCAGGCGCCATTCTCAGCCTGGCCATGATGTACAGCCACACATATTTGGTCGTTCACTGGCTATCAGACACCGTGGCCGGGGCAATGCTAGGTGTTGGTGTCACCTTATTGCTGTGGGCAGCGATGAGCAATAAGTACCTCCCGCGGAATATTTCTCCAGCTTAGTGCTTGACTGACTCAAACTCTGATGCGGGCAGCGGTTTGGCCGCCGGTGCGGTCAGCAGTGAGGCAATGATGGCCACGGCAATGGCCAGTAGCGCCCAGCGGATCGTGATGTGATCGCCCAGGAATCCCAGCAGTGGCGGGCCTGCCAGGAAGGCCACATAGCCAATGGTGGAAACCACTGATACCCGGGCTGCGGCCCGGGCAGGATCGTCCGCGGCGGCGCTCATGCCCATGGGGAAACCCATGGCGGCACCGGCGCCCCACAGTACGGCACCTACGCCGGCCAGCACCATGTTCGGGGCAAGAACAAAGATGACAAGGCCCACCAGTGCCGAGCCTAGGCTGCCGTACAGCACGGGAACGCGGCCAAAGCGGTCAATGAAGCGCCCGCCGAAGAACCTGAACAACGTCATGGAGGCAACGAAGACGGCGAACATGATGGCGCCTTGGGCTTCCGTGGAACCGAAGCCGTCAACACTGGCCTTGGCAATCCAGTCATTGGCGGCCCCTTCCGTCAAGGCCGCACCGAGCACCACAAGCCCCACCATGAGCGTGCGCTTCTCCGTCCACGCGCTGCGGCCCTTATGGGTCTTGACCGCGGCATCCGCGCGGCTTCCGCTGGTGGGTGTCTCGGGCAGGAACATCCGCGGCACCAGCACCATGGCTAGGCATACGCCCACCACAATCACCAACAGGTGCAAGGACATGCTCACATCCAGGGCGGAGAGCCCCGCGCCCACTAGGGCGCCAATCAGCGCCCCACCACTGAACCCTGCATGAAATTGCGGCATAATGGTGCGGCCCAGGTGGCGCTCCACATCGGCACCCTCAATATTTTGGGCCACGTCCCACAGCCCAATGCCAACACCAAAAAAGAACAACCCGGTTGCGGTGAGGGACACATTGTGCTGGAACAGAGCCAGGGCAATGATGAGGCCGCCAAAGGACGCGGCGAAGCCACCAACACGAATGGTGTTGGCCGTGCCAATCTTCGCCACCACGCTTCCGGCCAGCGGCAGGGCAATTACGGAGCCGGCTGCAATGGTCAGCAGCAGCAGCCCCATTTCCCCGGCGGTCAGCTCAAGGATGCGGGTGACGGCCGGGATCCTGGCAGCCCAACTGGCAAACACGAAGCCGTTGATGGCGAACACGGCAAAGGTGGCAATGGCTGCGCGGCGGACCGCTTGCTGATTCATGATGTGTGGTTCTCTTTACGCAGGGGCTATTCGCCCGGGAACAAGGTTTGAGCCACTAATGGTAGGCACTGAGGCAACTCTAGTACCGGAGACGCCGGGTTGGTATCTACGGCTTAGCGGGCGCGCTCAACTCGTTTTTCGTCCCACACAGGTTCCTCGGATTCGTAGACCTTGCCGTCTGAGCCGAACACCAGGAAGCGGTCAAAGGAGCGGGCGAACCAGCGGTCGTGGGTCACCGCCAAAACAGTTCCCTCGAATGAGTCGATGGCCTTTTCCAGCGCCTCAGCGGAGTGCAGGTCCAGGTTGTCGGTCGGTTCATCCAGCAGCAGCAGCGTGGCTCCGGAGAGTTCCAGCAACAGGATTTGGAAACGCGCCTGCTGGCCGCCGGAGAGTGAATCGTACTTTTGTTCGGAGCTGGCGGCCAGGCCATAGCGGTCTAACGATGCCGCAGCAGCTTCACGCCCTAAACCGGAGCGGTGCTCGTCTCCGCGGTGCAGAATGTCCAGTAGGGTCCGGGTCAGCAGGTCTGGCCGGGCATGCGTCTGGGCAAAGAAGCCGGGCCGGATGCGGGCGCCGAGCTTGACGTTGCCTTCATGCGGAACGGGGGCAATGGTGACATCGGAAACCGGCTCATGTTCCTTGTCCGGATCCGATCCTCCGGCCGCCAGAAGCCGCAGGAAGTGGGATTTGCCGGAGCCATTGGAGCCCAGCACACCAACCCTGTCACCAAACCAGATCTCGGTGCTGAAGGGTTTCATCAACCCGGTGAGCCCCAACTTGGTGGCGACAATGGCGCGTTTGGCGGTGCGCCCGCCCTTGAGCCGCATCTTCACGTTCTGTTCAATGGGCAGAGCCTCAGGCGGACCCTGCTCCAGAAACTGGGACAAGCGTGATTGTGCGGCCTGGTAACGGTTGGCCATGTCGGAGCGGAAAGCGGCCTTGTTTTTGTACATGTTGACGAGTTCTTTGAGCTTGATATGCTCCTCGTCCCAGCGCTTGCGCAGCTCCTCAAAGCGGGCGTTGCGGTCCTCACGCGCGGTCACATATGATTCGAAACCGCCGCCGTGCGTCCAGCTGGACGCGCCGTTGATGCCCGGTTCAAGGGTGACGATCCTGTCCGCGGCATTGGCCAGCAGCTCACGGTCGTGACTAACAAACAGTACGGACTTATCTGAGGCAGCCATCTTTGCCTCAAGCCAACGCTTGCCGGGCACATCTAAATAGTTGTCCGGCTCATCGAGCAACAGGAGTTCATCCGGGCCGGAGAACAGTGCCTCCAGGACCAGCCGCTTCTGCTCACCACCACTGAGGGAGGCCGCCTTGCGATATTGGGCGGTATAAAAATCCATGCCCATGGCAGCCATCGTGACTTCGTCCCACGTGGTTTCCATCTCGTAGCCGCCAACATCACCCCAATCGGCAATTGCTTGGGCGTACGCCATCTGACTGGGCTCGTCGTCGCGCTCCAGCATGGCCAGTTCGGCGTCATCCACAGCCTTGCCAGCCGCGGCAATGGTCGCCGACGCCACCGAGAGCAATAGCTCACGCACCGTGCTCTCGTCGCGGACCTGGCCAACAAACTGGCGCATGATGCCCATGCTTCCGGAGCGCGATACGGCTCCTTCATCGGCCTTGATGTCCTGGCAGATGATACGCAGCAAGGTGGTTTTACCTGTGCCGTTAGGGCCAATCAAAGCGGTTTTACTGCCGTCGGAGACGCGGAAATTCACCCCGTTCAGCAGCTGCCGGCCGTCGGAGAGAAAGTAGTCAATGTTTGCAACGTCAATATGTCCCACTTGGCAATTCTCCCATCTTCTGAGCCCACTGCCTGCCCGCTCTTTCCGAACGCGTCCATCCGGGAGAAATGGTCGTTTAGCTCCCCGCTAAGCGACCATTTCTCCCGGATGAATTCAGGCACGGGTCCGCATGAGCAGTGGTGGGGATATCCCTACCTTGTAAAGACCGGCTGGCATGATGGTTTCAGCACCCCGCCGCGGCAAGGATTGAATCATGATGAACAGCACTGCATCCCTGCCCCGAACCTCGTGGGCCATTTGGCGGCCTGCCACGTGGCGCCAAATCGGCACTGACCTCTTCTATATCCTGCCAGGATTCTTAGTCTCTATTGCTTCCTTCACTGCGCTAACGGCACTGTTCACCCTTGGCTTGTCCACGATTGTCGTCTGGGTGGGTCTGCCGGTTCTGGTGGCCTGTCTGGCCACAGCCCGCTGGTTTGCCAACCTCAACAGGGCCGCGATGAAGCGTTGGGCCAGCAGCATTCCCCCAGTGCATTACCGCCCCGCACACCGCTTCACCATCAGCGGCATGTTCAAGAACCTCGCAGACCCGCAGCTGTGGAAGGACTTCGCGCACGGCTTCCTCGTGGCGTTTCCGCTACGCACAGCTACATTTAGCGTGGTCCTGAGCATCATGGCGGCCATTCTCGGTGGATTGACCCAATGGTTCTGGCTGCGTTTCTTGCCCGCGGATAACACCTCATTGGCTGCTCTCATCGGCCTTGATAGGTTCATGGGCGTCAGCCCCACCGTGGCGGAGGGCATCCTTGGCGTGTTTTACGGCATCGCGCTGCTCCTGTTGTTCCCTTTCATCACCCGACTCTTGGCGATGGCGGACGCCGCCGTTGCACGTGGCCTGCTCACAAACGAGAACGCTGCACTCCGGGCACGCGACGAAAAGCTAACCACCAGCCGCGCCCAGGTGGTTTCGGAGGAAGCAAGCACACTACGCAGAATTGAGCGGGACCTGCACGACGGCCCGCAGCAGCGGCTCATCCGTTTGCAGATGGACGTTGAGGCGGCCCAGCGCCGCATGGATACCGACCCCGCCGCAGCAAGGGAGCTCATGGATGGGGCACTGGAACAGAGCAGGGAGGCCCTGAATGAGCTACGCCAGCTTTCCCGCGGGATCGCCCCGCCCCTGCTGGCCGATCGGGGCCTGCGTGCCGCTGCCGAGTCTTTGGCCGCCCGCTCCACAGTTCCCGTGAGCGTTGCCGGCAGCCTTGAGCCGGGGGCCCGGCTGCCGCAAAGCGCGGAGAATGCCGCCTATTTTGTCATTTCCGAGGCTCTGGCAAATGTTTCAAAGCATTCCGGGGCATGTCAGGCCGGCCTCTCACTTGATGCCACGGCCGCCACGTTGGTCGTTGAGGTCATTGACGACAGCGTTGGCGGCGCCCATGTGGGCAAGGGGCATGGGCTTTCCGGCTTGGTTGACAGGCTTGCGGGTGTGGATGGTTCGTTGGAGATAATAAGTCCCGACGGCGGACCCACCACCCTGCGCGTGGACATCCCCCTGCATGGCTGAGACGGCCCTGGCAACTGCCCCAGCAACAGAGCTCGGGAACCGCCGGCAGTACGCTGGAGCCATGCGTGTTGTTCTTGCTGAAGATTCCGTGTTGCTCCGTGAGGGCTTGGTCCGCCTGCTCGAGGAAATCGGTACGGAGGTGTGCGCAGCAGTGGGTGACGGCGTCGAATTACTCAAGGCTGTCGATGAGCACCTCCCGGATCTACTGATCACGGATGTCCGCATGCCGCCCGCGCACCGGGACGAGGGACTTAAAGCAGCCCTTCAGGTACGGGCAAAATATCCAGCGGTGGCGGTCCTCGTACTCTCACAATATGTGGAGTTGAGTTATGCAGGCGAGCTCCTTGCCGGCGCCACAACCGGCGCGGGTTTGGGCTATTTACTCAAGGACAGGGTGGCCCGCTTTGAGGATTTCAGCGACGCCGTCCACCGCATTGCGGCAGGGGCCACGGTGATCGATCCTGAAGTTGTGGGAGCGTTGCTGGCAAACCGTGGTGCCACCGATCCAATCAGGAAGCTGAGCCCGCGCGAGGCACAGGTGCTGGAACTGATGGCGCAGGGCCTGACCAATGCTGGCATCGCCAAGACACTTGTGGTCAGCGGTGGCGCAGTGGAAAAACACATCAGCGCCATCTTCATGAAGGTGGGACTGCATCAGAGCAGTGACGACCACCGCCGGGTCCTTGCGGTTCTGCACTTCCTGCAGAAGCGCGGCTAGGCAGCAGCCCTGCAAACGTCAGTATTCATTGCCGTACTGGTAAGGCGGGTCCATGGTGAAGCAGGGTGAAAAGGACATGACCCGCACGAGGTGGTGCTTTTCTGAATAATCTATGCCGTGGCTATACCCCGCAGCGTTCGAGATATCAACAACCGTCATGCCTTGGGCTGTGGTGCGCTCAGCCACGTCCCAGTTACCTTTGTCGGACCAGGTTTTCTTTATCTTTTGCACATAGGCAGGTCCGTCCACCCCGTCCTGCAAGTAAGCGGCTATTTGTCCTGTCCACGTGTATTCCCCATCGCTACAACCGAGCAAACTGGATGTCTCGTTTTGCTTGACCTCCACAATGTCCTCCGGGGCAATGACGGCAATTATTTCCCGCTCATTTCCCATAGTGGTGCTCTTCGCGGTCCGCAAATCCGCAGCAGGCTTTTCAGCTTCTTGGCTGGGGAAACAGCCCGACGTCAAAAGCATCGCGCACACAGCAGCTTTCGGACCCGACGAATCCAAGCACCACCCTAATGGTTGCATGGGAAAGGGTGCCGGATTCCGGCAAGCAGTGAATCCTGCCCCGAAACCCGGCACCCTTTACTTAGTCCCTATTGCTGTTTAAGCACGACGGCGGCGGGTGACGACCAGCGCCACACCACCTCCCAGCACCAACAGCAGGGCAATGCCTGCCGGCAGCAAGACGCTGGCACCGGTGTGGGCCAGCTCGTCGCTGTCGCTGATGGACGGCGCACTGGAGGTTGGCGGAGCGGTGGGAGTTGACGGATCGCTCGGCTCCGGGGTCTGGGTCGGTGTCGGTGTCGGTTCCGGCACCTCGATCGGTGCAATCACGGCTTCAACCGTAGAAGCAGCAACCAGACCGGCCTTATCCGTGGCACGGTAGGCGACGGAAACTCCGCCGTCCGTGGCCTTGATAGCCGAGGTGTACGCCTGCCAGGTGGCGCCGCCGTCGGTGGAGTATTCCACCGACGCAATGCCGGAACCGGCATCGCTTGCGTCCACCGTGACGGTGCGCGCATCCTCATCCACAACCGCAGAAACCGTCGGCAGCTGCGTGTCAACCTTGGCGGTGGCTGTTTTGGCCGGTTCACGGTTGCCTGTGGCGTCCGTGGAGCGGAAATCTACTGTGTTCTCACCCTCGGGCAGTGCCACGGGCGCCGTATAGCTTTCCCAGGCCCCACCGTTGAGGCGGTACTCACTCGAGGCCACCTTGTCATTGTCGGTTGCGCCAAGCGTCAACGTCGGGGCGCTGGTGTACCAGCCGGACGCCGACGGCGTACCCGAGAACGTTGCCGTGGTCACCGGAAGTTCGGTGTCAGCGTCAGCGCACACCAGCTTTGGGCTGCCCCAGTCGCCGTGGGCGCCGTTGATGTTGCCACCGGCTGGCGGGTCAACACGGAGTTCTAGGTCCGTCACCCCGGAAACGTCAAGGCTGACGGTTTGCGGCGCGGTGCCTGCCGTTGACGGGTTGGACGTCCAGCGCTTGACCCCGTCGGTCCAGAGGGAGAACACTACGGTTCCGGCAAAGGGGTCCTGCATGAACGCATCCGAGCTGAAGTTGCTGCAATTTGCGGCGAGGTTGTAGCTCAGGATGGAGGAAGCATGTACGCCCAGTCCCTTGGCATAGACAGGGTTCTTGTTCGTCACCGGGTCGGTGTAGTTAGCAGTCAGGGGCACATCCGCGTCTGAAGCAGAGTCCTTCACACCGGAGTCAATGCCAATGACGCCATAGCCTACCGAGGCATTGGTCCAGGCAATATCGGAAAGCCAGTTGGTACCTGACGGCGGCACGGCCGGCAACGGGTCAACAGTGCTGCTCACCTCACCTGGAACCGACCAGATTTGGTACAGCGGATTGTCGCCGCAGCTGTCCACAGTGACGGCACCGCCGGTGGGCGTACCCACGCAGAGTGCGGCCGAGTCGCTGATCAGCTGGCCATTCTTCTTGTAGCCAATGCTCTGCGCATCCGCACCGGTGCAGTCACTGAGTACCAGCTTTGAGCCCCTGATCCCGGCGCCGTCAACGGTGGCGCACTGGCCCAGAACCTGCAGGCTGCGGTCGGCGCCACGGACAAAGCGCTGGGCTTCGCTACCGTTGCAGTTTTGCAGTGTCACAGCAGCACCAGGAGTGGCAGCTGCTGCGGACGCATCAAGGCAGCGGGTTTCCTGCGGCGCCATGATCTGCCCCGATGGGGCGGCAAAAACAGCTCCGTCAACGGGTGTGACCCGCAACAGCTCTGTGGCGTGCGAACCCAAAGAGGCACTGAAGGCGCCCGCAGTGGTGGATTTTTCACCGGTCCACACATTGCTCACTTCGTAACTGCCGCCGGCTGCGAAACCGAGCTTGGCCGCCGTCGTACTGACAGTGGCCTGTGCCCCGGAACGGTTGAACAGGCTCACTGCGAAGCTGCCGTCAGACAGCGGCCGGTACATGACTTCGCCAGTGCCGTCGCTGCTAACCAGGGTGCCTTGAATGCCGGCGGGGTCCTGGTCAATGGCAATCATGCCCGGATGCTTAAGATCAGCCAGGAAACTGTCCGGGATGGCGGTGATGTCGGTGCTCAAAATCAGCGGCGAGGCCATCATGGACCACAGGGACAGCTGTGTCCGGGCCTCGACGGGGCTCACGCCGGCGTTGCCGCCAATGATGTAATCGGGGTCGTTCCAATGACCCACCGAGGCGAAGCGCTGGATGGGCTTGTTGTAGTCGTAGTTGCGCATGATCCCGGGCCAGCGGCTCGTGCTGGGGTTGGCCGTGTTGTAGACATCGATGTCCCACGATTCACGCCACAGCTGGCTCATGTCCCCGGACCAGTCCATGACCGAATACCAGGCCGGCAGCTTGGTCGGGATGGAGAAGTAGGCCGGTGCTGAGTTGGAAAGCATCATGGGACGGCCGCTGTCCTTAATGGCCTGTGCTTCCTCGAAGTAGATCCGCTTGTAGGTCTGCTCCTGTGTTTCCCCCGCGACGGAGGGGACGTTGCAGCCGTCCATCTTGACGTAGTCCACGCCGAAGCTGGCGAACAGTTTCATGTCCTCATCAAAGTGACCGTAACTGCCGGCGTAGTCGCCACCCGAGCACGTCACGGTGCCCGAATCTTGGTACAGGCCATATTTCAGGCCCTTGCTGTGGATGTAATCCCCCAGCGCTTTCATTCCTGACGGGAACGTTTCCGAGCGGGTTTGCAGATCCCCGTTGGCGTCCCGGTCCTTTTGCATCCAGCAGTCATCCACCGTGACGGTGTCATAGCCTGCCTTGTCCAAGCCCTTGGCCACGATGGCATCGGCTTGGTCCCTGAAAAGCTGCTCATCAATGTTGCACATAAAGTGCGCCCAGTTGTTGTATCCCATGGGCGGGGTAAGAGCCTGTGCGTAGTCAGCGTCGCCCGCGGCTGCGGTCTCCGGGGCCGGGGCTGCTGTTGCTGGCGCGGCCACCATGCTTGGTAGCGCAGCCATCCCCATCAGTGCTGCCACGGCGAGTGCTGTGGCGCGGTATTTTGGCTTCCATGTCATAAATCAAGCCTGCTTTCCTTGGTTGTTGCGTGTGTGAAAAAGGTGCCGGCCCGTGCAGAGAAATTTGTACTCTCTGCACGGACCGGCGCTTAGCCATTGTTTAGGTCTGTTCTTCTCTTATGCCCGACGGCGGCGGGTGATGACCAGCGCCACAACACCTCCGAGTACCAGCAGCAGTGCAATGCCGGCCGGCAACATCACCTTTGCACCGGTGCTGGCCAGGCCATCATCGTTGCTGTTGGTGTTGTCACTGTTGGTGTTCTCACCGTTGTCCGTCGGAGCGCTGGGCTTCGTGGTGGACGGTGTGGTCGGCTTCGCCGGATCGGTCGGGGTTGCCGGGTCCGTGGGTTCGGTGACCGGCGGGTCAACCGTTGCCGCCGTGACCATAATGGCGGTACGCGCCAACACAGTGCCTTCGATTTCCAGTGTCAGCTCATGAGCTCCCACCTCGAAGCCGGCAGGAATGGTGACCTTCACAGAAGCCGCCCCAGTCCCTGCACCCTTAACGGTTGCCAGCTTGACCGGCTCCGAGTGGAGCCACAGCTCATAGTTTGTGCCTACGATCAGGTTCTTAGCCGTAACGGTGATCTCGGAGCCAGCAACACCCGTTGTAGGCGCAGACAGGGACGGTGCGCCCGGTTCCGGCGCCTCGATCGGTGCAATCACAGCATCAACAGTTGAGCTGGTCATGAGACCGGCCTTATCCGTTGCGCGGTAAGCAACGGACACGCCGTCGTCCTTGGCGTTGATAGCCGAGGTGTACGCCTGCCAGGTGGCACCACCATTGGTGGAGAACTCCACCGTGGCAACGCCAGAACCTGAATCACTAGCCTCCACAACAACAGTGCGCGCACCGGCGTTAACAATGGCAGTGACAACAGGAACCTGAGTATCCACCTTGAATTCGGCAGTTGCCTTCTCCGCTTCAACGTTGCCTGCGGCATCAGTGGAGCGGTACTTGAAGGTGTTGACACCCTCGGGCAGCGTGACAGCCTTGGTGTAGTCAACCCAGGGGCCGGAACCGATCTGGTATTCGGTCTTGGCAACACCCACATTATCCGTGGCGGCCAAGGAGACCGAGGTAACCGTGGTGTACCAGCCGCTGGCGGCCGGGGCGGCGGGATCCACGGTGGCCGTGGTGACAGGGGCAACCGTGTCAGCCGGTGCGGCATCCGAGCAAGTGACCTTGGCATTGCCCCACACGCCGTGGGCGCCGCTGATGGCACCTGCAGAGATCGGGTCAACGTGCAGTTCCAAGTAAGAAATGCCCGTCAGGTCAAGATCAAGGGACTCCGGAGCGAAGCCCTGTACATAGGTGCGGCTCTGGTAGAGCTGCTTGCCATCGCCAACCACCGAGAAGATGATCTTGCCAGCGAAGTCGCCTTCCAGACCAACCTGGCTGGTGAAGCGGCTGCACTGCCCACCCACGTAGTAGCTGACGTTGGAAGGGGCGTGAACGCCAAGGCCCTTCTCGTATTTGTGTGTAACCGTTTCGGCACCGGAAGCGTCAACAATGGTCAACGGCGCGTCAGGTGAATTCGCGGCGTCCTTGTTTGCTACGTCCTTACCGATGACGCCGTAACCGTTGCTGGCTGATACCCAATCCAGATCCGAGACAAAGGCATCTGCACTGGGGGCGTCAGGCAAGGGGAAGTTCACCACTTGCCAGTCAAAGATCTTGACGGAGGTTGTCACTGGCAGTGTCACTGAGGCCAGTGTCTTGGCCGGCAACAGGCGCAGCGTACCGGAATAAATCTGGTAGCCGTAGTCCTTGTACTCCGGATTTTCAGCGTTGGACTGGCTATTACGTCCAAGTGACTTGATCGCCACTTTAGCCCCTTGAGTATTGCCCTGCGGCAGCCAGTTCGGGAAGTAGGTGGACTGCTTCTGAACAGTGCCATCCGTGTAGGTAATGGTGAACTCCGGGGAGGCACCCGAACCACTATTGGAGGAGCCCAAGATAGCCAGGTCTGTGCCCTGGCCGGAGAGGGCAACAGTCTGCCCATCCAGCGCCACGGCGTTCTTCTTGTCAGCGCCAACGGTAGGCCAGGTGTAGTTGACCTCTGTGGCCAGACCGGCATCCACGGTGACGGTGGAACCGGGCGTGACGCCACCGGCGGGAATCGGAGCCGTTTTCAGCTGTTCAATGCTGTAGGAGGCGTTGCCCCCGTCAAAGTTGCCCAGCTTGTCAGCAAAGGAACCACTTGCACTCGTGACCGAGATGTTGTTGAACGCTCCGGCGAGTGAGCCGTACGCCACGTACATCTGGTTCGCACCGGAGACTTCCTGGCTCACGCTCTTGGAGTCCTTGTAGCTTGCCTTGGCGCCCACTGTTTGCTGACCCGCGGCAGAAGTTGCCCCAGGTACCAGATCAAAGATGGCCTGGACCGTGGTGCCGGGAGCAACCGAGGCCACCGTAGCGCCCTTGGCGTTGCTGACAGTCCAGCCCGCAGGAACTACGGGGCTGATGACAACATTGGTCTTGGCGTTGCTGCCGGTGTTGGTGAAGGAAGCTGAGGCTGAGGTTGCCTGTCCCTGGAAGACCTTATCTTCTAGCTGAACGGCAACTTCAGCTGCCTTGGCATCGGAGTCAGTGCCGCCAACGGCGGAGGTTGCCTTCAGCGTGATGGTAGCCGTTGCCGCAGAGGCAACGGCGCCGGCCTTGACGTGGACAGTACCGCCAGCGTCGGCAGCGTCGTAGTACCAGCCGGTGGTAGCAGCCTCCAAGGCTGCGGCGTCAGCAAACTTGGTCAGCGTGGTGGTGCCAACAGTGACGGAGGCCGGGGCCGAGCCGCTGTGAACAGCGAGCTTGTAGGGGCGGGAGGCCGCCTTGCCGGTGTAGTCGCCGTCGCGCTTGCCGATGGTGACGGTGACGTCGCCACCATTCTTAGCCGGCGCGGTGACCTTGAATTCCTGCTTGCTGGACTTGCCGTTCCTGTACTCGCGGGTGACCTTGTCATCCTCGTTCAAAGCAAAGGAGGAGTTGCCTGTGGGGTAAACGTCAACCGTGAGGGCGGAGTTTTCCGGCACTAGCGAAGCGTTGCGCTCAATGAGGCCCTTGGGCACCACTGCACCGGCACGGACGAACATGGGGAGCGTCTCCAGCGGTGCATGGTAGCCGTTGAGAACCTGGCCGCCTTGGTAGATGGTGCCGGACCAGTAGTCCACCCATTGGCTGCCTGACGGCAGGACAATTCCGCTGCGAACATCACTGCTGGCAGAAACTGGCGCCACCAGGTAGTTCGCACCCACCATGAACTGGGTTTCGGCTTCCTTGGTGTACGACAGCGGATCGTTGGGGAATTCCAACGGCATGCTCCGCATCATGCCAACGCCGGTGTTGTGGGCATTAACAGAGAGTGAGTAGATGTAAGGCATGAGTTCCTGGCGCATTTGCAGGTACTTGCGGTTAATCTCCGTGGCAGCCTCACCATAGAGCCACGGGCGCTTATCCACTGCGGCCCAGCCACTCATGGAATACAGTTCCGGAGCGAAAGCCTTCCACTGCAAGTCCCGGACGTAGCTTTCGGTGCTTCCGCCGAAGATCCCATCAACGTCGGAAGTGGTGAAGGCCTGGCCCGAGTTGGTTGCACCGGCCAGTGCCGGAACCCCCCAGCGCGCCTGGTCCAGGTTGCCGGAGTGGTCTCCTGTCCACTGCACACCACAACGCTGTGCACCGGCCCAGCCCTCAACCATCAAGGTGTTGGCGCGGCCGCTGGAGTATTCCTCAATGCCACCCTTAGCACTTTCACAGCCCGTCAACGCCAGGCGGTAGCCTTCTCCAACCCAGGCCACGTCAAGCTTGCGCATGGCAATGCCATCGGCGCCAACTTCAGCCTCCTGCTTGGTCAAGGAACGCTGGGTCCACAAACCGGTCTTCAGGTCTGCTTCGGCCTTGATGGCCTTGACAGTATTTCCCAGACCCTTGTCGGGACTGTTGGGATCGTAGGGCGCGTTCTTGTCGTAGCCTGCGGCGTCCTCAGTGTATTCACAGCCATAACCGTCATTGACAATCATCCAGCCTGCGGGCATGTCATTGGCTTTGAATTCCTTAGCAGTCTTCACCGCGTCAAAGGTGACCTGCTTGGGCGCAGCTGGGTTGTTGAAACCCGAAGAAGAGTAGGTGGGGTTCGAGCGGTTGTAGCAATCGGCGTCGCCATACTCTAGGCCGTAGACGGGCGGGAGGTTGGGGCGGCCGGTTAGCTTGGTGTATCCGTCAAGGCTCTGCTTGTAGTCACCGACGAAGTAGTAAGCGTCAAAACGCTTTTCCCTGTGTGTGGTGGTTTCATTGTCAGTGAAGGTATAGGAACCCTGCGCGAAGGTGTTCCGCAGCACGCCGTAGCCGGCACTTGTCATGTAATAGGGAACGGCGTTCGGGTGGCCTTCGTCATCCCAATCGTAGTTGTTGGAGATGTTGATGGTGGAGCCGGTGTGAACCACGCGGCCGTTCTGCATGCCGCCGCCAAGGAACTGCTCCCCTTTAATCGGGGTTAGGTGCTGAGTTGTTGAGTTCGCACCGAAGCTCAGTGCTGAGGACTCCTGCCAGATGATGGAGCCGTCCGTGTGCTTAAGAGTGAAAGCTCCAGTTGACTTTTTGACCTCAAGCTTGACTTTTGCCGTGGTCATCGTAATCAGGCCGCCAGCATCGATGACGTCGACAGAGCCTGCGGCGAAGTCAGCCTGGCCAACCACAATGTTGGCCGAGCGCTGCGGGTCGGCCGGGCTCGCAGGGGTGTTTGCCGGGTCGGCGAAAGTTCCCGTGGGGGTTGCTTCCAGACGGAAGTTGCCATCGTCAAGGAAGGTCACCCGAACGGCGCCCGTGGCGGGGGTCAAATTAACCACATTGCCGGCTTTGGTGAATGCGCTGATTGCACCCAAAGTGGCCCCACCAGCGTCCACAGCAACTTCGGGCTTAATGTTTGATGCCGAAATCGGAGTTCCGGGAGCGGCCATCGCAGCGGGAGACAATGCCAACGCTGGCACGGCGCCCGCGGCGAGCAGAGCTGCAAGAGCAACTGCCGTAGCCCGTCGGCCAAAGATCCTCCGCTCTGGGATTTTTGTCGGCGGGTTCGCCGGATTGTTTTTGTGGAGCACTGACATGGGAACTCACTTTCAAGCGGAAATGATGTCTTGTGATGCTTTTTCACGCGTAGAACTCATGATTAATCAAACATTCGTGATCTGAGTCCAGCGTACATGAAAATGTGATGGATAACACCGTATTTCGTGACCTGAGGCACAAAATACGCTTAGCCTTGCTTTCCGCTTGGGCACCTTGGTGGCGGGGCGTTATTTTCCCTCACCACTTAACCCAGAGAGGGCGTCCGCTTCAGCCGAATGGCCAAGGCGGGCGCCCCGTCAAAATGTTGCTACCCCTACTGACGTAGGGCCAAAGGTGCCGTTTACGGCGCTCCAGATTCCAGCCCTGGAAGAGTGGTTAGTGCAGACGGCGTTGACGCACCAACGGGCACCTGGATTCCCGACTCTGTCGACGCTGGTGCCTCAGGCGCAATGGGCTCCACCGTCTCGGGCTCCGCGGGTCCTGTAGTCACGGGCGGATCAGTAACCACGGGAGGTGTGGTGGCCGGATCCGTCGTCACCGGCGGGTCCACAACAGCAGGAGGCGTGGTGCCCGGACCCGCGGTTACGGGAGTTGCTGTGCCCGGCCCGGTAGTACCGGGAGTCGTGGCGCCCGGCCCGGTGGTACCGGGAGCTGTGGTGCCCGGCCTCGAGGTTCCGGTAGTGGTGGACGGCTTCGCGGAGGGCTTGGCCGCGCTGGTCTTGTCAGTGCTTCCAGCGGCGGAGAGTTTGCCCTTCTTTTCCTTGGCTTCCTTGGCAGCCTTCTCATCGGCAGCAGCAAAGGCAGGCATGGTGAAGTAGGCGGAAGAACTACTGACATCTGCGGGCGCGTGGATAAATGTTCCCACCGAAGGGTTCAAGGCACTGATCATCTTGCCGTTGCCAATATAGAGGCCAATATGCGACCAGTGGTTAGGGCCGTCCGGGTTCTGCACTACTAGATCCCCTGGCTGGGGATTGCTGGTCTCCACCATCGGAAGCCACTGCTCGGTGCGGGGCAGGCCCACTCCGGCTTGAGCGTAAGCCCACTGAACAAAACCGGAGCAATCCCACCCATGATCAAAGCTGGTGCCGCCCCAAACATACGGATGGCCCAAGCCTTGGAAAGCAGCAGCAAGAATGTCTTTGCGAACCTGGGAAATGAGCTCCGCTGAAACCTCAGGAATATCTCCGCGCATGGCGTTAACTGAGCGGGCCAGATGAGGGGTGTTTCCATTGGGATCCGTGAGGTCAAAGCGCAGCGGAGCAGCCGGTTTCTTGGCAAGAATCAACGTCTTGGCAAAGGAAATATTGACACCCAGCCCCTGCGCAGCGAAGGAGTCGAAGCCCGCGGGGGACGCTTCCTCGAATTTGTCTGAGGTACGGATAAGTGCCTGCGCACCCTGGGCGGCTGCGGCATCCGCAGCCGAGGTACCGGCATAACCCGCACTCACAAAACCACCAGAGGCCAATAGTGTGCACACCACTGCCATGCTCAATTGGTACGAACGCGCCTTGCCCTTCGAAAACCTCACCGGGTGGTCCTCCTGCTTCCTTGCACGCTGTATTGAGAGCCTACGCCGCCTACTGAGTCCTGTAACCACTCGAATGAGAGGTCCTAAAGTTCAGTGGCGAACAACAATTCACACTATTCCACACAATTGTTATGCATATCACTAATGGAAGATATGTGACGTACGCCCCATTTTTCTGGATCGCCAAACCCCCATAGCCACTAGGAGCCATATTGCCCACGTACCACCCCGTGTTCTAGCTCACATTACACATAATTCTTACTGCCCGAAATGGCTCGGGTCACTTATAAATCTTCCTCGTACGGGCGTGCACGGTTTCAGCCAGCACTGCGAATAATCCTACGTGAGACGGCAACGGAGATGGCGGCTGTCCGGTTGTCCACGCCCAGCTTGTCGTAAATGTGTACAAGGTGTGTTTTGACAGTTGCTTCAGAGATGAACAACTGTTTTGCGATTGCTTTGTTGCCCATTCCCGTGGCGAGCAACTCCACCAATTCCACCTCGCGCCCGGACAGTGCGGGGGCAGGGTTGCGGATCCGGCCCATGAGCCGCGCAGCAACCTCTGGTGCCAGTGCCGTCTGTCCCGCCGCGGCCGATTGCACAGCACTGCGGATCTGCTCTGGCGGCGCATCCTTGAGCATGTACCCGCTGGCCCCGGCCTCTACCGCCGCCAAAATGTCCGCATCGGTGTCATAGGTGGTCAGAATCAGCACTGGCGGTGCCCCGGTCAATTCCTTGATGGCCTTGGTGGCGCTGACACCGTCCATGCCGGCACCCATTTGCAGATCCATCAACACCACGTCCACAGGTTCACCAAGCATCGCGAGCCGCTGGACTTCCTTGATGGCGGCACCACCCTCGGGCGCCTCGGCCACCACGGTGAACCCCTCAAACTCGGTGAGCATGGCTCGCAATCCCGCACGCACTACCGGATGGTCATCCACCAGCAAAATCCGAATTTCACCCATTACTATCCCCTTGTCTCGAACTCAAACCAGTACCCAATTCAGTACCCAGCCCCGCATTAAACCCAGTATCAACCCCCGCCCCTAGCGGTAACCGGATGGCTACCACTGTTCCTTCACCGGGGGCTGTTTCCAGGGCCAGAGTACCGCCTTGGACAACCACCCTCTCCCGGAGGGAGCGCAGCCCAAAGCCACTTCCATCAGACCGCCCAGCCACCGCGCCGGGGAGGATATCCGGATCAAAGCCACGTCCGTCGTCGTACACGTCAAGAGTTACTTCACTTCCCAAAAACGCCAAACTCACGACGGCGGACGTGGCGTGGGCGTGCAGCCAGACATTGGCCAGACTCGTGGTTGCGGCACGGAACAAGGTGACCTTGTATGGCTGCGGGATCTCCACAGGCTCCCCGTCCAGCCGGAAACTGCACGCTAGCTGGCCGCCGCGGGCAGCCGCCTCACGCTCCGTCTTGGAACAGAGCCTGGACAGGGCCTCCACGAGAGATGTTTGAGCCAACGCCGGCGAAGAGAGCCCGCGGACAAAATTTCGTGCCTCGGCCAGATTCTCGGCTGCCGTTGCCTCCACCATCGTCAAAGATTCACCGGCGGATTCCAGATCCCCTGAATCCAAGCTGCGCCGGGCCGCCCGGGAGACCAAAATGATGGAGGAAAATCCTTGGGCCAGGGTGTCATGGATTTCTCGGGCCAGTCGTGCACGTTCAGCTAAAACACCTGCTTCGTGCTGGGTAGAGGCAAGTTCGGCCCGGGTGCGCCGCAGCTCCTCAGCAGCGTGGCGCTGGGCCTCGCCTTCTTGATACAGCAGCTTGTACGCCTTGGCAGTGGCGATCGAAAAAGCCATGCCAAAAACCGGTCCCAGCACCACAGGCAGAGGGGGGAAATCAGCCCCGGAGGAGGCCCACTGGGCAAGTATCACCCCCGCTGTCATCACCAAAACCATGCCGATACCCGCCCACCGCGGCAGGAGATGCAGATGAAGGAAAAATAGCGGAAAGACCAGCCAGGAAAATTCCACTGATCCAAACATCAACACTGCCCACATCACCGTGATCAGGCCCAGCCACAGCACAGCCCAACGGCGTGGATTCTTTTGAAGCCTGCCGGCCGAGAACCGCTTTTCAGCCACCGTCCCCACGAGGTAGACCAGTGCCAGCGCAACGCTGAGCCCGAAGTAGACATACCTGCTGGGGCGCTCACCGGCTTCTAGGAGCAGGCGGCTAACCCCTACCGCCAGCAATACTGCGAAGCCAACATGCAAGGTAACGCGAAGGAATCGCAGAATCGCAGTACTCGTGCCGGGTGAAGTACTTGTGATGGGCGGGGCATTCGTGACGGGCGGGGCATCCACGGCAGACATGCCACCAGCATAAGTGCTGGTGGCCCCCTCTGCGCATCAACCAATTGGTTGATTGGCTTATCAACCTCTCGCTTCCGCGCTATCAACCAACCCCGCGATGGAGGCGAAGTGTTTTCGCAGGAGAGTTGAAGTAATGACTGATCCACATGGAAAAACACTAGTTCTTCCAGCATCTGAAAGAGGCCTTCTATGTTCCTCGCAATCCGAGACATCCGCTTTGCCAAGGGACGGTTCGCCCTTATGGGCTCCGTGGTTGCACTCATCAGCCTCCTGTTGGTGATGTTGTCCGGCCTGACGGCAGGGCTGGGCAATCAAAACACCTCGGCACTGGAAAAACTCGGCGGCAGCATCGCCGTCAACCAGGTGGTGTTTGGTGCCCCCGGCAAGAATGAGGCCAAGGTTTCCTTCACTGAAAGTGAAGTGAGCCAGGAACAGGCGCACTCATGGGCCAAGACCCCCGGCGTTGCCTCGGTGGTGCCGCTGGGTATCAACCAGACCCGTTTCCAGGCCAAGGGAGCTAGCCAGGGCACCACGAACGTGGCTGTCTTTGGTGTCGGCGGGGATGGCACAGGTGGCGGGATCGCGCCGTCGGCCGTCACCGATGAGACGGTGGTCATTGGCGCGGACGTGGCCAAGGATTTGGCGTTGGACACCGGCGACATGGTCACCCTCGGCGGTGTGGACCTGAGGGTCAGCGCCATTGTGCCCCAGCAATGGTATTCACACTCCTCCGTGGTGTGGACGTCATTGCCGGCCTGGACCAAGATTGCGCATGTGAGCGACGCGAACCAGCTCGCCACTGCCTTGGCCGTGACGTACAGCAGCGGCGCAACAGTTGATACCGCAGCCGCCAACTCTGCCGCTGGCACAGTAAGCACCACGCGGACCGGCGCCTTTGCAGGACTGGGCGGCTACAAGAGCGAGAACGGCTCACTCATGATGATGCAGGCGTTCCTGTATGGCATCTCAGCCTTGGTGATCGTGGCGTTCCTGACCGTGTGGACCGTCCAGCGCACCCGTGACATTGCGGTACTGAAGGCCATGGGCGCATCCGGTCCGTACTTGTTGAGGGACGCGTTGACGCAGGCGGCGATCGTGTTGGTGGCAGGCGCCGGGCTTGGTGGGCTCGTGGGAATTGTTGGCGGTTTCTTCGCCGCAATGGGTGCACCGTTTCTGCTCACACCGGCCACCACCTTGCTCCCGGTAATCGGCATTGTGCTCCTGGGCCTGGCCGGTTCAGCCTTGGCTGTCCGCAAGGTCACCCGGGTCGACGCCATGATCGCCCTCGGCGGCAACTAGTCCCCACGCCCTCCCACTACTCGCAAGCTCGCAGCGGGACCCTCGGACGCGTGGGCCCAACCACGCCAGACACACAGCCCGCAAGCTCGCAGCGGGACCCTCGGACGCGTGGGCCCAACCACGCCAGACACACAGCCCGCAAGCTCGCAGCGGGACCCTCGGACGCGTGGGCCCAACCACGCCAGACACACAGCTTTCCCCTTCCATTTGTTAAGGAAACTCCAAATGACTGCTTTGAACCTGATCAATGTGACACTGCAATACCCCGATGGGGATGGGGTAATGACGGCCTTGGACGCCGTGAACCTCACAGTTCACCCCGGCCAGTTTGTCTCCCTAGTGGGCCCGTCCGGCTCCGGAAAGTCGAGCCTGCTGGCGGTTGCCGCAACCTTGGTCAAGCCCACCTCGGGCCTTGTCATGATCGACGGCGTGGACGCCACGGCACTCTCCGAGAAAGAGCTGGCATCCCTGCGCCGTGACAAGGTAGGGATCATCTTCCAACAGCCCAACCTGTTGGCCTCGCTCACTGCCTCGGAGCAGCTGATCATCACTGACCACCTTCGCGGCAAGTCCTTGAAGGCTGCTGCAGTGGGTGCCGCCGAACTGTTGGACCTCGTGGGGCTGGCCGATTGCGCTGGCAAACGTCCCCACCAGCTCTCCGGTGGTCAGCGTCAGCGCGTGAATATAGCCCGTGCTCTAATGGCCGACCCCAAACTCTTGTTGGTTGATGAACCTACAGCCGCCCTTGACCACGCTCGCAGCGATTCGATCGTACGGTTGCTGCGTAAGGTCAGCGACGAGTTCAATGTGGCCACCATCATGGTCACGCACGACACCGAGTTTGTCCCACTCACCGACTTGGTTGCCACCATGCGCGACGGCGTCCTGACCGCCCCGGTGCCCGCACTGGCTGGCAGCTTCTAGACCCAGTTATCCGAGCGTCCCGCCGGAGGCAAAAGCCGTGATTGTGCGGCCATGCAATAACATAAGGGAAACGCATGTATAGACCAGCGCGATCGGAGCCCCCCTCATCATGAAACGCATTGCAGCCCTTGGCGGCAGCCTACTCCTTGCTTTGACCATCTCTTCCTGCGGTGCCGCAACAGGCCCCGTTGGCACATGGGGCAATGGTTACAACACCGACAAGCAACCCTATTTGGAGCTCTCCTTGGGAGCCGATAAAAGCCCAGATTTCGAACAAGCAGGTTTCATCAGCGGCAGCGATGGTTGCAACCGGATTACCGGCCAGTGGTTCCTGGTTGAGGGCAAGCTCTCCTTTTCACAGCTCAGCGGCACTCAAATGGCTTGCGAAGGCGTAGACCAGTGGCTAACCAAGGCCGCTGGCGGTGTCATCAATGGTGATGTTTTGAGCATTAAGGATGCAGCGGGACTCCCCATCGGTACTCTGGATCGCCGAAACTAATTCTGAGAGTAGCCTGATCCTCCACCCTAAGCATCGGGTGGATGTTTAAACGTGTGGCCCGCAGCGTTAGCTGCGGGCCACACGTTTAAACATCCACCCCCAAGGCTGGCATTGGCAGCCCAAAGGTGTGCTTCAACGCAGATTTTGCTGCAAACCAGCCGCCCATCCCATGCACGGCAGGCCCGGGAGGGGTGGAAGCTGATCCCAGGTAGAGCCCTTGCACGGGCGTTCGCCACGGCTCCATCGATACCACGGGGCGTTGTAAAAGCTGCCTCATGGTGACCGCTCCAGAGCCAATGTCACCGCCAATATAATTGAGGTTGTAGGCGCCCACATCATGAGCGCTCTGTACTGAACTTGCCAGGATCAAGTCTCTGAAACCTGGGGCGTGCTTCTCTACGGCATCAATGATCTCTGCTGTGCAGTCACGTGAGGATCCTGCCGGAACGTGCGTGTAGGCCCACAAAGTGTGTTGTCCTGCCGGCGCCCGAGTCTGATCAATAACTCCTGCCTGCACCGCGAGCACATAAGGGTTCTTTGGGTGGCGTCCTGCCAGCACTTCACTCTCGGCAAACGCTATTTGTTCCCGCGATCCGCCCAAGTGCAAGGTCGGCGCAGCCCGCAGATCGGTCGCGGTCCACGGGACAGGTCCGGAAAGGGCAAAATCTACTTTGCACACACCTGCCCCATAGCTAAAGGATTCCAACTTCCGCGCATAAGCAGATGGCAGCTCGGCACCCGCCATCCCAACCAGGGCACGCGGCGTAGTGCTGGCGATGATGGCAGTGGCGCCCGTTGCAGCCCGTAATTCGGCCACGCTGTCAATGCGTACTCCCATCTCAATCCGGCCTCCGTGGGCTAACAGATCATCGGCCAACGCCTGGGAAATAGCGTGTGAGCCGCCCTTGGGAACCGGCCAGCCCCCGGCATGCGCCAAGACTCCCAACAGCAGTCCCGCCCCCGCAGCGGACGGTGACGGTAGGCGGCCAATGGCATGTGCGGACACTCCTGTCAGCATGGCCGGTGCCACGTCTAACGCAAAGCCAAGGTTCCATGCCGGCGTTCCTTGCAGCAGGGCCCTGGCCCCAAATTTCAGCACCGCCAACGGATCCCTGGGCAGTCGCAGCAGCGGTCCCTGCGTGAAATCAACAACCCCCTCCAGCCGGCGCAGGAGGGGTTCCATCAGGGCGCGCCAAACCGGCCCGTCCGCGCCCAGTGCCTCAACAGTTCGGTCTAGGCCGCGGTAGGCAATTCCGGCCCGGCCACCGTCCAGCGGGTGCCCGTAGGAGACCTCAGGTACCAGCAGCTCTATCCGGCGTTCCAGCTCGAAGGCTCGGAAGAAGGGCGAGGCCAAGGCCATGGGGTGGACGGCAGAGCACACATCGTGAAGAAAACCCGGCAAGGTACTTTCTGCAGTACGCGTCCCTCCGCCAATCGAATCGGCATCTTCAAAAACCTGCACCGACAGCCCCGCGCGTGCCAAGGTCACAGCGGCGGCTAGGCCATTGGGGCCAGAACCCACAACAGCAACATCCACCATGATCAGCGCACTTCCGCAATCTTTGGCGCTTGTCCTGGCAGTTCTTTCCCAGGCAGTCCTTCCCCGGAGTCCTTCTCCATCAGGGATTCCGCCCTCGGTTCCAGCAGTACCCCACCCTGGGGATCGGCCACCCCTGCACGGCGCACCACATCATAGGCAGGCACAAACATGTCACGGATCACCAAGCCCACCATGATGCAGGTTGCCACTGTGCCTATGACGGCTGCCATGAGGAAAAAGGGTGTGTCTATGGCGTGCTGGTTACTGATGTTACCGAGGCTCTTGCTGCGGAAAAGCATCAGGGCAATAAAGTGCGTCACGATCGCGGCCTGCCATACAAGCACCGGGCGCCACCGTGGCATGGCCAATGCAATCAGCGGCACCAACCACACCGCATGCCACGGTTCGGTGCCCTTGTTCAAGACCATGAATCCTGCTGCCGCAATAAACACCAGCTGTGCCACCCTGGGTGTTCTGGGCGTATAGATCGCCAAACCCAACAGCCCGGCTACCAACAAGATCAAGAGCATGCCTGACATGGCATTTATGGCACCAATCTCAAGAGTCGGCCAGCCCATGCGGGCCGCAATCAAGTTAATTCCCCCATATAGAGAGGACTCCGTGGCGTCAGCGGAAATCAGGTTTTTGAGGTAATCCGGGAAGGCTGGCGGGTTGATGGCCATGATCGGGGCCAAACCCAGTAGCCAGGCGATGGCCGCTGCGGCAATCAGCTCGAGCATCTTGGCTACGTGGCCGGTTCGGATACCTAGGAACACCAGCGCCATGAGGATGAAGATGGGGTATGGTGCGGCCAGTGCGGCCACGCCAAAGAAGACTCCTGCCGAGAGTGTCTTCTTCCGAGCGAAGAGGTAAATCCCGGCGCTGACCAGTGCCGCAGCCCAGAAGTCCCAGCTCACATAGGCCATCAAGATCAGCACCGGGCTGGCTGCCACCATGGCGGCGTCCCACACCCTGCGCCCGGATGTCCGGGCAACTAGTACCACGGCGGTAATCCAAGCCGCCGCAATGAGTGCCGCATTGACGTCAAAAAAAGCCAGTTGGCGCAAGGCCCCTGTCCCGGCACTGCCCGTCAGCCATGCAGTGATTGTGGCAATCCAGCCAGCCAGAACCGGTTGCTCAAAGGGGGAACCCTGGGAGAAAAAGGGGAGCAAGGTCCCCACCGAGTCATCAACAAAAGCGTTGGGGAAAACCGAAAAGCACACTGTGGAGTACTGGTCGGGAGTTGTCCAGCCGTCCGTGCGGCAGTGGGACTTGGTCATGACTGCAATCAGCGCCGAAACGGCTGCCATCAGGACAAGAACACGCTCAACAGTGAAGAAACCCGGGTTGGTCTGCCCCGGCGAAGTGCGCGTACCCAGAGGTCCGCCCACAGCCTCGGTCCACGTGCGCAGCAAGTTGTCGCTGCGTGATGGCACAACAATGGGATGCCGGGTTTGAGTCCCCGAAGCCTGTGAGTGATGCATGGCTACGAGCCTACCTGTTCAACCCCTCATGGCCCGCTTGGTGTGTGCGCATTACCTCGACGCCGGTGCTACAGTCCCCACTGTTCGATCGCAGGGGTTTTCTTATCCCATCCGAGCGTGCAAACTTTGGCTGTACCCAACACAAAATGCCTGCCGGAACCGGCCGGCAAGCGCAGCCAGCGGGCGGCCATGATGCGCAGGAAATGTCCGTGGGCCACCAACAGAACGTTGGCAGGGTTGCCGTCCTCCCGGGTGATGGCCAATGCCCGGCTCACAATCCGATCCGCACGCTCTCCCACCTGCTCCAGAGTTTCCCCGTTGGGAACTCCGTTGTCCCAAATCAAGTACCCGGGGTTCTCCGCGCGCACCACAGCGCTGTCAACGCCTTCGTAATCGCCATAGTCCCATTCCACCGCGTTGGGTTCCACAATTGCCTCAGGGAAGCCGGCAAGAATCGCCGTACGGTATGCCCGCTGCAATGGGGATGTAAGAACAAGGTCAAAGTCGACGCCGGCCAATGCAGCCTGCGCGGAGCGTGCCTGGTCCTCTCCCACCTGTGTCAACGGCAAGTCCGTCAATCCCGTGTACTGGCCGCTGCGGGACCACTCGGTCTCGCCATGGCGCAATAGCCAGAGTTTTGGCCCGCCCAGGGCTGCTGTTGCACTGGTCGGAGTGCTTCCCTTTGATATATTACTCATTGCGTATATTCCAATCAGAGAATATTATTATGAATCTCACTCGTCAGTCTTCTGCAGGACCCGCGGACTTAGCTGCGCCTTCAAGCTCTGACTTAGGCGTTTGTGGCACTCGTGGCGCATGTGCCGCCTCAGGCTGCGACTCGGGCTGCTCCGTCCACCAGTCGCGGAGGACGGCCTGCGCCTTATCCGGCCCCAGCGGACCGTGTTCCATCCGCTGCTCCATGAGGAAGTTGTAGGCACGGCCCACCACACGCCCTGGCTTGATGCCGAGCAGGGCCATGATGGCAGCCCCGTCAAGGTCAGGACGGATAGCATCCAGCTCTTCCTGCTGCGCCAGAACAGCAATGCGCTGTTCCAGATCATCATAGGCAAAGGAGAGCCTATCCGCCTTGCGCTGGTTTCTTGTGGTCACATCGGAACGGGTTAGCCGGTGCAGGTGCTCCAACAGCGGGCCCGCATCCGTCACATAACGGCGAACGGCGGAGTCACTCCAGCCCGATTCCCCATACCCGTAAAAGCGCATATGCAGCTCCACAAGCCGGGAAACGGCCTTGATGGAATCGTTGTCAAAACGCAGCGCCTTCATCCGCTTGGCCGTGAGTTTCGCCCCGGCCAGATCGTGGTGGCGGAAGCTGACCGCGCCGCCCGGTTCAAAACGGCGGGTCTTGGGCTTGCCGACGTCGTGCATCAACGCAGCAAAACGCAAAACAAAGTTTGGCCCGGGAACAGGCCCCTCCGGCCCTGTCTCCAAGGTGGCAGCCTGCTCCAGAACCTGCAGTGAGTGCTGGTAAACGTCCTTGTGCCTGTGGTGCTCATCGGTTTCCAACTTAAGCGCTGGAATCTCTGGCAGCACCAGTTCGGCCAAGCCCGTTTCCACCAAAATATCGATCCCGGCCCGCGGGTGGGCACCGCAAATGAGCTTGACCAGCTCCTCGCGAACCCGCTCGGCTGAGATGATGCTGATACGCCCGGCCATGTCCTTCATGGCAGCAAGCACGTCCGGATGCAATGTGAAGCCAAGTTGCGAGGCAAAGCGTGCGGCGCGCATCATGCGCAGGGGATCATCAGAAAAGGAATTTTCAGCAGTTCCCGGCGTGCGCAACAGCCCGGCGGCCAGGTCTTTGGCACCGCCGAACGGGTCCACAAGTTCCATGGCGGGCAGCCGCAACGCCATTGCGTTGACGCTGAAGTCACGCCTCTGCAGGTCATCCACAAGGGAGGTGCCAAAAGCCACTACGGGTTTGCGGGAGTCCGGATCGTAAGCTTCTGCTCGGTAAGTGGTGACCTCAATGAGGAGCACCTCTTTCGCAGAGTTGCGTTTGCGAAAGCCAATAGTGCCAAAGTCGCGGCCCATCTCCCAGTGTGAATCCGCCCATTTTTTTGCCACGGCGAGAATCTCATCCGGGGTGGCATTCGTGGTGAAATCTAGGTCGGGAGAAACCCGGCCCAGAAACAAGTCGCGGACCGGTCCGCCAACGAGGGAAAGCTCAAAGCCAGCATTGGCAAAGAGCATCCCCAGTTCAAGAACAACCGGGTCAAATTTTGAGGTATCAGGCACTAAATCCATGGTCCCTTAAGAATGCCAGACTTTTACCCTCCCGGGTTTGTCCAGGACACCAATCCCGCCTCGCTACTCATAAGGCACCGCAAAACTGCACCGCTGGGCCTGTCATCATCCAAGGCCAAAGATAGCTAGAGTGGACTGCATGGTCCACCCCGTGCCGCGCGCGCCCAAGAGGAACCCGTTGCCACCGGCAATGGGAGCACTCGGAGCGCCCGCAGCACCGAGCCAGTTACCCACTATTGAGGAAGTCTCGGCAGGTGGTGTGGTGGTGGAAATGCACCAAGGTGTTCCCCAGGTTGCCATCATTGCCCGCATCAACCGTGGCGGCCGGCTTGAGTGGTGCCTGCCGAAGGGGCATCCCGAAGGTGTGGAAACTCATGCAGAGGCTGCTGTCCGGGAGATTGAGGAAGAAACCGGCATAGCCGGGGAGATTCTGGCTCCCCTGGGCAGCATTGACTACTGGTTTACCGTTAGCGGCCACCGAGTGCACAAAACGGTCCATCACTTCTTGTTGCGTGCCACCGGCGGGTTCTTAACCATTGAGAACGATCCGGACCATGAAGCAGTAGATGTCGCTTGGGTGCCGCTCAATGAGCTGGCAAGAAAGCTCTCCTTCCCCAATGAGCGGCGCATCACCGATTTGGCGCGGGAATTATTACCGGAATATTTTTAGTCCAGTAGCCGCCGCTCAGGATAGTGAGCGTGCACTCCCATGAGTCCACGCTCAGTGCGTGTCCATTGTCAGCGCGTCTCAAGGCTGCAATGAGATGATGGTGGTGATGTCTAATGTTGAACGGGTTAACATCCCGCCTAAACCCGTAGCCGCACCGCGTGTGCCTCCCCGGAACCCTGCTCTTGTCCCCGCTCCGCCCCTAGCTCATACCGCGAGCAAGGGACGCATGAGCCCTTCTGCTGCGCGTTCCAGCGCCAACATGGCAGTTGGCACCTTGGTGTCCCGTATTTTGGGGTTGATTAAGGGAATTATCTTGAGCATCGCCGTGGCCGGCACGGTCATCGGTGACATTTTTGAAGGCGCCAACTACCTGCCCAACTTGATCTTCCTCATGCTGGCAGGAGGTGTCTTCAATGCCGTGTTGATCCCGCAGATTGCCAAGGCCAGCAAGCATCCTGATGGCGGCCGTGAATTCATTTCTCGGCTGCTGACCCTAGGACTTCTGGGTCTGCTGACGCTGACCGCCGTCGTCATGCTCCTTGTGGTACCCATCATGAGCCTGTCAACTTCGTTCACAGGTAAGCAACTAGAACTCGCCATTACCTTTGGTTTGTTCTTGTTGCCACAGATCTTCTTTTACGGGTTGTTCTCGCTGTTGGGGCAAGTCCTCAATGCGCATAACTCCTTCAAGGCTTACGCTTGGGCCCCTGTGGTGAACAATGTGGTGGCCATTACCGGATTGCTCGTGTTCATTTTTGTTGCTGGCAGCTCCGCGACTAACCCGCACACGGTCGGTAACTGGACCACCGGACAATCGTGGATCCTGGCCGGTACCGCCACTCTCGGCATCATCGCCCAGTCCGTGGTGTTGCTTATACCTGTTCACCGTCTGGGTTTGAACCTGCGCCCCAAGTTCTCTTTGAAGGGCGCAGGGCTAGGAGCCACTGCCAAGATCGCCACATGGACCATGGGAACCATGATTATTGGCAACTTGAGCTTTATCCTCATCCTGCGCATCGCCACCATCCCGAGCGGCGCAGACAGCAACGCTGGTGGGTCTGTGTATCCTGGCGCTCTGGTATTGAGCCGTGCAACCGAGATGTACATCATGCCGCATTCAACCATTGCGTTGTCCATTGCCACGGTGATGTTTACGGCCATGGCACACGCCGCAGCAAGCAAGAACCTTCCGGCGTTGCGATCCTCCGTCTCCAGTGCGTTGCGGACCACGGGGATGGCTACGGTCTTTGCCGCTATGGCTTTGCTGGTGCTGTCCGGTCCCCTCGGGATGCTCTTTAGCGGAAATCAGGAGCTGGTGGGCCGTCAGGTGGCCATCACGCTGGCTATTTTGGCCGTCGGGGCTCCGTTCTTCAGTATCAATTTCATTCTCAACAGAGTTTTCTATTCTCAGGAGAATGCCAAGACCCCATTCATTCTGCAATGCATCGCAGTGGCTGTGCTTCTAAGCTGTGTATTGATAGCCGGTCAACTGCCCCCGGAATGGATCATTTACGGCATTGCACTGAGCTACACCATCAGCAACTTCGTAGGGCCCATGATCAGCCACCGATTACTGAAGGCCCAACTGGGCGACTACGGTGGCGGCCTTATTCTGCGCGCACATATGCGTTTTCTCGCTGCGGCCCTCCTTAGCGGCATTGTTGGGGAGCTTTTGTTGAGGCTTTTTGGAAGCTCCGCAACCGGAGGCTTTATGTGGACATCTATTCAAGCGTCAGTGGTGACCTTGGCTGTTGTGGGATCTGCCATGGCGGTGGTCTATGTTCTGGTTTTGAAGCAGCTGCGTGTGGATGAAATTGATGCCCTTTTGAATCCGCTGATCAACAAAGTACGCAATCTGATACCCGGAAAATAAAGATATTGGACCAACGCCGTTCCGTGATACGCCCCAACCACGGCCCTTACAGTGTTTTCCTATAGAATCAGTCAAAATATGGCTTGTGATCTTCATTGACACCGGCCACCGTGTTTGTAAAAGGAGGATTTGGTGCCACAACCCATTGATGTGGGCTCTATCCTTGGCGGCCGCTACAAAGTGACCGGCCGCATCTTGGCCTCTGCCGAGAACGATATTATCCTCGACGGCCTGGATCAGGTCCTCAACCGCCCCGTGAGTATCTTGGTGGCAGCTGTTGAGAACTCACCCAACCTGACGCAGAGCGCCAGGGAAGTGGCCACGGGTGCAAGGGTTTCCAGTGTTTCCATCTTGGATCTGGGTGTGGAAGGAAACGCCACCTACCTCATCGCCGCCAGGAATTCCCCTGCTGACCTGCTTGACTTGGTGGTTCCCACGGAACCCTTGGAAGAGGTCTACCAGGAGCCGTTCTTCACTGATACTCTTGGCACGGAAATTTTCGGCAAGGCCCGGGACGCAGCTCCTATAAAGGATGCCTACGTCTACGAGGACAACTCCCCGCTGACGCCGGCCCACCCCATCCCCGGCATTACCACCCCGCCACCAACACACGCGGATGTTCCCACCCCGCCGCCCACCGCAGCGGTGAGCGGAATCGCCGGCGCAAGTGCCGCCGCAGTTCCTTCCCCCGCAGTAGCACCACCCCCTGTTTCAAAGGTGACGCTCTGGGATGAGGATGACTATGGATTCATCAACGAGGACCATCAGGAGAACCTGGACGAGACCAGGCGGCCCGGAAGATTCCCGGCGGAACTCCTGGACGCCCATGACGACTACACGGAGTCCGAGGACTATCTCGACGACGAGGATGACGGAAATGCTCCTCGTGCCACCGGCCGTTGGCTGACGGGCGCCATTTTCGGTGTCCTGCTCATTGGCGCTCTCATCTTTGCGGTATCGCACATCACCAACTTGTTCCCCGGCCCGGAAGTTCAAGCTGGCCCTACCACCACCACGGCTCCTGTGCCCACAGAAGCGCAGAGCCCCGCGGCACCCCCAGCGCCCGCGGTCGTGGCACCTGTTATCAAGGGGCTAACGGATATCACCGTCTACAATCCGGGCGCACCGAACTACAGTGAGGCGTTTTACCCCCGGCTCAAGGACGCCATCGATGGAAACAAAGCCACTTACTGGCCTACCGTAGAGTTCTCAAACGCCGCGTTCGCCGACCAGACAGACAGCATCAACCTGGTGGTGGAACTACAGGCTGAGTCAACCATCAGTTCAGTCACCATTAACCAGCTCGCCGGATTCGGTGGCCAGTTCAACATCCTAACTAACAGTAAGCCTGTTCTGCAGGATGCCACGAAGATCGGTAGCGGCTCATTCAGCTCACCGGACTTCACGTTGACGGCAGCTCCTGGGGTTACCGCCAAATACGTGATTATCAACTTCACGGAACTGCCCCGGTTGCAGCCGTATGTCACCTATCCCTTCGGATTAAAGATCACTGAAATCAGCATCAAGTAACCATCCCCTACGCCGCCCACAACCTATTCGGAATAAGTGTCTCTCTGTACCGGTTGTGGTTAGCGAAGGAGCTATTGGGCCGCCGTAGCGCGGTTCCGTCTATGAAGGAAAAGGAACACTCACCCGTGAGCACTGAAGTTACCCCCGCCAGCGAAGTCCGCGACGTCATTATTGTTGGCTCCGGCCCCGCAGGTTACACGGCCGCGATCTACACTGCCCGCGCCGACCTCAAACCGCTCATGATTGCCGGTTCAGTCACGGCTGGTGGCGAACTGATGAACACCACTGACGTGGAGAATTTCCCCGGTTTCCCCGATGGCATCATGGGCCCGGATCTGATGGAAAACCTTGGCCAGCAGGCTGAGAAGTTTGGCACCGAGGTGATGTACGACGACGTCACATCAGTAGAGCTCGAGGGTGCCATCAAGACTGTAACCCTTGCCGATGGCCAGGAATTCAAGGCACGCACCGTAATTATTTCCACGGGTTCGGCTTACCGGGAACTTGGGGTTGATGGTGAGAAGCGCCTGGTGGGCCATGGCGTCAGCTCCTGTGCCACCTGCGACGGTTTCTTCTTCAAGGGCCAGGACATTGCCGTTATTGGTGGCGGCGATTCCGCCATGGAGGAAGCCATCTTCCTAACCAAGTTTGCGGCAACAGTCACGGTTGTTCACCGCCGTGACAGCCTACGCGCATCCAAGATCATGGCCGAACGCGCGCTGAAGCATCCGAAGATCAAGTTCATCTGGAACTCCGAGGTTGTCAGCGTCGAAGGTGAAGCCAAGGTAACCGGTGCACGGTTAAACAACCTTGTCACAGGGGAACAAAGTGACTTGGCCGTGACGGGACTATTCGTTGCTATAGGCAACGATCCTCGTGTTGATCTCGTCAAGGGTGTCCTGGAGCTAACAGAGGCAGGAACCATTGCCGTAGAGAGTCGCTCCTCCAAGACGAGCATCAAGGGTGTCTTCGCTGCTGGCGACGTAGTGGACCCCACGTACCGCCAGGCCATCACGGCCGCTGGTTCAGGCTGTGTTGCAGCACTAGATGTTGAGCATTACCTCGCCGAGCAAGACTCCTAAGAGAAAGCAGATTCCCATGAGCAACGCAAAGAGCGCCACGGATGCAACATTTGCAGACGTTGTCCTGAAGTCAGAAAAGCCGGTTATTGTGGATTTCTGGGCAGAATGGTGCGGTCCCTGCCGCAAGCTGGGCCCCATCCTGGATGAAATTTCTGTGGAGTACTCGGACAAGGTAGAGGTGGTGAAGGTGGATGTTGATGCAAATCCCGCCATTTCCGCCAAGTATGGAATCACCTCCATTCCTGCCGTTTACCTCTTCAACGGCGGAGAAGTGCAGAGCACTGTTATTGGTGCCCGCCCCAAGCAGTACTTTGAGAAGGAATTCGCAGACGTCCTGAAGTAAAGAGGCGAATGATATTAATGACTGTGGACCGGGGTGCTCCCGGTCCACAGTCATTTAAACCACTCCAGCGTTTCTCTCAGACTGATCCTAAGCTTCAAAGCGCTCATAGCTTCCGCGCGGAAATTCCCTTTTTCTCACCCGCGCAATACTATTATTTGTGGGTCCCCTAGAAAATCTGCTTCATGCCGGCTGCTTCTCAGGCTGCTCCTACCTCTACCTCTTCTGTTTCACGTGAAACGTGGCCTCCTGAATGTGACTCCAGAAAGCACGCATCCTAAAACTGAATGGTATGGGTTCGGCCGTTGTCTGGGCGGGACAATAGGATACTCGGCTTCCCGACTGAACCTGAATGGGCTATTGGCGCCAAACTCAACGCAGAGTCGTGTGACGCAGCCGGGTATCAAAGACAATTAGCGAAGACCAGCAACGCAGTAGAACAGCCCTGGACAGCCGCGCAGTAGTGCCTCCAGTAGGGCCTCCATCTTCGCTCGCGAGGCAAAGCTATCATTCACTTCGATCCCCATGAGTTGCCAGCCATGATCTCCTCTAGCACTCGGCAAGCAAGCTGAAGATCGAAGCAGTCAGAAGAGCACCTTCATCAGCTGTCCAGACAGCGTCTACAACCGACACACAAATTTCCAGCCACCGTGTTCTGGCCCTCCAACCGGCGACTGTCAGCACCCCTCTCACGCCTCCAATGCTGATCTTTGGGCCCCATGGAGGCCGTCAGTACACGCATGGAGGTGGTGAACGAGAATCGCGGAACGGATTGAATTCGAACTGATCGGGGCGGATTGACTAGGGGCAGACCGGTCAGGAACGGATCGGGGGAAATCGGTGTGAACCTGAGTGAACCGGTGTGGGCTCCACATCGCCCGGAAGTATCCGGGCTGTTCGAGCCAGAGGTTGCCGCCAATAGATTCGCAAGTGCCTTGTCACCGCTCATGCAGGAACAGTCGCAAGAGCTGTATGGACTTGAAGGAGCACACCAGGCCGTACTTGGCGCTCAACATACGACTTAGAACCTATAAACGATGCATCATAATAATCCTTGTTCTACTAGTGTATATACACTAAAATAAAGATATGGGCGATTCAATGAATATCCCGGCTGGCTGGGATGCTTCATCCACCACAGGACATGTGGCGGACCTGATTGCTGGACTGACCCTGCCTCTTATTGAACCGCTGGACACTGACATTTCTGCCATGTCATCCTTCCCGAAGTATCCTGAACCTCATTCAGCTGACCCTGCCGTCCCACGGTCTGGAGACAGAATTCCAGACAACCTCCAGTCGTCTGCAGAAAATTCTTCGCATCAAGGCCCCCAATCGCAGCTGGAATCAGCCAGACTTCTCATGGATGAATGCACAGATGCACTAGTCGCGCTGAAGAAGCATCAAAACCAATGTGCCGCACTGGCCGCCGTGCTCATCGAGCGGTTACAGGCCACAGCGCTATTGGAAGCCACTGTCCTAAACGCGGATCCATGGCAACACCAACAGTGCATGAACAGCATCCGAGCCGAAATCGCGAGCATACTATCCATCCCTGAAAACATGTCCGAGAGGCTTCTGGATCACGCATCCACCCTAGTCCAGCAATTGCCAACAACTTTGGCAACGCTGGTTGATGGTGGGCTGGGGTGGGAACACGCCGTCGTCATCGCCGAGGAGACGGACTTACTGCGCGCAGCAGGTTTGCCGCCAGTCACAATCCACGCATTCGAGCAAGCCCTGCTCGAGAAGGCCGCAGCGTCAACTCTGCCAAGCTTCCGTGAAAAGGCACGTCGACTCCGTGAACGCCAGTATCCTGAAACCATCCCTGCCCGGACCCGCCGCGCATACTCCAGCCGCTACTTGCGCATCAGTCACGGCCAAGACGGCATGTCCTGGTTGAGCCTTTACGCTCCGGCGCCCACGTTGGAAGGTGTCTGAAACCTGTGCACCAGCACTGCTCAAGCTGCACAGGGGCCGCATGAGGACCGGACACTAACTCAGCTCCGGGCTGATGTTGCGGCGGCACTGCTGCTAAACCAGTCCATGGAGGAGAACAGTGTCTATTCACCAACCCCTGACACAGAGGCTGGAACGGGAACAGCTCAAGAGTTTATTCACAGTCCATTCACCACAACCAGTGTGGTCAAATCGTCTAAGAGCCACGAGTCTCTGGGCAATGAAGAGGAAACCTCTGGAGAATCCTTGACACCTGATCTCGACCGGGGTGACTACCACCTCGATAATTGCCAGGTCCCTGTCTATGATGATCCAAACTATGGAGACGTTGCGTTCAGAGCCCCAGACATTGATGACTGGGCGGATTGGATCCCTGCTTGGTCCCCTCCCGATCTCATCCCCCCACCAAAGATCAGTGCCGGCACAACCACAAGAGACAAGACAGACCCTGTCTGGCCGCCAATGCCCCAGGTCACCCCCGTCTTGATGGTACCGATACTCTCGATGCTCGGCGCCACCAACGAGCCGGCGTGGATAGAAGGTGCTGGTCCAATCAGCATGGAAGTGGCCAGACATCTGGTGGCGCAGTCTTCAAGTTTCTACCGCATTCTGGTGGATCCCATCTCGAACCAGACAGTGGATTCCGCCCCTGAACACTATAGAACTACAAAGGCAATGCGAACCATGTTGCGGATCAGGGATGAGTACTGTCAATTCCCGGGCTGCGACGCCAAGGCCCATACTTCCGAGATAGACCACATTAGGAAGTACGAGAACGGCGGCTCCACGACCTTCATGAACCTGGAGGTGCTGTGCCGGCGGCATCACGCGCTAAAGCACTTCAAGGACAACAGAACCCATCAGGGCCACTACCGCACAGACCAGACTCCCGAACGTCGTGAAGTGAAAATGCGGGGCTGGACACCGGCAATGACGGACAGGGGAATCGCATGGACGTCACCCTCAGGGCGCTATCATCCGCCCAGGGACAGCGATAGCCAGCCCCCCCACCTACCCTAAATGGCTGCGGAACATTGTAGAGCTCAAAATCTCTACGCAGGACCAACACGAGATTGACTCCCAGGGATTCGAGGATGAAATTGGCATTTTCCTCTCGGACCAAGATGGCTACTGCGATCAATTCACCACGGTCGAACCAACCGAGGAGCTCATCCCCAGCGACGAAGATGAAGAGATCCTCACCGAGATGGCCATCAAGGCATTCCTCGCAAATGAACCCCTGGCAGACACGGACAAATAATCCGGTAGGCCTCCCCCGGATCTTCTAACCGACCCTCTGTATCAACTCACTTACCTGACGTTCATGTTTCACGTGGAACACTACTTGTTCTCTTGCGATACCGAGAGCCTCATTCAGATCAAACACCTAAGCTCTGATCAGCTGCGGAGACCCAATCGATCCACTCAAAACGCCTGACCATATACCAAGTGGTCCTGGATGGTTTCCATGGTCAGGTTACTCGCAGAAGGGATTCCACCTTACGCCACCATACTGTTGGCAGTGAGGATCAGCGAGGTACGTTAGTACCTGGATGAAGCGAGCCATAAGAACGTGCGCGTGGCATCGAAGAGAGACTGGTGCCCGGCACATACGAAAGATGAGCTGTCACCGCAGCCAAGCCTTTGGTACACGCAACATTGCCTCCTAATACTCGAGTCTTTGTCCGCAGCTCCTAGTTGTGCATGACCCACCAGTTTGCGCTGGACACCTTTCGAACGGCAGGGCTGGTAGGACTCAAGGTGAGAGTGAGGAATTAGCCATTGAAGTCATGTGGCCAATTCCGATCACATTGAGCTATTTCCACAGCGGGAAAGCCCCATCATGCGTTCACCTGATATTGGATCCAGAATCCCGTAGTGCCAGCTTGAGTTCAGTACCCAGCACTCTTGCAAATGCGCTGGCAGCCCAAACCACGGTCTGCGACTGGTACCGTTTCGGTCCCCCACGCCCACCGGGCAGAGCCACGTTGCTTCCCGGTTGGTCCCCCCATTCCCTTCCTGGCGATGAGCTCTACGACCGTCATGCGGATCGTAGATCGCGAACGAGTCTATCCAGCGAAATATTGCATGGCGTTGACGCACTCGTCTGCCAAAAGGTTGGCACCACTGCATCCGTTTACATGTCAGTACTATTGGCTCCTCTTTGACCCGTCCTGGAACCCTCACGCGTCTTAGGCCGAGGAATCCGTCGTCTCTTTGTTTGACCACCGCGTCAGCGTGAAGACCAATTCAGCGGTCTATTCTGCACCCAGTATCTTGTGCAGCCTGATTGGCACAGTGGTCTTCTCCGCCAATCAATGGTGGAGTGACTCATCTGTTCCGAGGCAGTGCCAAACTACCCAAAATGCACCCCTTCCCAGCAACGGCAATGATGGGCAAGCATCCCATCCCGGGGCGTTGAGATAACGTAAAGGAACAGAGACGATGATGATAATGAGCACCACGAGGTAGTCTGCGGCAGCATTGCCGTCTGGGTACTATCCTTCGCGGGACTCCACAGCGACGCTGCCAGCCCACATGGCGTCCAGCCTGCTGGGCCAGGGTGTCCTCATCGCATACCGAGTGGCTGCACGAGGATATATTGCAGTACCTTAGGCAACCTCAATCTAGATATCCTGGGATACCCCAAGATCTAGCCGCGCGGACTCAGCCGAGCATCCTGACGAGCCCGCACATCACGATGACAAGCAGACCCAACAATCACCTCGTCGCTGAAAACGACGCCGGCATCGAACAACAACGCAAGCACTAACAGCTGGTCGGAATCTGGAGGCACTTAGGGCGTTGCTTGTCGGTTTGTAGATGCGCACTGTGGGCAAGCGGGCCGGAGCATGACGCCACCGCCACGGTGAGGGTGGCGCTCCCGATCGACTACAAGGACGCGGACCCGAAACGAGGTAGCTAGGGAGCTGTACCCGTTAATCATCGCTGTCTGTGTTCGCGTCACTTATTCTTTTGGCCAGCATACCTCCCCGTTGCTCGCTGCAGTGTTGCCGGGTGTCAGCTGGTCTGGGCGTTCTTCGGTGCCGTGTTCCGCTCCTTGACTCCGGCTATTTGGCAGCCAGTGGCACGGCAGTGAACCTGGTCAATCCGTGTGGAGCTGATATGCACTATTCTAGGGTGATTCTTCTTATCCGGGGTGGATCATGTTGACTTGGGTGTCGTCTTGGCGGATGTCCCCTCCTTGGGAATACTAAGGGTCGAGCACGGACAAATGTTCAAGAGCCAGCTGCCGGATATGGCATATTTAGTCGAGGCTTTCGGTAGCGGGCCTGTGTCGATCTGGTGTGTAATCTCGCCACTTCGTATACATCGGATCTCGTCACTTCGGAGACGACACTCTCTCCCCACGTCGGAGACACTTTTACCGACGGGTTGGCAGCGATAGTCATTGAATGGCGAACTCTCTTTCACCCGCGTTCCCGTGCACCGAAGACTCCGGCCCGTAAATATGGTCCCGGCTGATTCACAAAGTGGTGAAGATCCGGAAGCAACTCAAAGCCGATGGCTGGTGCTATGGCCCACGTTCGATCTATAACGAAGCCAGCCAGCAAGGGAGGTTCCCGGGTGGGAAGGTTTCCTCGGTCGCGAGGGATAACCCGCCTGCTCTCCAGTGTCTGTCACGTCTACGCAGCCCCCAGGGAACGACCCAAGTCACCGTACATCCCGTTCGTACGCTCCACCGTGATGTCATTGTGGCAACTGGATGCTTTCGAGTACCGTTTCGCTGGCGAATAAGTTATCACCGTGTACCAGCTCCTCGATGACTCTTCGCGCTTCGATGTGGGCACAGCAGCGTACTCACTTGCCGAGAACAGTACCGATGCCAAGGACGTCCTCGAACGAGCCATCACCGTTTACGGCCCGACCAAAGATGTGCTGTCGGAGAACTCATTGGCGTTCAATCAGCTGCGGGCCGGCAGGATCGGTTCCGGTGAAATCTTCCTCGCCTCCAAAAGGACCATGCCGATCAGCGGACTGCCCGGCAAACCCACCACGCAAAGCAAGAACGAGCGCTCTCAGCAAACCCTGCTGCGGTTCCTCGACGTGCAGCAGCCCGCCATGTTCGAGCACCTTCAGGGCAGGATTCACCGGTTTTGAGATCACTACAACAACCGCCGGCCGCGCCAATCCCTGGACCATTCCACACCGCGTACAGCCTGGGATTTACTTCAACATACTGTTACCGAGTGCGCTATTTGACGATGACGTCGTCGCCTTAAATGACGATGGGATCGATGGACCGCTCGTCATGGTGACGTGGTGTTTCAGGGCATGGCAAAGCACGGTCTCGTCTCTTTTTAGGTGTGCAGGGGTGGGCTGAGTATGTTATCTCGTGTGAAGTGCCCGATCACGGTCCAAGGCGGCAGCTCGACACTTGCCCGATGGTTGAAAGCCAATGCGGCGCCGGCCAAGATATTCAGGTGCCAGCCGAGCAGGCTCGGCCACTGCTTGGGGCGGACCAGCTTGTCGGGGTTGACACGGAACGCGTGCTTCACTGCCTGTTGCTTCAGCCAGTGAACGTGTGTGTCCGGGACACGGCGGAGCCAGCGCCGCACCCTGCGTAGGGCCAACGCGGCCGGCAAAAGGAACTGGGTACGTCCGCAGTCGGCACAGCGGGCTCGCCGCCGCTGTAGGGTCAGCCGCTCCTGGCCCAGGCCACGCACGGTGCGGTGACGGGAGTGCCCGTGGGGCGCAGCGGCGTCGAGCAATGAGGACAGGGTATTTCGCCCGCCAGCAAGGCCGTCCCGGCCTGATCGGGGCTACCCACGACCATCATCGCGCCCGCTCCTCTTCCTATACCAAAAGATCATGTCAATGACTCTTGCCTACCAGGCCCCGGCTAGGAAGGGGCCACTTCGTGGAGAACAGCGAAACAAGGGAACGAAGGAATCACTCCACCACGGGCGGCCCGAGCAAAATCATGCTGCCACTTTGGTTGCTCAGAGATTTCGGGCCCCGGCGGGAATCGCGGATCTGGTCGTCGGGTTGACGCTGCCAACTAAGCACAAACCACAGCAGCTACATCGTCACCCACAATGACCAATGCGCCCCAAACAACGCGACGCGTAACACATACGCTGGCAACACAGCCGATTCCCTAACCGACCCTGGAAGCCAAAGCCTTGTACTACATGCAAGTCCGTACACGGCCTCAGGGAGACCTTGATCCGGCAGTACTGACAATCATCCAAGACCGGGGAAATCCTGGCCGCTAGAAAACACCCAGGATAGTCCCGCAGACCAGTCAGTCGTACAGATCACCCTCGCGAACCGGCAGGCCTATTACCAAGGTTGCCAGTCTCCTTGCCCACGCCCAACGCCGACCGCTGCGGTGCGTCGTGCTCGGCAAAACAATGGAATCTCAAACGATAACACTACGAGGACCAATGTGCCAAACACCAAGAAGAACAACCTGATGTGATGTCCACTCGTTAACCACCGGCACAGCTGCCTGTGCAACCGAGCCGGCAGCTGTCTACGAAGTATTGAAAGCCTCGTCTATACATGGCAGAGCATCGGCAGCTACGGCGAATGAAGCATCCATGACGAATTCCCCAAGATAAAGACTGCGCGCCTGGTACCGGCTCATTGGCTCAGTTCACCAGTACGGTCTCAGTGCCGTGGATGAAGCATGACCCGGACGGGACAAGCGGACCCTGTAAGCGAAAATATACCCGGTTACTGCGAGTTTGGAAGTTCTCCGAGTTCAAAGATTCAGTACCCGTACAGCCCTGGATAAGCACCGTTGACATGTTCCTCGTGAACGGCTTCACTATCAATTCTGTTAGAACTCAACGTCAGTAGCGGCTTTGAGAGAGCCGTTGTTGTTCACCTTCTCCGCAATTGGCCGGTACCACCAACCTGCCCACAACTAAGTCAGCAGAAGGCCACCCTGGTACCAATGAAGTGACAAGGACCGACGCCGCACCACCAGAGAGAATCATGGATAATCCCAGCACCACATGGCTCTTACGGGTGTTCCCCTCTCCATGGAAAAGCTGCGATCCCATCCCACCACAGCAGATACGGCGTATTTGTGGACTCGCACAAGGCGTAAGGCGCGGAATCGTTTGCAGGCTATCAGTTCGCTCCGGCGGGCAGGGTAAGGAATGCGGCGGTAGACTGTGAAGCTTTCTGGCTGTTCGATTCCAACGGGTGAAAGGTCAGTCGGGATATACCGGCACAACTTACCCATTTATGACGGCCGATACGACACTCGCACCCAGGTATCCGGCGATCGTTTCGCAACCGTACATCACCACCCCGCACGGGTCGCTATTGCAGAGATGGCGGCCCTACTCGGTCGCACCTACGAACAGTGCTGATAGATCCATACACATGCACTGAACTGCAGAGCTCCCGTATTTGGCTGAGGTACTGGGTAACAACGCAGCCCGGTACAACAGGGCCCAGGCACAATAGACCTGACTATAAATACGGTAAGCACTCGCGCCCCCATCGCGCTCCTGAAGCGGGAGGTTGTCTTGTGGTTAGGCGGTATGTGTATCAACGATTCCATTCCGGATGAATGCGGGCGCACCATCGAGACGTCACGCCGCTTAGAGCTGGCCGGTTTAATTAGAAGCAGGTACTGCGTCTGATATACACGCTGGTGCATCGATCTACACCTACTAGTGTCACTCTTTCTGAACCCTGTGCTTTTCACCTTGCCCTGGCTGAAAGCCGATGGGCACACGGTCCTGCTGGGGATACAGGAGCCAATGCCGGCCAACGCCGGAGTCGCACAAAAGAACCGGGCAGACAACTACTCCACCAAGTCATTGAGTAGGTTCTGGCCATGGGCCGGGGTGGTACTGGCACTTCCTATTCCAGCAGATCAAACAACAGCTAAGTGGCGGGAGACCCTCTTTGCAGTCACCCACCTACTGCACAACTGGTGGCTGTCCTGCACGGGTTCATGGAGTCAGCCTAGGCACCGATCACCCTCTGAGCACCTTTAGTCACATACCTCATGTGCAACGGGACTAGCAGAGGTCAATCTAGAAGCTCAGATCCCACGTGCGCCCTTCCGGCTTACCCCAGCAGGCCCGGTTGTGCCGGAACACCTCCCAGGCCCTTAGGGAGACGCACAGCCGCCTTGATCTAGGCCTCGCATCCTAGTAGGCTCCCTCCAACCTAGATGAGCGTTGCAGTAGCTGTGTATGAGACGGGTAGATAGCCGCAAATTTGAATGGTCGCCTCTTTGCGGAATTAGACTTCGTGTTTAGCGATCCTCAGAATCACCGCTTTGGACGCTTGGCACCTGTCCCTCGTCAAACACCCGAACAACCTCGCCGCTTAAGATTGCCGAAAGGCGGACTAGCTGCTCATAAGGGGTCTTGCTAGAGACGTTTGTTTTCGAAAATACCATTCCCAAAATGTTCGTCTTGCCCGGCAATGAGACTATGTGATTTCCAAGGAGCACGCACACAGGTGCCAGCTAAAGCTATGGGCCAGGAGCACACTTGCCATCACCCTCCCTTTACGAGGGGCCCACCGGCAATACTGCACTAGATGTTCACCTCCGCAGCAAGCACCGGCCCGAGCGGACAATCGCGATTGAACATGAAAAACAGGCCATACTCCCCGACCCCATCTCCCAGACCGGATACTCCACGCCGCTGCATAAAAACCTCGTTGTCCATTCAGCTGCGATGGCGGCCCTTACCATTCAGTAAACAGCCCAGTCTAAGCTCCCATACTTTTACACCATCCGATCCGGCGCACGGAACTAAACTTCATTAGTTTTTCAAAAAGATGTTTCACGTGGAACGTTGCATCCAAGTTGCAACAGCTATCCTAAATTGACCGAATCTGGAAGCGTTGAGTGTCAGTCAAGGTCGCGATATTTACGCTTAGGATCAATCCTGGCGAAGATACTTTAAAGACGAGAGTGGCGGTGTTTCACGTGAAACACCGCCACTCTCGTTAACACTCACTAATTCGCGTCGGGACTCAAGACATCCATGATCCGGTTAAGATCCTCGACTGACGCAAACTCAATACTGACCTTACCCTTACGGGCACCGAGGGAAATCTTCACGTTCGTGTCCAGTCGATCTGCCAGCGAACTTGCCAAGAAATCAAGTCGTTCGTGACGTGGGCTAGAAGTCTTAGTTGCCGGCTTCTTTCCATCCAACGGTGCCTGATAGAGCTGGACAGCCTCTTCGGTCGAGCGAACCGACATCCCCTCGGCAATAATCTTCTGAGCCAAGTTTTCCATGGCCACCGCATCCGGAAGAGCCAGGAGCGCCCGAGCATGACCAGCAGACAACACACCGGAGGCCACCCTGCGCTGAACCAACGGAGGAAGCTTCAGCAGTCGTAACGTGTTCGATACCTGTGGACGTGAGCGGCCGATCTTATCGGCAAGCTGCTCATGCGTAGTGCCAAAATCTTCCAAAAGTTGCTGGTAGGCGGCGGCCTCTTCCAGTGGATTCAGCTGGCTTCGGTGCAGGTTCTCTAAAAGAGCATCACGTAGCAAGTTGTCATCAGTAGTTTCCCTGACAATAACGGGAATAGTTTCCAAGCCTGCGGCCTGACTCGCACGCCAGCGGCGTTCACCCATTACCAATTCGTAGGGCTGATCGCCCTTTTCAGTGGACTTGCGGACAACAATTGGTTGTAGGATTCCGATTTCACGGACTGAGTGAACCAGTTCCGCCATATCGTCCTCATCAAAGACAGTACGTGGCTGTTTACGGTTCGGATGGATTTCGCCAACAGGAAGTTCCATGAAAGTGGCACCTGGAACTTCTACAAGTTCAACATTCTTGGCTTCTACAGGCTTTTTTACGGTATTAGTGGGAGCTACCGCTGGTTTACGGGATTTGGGCTCCGGAAAGAACAAGTCGACAGGACGTGTTGGCTGAGAGGATCCACTCTCATCACCAGATGAGTTCGGGATCAATGCACCCAACCCACGACCGAGACCCCTGCGCTTGTCAGTCATTGAGACATCCTCCATTGAATGAAACCCACGCCATGTGGGCTCTGATGAACTTTAAAGTGAATTGGAACGATTCTATGCGACTAATCGCATTAAACCGTGGAGCGCTCAGCCAGTTCAGCCGCAGCCTCAAGATATGAGAGTGCTCCAGTTGACGAAGGATCGTAAGTCATCACCGTCTGCTGATAGCTGGGAGCCTCAGAAATACGGACGGACCGTGGAATCATGGCCCTCAATACCTGCTGTGGGAAGTGCTCGCGCACATCAGCTGCCACATGAGCAGCCAAGTTTGTCCGCCCATCGTACATGGTCAGCAAAATAGTGGAGACAATCAGATCTGAATTCAGATGCTTTTGGATCATTTCGATATTCTTCAAAAGCTGACTCAGTCCTTCCAGTGCGTAGTACTCACACTGAATGGGAATCATAACCTCGTTCGCCGCACAAAACGCATTGACCGTCAGGAGCCCAAGGCTGGGCGGGCAGTCGATGAAGATGAAATCTAGCCGCGCTTCACCGCTCTTTGCCCGGAACTTAACATACTCATCTATGGCCCGGCGAAGTCGCTGCTCCCTCGCGACGAGGGATACAAGCTCAATTTCAGCACCCGCGAGATGGATGGTTGCGGGGGCACAGTACAAATTCGCAATGTCGGGGCACTGGGCAACTACTTCGGCCATGGCCACATCATTGATCAAAACATCGTAAATACTATCGATTTCCGCATGGTGAGGTATGCCGAGTGCTGTGGATGCATTTCCCTGAGGGTCAATATCAATCACCAGAACATGCAATCCTGCCGAAGCAAGTGCAGCTGCAACATTCACTGTGGTGGTCGTTTTTCCGACCCCACCTTTCTGATTAGCCACCGTCAGAATGCGCGTATGTGACGGCCGGGGAAGCTTGCGCCCCAGCAACCGTTCGCGACGCTTAGTCTCACTGACGAGCTGGCTAGCAATGGGGCTACTGTCATCGAGCTCATCATTGAGTGAACTCAAAGCATCCGCACTTGTTTCACGTGAAACACCAGCATTAGAACTTCGTTGGCGTAAATCAATTGAATTAGGTTGATTTGAGGCGTTAGAACGTGCCGACCCCAATGTCATGAACGGAGGGATCCGTTGCGAAGCTGCTTCGCTACTGGTCACGCTTGCACTCTCACTTTCTTGTGGCGATGGTTGCCAACCTCTAGCTTATCGGTTCATTCCCACAGCAGTGGGAATCAGCGCCGCTTCACCTTGACACGAACCACTGTTGTGGGCTCGTCCAGAACATCTTGCCCTGCAATAACGATCGATGTCTCATACCCACCGAGGTTTCTAAGTGTCTTGCCAGCGGTAGCAATCTCGTCTTCAGCACTCCGGCCCTTGATCGCCAAGAGTTCCCCCTCGCCACCCAAGAGCGGAATAGTCAGTGGAGCTAAAGTCTTCAAAGCAGATACTGCTCGAGCGGTAACAACTGAGCATTCAACCTTGCCAATGGCGGCTTCTGCCCTGGAGCGAATGATTTCCACATTGTTGAGTCCCAGATCCATGACGACTTCTTCGAGCCAGGTGACCCGCCGTTCAAGTGGCTCAATGAGTGTCAGGTACAGATCAGGTCGGGCAATAGCCAAACAGAGCCCTGGCAAGCCGGCGCCACTGCCCACATCGGCAACTTTAGCGCCGTCGGCAATCAGTTCTGCCACCACCGCACAGTTCAAAACGTGCCGACTCCACAAACGAGGTACTTCTCTTGGACCAATCAGCCCACGTTCAATGCCTGACGTTGCCAAATGTTCAACATATCGTTTGGCGAGATCAAGGCGTTCGCCAAAAATTTGTTCGGCCGCAAGAGCCTCTTGTGCAGTAAGTTCCACCACGATATGTGTCCTCTAAAATTTAGGTCCCGGCCGCTCCCTGAGGCAGCGGCCGGGACCGTTTGGTAGCTATTTGAAAACTGCGGCCTAATGAGCTGCGCTCACCACAATGTGACGGCGTGTGCCTTCACCTTCAGATTCGGATTCCAAACCCAGTTCAGCAATGGCGTCGTGCACAATCTTGCGCTCATAGGCTCCCATGGGATCCAACGCCACTGATTCTTGGCCACCGCTGACCAGATCTGCCGCATCCTGGGCAATCTTGGCAAGCTCTTCGTTCCGGCGGCCACGGTAGCCAGAAATGTCCAGAACAAGACGGGACCGGCTTTCCGTTGCCGAGAGAACACTCAAACGGGTCAGTTCCTGCAAGGCGTCAAGGACTTCGCCGTCCTGACCTACCAGGCTCTGCAACGAATCAGACTCCTCATCAGCAACAATGGAGATGTAGGTCCGGCCATTACGAACTTCAATGTCGATATCGCCATCGATATCGGCAATGTCGAGAAGCTCTTCAAGGTAGTCGGCGGCAATGTCGCCTTCTTCTTCCAAGCGGCTAACACCGGGTTCTACCGGGGCGGATACTTCCTCAGGGACAAGCTGCGTTTCTTCAGGCATTATTTCTTCTTCCTGTTCTTGCGTTGTGGCTGGTTCCGCTGCCCCTTCAGATCAGGGCTCTCCGCAATAACTTCTGCCTCGACCGTCTTCTTGGATGCACCCAGCAGCGGCAGGCCCTTGGCCTCGCGGCGCTTCTGGTATTCCTTGTACGCCGGTGAGCCGGGAGTAGGCATGCGGCGGATAACGAAGAACTGCTGACCCATGGTCCACAGGTTGGTAGTGGTCCAGTAGATCAAAACACCGATAGGGAAGTTGATACCACCAATACCGAAGACCAACGGCAGTACATAAAGCATCATCTTTTGCTGCTTCATGAAAGGGCCCTGCATGGCTTCTTCAGACATGTTCTTCGACATGATCTGCTTCTGCGTGATGAACTGTGAGGCAATCATTGCCAGAATCATCACGATTGACAGCACGGCAATGGTGACCGTCAGGTTGCCGCCCTGAAACGAGGGAAGCAGGGCATCGGAAAGGCGGGCACCGAAGATGGTGGCTTCGTCAAATTGCACAACCTGCGCATGAGTCATCGCACCAATACCGATGTTCTCAGAGTTGGCCTTGGCCACGCCCGAAAGCACTTGGAAGAGGGAGAAGAAAAACGGCATCTGGATCAACATGGGCAAACAAGCAGAGAACGGGTTGGTTCCGTGCTCCTTGTACAGCGCCATCTGTTCCTGGCCCATGGCCTGGCGTGAGAGCTGATCGGTCTTACCCTTGTACTTGGCCTGCAGCTTCTTCATATCCGGCTGCAGCGCTTGCATGCCGCGCTGTGCCTTGATCTGCTTGACGAAAACCGGAATCAATGCGGCACGAATCACCAACACCAAACCAATGATTGACAAGGTCCAGGTGATGCCCGAGGCAGCATCCATCCCCAAGGTTGTCAGAACATCATGGAAGGCAACCATGATCCACGAGACGATCCACTTGAAGGGGAACAGAATTGTATTGAAGAAGCCCATATTTCTTTATCTATCTCCTCAAGCCGCTTTGCGACTTTGCGTTTCCTGTTGCTTGGCCAGAAATACAACCGGGTGGTTCAGTTGGACAATGAGTGGCACCGTGGAAGGGTCATCCCAATCCACAACTGCCGGTGACGGAACCGGATCCAGGCCACCGGCGCTCCAAGGATGGCAGCGGATAACCCGTCGCATGGAAAACCATGTGCCCTTGACTGCGCCGTGAACAGTCACAGCCTCCAGTGCGTAGGCTGAACATGACGGAAAAAACCGGCACACCTGCCCATAAATGGGTGAGACGACGCGCCGGTATAATTTCAAAACGATAATGAGAATGTTGCGGGGAACATGCCACAAGAAACGTGCGACGGCGCCGAGTAGGCTGGGCGCACGCCCTTGAGTTTGTGAGCTGCTCACAAAACATCTTCTCCTTTTGACTCATGTGCCTTGTCAACTGATGGTGTTGAAATTAATGGCGAAGAGCCTGCTGCACTGTCCCGTAAACGGGTCGATGCAGCAAAGAAGGCCTTTCGATAGTCCATGACAAGGTCGTTGAAGGAAGCCTGCGCTGAAACGGGCAAAGCGCGCACAACTACATTGACCCCGTAAGGATGCTGCTTAATTGTCTCAACAACAATTTCCCTCAGTCTCCTCTTAACGAGGTTGCGGGTCACAGCGTTCCCAACAGTCTTCGCCACAATGAACCCAACTTGGCTGGGTGCATCCGGAGAAGTGGACACCATATATAACACTAAGTTCCGGCGTCCATTTCGGACGCCGGAACGTACAGTATGTGAGAAGTTGGCGGAAGTCCGCATTCTATTCTTGGTGGCTAGCACCTTGCGATCAACCGTTACTTCTATAAGGCTCGACGAATCGTCAAGCAGCTATTGTTTAGGCCGACAGCTCTACGCGACCCTTGGTGCGGCGTGCTGCCAAAATGGCGCGGCCGGCGCGGGTGCGCATGCGTAGGCGGAAGCCGTGCTTCTTGGCACGACGGCGGTTGTTCGGCTGAAAAGTCCGCTTGCTCACGGTAGTTACTCCAAGACAATCAAAGATGCGCCTTGCCCGTAACTAACAGGTAAGAAAGGGGTCGACGCTAAGTATATGGATGCCTGTTCCTTTCCACTCCTCATTTATGGGGAGTGCACGCCGGGGCGCAAAACAGACACATGGGACTTCACAACGTTAGGTCACGCAACACCTGTCAGTCAAACCGGAGTATGAAGACTTCAGCGCCACGGAGGCGAATTGTCCCTGTTTGGGTCCTCGGAATCCTGAAAAACAGCTTATAAACGCTTCATCCACAGCTGTGCATAACTAAGTGGACAACTTCTGTGGATGAGGTGCGCAGGAGGGCGCTGCTGTGACATTTATCCACAAGCACTTTCTCTCGCTATCTTCTGGCTCATCCATCCTCTAGGCTAGGCCAGTGGCAAGTTATCCACCGATGTGTATAACTCTGTGGATTACTCAGTTTGAGTGGGTCTGCGCTCATAAAAAAATTTGGTTTTATGTGTGTAACTGAAGTCACGTACACGGTGTGTGTGAATTGCGAAATTTTCGGCTCTTGAGTCGGCAGTAAGGATGGAACGGTCAATGAGCACTGAGGACATCAATGACGTTGGCAGCTCCTGGCGACGAGTCATTCGCATTCTTGAGCAGGACGAACGTGTTTCTCCGCGGCAACGCGGATTCGTAGTTCTGACACAGCCGCAGGGCCTGATCGGAAACACCTTGTTGGTGGCGGTCCCCAATGAACTCACTCGTGAAGTGCTGCAAAACCAGCTTCATACAGCGTTGAGCGATGCTTTGGCCCAAGTCTTTTCCGAGGAAATCAGTTGCGCCTTCAGTGTCAACGCTGACCTGGTACCTCCTGCTAAGGAAGAAGAGACTGTTCCCGCGCAGGTTCAGGTTCGTGCTGATAGCCCGGCCCACCATGAACCCGTGGAGCACATCTCTAAGCCTTCTCCCATGTTGCCGAGCACGTCACAAGAATTTGGCCGGCTCAATCCGAAATATGTTTTTGACTCTTTTGTGATTGGTGCTTCCAACAGATTTGCCCATGCAGCGGCAGTTGCCGTGGCTGAGGCACCGGCCAAGGCCTATAACCCGCTGTTCATTTACGGCGATTCCGGTCTGGGAAAGACTCACCTCTTGCATGCCATTGGTCATTATGCGCGCCGCCTCTACACAGGCATCCGGGTTCGGTATGTGAATTCTGAGGAGTTCACTAATGACTTCATCAACTCCATCCGGGACGATGAAGGCGCCAGCTTCAAGCAGCTGTACCGCAATGTGGACATCCTTCTGATTGATGACATTCAGTTTTTGGCCAATAAGGACGCTACACAAGAAGAGTTCTTCCATACCTTCAATGCGCTTCATAACCACAACAAGCAGGTAGTTATCACCTCGGATTTGCCGCCCAAGCGTCTCCAGGGTTTCGAGGAGCGCATGCGTTCACGTTTTGAGTGGGGCTTGCTGACAGACGTTCAGCCCCCTGAACTCGAGACTCGGATCGCGATTTTGAGGAAAAAGGCTATTGGAGAAGGGCTTTCTGCACCGGATGACGCCTTGGAATACATCGCATCGAAGATCTCCACAAACATTCGGGAACTTGAAGGCGCACTGATTCGTGTAACAGCGTTCGCGAGCTTGAACCGGCAACCAGTAGATGTTGGGCTTGCAGAGCTGGTGTTGAAGGACCTGATTACTGACGATGGGGCCCAGGAAATCACGTCCACTGCAATCCTTGGTCAGACGGCTGCCTACTTCAACATTTCTCTAGAAGAGCTGTGCAGCAAGTCGCGGACCCGCACCCTGGTTACAGCCCGGCAAATTGCCATGTACTTGTGCCGTGAGCTGACTGACATGTCTCTTCCCAAGATTGGTCAGGAGTTTGGCGGGCGGGACCACACCACGGTGATCCATGCAGACCGGAAGATCCGGGAATTGATGGCTGAGAGACGCGCCATCTACAACCAGGTAACTGAGCTCACCAACAAGATTAAACAGCAGCAGCGCGAAGGGTAACCCGCGGAGCGGGGAAAAATTCTGAGAAATTAACAGGTGTGGATAAGCCTGTGGATTACTCAGGCACAACCTCCCCAACCTGCGGATAACTACCGGGTTGCCTGTGGATCATTAAAAGCACTCAAAAAGTTCTCCACCGTTCCCCACACCCCAAAACGGGACAGCCTCACAACCTGTGCACAGGCAACTTCTGCGAAATCACGTGCTCAAAGGCACTTATCCACAGTATCCACAGGACTTATTAACACTACGAACTACAAGAATCTTTCGTTTCAAACAACATTTACCTTTTATCCCATCCGGCCCTGCCCAGGGCAAAGACCAATGTCCAAATGAACTTCCCAAGGCGCTAAGCTGTCTCCAAGGATGTAATTTCAACCTTGGTGTCTGACCCCTTCGGACAGGTCCACTGGGAACCCTTAAATTTTTTTCGTACCTTGAAAGGCGGCACCCTTCCGTGAAGTTCCGAGTCGAACGGGATGTTCTGACCGAAGCAGTCAGCTGGGCCGCACGTTCCTTGTCTCCCCGGCCTCCTGTCCCGGTCCTCTCAGGCCTGTTGCTAAAGGCCGAAGCCGGTACCTTGAGCCTGTCCAGCTTTGACTACGAGATCTCGGCACGGTTGCAGATACCAGCAGATATCTCCGAAGAAGGGACCATCCTTGTTTCCGGGCGTCTTTTGGCGGACATCTGCCGAAGCCTTCCGGCCGCTCCCGTTGATGTAGAGACCGACGGCAACAAGGTGACTTTGACTTGCCGTAGCAGCCGCTTTCATTTGGCCACCATGCCTGTCAACGACTACCCGGAACTTCCTGCTCTTCCAGAAATTAGTGGAACGGTGGACGGCGAGGCTTTTGCGCAGGCTGTTTCCCAGGTCATTATTGCCTCGAGCAAGGATGACACCCTTCCCGTTCTGACCGGCGTCAAGATGGAAATTGAGGGTGATCTGATCACTCTCTTGGCCACTGACAGGTACAGGTTGGCACTGCGGGAAGTGCGTTGGAACCCTTCAACGCCCAATATTTCTGCCGCCGCTTTGATCAAGGCAAAAACTCTCAGCGAAGTGGCCAAAACTCTTGGCAATGCTGGAAACATCAACATTGCCTTGTCATCCAACAGCGAACTCATCGGCTTCGAAAGTGGCGGACGCCGCACCACCTCCCTGTTGGTTGATGGAGAATATCCCAAGATTCGGTCACTATTCCCGGACACCACTCCCATTTATGCAACAGTAGAAACCCATGCCTTGGCCGAAGCTGTTCGTCGAGTTTCCCTGGTTGCTGAAAGAAACACGCCAGTACGGTTGATTTTCACTGATGGTCAGCTCACCCTCGATGCGGGCACTGGCGAGGATGCACAGGCGTCGGAGAACCTGGAAGCAGCACTTGTGGGCGATGAAATTACTGTTGCATTCAACCCGCACTACCTCAGTGAGGGTCTGAATGCCTTCGACAGCAAGTACGTTCGGTTCTCCTTCACCTCGGCACCAAAACCAGCCATGATCAATGCCCAAGATGATCTTGACGGTGACCGCCGGGATGAGTACCGCTACCTGGTAATGCCAGTGAGGTTGCCTTCCTCGTAATTTCGATTTTGCCGCCGTTCTAGCCCATTCCCACGGAAGAGAGTAAATATCATGCATATTGGACTTGTTGGACTTGGAAAAATGGGCTTCAACATGCGGGCCCGTTTGCGTGCAGCGCAGATCGAAGTCACCGGATTTGACCAAAACCCCGAGGTCAGTGATGTCACTACTTTGACTGAACTCGTGGCAGCAGTTCCGGCTCCTCGCCTGATTTGGGTCATGGTTCCTTCCGGTGCCGTTACAGAATCAGTGATCACAGATCTTTCAGGACTTCTCGAACCAGGAGACCTTGTGGTTGACGGCGGGAACTCACGATTCACGGAAGATCAAAAACACGGTGAATTGTTGCGCGGCAAGTATATTTCCTTCATCGATGTTGGTGTTTCCGGAGGAGTTTGGGGTCTGAGCAATGGTTATGGGCTGATGGCTGGCGGCGCGTCGGAAGATGTAAGCCGAGCCCTACCCGTGTTTGACGCACTCCGTCCTGAGGGGGAAAGGGCCGACAGTTTTGTCCACGTTGGTGGCATTGGAGCCGGCCATTACGCAAAAATGGTCCACAACGGCATCGAATACGGACTGATGCAGTCCTACGCTGAGGGTTACGAGCTCCTCGCCAAGAAGGATATTATTCAGGACCTGCCAGGAACATTCCGGGCTTGGCAAAAAGGCACCGTAGTACGTTCCTGGCTGCTGGATTTGATGGTCAAAGCGCTGGATGAGGATCCGGGGCTGGAATCCATTGATGATTATGTAGAAGATTCTGGCGAAGGCCGGTGGACCGTAGAGGAAGCCATTGCCAACGCCGTACCAGCTCCCGCCATCACGGCAGCTCTCTTCGCCAGGTTCTCCTCGCGCGAGGATAATTCTCCAGCCATGAAAATGGTTTCTGCTCTGCGTCACCAATTTGGTGGGCATGCGACAAAACCAGCCAGTCCCAGCAGTGAATAAAACTACTTTCTATGTACCTTGAGCATCTTTCCCTGACGGATTTCCGCAGTTACGCACAGGTGGATCTGGCGTTGACACCCGGAGTCACTGTCCTTGTAGGTTCCAACGGATTGGGTAAAACCAATCTGGTGGAATCGATCGGATATTTGGCCACGCTCTCATCCCACCGCGTTAGCCAGGATGCGCCCCTTTTACGCTTTGGTACTGACCGGGCGCTCATCCGGGCCCAGTTGGTGCGGGCCGAACAAAAAGTCATGGTTGAAGTTGAAATCAACGCGACGCGAGCCAACCGTGCCCGGATCAATCGGGCCAATCCGGTGCGGGCCCGGGATATTCTTGGTATTTGCCGCACAGTGCTTTTTGCACCGGAGGATCTGGCCCTGGTCAAGGGTGATCCTGGTAACCGGCGCCGGTTTCTTGACGATCTTTTAGTAGTTCTGTTACCAAAACATGCAGGTACCCGCAGCGATTATGACAGGGTCCTCAAGCAGCGCAACGCGTTGTTAAAATCAGCGCGTTCTCAACATTTTTCTCGTTCCGGAGTTTCCGAGTCTCATCTTGCAACGCTGGATGTGTGGGACGAGCACATGGCTATGGCCGCTGCGGGATTGCTCCTTGCCCGGCTCGATCTGCTCAACCGTTTGCGCCCCCACCTGGCACAGGCTTACGCAGAATTGACTGACGGTGCCAAAATTTTGCGGGCACTTTACCGCAGCAGTCTTGACCAGATCACCATATCCGGGCCGCCGGAATCGCCCCCGCAAGAAGAGCACGACGACGCCACCTACAGTGCATTCGGGGAACCAACCGGAGGTGTGCTGCCAGAGGTTCTTGACGGCGAAGACTTATCCCTATGCCCTGTGGAGGAATTGGCGCAACGCTACAGAACCGTATTGACGGCATCGAGGACCCGCGAACTTGAACGTGGAATGTCCCTTGTGGGGCCCCATCGTGATGAGTTGGATCTTCTTTTGGGTAATGCACCGGCCCGCAGCTATGCCTCCCATGGAGAATCGTGGTCCATTGCCTTGGCTCTGCGGCTCGCCTCTTTTCACGTGTTGGATGAGGACAAACATGTGGCGGGGAATCAGCCAATCCTGATTCTTGACGATGTTTTCGCTGAACTGGATGCACAACGACGGCGCAAGCTTGCCTCGATGGTAGGGGCAGCCGAACAAGTTCTGGTCACGGCCGCGGTGGGAGCGGATATTCCCGAGGAATTGTCAGGATCAACCATCCAGGTGATTCCCGGCGGCGTGATGAACCATGACTGAGGAGTCTGTGGCAGATTCGGGTAGGGACCTCACAGGCAAAATAAGTAGTATGGCAGCGGCTAAATCTGATCATGACACCGAAGTGGATGCGGCCCAGGCAGCCCTGAACCGGATGCGTGCCATCGCAAAAAGCCGCGGTGAACTGCGAATTTCGCGAGGGCGTCTTGGTGAAAAAACAACCCCCAGAAGTAAAAGGAAACCGTTTCTCGATGCAAAGTATGGTGGCGGAAGGGATCCCCAGGGGCTTGGAAATGTTGTTAGCAGGCTGGTTTCTGACAGAGGGTGGAGCTCTCCTTTAGCCGTTGGCTCCGTCATGGCTCAGTGGGATGATCTTGTTGGTCCGGAAATTGCCGCTCATTGCCGTCCGGAGAGCTTTGAAGCCACCACCTTGCATGTCAGATGTGATTCCACCAGTTGGGCAACCCAGCTACGGCTTCTCTCCCTATCCCTGTTGGCAAAGTTTGATGCCGAGTTGGGACACGGCGTGGTGACAAAGATTATGGTTCTGGGCCCGACTGCCCCGAGTTGGCGAAAGGGTTACCGCACCGTGAAGGGCCGTGGACCCAGGGACACTTACGGATAATGTTGCTTTCTTGGCGGGAGCGTGCAAGGCGCTGTAGGGCGATTGAAACCCCATTAGCCGTACATCTCCTTAAAGAAGGCTCAACAATTGCGTCCTAAGGCGCTTTTCTCGCGTTTTAGGGCACGTTGAGGCGTTATATAGCCGTGGTGCAAGGTAGAATTGGACTACAACCGTCTCTCCGCGGCGCTGTGGTAGCTTTTAGCATTCGTTGAGAGCGGCATTTATGTGCCTTCCCCAAGGAACGAATGCAGGGCAGTTCACTGTTTCATGCGCGTTCAAAAGGTGGCAACCACGCTGAACAACCAAAGGGGTCGAACGCGCCTGTGACGACGAACAATTCGGATAGTGCCGTGAATCCAGAGCCGGAGAATACTCCAGAAGGTGCCTCTCCGATTTCGGAAGTATCTGCCATGACAGCAGACACCAGTCACTACGATGCAAGTGACATTACTGTCTTGGAGGGTCTGGAAGCAGTCCGGAAACGTCCTGGCATGTACATCGGTTCCACAGGTTTGCGTGGCTTGCACCACCTTGTCTACGAAGTAGTGGATAACTCTGTGGATGAAGCCCTTGCCGGCTACTGCGACCACATTGAGATCACCCTTACCGCCGAAGGCGGCGTGAAAGTTGTTGACAACGGTCGAGGAATTCCCGTTGACATCCACCCCACAGAAGGCAAACCCACGGTTGAAGTGGTTATGACCATTTTGCATGCTGGAGGTAAGTTTGGCGGCGGCGGTTATGCCGTTTCCGGTGGCCTGCACGGTGTGGGCATTTCCGTAGTTAATGCCCTTTCCCGCAGGGTTGAAACTGAGATCCGGCGCCAAGGTTACGTATGGCGTATGAACTTTGCCGACGGCGGTAAGCCCCAAGGCACCCTGATAAAGGGTGAAACCACTACGGAAACAGGCACCACACAGACGTTCTACCCAGATCCGGAGATCTTTGAGTCGGTAGAGTTTGAGTTTGAAACCCTGCGGGCACGGTTCCAGCAAATGGCTTTCCTGAATAAGGGCTTGAAGATCACACTCTCAGATGAGCGTGTAGCCGAGGTTCTTTCGGATGAAGATTTGGATCTTGATGCGATCCCTGAAGGCAAGGACATAGTCACTGGTAAACGTGTAGTTGTTTACCAGTACAAGGACGGACTGCTCGATTACGTCAAGCACCTGAACACGTCCAAAAAATATGAGCCCGTTCACGATGATGTGATTGCTTTCGAAACTGAAGATTCCGCGCGGAGTATGGCTGTTGAAATCGCCATGCAGTGGACAACGTCCTTCTCAGAGAGTGTGCACACATACGCCAACACGATCAACACCCATGAAGGCGGAACCCATGAAGAAGGGTTCCGGGCCGCCATGACGTCTCTGATCAACCGGTATGCACGGGAAAAAACCATTATTCGGGAAAAGGATGACAACCTCACAGGGGACGACATCCGTGAAGGACTCACAGCCGTTATTTCGGTCAAGCTTTCCGAACCTCAGTTTGAGGGCCAGACCAAGACCAAGCTGGGCAACTCAGAGGTCAAGGGCTTCGTGCAACGCGTTGTTACTGACGGGCTCGGCGATTGGCTCGAACGCAACCCCGGTCCAGCCAAGGACATCATTCGTAAGGCCATCCAGGCATCACAGGCCCGTATGGCTGCCCGAAAGGCACGCGAAAACACCCGCCGTAAGGGTTTGTTGGAGTCAGGCGGCATGCCAGGCAAACTTAAGGACTGCCAGTCCAAGGATCCTGCGCTGTCTGAAATTTATATTGTGGAGGGTGACTCGGCCGGTGGTTCAGCCGTGCGCGGGCGAAACCCCCACACGCAGGCTATTCTTCCCTTGCGTGGAAAGATCCTGAACGTTGAACGGGCCCGTCTTGACAGGGCACTGGGCAACGCTGAAGTCCAGGCCATGATTACTGCCTTCGGCGCCGGCATCGGTGAGGACTTCGATGTAGCGAAGGTTCGCTACCACAAGATTGTGCTCATGGCAGATGCAGATGTGGATGGACAGCACATCACTACCCTGCTGCTGACACTGTTGTTCCGCTACATGCGTCCACTGATTGAAAACGGCTACGTGTACTTGGCCCAGCCTCCGCTCTACCGGATCAAGTGGTCCAACGCTGCACACGATTACGTGTTCAGTGACAAGGAACGCGACGCAGCATTGGCCGCAGGAGCCGCTTCCGGACGCCGTATCCCCAAGGACAACGGCATCCAGCGCTACAAGGGTTTGGGTGAAATGGACTACACGGAACTGTGGGATACCACCATGGATCCTGCTCACCGCACGCTGCTTCAGGTAACCATGGACGACGCCGCTGAAGCCGACCAGATTTTCTCCATCCTCATGGGTGAAGATGTGGAATCACGCCGCAACTTCATCCAGCAAAACGCCAAGGACGTCCGGTTCCTCGATATCTAGAACAGCCCGAGCATGGCCCTCTAGAAATAGTTCGAACCAGACATATATTGGGAATGGAATATAAAAATTATGAGTGAAGAAACACCCCAGAATCCTCAAGAACCCGCAGTAGATGACAGCACTACTGAGGTCATTGAGGGAAGCTTGATGCATGACAAAGTAGAACGAATTGATCTCCAAGAGGAGATGAAGCGTTCTTACCTGGACTATGCCATGGCCGTCATTGTGGGCCGTGCTCTCCCCGATGTCAGGGACGGACTCAAGCCTGTTCACCGCCGTGTCCTCTACGCCATGTTCGACGGCGGATACCGCCCCGAGCGCTCTTTCAACAAGTGCGCCCGCGTGGTTGGCGAAGTGATGGGCCAGTACCACCCCCACGGTGACTCAGCCATTTATGATGCTCTGGTTCGCCTGATCCAGGACTGGACCATGCGTTACCCGTTGGCTCTGGGCCAGGGTAACTTTGGTTCCCCTGGAAACGATGGTGCTGCCGCACCTCGTTACACGGAGACTAAAATGGCGCCGCTGGCCATGGAAATGGTCCGCGATATCGATGAGGAAACTGTCGATTTCCAGGACAACTACGACGGCAAGAATCAGGAACCAACCATCCTGCCGGCACGTTTCCCCAACCTGCTGGTCAACGGATCCTCAGGTATCGCCGTCGGTATGGCCACCAACATTCCCCCACACAACCTGCGTGAAGTTGCCGAGGGTGTCCAGTGGTACCTGGCCAACCCGACAGTGGGACGAGAAGAACTCCTCGAAGCTCTAATTCAGCGCATTAAGGGACCCGATTTCCCCACCGGTGCACAAATTTTGGGCCGCAAGGGTATTGAAGATGCCTACCGTACAGGCCGTGGCTCCATCACAATGCGTGCCGTGGTCAACGTTGAGGAAATCCAAGGCCGCACCTGCCTGGTGGTCACCGAGCTGCCTTACCAAGCTAACCCTGACAACCTAGCAATCAAGATTGCCGATCTTGTCAAGGACGGCAAGATCTCCGGGATCGCCGATCTCCGTGATGAGACATCTGGCCGTACAGGTCAGCGCCTGGTTGTTGTCCTCAAGCGTGATGCCGTGGCCAAGGTAGTCCTGAACAACCTGTACAAGCACACACAGCTGCAGGAAAACTTCAGCGCCAACATGTTGGCCATTGTTGACGGCGTGCCCCGTACCCTGCCGTTGGACGCCTTCATTCGTCACTGGGTTACCCACCAGATGGATGTCATTGTCCGCCGCACCATGTTCCGACTCCGTAAAGATGAAGCGGAGCAACACATCCAGCGAGGCTTGCTGAAGGCGCTGGACGCCCTCGACGCCGTCATTGCCTTGATCAGAGCATCATCAACTACTGAGGAAGCCCGCGACGGCCTGATGGCCCTGCTGGACATCGATGAAATCCAGTCCAAGGCCATCCTTGACATGCAGCTAAGGCGTCTGGCTGCCTTGGAACATCAGAAGATTCAAGATCGCAGCAATGTCTTGACCCAACAGATCACCGAATATAACCGTATTCTGGCCTCGCCCGAGGTTCAGCGCGGCATTGTCAGCGAAGAGCTGGCGGAGATCACCGCTCGCTTTGGGGATGACCGCCGCACAGAAATCATGATGGGTTACGACCCCAACATGAGCATGGAAGATCTCATTCCTGAAGAGGAAATGGTGGTCACCATTACCCGTGGCGGTTACGTCAAGCGCACCCGTAGCGACAACTACCGCACACAGCACCGTGGCGGCAAGGGCGTCAAGGGTGCGCAGCTGCGCGGGGATGACGTCGTGGAGCATTTCTTTGTGACAACCACCCACCATTGGCTGCTGTTTTTCACCAACCTGGGCCGCGTCTACCGTGCAAAGGCTTATGAGCTGGCCGAGGCGGGACGTGATGCCAAGGGACAGCATGTAGCCAACTTGATGGCTTTCCAGCCTGATGAGAAGATCGCCCAAGTCATGGAGCTCAAGGACTACCAGCAGTCTCCCTACCTGGTTCTGGCAACCAAGAACGGTCTGGTCAAGAAGACTTCACTGGAGGATTACGACACCAACCGTTCGGCCGGTGTCATTGCCATCAACCTGCGTGACGGTGACGAACTTGTCTCCGCGCAGCTGGTCTCCGACACCGACGATCTGCTGTTGGTCTCCCGCAAGGGCCAATCCATCCGCTTTACTGCCACAAATGAGGCGCTGCGGCCCATGGGCCGGGCAACATCTGGTGTTACGGGCATGAAGTTCCGTGACTTTGATGAACTTCTTGCCGCCAATGTGGTCACTGATGATTCCTTTGTGTTTATCGTCACAGAAGGCGGCTATGCGAAGCGAACAGCTGTTGAGGAATACCGTCTGCAGGGACGAGGCGGTCTGGGCATTAAGGTTGCCAAGCTGGTGGAGGATCGCGGAGACCTGGTCGGAGCACTGATTGTTCAAGAAGATGACGAGGTTTTGGTGGTCATGGGCGGCGGCAAGGTGGTACGTTCCAACGTCTCGGAAGTACCCGCCAAGGGACGCGACACCATGGGTGTCATCTTCGCCAAGCCGGATAAGAATGACAAGATCATTGAGGTTGCTCGCAACAGCGAACGAGGCCTTGAAGAAGATGAAGAAGCCGCGGAAATTGAGGCCTCTGAAACCCCTGAGACCGCGATTAATGGCTCTTTAGAGGGAAAGCAACAAAATGATGAAGTACCGTTAACGGGTCATGACGGAACAACTGGAGGCACAGATTGAGCACCAATAACCCGATTCCGCGGCCAGGGTCCGCACCAAGGGTAGGTGCACCTGCCCGCCCCGCCCAGCGCCCCACAAGCGCCCCAGCGACTGCTGGAGCCGTTGGTGCGAAGCGGCCTGTAACCAAGACGCCTGCGCCGAAGTCACCCCCGTCGCTGGTCAAGCCAGCACCCAAGGCAAAAGCACGCCGCGCCCGTCTTCTGGTCAGCAAAATTGATCCCTGGTCCGTCCTGAAGATGGCGTTCCTGCTCTCTGTTGCCCTCGGTATTGTGACCGTAGTTGCAGCCATTGCGCTCTGGTCAGTGCTGGACACCATGGGCCTGTTCGGCACTGTAAACGACTTCGTCAATGAGATTCAGGGCAAGGAGGGCGGGGTCCCGTTCGATCTCCTGTCAATCATCTCGTTGGGGCAAGTGGCATCCTTTTCAACCATAGTTGCAGTTGTTAACGTTGTGCTCTTGACCACACTTTCCGTACTTTCTGCGGTTTTGTACAACATCTCGGCCACTCTAGTGGGCGGAATCGGTGTCACCTTGACTGATGACTAATCAGTCAAAAACCGCGGATTATCGCGAAAAAAGGCGTTAAAAGATCAAAATCGGCGGGTTCTGCAGACCCGCAGGAACCGCCGATTTTGGAATTTGGGATTGTGTGCGGTAAAGTTTTGTCTCGGCCCGGTGAGGGTCAAGTAGGGCGTATAGCTCAGGCGGTTAGAGCGCTTCGCTGATAACGAAGAGGTCCCTGGTTCAAGTCCAGGTACGCCCACGGAACCCTACGGTTCTTGTAAAGGATGGTGCATTATGAAGAAGTTGCTGATTTTGATCACAGCTCTGACTGCGGCAGTATTTTTGAACAGGAAGTGGCGGGAATCCAAAGTTGTGAAGACAACCTGGAGCAAGGCAACTGATTCGTTAGTGTGAATCTTTTGGTTCTGTTTCAGATATACTGAATTATCCTCATGGGGGCATGGCGCAATTGGTAGCGCACCTGCTTTGCAAGCAGGGGGTTCGGGGTTCGAGTCCCCGTGCCTCCACCATGAGAAACAACCCCGGTCATCAGACCGGGGTTGTTTTTTTATCAGCACAACGGCATTGTCCCCTTGCCCTACGCTTGAACAGTGATAATTCTTTTGGCCTTTGTGGGCATTTTGGGCGTTTCAGCCTCCGGACCCATCATGGCCGCCACTATGGCCCCCGCCCTGACAATCGCCTTGTGGCGCAATGTTTTTGGCGCCCTGGTATTGGGCACGCCCACAGTGATCAAGAATCCGGGATTATTTAAATCCCTGACCCGGGCGGAATTGAAATACACGGTTATTGCGGCAACAGCACTAGCCTTCCACTTTGCCTGTTTTATCACCGCAGTGAAGTTGACAAGCGTGGCGGGCGCAACGGCCCTAGTCTGCTTGCAGGCGGCGTGGATTGCGCTCTTTCAATGGATCCGCGGAATGAAGCCACCGAAGCCGGTACTGCTGGGACTGGGCACTGCGCTGCTGGGCGTAGCGGTTATCACAGGGTTCGACATAGGGGTTTCGCCGCAGGCGCTCATAGGCGACGTCTTGGCGGTGGCAGGAGGCATCCTTGCCGCCATCTACACCCTGGCCGGTTCAAAGGCCCGCAAGACCCTCTCCACAGGGGCCTACTCGAGCCTTTGCTACGGCCTGTGTTCGGTCATCCTGCTGGCGTTGTGCCTGGTGTTTCGCCAACCACTTTTGAATATCCCGCCGGAGGCGTGGTGGGGCATTATTGGCGTCACAGTGGCAGCCCAGATATTTGGCCATACCATCTTCAACTATTTGCTGGCCACCATTTCTCCCCTTGTGGTCTCCATGATGATCCTCGTAGAAATACCAGGGGCGGCACTTTTAGCCGGTTTCTTCCTTGACGAGCAGCTACCACCGGGAACGTATGCGGGCCTGGCCTTAATATTGGCAGGGCTGGCTGCGGTGATTCTGCGGCAGGGCCGCAGCGGCCTAAAGAAAACAACGGCCTAAAAAAGAGGAGAGGCCGGGAGTAAAACTCCCAGCCTCTCCGTGAAACAAACTGCAATAAAACCTACTTCTTGGGATCCTTCGGCTTCGGCGAAGCGTCCTCCACGGCGCTGGAAGCTGCATCCAGCAGCTTCGCGGCCGCATCCTTGGCATCGGAAGCGGCATCAACCACATCGTTCTTTACTGAAGCGCCAGCCTCGGCAACTTCTTCGGCCCCGGACTTAACCGCATCCTTCGCCTTCTGCACCACAGTGTCAGCGGGCTCGGCAACCTTGGTGTCAGCGCCGTCGTCCGCGGGAACGGGAGAAGGAACTACTGCCGGTGCAGGCGCAGGTGTTGGCAAAGTAGCAGCAGGCGCCGGCGCAACAGGTTCCGGTGTCTTCCAGGGATCGGCCACAGGCTTGGATGCCTTCCATGCGGCAACGCCTGCAGCGGTAGCCGCGACAACCACGCCAACTACAATCCAGGCTCTCCCGCTGCGCTTTTTCTTCTTCGAAGCCTTTGTCATTTCCGCAGCAAATTTCTTGGCGGCCTCAGCGGCAGCCTTCTCGGCTTTAGCCACGGCTTTCTTGTTCCCTGTCAGTTTCGCTGCAACGAGCTCCACTTGGGGCGATACCTTCGAACTCTCAAGGGCTAGTTCAACGGCGTGAGCTGCTTCGCCCAGCTTTTCTGCGAGGAGGGGAAGGAAGTCATCCACAACTTTGTCTTTGACACTGGTGATGGCCGGAGCCGTCTTCTCCAAAGCTTCATGAATGCGCGGGGTAGCTTCATCAACGGCATCGGAAATACGGGGTGCCAGCTTTTCAATGCCGTCCTGAATCTTGGGGGTCACAGCTGCAACGCCGTCGGCAGTGTATTGCGCGGCTTTGCGTAATCCGTCCTGAACAATCGGCGAGGCATGCTCAATGCCTTTTTCAATCCGGGGAACAGCCCAACTGAGAGCTGCCTCAACACGAGGTGTTGTCCAGTCCTTAGCATTCTCAACGTGGGGTGCTACCCATTCCCGGGCATTATCCACACTGCTATTCAATGAATCTTCCAAACCTTGGGTAAAGCGGTCGACCTTCTTCACGTTTCCTCCAGATGTCAGCAGTTCCATCTTTTAGCCTACGTCTAGTGGAGCCCTGTTGCTATCATTTGCCAGTTCGCCGGGCGCGGAATGCGAGGTCCTCTCAGAAGATTCTCATGGACACGTGGCAGAATATGAATATGACTGCTATCCCAACCGCAAAAGCAACTATCAGCACTAGCCTTGGCGACATTGAGGTAAACCTCTTTGGAAACCATGCTCCTAAGACAGTGGCAAACTTCGTTGGCCTGGCCACCGGGACTATTGAATGGACCCACCCGGGCAGCGGCGAGAAGACCAACGCACCCCTGTACAACGGGACAATCTTCCACCGCATTATCAAGGACTTCATGATCCAGGGTGGGGATCCCCTGGGCCGTGGCGTTGGTGGCCCCGGCTACCAGTTCGATGACGAGATCAACCCGGATCTGAACTTCAACGATCCCTACAAGTTCGCCATGGCGAATGCTGGCACCCAGGGTGGCCGTGGCACTAACGGTTCACAGTTCTTCATCACCACGGTCAACACCAGCTGGCTGCAGGGTAAACACACCATCTTCGGTGACGTCACGGACCAGGCCTCACGCGCCGTAGTTGACGCGATTGAAGCTGTTGCCACGGGCGCAGGCGACAAGCCGCGCGAGGATGTTGTCATCAACTCCGTCACCGTCGAACAGCTCTAATCAGCGCTTGACCCTTCTGGCTTTGGTTGCCGGGAACCTTTCTGGTTTTCGGCGACCAAAGCCTTCCTTATATACCCTCAATTAGGATCCCTCCCATGAGTTCTGCATATCCGGTCCCGGAATCCGCCACTGGCGCTCCCGTCTGCCCACGGCACCCTGACAGGGTTTCCTATGTGAGCTGTCAGCGGTGTGGCCGGCCAGCGTGCCCGGACTGCCAACGCAGTGCTGCTGTGGGGATTCAGTGTGTGGATTGTGTGAGGGCTGCTACGAAGGCGGTTCCCTCCCGCAAAACCATGTTCGGAGGCGTCGCCCGAGCCGGGCGGCCCGTTGTAACCATCACGATGATGGTCCTTTGCGTGGCAATGTTCGCCCTTGACTGGGCCATCCCCAAAGACTTCATCTTCCAGAATTTTGCCTATGCCCCGTTCCTGACTGAATCTGAACCGTGGCGCATGGTGACCTCCGCCTTCTTGCACTCAACGAACATCATGCACATCGCCTTCAACATGTATGCCTTGTGGATTCTAGGTAACGCCCTGGAGCCGGCCTTTGGCCGCGTTCGCTTCCTTGCCATCTACCTGGTCAGTGCATTTGCGGGATCTGTTGGCGTGCTCTTACTCTCCCCCATCGACACCGTGGTTGTAGGTGCCTCAGGGGCAGTCTTCGGTCTTTTCGGAGCTCTCTTCGTCGTTCAGAAGAAGCGCGGTGGCGACCTTCGTCAGATCGTTGTGCTGTTGGCGATTAACGCAGCCATTGGATTCTTCATCCCGAATATTGCTTGGCAGGCACACCTAGGCGGGCTGATCGCCGGCGCCTTGTGCACCGTTGCGGTGGCCTATGCCCCTGCCAAGAAGCGCAACCTCATCCAGTGGGGCGGAATCGCCGCGGTGGTGTTGATCCTCGTTGGCCTCACACTTTACAAGGTCTCCACCTTCCCTGCCTTTGTCATCAGCTAAAGTTTGCAGCAACGCCCCGCTTACCTTTCGGTTAGGGACTGAGCTTGCGTTGAGCAGCCCTTATCACCTTTAAGGTTTGAGCCGGCGGTAGTCCCTGCCATAGTGAAGCAGAGGCGAAACCTCCTTGTTCCAGGGAGCATCTTCACCCATCGAAAGAACATTTCCCACCACCAACAGATGAGTTGCAGCCTCGTGGATGGCAGTGGTTTCCACCTCAAAGTAGGCAAGGGCCCCTGCGATGATCGCATTTTCAGTGACCTGGCTGCGCCTAAAATCGATCTGGTTTAACAGCCCCTCGATTGGTGTACCCGGGCTGGCAAGCCAGTTCGCCTGCGATTTCTGCTCCGCTGTGAGCAAGGACAAAGCCCACGATCCGGCATCTGCAACTGCCTGCGCAATCCGTGAGTCAGCGTAGAGGCTGACCAGCAATGTCGGAGGCTCATAGGACACTGACAGATAGGCGGTCACTGTAGCGGCATAATCGCGGTTGCGCAGTCGAGTGCTGATGATGGCCACAGATCCTGCCTGTTCTGCGCTGAGCCGTCGGTACTCATCGATGGCATCTTGTGTAAGTTGCTGTGGGAAAACTCTGTGGATGTCGAGGGGATCAGGTAGTTCCATAGCTTCATGCTTGCACGTTTTACAACGTTATCCACATAGATGTCCACACGTGGGCATAACTTACAGAGCTGTAGTTCTAGTAGTTTTATCTTCGTCGAATATGCACTTATCCCCAGGTTTATACACACTGGGTATAAGTTACACACATGTAATTCCACAGCTGTGGATTACTTTTCTGACGCGGTTAAAATGATCTCAGCTCGAATCCGCCGCAAAGTTATCCACTTCTGTGGATAACTTTGTGAACAACTAGGTATAACCTCACTTTCGAAGATGGCTTGTGGATAGTTCGAAGATGTTTTCCACGTCGGTGGATAAGTATGTGGGTTGTGGGAAAAAGTTATCCACAGTGTGGAGAAGTCTGGGGATAATGTCGCAGAGGCGCCGGGTTCCTACACTTGTGTAGGTTCCCAAGCTATTTCTGACTTGTCCCTGTTTCATATCACCAGCCGTTGGCTCGGTGGTTGGCAGCAAGAAAGGGGCTTCCTGGCTACGGGCTGTTTGTGCGTCCCGGAAGGGGAACCTTGCAGAATCACTGGGCGAAGCGTCCTGATGCACACAGGGCCCTGACTACAGACGTGATCTGATGGCAGTCTCCGATGAGCGCGAAGTGGTCAGGGGCTAATGCAGCTAACATGAACAGCGGCGCCGGGCGCATCGCACTCATCGCCATTGTGCTGATGGTCGCGGGAGTCGGCATCATCCGTCTGGTGCTCGGCCTAGGCCCGTCCAAGTCCGGACTTCCGAGCAAGTGAGGCTCAGGGGTACACGTCTAGGTTTATCCCGGGTATGTTGGATCAACAGTTACGGAGGAACCATGCCTAGAGTCAGCAGAAGTGTGATCAGGGCCAGTTCCAGACTTGTTGCAGGTTGCCTCGGCATGGGAATCGGCTGGATTATCTGGTCGACACTGTGGGCTCAATTCACCACGGAGAGATCTTCATCGAGCATTGAAGTATTTCGTGATTCGGGCACGTTTGGCTTCATGTGTGGACTCCTTGCAGCATTTCTTGTTGTGGGATGTGGCCAATTGCTCTCTACTTTGGCTGATCAGGCGGCAATTCGGTTAAGCCGTACCACAAATAAGAACTCAGGTGTTTGCGCTCCGTAGCCAATGGCCATGAGTTTCTGGCCACCAGTGGACACTTTGAAGAAGCCATACCAGCGCTGCGTTCGGAGGCTGGAGTACTTGCTGACTATGATCCTTGGTCAGTTTCGCCAACACTTTGTCACAGCTGGCCTATTCCCTTGCCATGCGCGGAGCTTTAGTGAGTGCACAGGCCCAACTCTCACAGTTGGCTTCGCTGAACCGGCGCAGCGGAAAATTCCATGAGCTTGAGGCATCTGCCTATGCAGCAGTGACACAGTTCATCATGGGCCAGAACAAATTGGGATTGGCCAGATTGCGCCACCTGCAAAGGGAGTGCCTTAACCGCGGCTATGCCGGCATTAGGCTGACGGCTCTGTCCCTGCTGGTGCGTTTTGGGGACATAGCCTCGCTTCCCGCCCTGGCAGAAATTGCCTCCGGGGTGGAATCAGGCAGCCGGGAATTCTTCATGGAATGGTCAGGGGCTATGGTGTCCCAAGATCCCACCGATCTAGAACATGCCAGTTCCGTGGCGAAGAAATATGGCTTTGACCTGACCGCCGTCGAGCTGGCAACCCATGCACTGAATAGGTTCCATGACAGTGGAAAAGTACACAAAAGCATGAAAACCGCCAACAAGGTAGTGGCCATGCGTGAACAGCTGCCAGGGTTAGTGTCAACGGTTTTCACTTCGATTGAAAAACCTAAAATGACCCGTAGGGAACATCAAATTGCGCTATTTGTGGCACAGGGTGAGTCAAACAACTCCATCGCTACCCGGCTTCAGGCCTCACTGCGTACTCTTGAAGGCCACCTGTACAGGACTTTCATCAAGCTGGACATTCAATCGAGGGAGCAACTGGCCTTGTTCATAAACGGCGAAGAATCCGGATCTCAGACTGACTCGTACTACTCATAGTGCACCGCCCTGCGTCCACTGTGAAAAATAGTGTGCAGTGGCCAAGATAGCACCGGGTAGGTCTCCTGTGAGAGTGGGACTGTTCAAATGGCGTGACTGCCAGCAGTGTTGCCGCCGACTTTCCCTGCAGGGGCACAACTAAGTCACAGGAGAGCACAGGTGCCATCTTTACAGTCCGCACGAATAATCCGCCTAATTGGTGCAGGCATTGAAGACCCAGGAGATTCCCGTGCATGAGGGGTTTTTACCGGCGATCTCACCTCTGCAGTCCGGTCCTAAGCAGGCAACTGCTTGTGCATGGGCTCTCCAGTTGCGTGCGGCCTGTCCAGAAAATCTACCTCGGACTAGAGTGGAAGCAAGAGCGCAACTATGCACGCCATTCGGTGCGCAAGCGTTAGTGATTTGGAAGGCAGGGCAGCAAAAATGACAGCACAAGAGGGCAGCCACGGACGCTACGTCCAGGGCGCTTACGGGAAGGCCGGTTCCGAGGAGGGTCACCATGCAGATGACGCCGAGGGCCGTTACGTTGAAGGTGACTACGGAAAGGCCGGCTCGGAAGGCACGGAGGACGAGGCAGAGCGTGGGAGATTCGTTGAAGCCGACTACGGCACGGCCGGAGATGTACCGGGCCGTGCCGTAGGGGACCCCAAGGGCCACTACGTTGAAAGTGACCCAAGGAAAACTACAAAAGATTGAGAACTAGCTGCGCCAGCGAGTTGTCATCATGAAACCGGCCAAGGCAATGCCAAAACCAATGCCAATATTCCAGTTGTGAATGTTGGGGATGGGGAAGCGACCATCAGAGATGTAGTAGGTGATGATCCAAACCAGACCCAGGACCATCAAGGTCACCATGACGGGGACGAACCAAACGGCATTGGGCTGCTGTGTTTTGCTGGAAGGCGTTTGGGCCGGTCCTTTAGTGGGGCGGCGACGCGATTTTGACTCAGGCACAGAAGCTCCTTGACATTGTGGTCGAAGGGAATCGACCACTTCGGTTGTGTGCGGACTGTCCATTGCCTGTGATGTTGCTGGGTAAATTGTTCCTAGGCCGTGAACTGCCGGTATTGTTGACGTAATTCTAGCTGCATTTAACGCAGCTGCAGATTGCATGACATTACCGCTCAACTTCAGTCAGGAGACCCGCGCGTGGTTCGATCGCCTAGCCATGTCGAATCAGCTGTGGGTGTTGAAGAACTCATCACCGGAAATGAAAGGATACGCCGCGGGAAAAAGCGTTCTGCTCGCAAGCAGCGCGCTGAGCGACCCAAGCAGGGCTTTTTCCGTACCTTAATTCAGGTGTTAGGCGAACTTCTTATTACGTGCGGTGTGATATTGCTGCTGTTTGTGGTGTGGGAGTTGTGGTGGACAAACATTGAAGCCAACACGGCCCAGCAACAGGCCGTCTCAGCCTTTGCCCAGGAATTTCAAGGACCAGTGACTCCACCTCCTGCGGATGCGCCCCCCGTTGACTTCGGTCCCCCTAAGGTAATGGCTGCGCCGGACCAGGCAAGCACAGTATTTGGTGTTGTCTATATTCCCCGCTTCGGGAAAACCTATAGCCGGCCCCTAGTAGAAGGCACGGCACCGGCTCAGCTAGATACCCTTGGGCTTGGCCGCTACGACAGTACCTCCATGCCAGGAGCGGTGGGCAACTTTGCGGTGGCAGGACACAGGCAAACGCACGGCGCCGTTTTGGATGCTGTGCACACACTGGTTCCCGGCGACAAGATTTACGTTCAGACTAACGACGGTTACTACACCTACGTGTTCCGGAACAATCAGATCGTCATGCCGAACCGGGCCGACGTGTTGGCCCCGGTCCCCACGCAACTGGATGCCAAGGCCACTGAACGCTTCATGACCATGACCAGCTGTAATCCCCGCTTTGGTGCTGAGGAGCGGATTATCAGTTACTCGGTGTTGGATTCCTGGCAGCCGGCCAGTGCTGGCCCTCCGGCAGAGATTGCCGCCCAAGTCGCAGCGAACAAGAAGGCAGGCTAATCATGTATGGCTGGATTTTTAGAAACCTTCCGGGGCCGCTTTGGTTCCGCATCATCACCACTGTTTTCTTTTTGGCAGCTGCGGTGCTGGTCTTGATGCAGTTTGTGTTCCCCTGGCTTTCCCAGTTTAATCCCTTGAATGACTCAACGATCGGCGGTGGAGTCTGACATGGCAGTGCGGATTCTGGTGATAGATAACTACGACAGCTTCGTCTACACGCTGGTTGGCTACTTGCAGCAGCTGGGCGCTGAAACAACTGTGGTGCGCAACGACGATCTCACCCTGGCTGAGGCCGTGGAGCTTGCCAGCAGCCGCGACGGTGTGTTGGTCTCCCCCGGCCCCGGTACCCCCGCCGAGGCAGGGGTGTGCATTGAACTGATCAAATGGTGTGGCAGCCATGACAAGCCTATGTTGGGCGTCTGCCTGGGACATCAGGCCCTGGCAGAAGCCTATGGGGGCGTTGTCACTCATGCCGAGCAGCTCATGCACGGAAAAACCAGCGAGGTTCATCACCGCGGCAGGAGCGTTTTTGCGGGACTGCCGAGCCCGGTTACAGCCACCCGCTACCACTCGCTTTCTGCCGTTCCGGCCAGTATCCCTGACTTGCTTGAGGTGACGGCTGAAACGGCCGACGGCGTGATCATGGGTTTGGCGCACAAGAACGCACCTTTGTGCGGGGTGCAGTTCCATCCTGAATCCGTCCTCACGGAGGGCGGCTACACCATGCTCGGGAACTGGCTCGAATCCCTCGGACTCGTAGGCGCTGTGGCAACAGCATCTACCCTGAGCCCGCTCATCAATAGCTAGAGGCATACCCCTTGGCATTGTGCCGGAGTGCGCCATAGGGTTGGTGCCTTTTTAGGGCTTCGGGGAAGGCGGTGCTGTTGTTTCCGGGGGTTGCTCCCCGGGAGATGGCTCTTGCGAGGCGTTAGGTTCCTTGGGAGTAGGTTTCTTTGCCAAGGTCACCACAACTGAAGTCCGCTGCGCTACTGAGGTACCGGACTGGATGGACTGGCCCGTGACCATGCCAGGAGTGACTACAGAGTTTTCAGATTCCTCAAAAGTCACTTCCAAATACTCCGAAACCTTTTTGAGCGCCTCAGTTACTGCTTGCTTGACCTTTTTTGGATCCTTCGTCAAGTCAAAGAGGGAGGGCATCAGTACCTGACCGTTGGAGATTTTCAATGCGACTCTGGTACCTACGGGAACGCTCTGCCCCGGCGCTGGATCAGTTGTGACCACAAGGTTGGCGTTGATGGATCCGTCATTGACTAAATCGCTAGAACTGATAAGCAGGCCCAGATCCAACAATTCCTGGCGTACTTGGGGCTCAGTGAGACCAGAAATATCTTTGGGTATCTGCACTTCTGAGGGACCTTTAGAAACGAAGATCTCCACAGTGGTATTTAATTCCACCAGGGTCCCCGATGGAGGGTCTGTGCGAATAACCTCGCCCTTGGTGACCGAGGAAAATTCCTCTGCGCTGTGCGGGGACATCCCCAGTGCCTCTAGCTTGACTGTAGCCTCGTCCAGCGTCATCCCGCTAAGCGGTGGGATTGACTCTTTAGCCACCGCGGCAGGAACTGCATTGATCATGTTGTAACCCACCATGGCACCTCCACCGAGCATCAATGCCAGGACCACAAAAAGTGTCACCATCCAGGCCCGCCGTCGGCGTTTAACGGACGGGGAAAGGTTATCAGTGTCCTCGGGGACACCGCCGTTGGTTGTTAGTGCTCCACCGGCCAACTCCTTTGCCATGGCGCGGGTGGAGGGGCCACCAGCGTCAATAGCGGGCGCGGGCATGAGTTTCTGTGGTTCGGAGACAGCGGCGATCACGGTGGTCTCATTGCCGTCTACATGAGACTCTCTCTGGCCGGGCGGAGGTGCCACGCCGGCAACGGCAGCCCTGAGAGCGCGGCGGAACGAGGTGGCATCCTGAAAACGCTGGCGCCTATCCTTCTGCAGCGCACGCATAAGCAGTGCATCAAGCGCCGGGGTCAGGTCAGGGTTGAACGTGCTGGGCACGGGAGGGCGTTCTCGGACGTGCTGGTACGCCACTGAAACAGGTGAATCGCCCGTGAAAGGAGGCCGGCCTGCGAGCATTTCATAGAGCAGGCAAGCTGCTGAATAGAGGTCGCTTCGCGCATCGACGCTTTCACCGCGTGCTTGCTCCGGAGAAAGGTACTGGGCCGTTCCCATGACCGTTTGTGTCTGCGTCATGGTGGCTGCCGAATCGGAGATGGTTCTGGCAATGCCAAAGTCCATGACCTTTACGACGCCCAAAACGCCATTTTCGTCTTCGGTCACCATGACATTGGCAGGCTTGATATCGCGGTGAACAATGCCGGCACGGTGGCTGTAATCGAGGGCTGACAAGACGCCCATGCCGTACTTCAGTGCCTGCTCTGTGGTGATGGCCTTGGCACGTATCAGGTCCCGCAGCGTTTTTCCATGGACGTATTCCATGACAATGTACGGCACGTGCGCACCGTCACCGGGGTGATCCGAAGAAATGTGTTCGCCGGTGTCATAAACGGCAACGATGGCAGGGTAATTTAGCCCTGCAACGGCCTGCGCCTCCCGCCGGAATCGGGCCTGCAGTTGGGAATCGCGAGCCACATCAGCACGCAGCAATTTAATTGCAACAGTACGGCCCAGACGAGTGTCTTGAGCCTTATAGACGTCTGCCATGCCGCCACGGCCCAGCAATTCCCCAATCTCATACCTGTCATTGAGGACGCGCGGAATACTCATGGGTACCTGATTGTCCTTTCTTGGTGGGTGTCAGATCGGGGAACTGCGGGTTGATGTTGATTACTGGCCCTGGCCTTGGCTTTCGCCCTTACCCTGGTTGTCGGCCGGAGGTTCAGTGGTAGCCGGAGCTGATGGCCCGGTGGAAACGTAATAGGTGACCTGTGAACCCTTTGCCGCCTTTGCTCCTGCTCCGGGGTCACTCGCGATTACCTGGCCAGCAGGCAGGTCTGATGGCTGAGAAATTCCATTTGGCGTGAAACCAGCGGCCACAAGGGCTGCGCTGAAGGCATCCCCTGTTTGGCCTGTAAATGAAGGCACGGTGCCCATTTCAGGCCCTGATGAAACAGTCAAAGTGACGTCAGAACCGCGAACCAACGGACCTGTCGGAGAAATATCCGTAACAGTGCCTTTAGCCTGATCACTGGCAACCTCCACCGGAGCATTGACAACCAAGCCCATTCCAATCAGTTTGGCCCGGGCTTCATCAAACGTGAGTCCTTGGAACTCGGTCGGATTGACCACGATCTCTGCCGGGGCTTCTGATATGGGTGGCTGACTCTCTTCTGTGGGAGTGGGAGCCTCAGAGGTGGCGGGAGCCGAGCTGGGCGGCGCAGACTTGGTAGCCGTGCTGCTTGAGGAGGGTGAGGGCTCGCCGCCAAAGAAGCTGCTGTTCTGCAGGAGTAATGCCCCCACAGCAAAAAGCAAGAGCACTAGCAGGCCCACGAGTGGCCAGGTCCAGGGGCTCCGTCCCTTTTTGGCTGGTTCTTCGGGAGGAACTTCCTCATCCTCGGCAACTAGGAAGGCCTCGTCGTCGTTCTCGGCTTGCCAGGCACGCTCGGCGCCAAGGATCTCCGAACGGGTACGGGTAGTGGGTGCATCTGTCATCTCATGGGAGACGGTGGGAAGCGCCGTTGTGTTCGGCTCGGCAACACTGCTCACCACAGAGGTTGCGGCTGTTGCATTGATATCAACAGGAGCCGTAATGGGGCCCGTGGTGGATTCGAACAGGAGCATCCCGGGCACGGCGGCGTGGGCTGCCTTGATGTCGCCGGAACGAATAGCCTCCGCTGCATCAGCTAGTTTCAAGGCATTGGCCGGGCGGTTGACAGGATCCTTGGCCAGCATGGACATCAGGAGCGCGCGCACAGGAGTGGGAAGGGTGTCAGGCAGCGGCGGGGGAGCATCGTTGACCTGAGCCAAGGCAATGGCGATTTGTGATTCGCCCGAGAACGGACGGTGCCCGGTGATGCACTCATAACCTATGATGCCAAGGGAATATATGTCACTGGAGCCCGTGGCAATTTGCCCTGTGGCCTGTTCCGGAGCCAAATATTGCGCTGTTCCCATGACCTGACCGGTCTGGGTTAGCGGGACCTGGTCAGCTAGACGAGCGATGCCGAAGTCGGTGATCTTCACCTTGTCTTCGGGAGTGATGAGCAAGTTGCCCGGCTTTACATCCCTATGGACCAGACCCTGGGCGTGAGCCACTGCAAGGGCACGGGCGGTCTGGGCGATCATGGACAACGTCCAGTCCGCCGAGAGCACGCGTTCGCGTTCGATCAGGCTGGACAGCGGCTCACCGGGAACTAGTTCCATCACCAAGTAAGCGGAGCCGTCTTCTTCACCGTAATCAAAAACGTTGGCGATGCCCTCATGGTTGAGCAGGGCAGTGTGCTTGGCCTCCGCCCTGAAGCGGGCGCGGAAACCGGGATCTCCCGTGTACTCATCCTTGAGGATTTTAATGGCAACAATACGGCCCAATACCAGATCTTGTGCCTTCCACACCTCGCCCATGCCGCCGATGGCAATGCGTGATGTGAGTTGGAACCTGCCGCCTAAGGTGATACCAGAAATAGGCCTCACTTTTTCAACACCGCCTTGAAGAGTTTGCTTGCATTGGGACTTGTAAGTTGTGCGCCTGTGGGAACGTCCACCTGTGGCATCATAATTGTGACCACCACTTGGGGGTCATCTGCCGGTGCGAATCCGGTAAACCATGCGTTGTTCAATCCGTCTCCGAGTTCTGCTGTTCCTGTTTTTCCGGCAACCTTGACGCCAGGGACAGCTGCTGCAGAAGCAATGCCGTTATCGACCACGCTGACCATCCATTCACTGATTTGGGCGGCGATCTCCGGGGTTGTCGATTGACGGAGAACTTCTGGTTTGAGGCTGGAAACTGTTTTGAGATCAGGGGTCCGTACAGTCTTGACCAGATTGGGAGCCATTTGGGTTCCCCCGTTTGCGATGGCAGAGGTCATCATGGCGATCTGCAGCGGTGATGCGAGAACATCACGCTGGCCAATGGCACTCTGGGCCAGTGCCGCATCGTCAAGTACTCCCTGGCTACCCGGGAAGCGGCTGCCTTCTACCGCAGATGGGAAGCCGAGGGAGTTGTCATTGAAGCCAAACTTCTCAGCTTGGGCCGTTATTGCATCCTGACCAAGGTCAAGGGCAATGCTGGCGAAGGGTGTATTGCAGGAGTTCTCTAATGCGAACGCGAAGGAAGCCTTATCCTTCGTATAGCACTGGCCGTAGGCATAGTTCGGAAGAGCGTAGTCCATACCGGGGAACGTTAGTTCGGCCGGATTGGGAAGTATGCTGTCCTTGTTATATTTTCCGGACTCCAAGGCTGCCGCCGTGTCAATGATCTTGAAAACTGATCCGGGTGAGTAGAGCTTCCTGTAGGCGGATGAGCCGAACAAGTTGATGCCGGGGACTTTCACCAATTCCGCCATTGAAGCATCAAAGTCAGCCTTGTTGTGTGTGGCCATCAAGTTGGTGTCGTAGCTGGGTTTGGAGGCCATGGCGATGATGGCGCCGGTCTTTGGGTTATTGACCACAATGGACCCGCCAATCCCATCAGGGATCATGTCAAACGCCATCTGCTGGATCTTTGAATCAATGGTCAACTCCACGGAACGGCCTTGGAGTTGCTCCCCCGTGAAGATCTGTGCAATGCGTTCCAGGATTGCATCGTTAGAGTTTCCGGTGAGTTCGGGACTCATTACGTCTTCGAGCCCATATTTACCAGACCACTTGCTGAAGAAGCCCGTCAGGCCTGCATACAGCAGCGGGTCGTTGTACTTTCGCTGGTACTTGCAGTCGGTGTTCGTGGCAACAGACTCGGCAATAGCCTGTCCGTCAACCAGGATAGGGCCGCGTGAGCTGCAAAAATTCTTCACTAGTTGCCGCTGGTTGCTGGGGTTGTCGTTAAGGGAATCAACCGCAAAGAACTGCACATAGGAGATGGATCCAAAAAGCAGTGCAAACAAGGCGATGGCCACGATCCAGGAATTGCGAATGGCAGCATTCATGGTGAAGGCACCTCCTTTTGTGTCGCGTCAATGGGGGAAAGCTGTTCGATGGGCGAAGAACTGGCTGAAACGTCAATGGGACGCCGGGCGGCGTCTGAAATCTTCAGGATCAAAGCCACTATGATCCAGTTGGCTAAAAGAGAGGAGCCTCCCGAAGACAGGAACGGTGTGGTCAAGCCCGTCAACGGGATAAGCCGGGTAACGCCGCCAATGATGATGAAGCACTGCAAAGCCACCGCGAAGGAGAGCCCAACGGCCAATAGTTTGCCAAAAGCATCACGTGTGCCCAATGCGGCTCGGAAGCCGCGCGCAATCAGCAGCGCGTAAAGGCAGAGGATCGCGAAGAGCCCCACCAACCCAAGCTCTTCACCAATCACTGCGATGATCATGTCGCTATTGGCTACGGGCAGCTTGTCGGGTGAACCTTGTCCCAGACCGGTGCCCATAAGGCCGCCGTTTGCTAGACCAAACAAGCCCTCGACAACCTGGAAACTGCCATAGTCTGCCCCTATATAGGCGGGGTCAAAAGCATTGACCCAAACGTCAATACGGCGGGCAACGTGAGGGAATATCTGGTAGGCGGCGACACCGCCGACCGCGATGAGCGCCAAGCCAATGAAGATCCAGCTGACGCGGCTGGTGGCTACATAGATCATGACCATGAACAAGCCAAAGAACAAGATGGATGAGCCCAGGTCCCGTTGGAACACAAGGACGCCAACGCTTGCTAGCCAGGCCACGATCATGGGGGCCATGTCCCGCATTCGGGGTAGCTGGAGAGGTCCGATCTTCTTACCGGCTAGCAGAATTAGATCACGGTTGGATGATAGATACCCGGCAAAGAATATAGCCAGGGTTATTTTTGCTATTTCTCCGGGCTGGAATGTAAATGGCCCGAGGGAAATCCATACGGTGGCTCCATTGACGTTGCCCGCGGAGATGCCTGGCACGAGGGGCAGGATTAGCAGAACTACTGAGACCAGCAAGGAGATGTATGTGTAGCGGCGCAGGATCCGGTGATCTCGTAGGAACCAGATCACCGTAATGGCAGCTACCACCGCCAGGCTTGTCCACATCCATTGGCGTGTAGCTGCCGTGTCACCAGAGGTGATGTCCAGGCGGTGAATAACGGCCAAGCCAATGCCATTGAGGGCCACCACAACAGGCAGTATTACCGGATCGGCATATTTTGCCTTGAAACGTAAAACCACGTGGAATGCTAGGGAGAGTCCGGAAAGAATTGCTATTTGCGTGAAGAAATCGTTGTCGAAAGTGCGGCCCAGATTCAGGTTCACCAAGGCATTGGCCATAGCGGACACGCCCAGGGCAAGGATCAGTAACAGAAGCTCGGTGTTACGGCGCGGTTTGGCCACGGTCAGCAACTGGCTCATTTTCCACCTCCAGGAATACAGGTGGGCTGTGCAGCAGTTGCGGGGGCACTAGACGCTGAGGTGCTAGCTGTACCAGTGACGTTGGGCGAAGTGCTGGGGCTGGGGGTGGGTTTTGAGTTAGCCGAGGCGTTGCTTCCTGGTGTGGGGGTTGCTGTTGGGGTGGCCGCCGGGGCGGTTTCCAGAACCTCGCAGGGAGGCAAACTAGTTCCAGTGCCCAATTGAAGGTCACTGATGATCTGTTCAGCATTGCTCAGTGTTGAAGCCGGCATGGTTGCAGCCACGAGTTGCTGGGAGTAGGCCGGAAGCGAGGATACTTTCACCTCGGTTTCCCGGTACAAATGCGAGAGGGAAATGGGCCCGAGTGATTGTGAGACACCCTGAAATATTGCCACATTCCCGCTATTTACCCCCACAAAATATTGGGTTTGGGTCCAGGCGTAGGCCGCCCAGGAACCTGCCACGATGGCCATAGTCGCTAGGAAACCAACAATCGCCAACACCAGCGGGCGCTGACGAATCCTGGGCAAGGAGACCTCAGTGTCTTCTACCAGGGTGGGCTGTTCAGTAGGTTTGTGTGTGAGGACGGTTGCTGCGCGGCGGTTGGCAGGCGGTCTGGTCAGGAGCGGTATCCGGCCCTCAGCGTTGGCCGTCACGGCAGCCCCAACTAGCTCATGTTTGCGCGATGCCAGTTCACGACGGACTGCGGCAGCACGGATATGGGTGTCGAGGGCCTCAGGAGCGTACTCTTCGTCCGCCTCCGCAAGATCCCCCGGGAGGCTTAACTCCTCACCCGGCCTAGTCACAGCGAAACTTTCCGGTCCCTCTAGAAGACTGGATTCGTCGTCGTACTTTTCGGGATCCGCTGTGAGGTGCGGCAGAGGAGCGTCATGAGGGTGCGGCGCGGGGACCTCTACGGCATCCAGCGCCGCGGTTTGCGTCTGATCCGGGTTGCTCTCGAGAATGTCAAAAACAACTACAGTGACATTGTCCGGCGAGCCGGCGGCCAATGTTAGATCGATGAGTGTGTCGGCGGCCGTCGCCAATGACTTGGTATGGCGGATGACCTCTTCAATCATCTGGTGGCGGACAAAGTTCAGACCGTCGGAGCACAGGAGCCAGCGCTCACCCGGCTCCGCATCGAAATATTTCAGATCCAGCTCAGGAGACGCATCCACGTCACCGAGCACACGCATGAGGACGTTCTTATGGGGATGAACCTCGGCTTCAGCCTCGGTCATGCGGCCTTCGTCGATCATGCGCTGGACAAAGGTGTGGTCTGTGCTGAGTTGCTCAAAGACGCCATTTTTGAGGCGGTATGCCCGTGAATCACCAATGTGCGCGTAGGCCAGACGCTTCCCGGAAAGCAGCAGAGCGGTCACCGTGGTGCCCATGCCAGCCAGTTTTGGGTTGACGTGGACCAGCTCGGAGAGCAGCGAATTGGCGGTCTGAATCTCATCAGCAAGGTGAGCGCCGGCGTCGTCGTTGTGGCGGTTGTGGTCCAAATGGACCAGATCAAGAACGGTGGAAGCGCTGGCAACATCGCCACCGGCGTGACCGCCCATGCCGTCAGCTACAACAGCCAGATGTTCACCGGCGTACGCAGAGTCATCATTCTTTGCCCGCACCAGACCTACATGGGATCTCGCCGCGTAGCTAAGAATCAGCGGGTATTCGGCCATGTTATGGCCTCAATTCGATGACCGTTTTGCCGATCCGCACGGGAACCCCGAGTTCCACGGGGAGGGCACGCGTCAATGCCGTACCACCAAGGAATGTTCCATTGGTAGAACCGAGGTCTTCAATAAACCAGCGGGTGCCTTGCGGGAAGAGGCGCGCGTGGCGGCCAGAAGCGTAGTCGTCCTCAAGTACCAAGGTTGCTTCTTGCGCTCTACCCAACAGAATGGGGACGCCGGTCAGCTCTAGGGTGGTGCCCGTCAGAGGCCCTTCAGTGACAACAAGCTGACGTGCCGCAATCTTCGCTGGTGGAGCCTCTTCAACTAGTTCAGGGTGTTTTCTGGCCTGTCTGGCAGTAGGGGCACCGACTTTAGCCTTGCGGCCAATCACGAGGTCCCTGCGCATAGCCGCAACAACACTGAAGACCATGACCCACATCAAAAGTAGGAATCCGAAGCGCAAAATTGTGACCACAAGACTGAGATCGTTCATCGTTGACCACCGCCGCGTCGAGGCAAAATACGGAAAATTATCTCTGTGCGTCCCATGGTGATGCGGGCTCCGTCGTGGAGGGCAGCGCTGCCTTGTACACGGCGACCATCAACAAAACTGCCGTTTGTGGAGCCAAGGTCTACTGCAGTGTTGGATCCGTCTTCACAACGGATCTCCAAATGCTTTCTTGAAACGCCTGTGTCATCTATCAAGATGTCAGCTTCGGAGGAGCGGCCCAGAATGATTGAGGTTGCATTGAGCGCATAACGCTGACCGTCAATGTCCAAGACTGGTTGACCCAGTGTTTGACCTTGTTCTCGAGGGGCTTGACGCTTGTACACGGGGGCCGGCTGACCTTCGGAGGCGGGCTGTCCCGCGGGGTGCTGGCTGGGCCGTGCTGGCATGCGTGCCGGACTCTGTGAGGCGAAAACGGCAGATGCCTCGGCCGCGGTGCCGCGTTCCTTTTCCGTTGACGACGCAACGTCAAACTGACCGGGGCGCAAGGCTTCGCGGTGGTTAAATGCCACTCTTACTGGGCCCTGGAGTACGTAACCTTGGCTGCGGGCGTGGTTGATCACAACATCACACAGCTCTTCAGCGAGAGTTACCCCCCATGAGCGTGCCCGTTCATAGTCTGCATCGCCGAGCTCAATATTAAAAACATTCGGTGCCAAGGTTCGCCCGGCATCCAAGGTCATGGCTTTGTCGTCGAGTTCCCGACGAATGGCACTAGCCACCTCAACAGGCTGCAATGACTTGGAGCCCAGGGAGAAGGCGCCACGTACTGCCTTTTCAATGCCTTTTTCAACGTTGTCAAACAATCCCATATGCTCTCCTCTCCTACGGCGTTGTTGCGATGATGCCCATGTCTGGAAGTCTTGGAACCGCTACGCATGGATAGCGCAGTTTGAGCGTTATCCGCGCCGCGGACAACCTAGTTCAAAGTTGATACTACTGCCGGAGTCTTGGAATATCCCTATTAGTAGGCCCGGATGTGGCAAATTTCCTACTGGAGCATGATGTTGTCAAAACCTTCTTTCTGGCATCAACTTCCTTGAAAATTCAAGGTTTATACATCCGGGAGGTGTCCCATTCCCGCTGCTTCACGGGCCTACCCGAGTCTCGTTTAGGTGAATCGGCAATATTGCTATATGCTTGATCTCGCTGTTCCACTGAAAGTCGAAAGACAAACCCGGTGGATGGCGAAAAACGCGCGAGTGGCGGAACGGCAGACGCGCTGGCTTCAGGTGCCAGTGTCCGAAAGGGCGTGGGGGTTCAAATCCCCCCTCGCGCACGTTTTTGAGAAAGACCCCGATGCAACCTATGGTTCCGTCGGGGTCTTTTTGTATGCCCGAACCTTTGTGTTCCTCACAATGGTGCAGTGCAGTGCAGTGCAGAGCAGGGCATAGCAGAGCAGGGCATAGCAGAGCAGAGCAGAGCAGGGCATAGCCCTAGGGGCGCTGGCCCCGTTGCGGGACAAGACCCGCAGCCACGAGAGAATCAGATTCAGCGTTGGAACGGGCTCGAGCAGCTGAGTTTGAGAGCAGAAGTCCCACAGTTGGTTCCATACCTATTAACCCTCTACTACCTATTTAACCCGTTTACTACCTATCGAGACCCAGCAAGACTTAACCAAGGTGCATGAAACTATCAGATTCCCTTCGTTGAGCATGGGCTTCTACTGTTCCAACTCTGACGTGGCTGTACCTATGAATAAGTGGTTGCAAGAGTGCAGATAACCATGGGCTTCACCTGGATCTACAACCTCGGCTCTACAACCCCGGCTCTACAACCCCGGCCACAAATGGCTGCGCTGCCTATGCTGAAGGCATGAAGAGACTAATGATTGGCATCTCCTCCAGCTCGGCAGTTCAGTAGTTGCGGTCATCCTAGCTGCGCTGCTCCCCCTAGGGTCGACTTCGGATTCGGCGGCTTCGTCACAGCACGTGTTGTATTCACGATTGCCCAATCCGTATTTGAAGGTCTCATCGCCAAATTGGCGGCCAAGTTCACGCCCGCGCTTGCTGGCATCGCTTCTTTAGTGTCTACATGGTTGGCGTTGATCATTGCCAGCATTGCCAGCATTGCTGGCGGGTGGCATTCGGGGCCACAGCTTCTTTACTTGGATATTCGCAGCGCTAATTATCTGGGCGATCACGGCTCTGTGCGCGATACTCGTTCCTAAGTACTTTCTGAAGGAAACCGCCAAATAGCAAGAACCTCTTATGCTCAGTACTGGTATCTAGGGCTCTGAGCAGGAGGGGCCGCGTGGATTTGCGTGTTGGTTGTTTGGTGTGTATTGTTTATCGAGTTGTCCTGATGAAGGGCGGCGTGACTAGCGGGAAAATGATTGTGTTTTGGTTGTTTTCTTGGGTTGTGTGGTGTGGT
>NZ_JBEPPB010000008.1:0-175314 GCF_040547105.1 Arthrobacter sp. UYCu511
GATCTACAGAGCGATATTCTCGGGCCATGCACCAATCATTAAACGCCGCCAGAGAAAACCCCCGCAACGCCGCACCCCAAAAAGCAACAAGCTCTGGACAGGCCTCCAAACATAACAACTACCTCCTGGACGCTCTGGCGCCGGCTGCGACTGGGCCAGCGGCCGGAGAACGTAAGGGAACAGCGGCGGGTGAGTGTCCGGCGTCGTGCCTCAAAAGCCGCTACTTACGAGCGATTCGCTACGCGCCATGGGCCGTGAAAAGCACCCCGTAAACCCCCGATTGTGCATCTGGGTACTTTTGCCCGTAGACTGTTCCGGGCAACTACGGGGCGTAGCGTAGTGGCTAGCGCGCCTGCTTTGGGAGCAGGAGACCGCAGGTTCGAGTCCTGTCGCCCCGACTTCAGCATTATTCGGTTCACGGTTGGTCAGTGACTGCCCATGTGCTGGGCCTAAATATCCATCAACAGACCATCAGGAGTACCACGCTGTGAAGAGCGCTGTCGAAAACCTCACACCCACTCGTGTAAAGCTTGACGTTGAGGTTTCCTTTGAGGAATTGAAGCCCAGCATCACCGAGGCCTACAAGACGATTGCCACACAGGTACAGGTACCTGGCTTCCGCAAGGGCAAGGTCCCCAACAAGCTGATCGATCAGCGCGTTGGCCGTGGCTACGTTCTGGAAACCGCCATCAACTCCGGCCTCAATGGCTGGTACCAGGATGCTGTGGTCGAGAACAAGCTCATCCCGTTGAGCCGTCCCGAGGTAGAAATCACCGAGGTTCCTGACCCCACCGCAACCGACGGCGTTGTCAAGTTCCACGTTGAGCTGGATATCCGCCCCGAGATTGAGCTGCCCAGCTACGAAGGCATCGAGGTTGAGGTTGCCGCTGTTGAGGCTACCGAAGAAGATAACGTCAAGGCTCTGGATGAGCTGCGCGCCCGCTTCGGCACCCTGGTTGCTGTTGACCGCCCGGCCGTTGACGGTGACTTCCTGACCATCAACATCGCTGCCAAGATCGACGACGTCGAGGTTGACGCTGCATCGGATCTCTCCTACCAGATTGGCGCAGGCAACATGCTTGACGGCCTGGATGAGGCCGCAACCGGCCTGTCCGCTGGCGAGGAAGCCATCTTCAACACCAAGCTTGCCGGCGGCGAGCACGCTGGTGAAGAAGCTCAGGTCACGCTCAAGGTGACCTCAGTGAAGGAACGCGAACTGCCCGAGGCAAACGATGACTTCGCTCAGCTGGCTTCTGAGTTCGACACCATTGACGAACTCAAGGAAGACCTGGCCAAGCAGGCCGCCGAGTCCAAGACCGTAGAGCAGGGTGTTGAGGCCCGCGACAAGGTTCTTGAGAAGCTCGTAGAGCTCGTTGAGGTGCCCGTCCCGGATTCGGTGGTTGCCGATCAGCTCGAGCAGCACTTCAAGGCCGAGAACGCTCACGGCCCCGAAGAGCATGACACCGAAGAGCACCGCGCCGAGGTCAAGGAAAACACCGAGAAGGCCTTCCGTAACGAGATCATCCTCGATGCCATCGCTGAGAAGGAAGAGATCGGCGTCAGCCAGGCTGAACTGATCGATTACATCGTCTCCTCGGCCAGCCAGTACGGCATGGACCCGAACCAGTTCGCACAGATGCTCGATTCCTCCGGCCAGGTCAACATGATTGTTGGCGAAGTACGCCGCCGCAAGGCTCTTGCCGTTGTCTTGGGCAAAGCCACCGTGACGGATTCCGAAGGTGCCGTAGTGGATCTGACCGACTTCGTCTCAGTTGCTTCTGAAGAAGAAGACATTGCTGGCGAGGACGAGGTCATCGAGGCCTCAGCAGTTTCCGATCCGGGCGAAGTCCGCATCTAATGCTGCTTGCCCCATGACAGGGCAACAAAGATTGAACACCGTTGCCGGTTCTCCCAGGAGAGCCGGCAACGGCTTTTTTATGCCCACGGATTAACGCCCGTGGGAGCGCTTTCATTCCCCTACGCGTAGGGCGAACGGGGATCGTGCGCCGACAGCGAACAGCACCGCCACGGGCCCCAAAGGCTTGTGAAAAAGGGCTACTGTCCAAGTAGTGAACATTAGTGATGGTTCCGCCGGGCACGCTCGGCAGGCCACACGAAGGAGAGGTAAACCCACCATGGCACAGCAAACCACCCCCACGATGGCCAGCGCGGACTCAAACGGTCAAGATCAGTACATTTTCAACCGCCTGCTGAAGGAACGCATCATCTGGTTGGGCTCGGAAGTTCGCGACGACAACGCGAATGTCATCTGCTCGCAGCTGTTGCTGCTCTCGGCCGAGGACCCTGACAAGGACATCTTCTTGTACATCAACTCACCCGGCGGCTCAGTGACAGCCGGCATGGCGATCTATGACACCATGCAGTACATCCCGAATGACGTTGTCACGGTCGCCACCGGGCTGGCAGCCTCCATGGGCCAGTTCCTGCTCTCCTCGGGCACCAAGGGCAAGCGCTACGCAACTCCCAACGCACGCATCCTCATGCACCAGCCATCAGGCGGCATTGGAGGAACGGCGTCGGACATCAAGATTCAGGCCGAGCTGATCCTGCACATGAAGAAGGTCATGGCTGAACTGACGGCAGAGCAGACTGGCCAGAGCATCGAGAAGATCCTCGTGGACAATGACCGCGATAAGTGGTTCACCGCAGAGCAGGGCTTGGAATACGGCTTCTTCGATAAGATTGCCCGCCACGCCGGCTCCGTTGCCGGTGGCGGCGGAACCAACGCCAAGTAATTCGCCAAAGCACAAGATTTCAGGAGCAACAAGACATGACTTACAACTTTGGCAGCACAGCATTTGGCAACACTGCCGGCAACCTACCCACCAGCCGCTACGTGCTCCCTCAGTTCGAGGAGCGCACACCCTACGGCTTCAAGCGCCAGGATCCGTACACAAAGCTCTTTGAAGACCGCATCATCTTCTTGGGCGTCCAGGTTGATGACGCCTCAGCCGACGATGTCATGGCCCAGCTGCTGGTGCTGGAAGCTGATGACACGGACCGCGACATCACCTTGTACATCAACTCTCCCGGTGGATCATTCACGGCCATGACGGCCATCTATGACACCATGCAGTTCATTCGCCCCGAGATTCAGACCGTATGCCTGGGCCAGGCCGCCTCCGCAGCCGCCGTGCTGCTCGCCGCCGGTGCACCCGGTAAGCGTTTGGCCCTGCCGAACGCACGCGTGCTGATCCACCAGCCGGCACTCTCCGGCGGTCAGGGTGGACAGGCCTCCGACCTGGAAATCCAGGCTAACGAGGTCATGCGTATGCGTGAATGGCTGGAAAACACGCTGGCTGACCTTTCCGGCCGCACGCCTGAGCAGGTCAGCAATGACATTGAGCGTGACAACATCCTCACGGCCGCCCAGGCCAAGGAGTACGGTTTGATCGATGAGGTACTGGCGCCGCGCAAGATGAAGCCGGCGGCCATCACTCGCTAAAGTACTTGCGATTGCCGGAACAAGGGAGGAAATCCCTTGTTCCGGCGTTGGCATACCAGCCAATGTCAGTGCCGTGGCTTAGAGTGGAATGTAATTGGTAGGACGTTCTCGGCACCAGCTGTGGAATGAAGAAGTAGTAGAAGTAACTGCGCCGTCGGCGGGTTATTCGCGGAAGGACACATCAATGGCCAGGATGGGCGAAAGCACAGATCTGCTGAAGTGTTCTTTCTGCGGAAAGAGTCAAAAACAAGTTCGCAAGCTTATTGCCGGACCCGGCGTCTACATCTGTGACGAGTGCATTGAATTGTGCAACGAGATCATTGATGAAGAACTCGCTGAGGTGGCAGATCTTGACGCCTTTGAGCTCCCCAAGCCCCGCGAGATCTTTGATTTTCTGCAGGAATATGTGATTGGTCAGGAACCGGCAAAGCGCTCTTTGGCCGTAGCCGTGTACAACCACTACAAACGTATCCAGTCCGGCCATGCGGTTAAATCCAACACCATCTCCGGCGGTGTTCACGATGAGGTGGAGATTGCCAAGTCAAATATCCTGCTGGTGGGTCCCACCGGTTGCGGTAAGACGTATTTGGCGCAGACCTTGGCCCGCCGTCTCAATGTCCCCTTTGCCGTTGCAGACGCAACAGCTCTCACTGAGGCCGGGTACGTGGGCGAGGATGTAGAAAACATCCTGCTCAAGCTCATACAGGCAGCCGACTTTGATATTAAGAAGGCAGAGCAGGGCATTATCTACATTGACGAGATTGATAAAATCTCGCGTAAATCAGAGAACCCCTCCATTACCCGTGACGTGTCCGGGGAAGGTGTGCAGCAAGCGCTGCTGAAAATTCTTGAAGGAACCGTAGCGTCAGTACCGCCGCAGGGCGGGCGCAAACATCCGCATCAAGAGTTCATTCAGATCGACACCACCAATGTTCTATTTATTGTGGCCGGGGCGTTTGCTGGGCTGGAAGAAATTATTGGTTCCCGCGCGGGCAAGAAGGGCATCGGCTTTGGTGCCCCGCTCAGTGCCCTCAAGCAGTCCGAGGCAAGCTACGCGGACGTTATGCCTGAGGACTTACTGAAGTTTGGTCTGATCCCTGAATTCATTGGCCGCCTGCCCGTTATTACCACTGTTACTCAACTGGACCGCACAGCCCTGATTCAGATCCTCACGGAACCCAAAAATGCGTTAGTCAAGCAGTACCAAAAAATGTTCACCCTGGACGGCGTCGATCTTGAATTCGATGAAGACGCCATGAGCGCCATTGCTGATCTGGCCTTGGCCCGGGGCACTGGCGCCCGCGGATTGCGTGCCATCTTAGAAGAAGTTCTACAGCCTGTCATGTTCGATCTTCCCAGCCGCGAAGACATTGCCACAGTGGTGATTACTGCCGATGTGGTGGCCAAGAAGTCTGAACCCACGTTGATTCCCCACGAAGTGGTTGCTAAGCGCAGGAACAAATCGGCTTAGGCCACCCCTTTCGCATCTGTGTACATACTGACGGAATAGTTGGGTAGCTGCCGCCGTTGCACCAAATGGTGAAGTGGTTTTAGCTGCTTCGCACCCCGCACTACTAAGGAGATTCTACGTGTCTGAGAGTAATGTCGGCGCCACTGAAAAGGCCGATTTTTGGTTTGATCCCACCTGTCCCTTTGCATGGGCCACATCGCGCTGGATCGCTGAAGTGGAGCAGGTACGTAACATCAAGGTGGACTGGCACGTCATGAGCTTGGGCGTTCTGAACGAGAACAACACTGACTTACCTGCTGAGTACCAGGAGCACGTGAAGAAGGCGTGGGGACCTGTCCGCGTCATCATGGCCGCCGTCGCAGCTCATGGACAAGACGTCATCAAGCCGCTCTACGACGCCATGGGAACCGAGATCCACAACAATGGCAATAAGGACTTAGGAGATGTCATTGCCAAGTCCCTGGCCGAGGTGGGTCTGCCGGCCGAACTTGCAGCGGCAGCCACCACAGACGCCCATGACGTGGCCTTGCGGGCAAGCCACGCTGAAGGAATCAACAAGGTGGGCGAGGACGTGGGAACGCCCATCGTGGCATTCAACGGCACTGCCTTCTTTGGCCCCGTCGTCACCCGTATCCCGCGCGGTGAAGAGGCAGGCAAGCTCTGGGACGCCACCGTCACACTGGCTAGCTTCCCGTACTTCTTTGAGATCAAGCGCAGCCGCACGGAATACCCTCAGTTCGACTAACACCCTTGATACGGCGCTCACGTAGAGCGTGATACTTCCGGCCGGGTTGAAAACGTTTAACTTTTTCCACCCGGCCGTTGTTTTTGCCCCAGCAGAAGCGCATACTCTTTAATACCCGATCCGCCAAGGAAAGGGCTAGTACGAACCATAAATTCAGTGACTGAACCATCTTGATCAATGAGCACCGCCTCGGCGGGACGCTCGAATAGGTTCCTTGACACCGGTGATGCGGTGAATTGTCCTGAACTCCATGGCAAGCGCTAGACCGTTAGCATCACATGACGGCATGAAAGTCGAAGCCCCACCGACGGCACTCTGGCCGATGGGGCTTCCCCTTTGTCCAAAAACGTTCACCCACTCTTCACCGGTTCGTTTGCTCCGCAGCCCGCAGCGCCAACCTGGGCACGCCATGGTTAAACCGTGAAACTTGCAATCATTGCTGAATCGTTTCTGCCCGAGATGAACGGGGTCACCCATTCACTGCTAAAGATCCTGCAACACCTGGATGCGCGAGGCGACGAGGTGCTGGTGATTGCCCCGTCCGCTGCCGGCAAGGAGCCGCGCGTGGTCGAAGGGGCAAGAGTCAGGCGGCTGCCCGCCATTGCCCTGGCGCGATATCCGAACATCCGGATTGCCGCCGGCGGGGTTTTGCGGGTGAAAACGCTGCTCACCGAATTCCAGCCCGATGTGGTGCACCTGGCCTCACCCTTCGTGCTCGGTTGGCGGGCTGTGCGGGCCGCGGAGGCGCTGGGGATTCCCACGGTGGCCGTCTACCAGACGGACGTGCCGGGTTACGCCGCACGCTACGGCTTGTCTTTTCTGGAGAACTGGGCCTGGCGGCGTCTGGAAAACATCCACACCACCGCCACCCGGACCCTAGCGCCGTCCACCGACTCCCTCGAGAAGCTGCGCGGGCACGGCATTCCCCGCGTGGAACTGTGGCGCCGCGGGGTGGATACCGAACGTTTCCAGCCCACAAAGCGTAGCGCCGCCTTTCGCAGGAAGCATGCGGCTCCGGGGCAGAAGATCATTGGCTACGTGGGGCGCTTGGCCCTCGAGAAGCAGGTCCAGGACCTGGCCGAGGAGGTCAATCTCGATGCGAGGGACAGGCTGGCAGAGACGGCAACGCAACTGTTGGACGGTTCCGTGTGAGGTGGCCCGGCAGGGGGCCGAGCTGGTCCTGCTGGGACTACACCGGAGTGGGCAAGGGGACGCCGGTACGGGCGCGGCCCCAGAGCGGTACGTAACGGTCAATGATTGTTGGGGGAACCGACCGTTACCTCGCACTGGGGGACTCCTTCACGGAAGGGGTGGGTGATGATAAGAAGCACTGGCCAAATGGAGTCAAGGGCTGGGCCGACAGGGTTGCGGAAGGGCTCGCCCGGGACGCTCCGGGCTGGGAATATGCCAACCTCGCGGTACGCAGTAAAAGGCTGCGTCACGTGGCGGCCGAGCAACTCGAAGCAGCCATGGATCCAAAACCCACACTGGTCACCTTGTATGCAGGCGGCAACGACGTCATGGACGTGGGCACGTCGATGGCCCGGATCCTGCAGGAGTACGAATCACTCGTGGCCCGGCTGGCCCAGTCAGGGGCAGCCCCGCTGTTGTTCACCGGATACGATGTGGAGGTTTCGCCACCGCTGGCTCCACTGCGCAGCAAGAACCATGCGTACAACGACGGCATCAGAACCATCGCTGCGAAGTATGGTGCCACGGTGGTGGACTACGCGTCTTGGACGGCTTACGAGAACCCCGCCATGTGGTGCTCGGACCGGCTGCACATGTCCAAGCGCAGGCACAAATACCTGGCTGGACGGGTCCTAGACCTGCTGGAGGTACCCCATGGCATCAGCCTCAAGGACAAAAGCCACCCTCCAACTACCTGGAAACATCGCGCATATGGGCATTACCGGTGGTACATGGAGTGGGTGGTGCCGCTGATCGGCCGAAAAATGCGGCGCACAACCCTCGGCGATTCGTTGGGTCCACGCTGGCCAGAGCCGGTCCGGGTGCCACCCAAGAAGGGTCTGCGCAAGCTTGTCCGGGCGAGCCTGCAAGCTACCCGATGAGCCCTGCAGCAGAGCCCCGCTGAGCCCCGCCCGCTGATATTAAAAAGGGAACGCCGCACCGTGTGGTGCGGCGTTCCCCAGTAGCGTCCTCCAGAAATGTTCTCCGCAGGAGCGTTGACGCTGCGGAGTGATCCGAAGAGCAGCGGCGGCTAGGCCTGTGCGGGCTCCTGAACCGGCTCCAGCACAACATTGGAGACGGTGATCTGGCCCTCACCCACGGATACCGTGATCTCCACGGCATTCGCAGCAGCCTTCAAGTCTGACAACCCAGCGCCCAACTGTGCGGCTTCCACCTCGCCCGCAGTCACGGTGGCCGAGAGTACCTGGGTGCGCTGCTTGACCTTGGCCTCAGACTTGGCCTTGCGGATGCCAGAGAGGGCGTCGCCCACGGTCGCCAGCAAGGTGGTGTCGCCGTCGTCCACGCCAACAGCGGTGGGCCACGGTGCGCGGTGAACAGACTCTGTACGCCACCAGCTCCATACTTCCTCCGTGGCAAACGGCAGGAACGGGGCGAACAAGCGCAGCAGTGAATCCAGCGTGGTGGCCAGAGCAGCCAGCACGGATGCCTGGCCTTCCTCGCCGGATGCACCGTAGGCGCGGTCCTTGACGAGCTCCACGTAGTCGTCCGTGAAGTGCCAGAAGAAGCTCTCGGTCAGCTGCAGAGCGCGGGCGTAGTCATACTTTTCAAACGCAGCCGTGGCGGCCGTGACTACTTCGGATAGCTGGGCCAGTAGGCCACGGTCCAGAGGGTTGCTCAGCACGGCGCTGTCAGCAGAAAGCACATTGGCCTCGGTGGCGCCCAGGTTCAGCACAAACTTGGAAGCGTTGAGCAGCTTGATGGCCAGGCGGCGGCCAATTTTCATCTGCGCAATCTCATACGCCGTATCGGCACCGAGCTTGGCGGAGGCTGCCCAGTAGCGGACGGCGTCGGCACCGTAGTCGTTGAGCACGTCGGTGGGGACCACCACGTTGCCCTTGGACTTGGACATCTTCTTGCGGTCCGGGTCAAGGATCCAGCCGGAGATGGCGGCGTGCTTCCACGGGGCGCTGCCCTGCAGAGCATCGGCGCGCACAGCAGAGGAGAACAGCCAGGTACGGATGATGTCATGGCCTTGGGGGCGCAGGTCGAAGGGGTAGACCTGCGCGAACAGGGTCTCGTCAACGCCCCAACCGCCCACAATCTGCGGGGTCAGGGAGGAGGTGGCCCAGGTGTCGAGCACATCGGCGTCTCCTACGAAACCGCCGGGAACGTTGCGCTGCTCCTCGGTGTAACCGGGGGCCGCGTCCGCTGCGGGGTCAACCGGCAGCATCGCGGTGGTGGGCAGGATGGGGTGATCGTAATCCGGGTTGCCGTCGGCATCCAGCGGGTACCAGACGGGAACCGGCACGCCGAAGAAGCGCTGGCGGGAAACCAGCCAGTCACCGTTTAGCCCGGAGATCCAGTTGTCATAGCGTGAGCGCATGAACGCCGGGTGGAACTCAATGTCCTTGCCACGGTTGATCAGCTTCTCGCGGCGGTCCTCGTCGCGGCCACCGTTACGGATGTACCACTGGCGTGAGGAGACGATCTCCAGGGGCTTGTCACCCTTTTCAAAGAAGTTCACGGGGTGCATGATCTTCTTGATTTCGCCGTCCAGCAGCTCAGCCTCAGTAAGCATCTCAACAACGCCTTCCTTGGCACTGAAGACAGTCTTTCCAGCGATCTTCGCGTAGTTTTCGCGGCCCTCCTCGGAGGTGATCCAGTCAGGGGTATCGCCGAGGATGCGCCCGTCACGGCCTACGATGGCGCGGGTGGGCAGCTGCAGTTCGCGCCACCAGATGACGTCAGTCAGGTCGCCGAAGGTGCAAACCATGGCGATGCCGGAACCCTTATCGGCCTTGGCCAATGCGTGCGGTCGGACTTCAACCTCAACGCCAAACAGCGGCGAGGTGACCTTCTTACCGAATAGCGGCTTGTAGCGCTCGTCATCCGGGTTGGCTACCAGGGCGGAGCAGGCTGCAAGCAGCTCAGGGCGTGTGGTCTCAATGTAAATCTTGGTGCCGTCTTCGGCGAAGAACGGGTAGCGGTAGTAGGCGCCCGGCATTTCGCGGTCTTCTAACTCGGCCTGGGCCACGGCGGTGCGGAAGGTGACATCCCACAGGGTGGGCGCCTCGGCCATGTAGGCGTCGCCGGCACTCAGGTTTTCTAAGAAGCCGCGCTGGGAGACTGCACGGGAGTGGTCATCGATGGTGCGGTACGTCAGCTCCCAGTCAACGGAGAGGCCCAGCGTCTGGAACAGGTGCTCAAAGACCTTCTCATCCTCAACCGCCAGCTCTTCACACAGCTCAATGAAGTTCTTGCGCGAGATGACATCGAAATCACGCTGGTTCTTGGCCGGGGACGCGGGAGGGCGGTAGTCGGCGTCGTACGTGATTTTCGGATCGCAACGCACACCGTAATAGTTCTGTACGCGGCGCTCGGTGGGCAGGCCGTTGTCATCCCAGCCCATAGGGTAGAAGACGTTCTTGCCGCGCATACGCTGGAACCGGGCCAGTACGTCGGTCTGCGTGTAGGAGAACATGTGCCCCACGTGCAGCGATCCGGACGCGGTGGGCGGGGGAGTGTCAATGGAGTACACCTGCTCCCGCGTGGTTTCACGGTTAAACTTGTAGGTGCCCTCTTCCAGCCAGCGCTTGGTCAGGGACTCTTCAAGACCCTCCAAAACGGGCTTGTCGGGGACGTTGCTTGACGTGGGTGCGGGCGTGTCTGTGCCCGGAATGATTTCAGCCATGCATCAATTCTTCCATGAAGTGGTGCCGAACCTAGATTCAGGGGATTTTAGATGCAGAACGCAGGCAATCTATGGGAACGCTGGGGTGTCACCTGGGCTGATGTGGTGCCTGAGCAAGAAAGCGCCGAATACTGTGCCCACACGCTCACCCTGGGTGGGCGGGCCGCCATTTTCCGCCGCGCCAAGACCACCCCCACCAAGGTTGGCCAGTTCGTGACCCTGTGGCAGCGTTCTGCCGCGGGCCCTATCCGTCCCTTTGACACGCACGACGGCGTTGCCCTGTTCGTTGTTGAGGCTGGCGTGGGTGCGGGGCTGGGCCAGTTTGTGTTCCCCCTTTCCGTGTTGGCCCACCGTGGGGTGATTTCCGTCTCCGGGGTGGGCGGGAAACGGGCCATGCGTGTTTACACCCCTGATGTGCAGACCACCAGCGCACAGGCCCGGCGCACCCAAAAGTGGCAGTGCGAATGGTTTCTGCCTGCCAAGGCAACGCCGGAGCACGCTGCTCGGTTGTTTGCAGCCTGACTTCCGCTGGGTACGCCATTCACTATGCGCTTTTTGAAAGTTCCTCCACGGCGCATGGGCAATGCTCGTCATGAGCCGGGCCGGATCCGACAGCTTCCGCGCACGGTTATGGGCCAATGGTGCGCAGAAACAGGAGCTGCGCACCATTGCAAGATAACGGTGCGCAGTTGCATATGTGCCACTGGAGCGAACACCGGGGTTATGATGCAAATATGGGCACAATCAGGATTTTGCGTGTTTATGAAGAGCCGGAGCCGGGGGAGTACCGGGTACTGGTGGACAGGCTGTGGCCGCGTGGGGTCAAAAAGGACAAAATTGACCTCTGGCTCAAGGACGTGGCCCCCAGCACGGAGGTCCGCAACGCGTTTGGTCACGTCCCCGAGCACTTTGAAACCTTTGTCCGCGACTACACGGCAGAACTCAACAAGAACCCGACAGTGACAGACTTGCGCGAGATCTTGACTGGACATGAACAGGTGGTGCTGCTGTACGGCGCCAAGGACCACGAGGAAAATCAGGCGGCTGTGCTGCTTAGCTTTTTGAATGCATCGTCCTGACTGCAGCTTTGTGACCGCATCCCGGAGATGCAACACGATACATTTGAAGCATGTCTGAAAACACTACAAAGAATGCAGTTGTCACCGGTGCTAGTTCAGGAATCGGTGCCGCCACGGTCCGCAAACTCCGCGCCGACGGCTGGAACGTCATTGCCGTGGCCCGCCGCGAGGACCGCCTTGCGCAGCTTGCCGAGGAAACCGGCGCCATCGCCTTTGCTGCCGATGTCACCAAGGCCGACGACGTCGCCCGCCTCCGTGACTTCGCCTCCGACACGTTCCCTGCGCCGGGCGTGGACACGCTCATCAACATTGCCGGCGGCGCCCGCGGTGTGGACAGTGTGGCCACCTCGCAGGTGGATGATTGGGAATGGATGTTCCAGGTCAACGTCCTGGGAACCCTGAAGGTGACGAAGGCGCTGCTGCCTGCGCTGCGTGAACACGGCTTCGGCACCGTCTTGAACCTGACTTCCACCGCAGCGTACACAGCCTACGAGGGTGGCTCCGGCTACAACGCAGCCAAGTTTGGCCAACACGCACTCACCGGTGCCCTCCGCTTAGAAGAAGCGGAGCACAATGTGCGCGTCATTGAGGTAGCTCCGGGATTGGTTCACACGGAGGAGTTTGCGCTCAACCGTCTCTCCGGGAATCAGGAAGCCGCCGAGGCGGTCTATCAGGGTGTTGAAAAACCACTCACCCCGGAGGACGTGGCGGATGTGGTGAGTTACGCCGTCGGGCTTCCCCACCATGTCAACCTGGACCAAATCATCATGCGCCCCGTGGCACAGGCGGCCGCTCACAAACTCATCCGCAAGTAGCAAACCAGGCTCCGCATCGGCTGTAGTTTGGAAGCGGCGAAATTGACCCGTGAGATAAGGCGCTTCTGGCAGGCTCAAAGCAGCCATATCTCACGGGTCGATTCTCGCAGGTCGATGAGGTTGCGGTGCCCCCGATGGTCCGAGCGCTGACCACCAGCCTCGGACCGAAGAAGCAGTACGGCCACCGTGGAAGTATCCGGTAAGATAAGGAACAAAGCACAGACCCGGCCATCACCGGTGAGCTTCCGGAAGAACGCCCCAGTCACCCTGAGAAGGAAAGCTGGCGTCAGTAGAACCGGGCGGGTAAGCCCGTTACAGCAGTCAACAAGCGGCCGGGCCCGGTGAAAATCAGGTGCGGCAAGCGAGGTGGTACCGCGGCGCAAGCCGTCCTTGCATCCTGAAAAAGTTCGCCCACCACCAGGATGATGTGATGACCCACTTCCCGAAGGCCTCAGCCGCCGCCGGCCTCCACGCCGAATCCAACCATGTTCCCTCCTCCGTGAATTTTCCGAAGGTGGAAGAACTGGTCCTGAAGTACTGGGATCAGGACGGCACCTTCCAGGCCAGCATTGACGCCCGCGACGCAGGTGTTGACGGGTCCAACGAATTCGTCTTCTATGACGGCCCGCCCTTCGCCAACGGCCTGCCGCACTACGGGCACCTGCTCACCGGCTACGCCAAGGACCTGGTGGCCCGCTACCAGACCCAGCGCGGGCGCCGCGTGGAGCGCCGCTTCGGCTGGGACACGCACGGGCTGCCCGCCGAGCTGGAGGCCATGAAGCAGCTGGGCATGACGGACAAGGCCCAGATCGAGGCCATGGGCATTGACAAGTTCAACGACGCCTGCCGCTCCTCCGTCATGAAGTACGCCGGCGAATGGCAGGAGTACGTCACCCGCCAGGCCCGTTGGGTGGACTTCGAGAACGACTATAAAACGCTCAACGTTGAGTACATGGAGTCGGTGCTGTGGGCGTTCAAGCAGCTCCATTCCAAGGGGCTCACCTACAACGGCTACCGCGTGCTGCCTTACTGCTGGAAGGATGAGACCCCCCTCTCCAACCATGAGCTGCGCATGGATGAGGATGTTTACAAGGACCGTCAGGATGGCACAGTCACCGTCACGTTCCCGATCCTGCCCGGCGAATCCGCCCTCTCGCAGGAACTGGCCGGTGTGGCCGCGATCGCCTGGACCACCACGCCCTGGACCCTGCCCACCAACCAGGCCCTCGCTGTTGGGCCCGCCGTGAGCTACGCCGTGGTCCCTGTTGGGCCCAACGGGATCGCCCTCGCAGCTACCGCCGAGCGTTTCCTGCTTGCAGCTGACTTGGTGGGCGCGTACGCCAAGGATTTGGGGTACGACGACGGAGCTGCCGCAACGGCCGCCGTCTCCGCTTCCTATGCGGGCACCGAGCTTGAGGGACTTAAGTACGAGCCACTGTGGGACTACTTTGCCGACGATGAAAAGTACGGCACCGCCAAGTCCTGGCAGTTCTTGGTAGCAGATTACGTCACCACCACGGACGGTACCGGTATTGTCCACCAGGCACCCGCCTACGGTGAAGAGGATCAAAAGGTGTGTGAGGCGTACGGCATCCCCGTGGTTCTCTCCATCGATGAGGGCGCCAACTTCCTGCCGCTCTTCGCTGAAGGACCGCTGGCCGAGATTGCCGGTGTTCAGGTCTTTGACGCCAACAAGACCATCACCCGTGTGGTCAAGAATGCCGGACGCCTGGTCCGCCAGGCCAGCTATGTGCACAGCTACCCGCACTGCTGGCGCTGCCGCACACCTCTGATCTACCGCGCCATCTCCTCCTGGTACGTGGAAGTCACCGCGTTCAAGGACCGCATGGTGGAAATAAACCAGGACATCAACTGGATCCCCGGCAACGTCAAGGACGGCCAGTTCGGCAAATGGCTGGCCAACGCCCGCGACTGGTCCATCTCCCGCAACCGCTACTGGGGCTCACCCATCCCCGTCTGGCAGTCCGACGACGAAGAGTACCCGCGCACCGACGTGTACGGCTCCCTCGCCGAAATGCAGGCCGACTTTGGCCGCCTGCCACTGAACAATGACGGCGAGGTGGATCTGCACCGCCCGTTCATTGATGAGCTCACCCGCCCCAACCCGGATGACCCGCGCACCCCCGAAGAAGGCCAGTCCACCATGCGCCGCGTGGAGGACGTGCTGGATGTCTGGTTCGATTCCGGCTCCATGCCCTACGGCCAGGTCCACTATCCGTTTGAGAACGAGGACTGGTTCAACACCCACAACCCGGCCGACTTCATCGTGGAATACATTGGTCAGACGCGCGGCTGGTTCTACATGCTGCACATCCTCTCCACGGCACTCTTTGACCGCCCGGCGTTCCGCAACGTCATCAGCCACGGCATTGTGCTGGGCTCCGACGGCCAAAAAATGTCCAAGTCGCTGCGCAACTACCCGGACGTCTCAGAGGTCCTGGACCGTGACGGCTCCGACGCCATGCGCTGGTTCCTGATGTCCAGCCCCATCCTGCGCGGTGGCAACCTGGTAGTCACCGAACAAGGCATCCGCGACGGCGTCCGCCAGGTCATCCTGCCCCTGTGGAACGTGTACAGCTTCTTCACCCTGTACGCCAACACGGCCAACCAGGGCAAGGGTTACGACGCCAAGCTGCGCTATGACGGCTACTCCGATCCCATGGACCAATACCTGCTGGCCAACACCGGCGATCTGGTCCGCGCGATCACGGCCAAGCTGGATGGTTACGATGTTTCCGGCGCTTGTGATTCCCTGCGCAGCTACTTCGACATGCTCACCAACTGGTATGTGCGCCGCAGCCGAAACCGCTTCTTCGACGAAAACGAGGATGCGTTTGACGCGCTCTATACCGCTCTGGAAACCGTGTGCCGGGTGGCCGCCTCGCTGCTGCCTCTGCTCACCGAGGAAATCTGGCGCGGGCTCACGGGCGGGCGCTCCGTGCACCTGACCGACTTGCCCAACGCCGATCTTTTCCTACCTGACGCCGCCTTGGTGACGCAGATGGAGACCATCCAGCAGATCTGCTCCACGGGCTCCAGCCTGCGCAAGGCCGCCAAGCTGCGCGTGCGCCTGCCTTTGGCCGAACTTACCGTGGTGGCACCGAACGCCGCAGCCTTGACCAGCGGCGCCGGAATCGTGGCCGAGGAGCTGAACATCCGTTCCATCCGCTTTGTGGACGCAGCGGACGCCTCCCCGGAGGAATTCGGCGTCAGCCAGAAGCTGGTAGTCAACGCCCGTGCGGCAGGACCGCGCCTGGGCAAGAACGTCCAGCTCGCCATCAAGGGCTCCAAGTCCGGGGACTGGTCCGTCACTGACGGTGTGGTCACCGCCGGTGGCCTGGCTCTGGAACCCTCCGAATATACGCTGGAGACCGTGGTGGCAGACGCGGCCGACGGCGGTAAGAGTGCCGTTGCAATGTTGCCCACCGGCGGCTTTGTGGTGCTCAACACCGAGCTGAACCCCGAACTTGAGGCTGAGGGCACCGCACGGGACATGATCCGCGCCGTTCAGCAGGCCCGCAAGGACACCGGCCTGCAGGTCAGCGACAGGATCCGCACCATCATCAGCGCCCCTCAAGAGACAATCGACGCACTGCACGCCAACGCGGAGCTGCTGAAGTCCGAGACTCTCACGCTCAAGCTTGAACTCATCCCCGGTGACGTCGAAACCACCATCACAGTTGAACGGAGTGCCGTCTAAATGAGCGCCCAGCACGATGAATTTTCGGTGGAGAGCGTTTACGCCGAGCTTTTGGGCCGTGCGCCCGAAAACAAGATGGAGCCGCGCCTGGCTCCGCTCTTTCGCGCCATGGAAATTCTGGGTGAGCCCAACAAGGCTTTCCCCATCATCCACATCACCGGCACCAACGGAAAAACATCCACAGCGCGCATGATCGAGGCGGGGCTGATGGCCCACGATCTGCGCACCGGCCGGTACACCAGCCCGCACCTGACAAAAGTCACCGAACGCATCAGCATTGATGGGGCGCCGGTCAGTGATGGGACGTTCGTAAGGATTTGGGATGAGATCCGCCCTTATCTGGACATTGTGGACGCCGAACTTACGGCAGCCGGTGAAACTCGACTGACGTACTTCGAGGCGCTGACCATCCTGGCTTTTGCCATCTTCGCTGACGAGCCTGTTGATGTGGCCGTCATGGAGGTAGGGCTGGGCGGGATCACCGACGCCACCAATGTGGGAGACGGCCAGGTTGCCGTGATCACCCCCATCTCCTTGGATCACACCGAACTGCTCGGAGACACTACAGGGCTTATTGCACAGGAGAAGGCTGGCATCATCAAGGAGGGCGCGTTTGTCATCAGCGCCGCCCAGCCTACTGACGCCGCCCAGGTCATCCTGGATGCGGCCCGGGAAAAGCATGCCGATTTCCGCTTTGAAGGCGTGGAGTTCGGTGTTGAGTCACGCACGGTTGCCGTGGGCGGGCAGCAACTGGACCTGCAGGGACTGGCCGGGCGTTACCCGGGCATCCTGCTCCCGCTGCACGGTGCCCACCAAGCCCAGAATGCCGCCGTCGCACTTGCCGCGCTGGAAGCTTTCCTAGGCGGGGGAGAGAGGGAACTGAACCACGAACTCGTGCAGGAGGGCTTTGGTGCCGTCACCTCGCCGGGGCGTCTGGAAGTCATGCGCACCTCACCCACCATTGTGGTGGATGCGGCCCACAACCCGGCAGGTATTGCGGCCAGTGCGGCTGCCTTGCAGGAGTCCTTCGCGTTCAGCAAGCTTGTGGTGGTGCTGGGTGTGCTGGCGGAAAAGGATGCCCAAGAAATCCTGAACTCGCTCAAGGAAGCCTATGGCGATGAGGCGCAGGAGCTGTGCCTGACACAGTCGAACTCCCCGCGCGCCATCCCGGCAGCGGAATTGGCTGAGCTTGCCGTTGACCTTGGCTGGAATGAGGAAGACGTCCACATTGCGGAGAAGCTTGATGACGCCATTGAGTGGGCGGTGGAACGTGCCGAAGCCAATAACGATCTCGCCGGCGGCGTACTGATCACCGGCTCCATCACCGTGGTGGGTGAAGCCCGGATACTGCTGGGCCGCCCCGGCGAAAAGGCAGGCGCCTAAGCCATGGCAAAATTGACAAAGGCGCAGCGCGAATGGAAGCCCAACACGCCGAAGAAGCCACGCTCCACACGGCTGATGTTCGCCTCCGTGGTGCTGTTTCTTGAAGCTTTCGTGGCCCTGTTCCTGGCCCTGGCACTCTTTGGCCTGAAGGACAAAAATCCGGCCTATCTCATTGCCGGCGGCGTGCTGGCCGTGGTGCTGATCCTGACGTGCGGGGTGATCCGCAAACCCTGGGGCCCGGCGTTGGGGTGGATTTTGCAGATTGTGCTGATCGCGGGTGGCTTCTGGGAACCGTCCATGTTCGTGGTGGGTGTGTTGTTCGCGGTGGCCTGGTGGTATGCCCTGTATGCCGGAGCCCGGATTGACCGTGAGAACGCCCAACGCGCCAGGGTCCAGGCGCAATGGGATGCAGCGCACCCCGAGGAATCGGCTCCAGAGGAATCGGCGCCTGAGGAACCGGCCGAGTAAGCTAAGAGTGAATGTCCTTTTTATCTATTTATTGGAGTTATTGTGAGCACTGAGCGCACCCTTGTCCTTGTGAAGCCCGACGGCGTGGCCCGCAACCTCACCGGCGCCATCCTGGCTCGCGTTGAAGCTAAGGGTTACACCTTGGTTCAGCTCGAAATGGTCAACGCGACCCGTCAGGTCCTCGAGGCTCACTATGAAGAGCACGTGGGCAAGCCGTTCTACGAGCCGCTGGTTGACTTCATGCTCTCAGGGCCCATGGTGGCGGCCATCTTTGAAGGGGACAGCGTTATTGCCGGGTTCCGTTCACTGGCCGGCGCTACCGATCCCACGGTGGCTGCCCCGGGCACCATCCGCGGCGACTTTGGCCGTGACTGGGGCCTGAAGGTTCAGCAGAACCTGGTCCACGGTTCCGATTCCGTGCTCTCTGCAGAGCGCGAGATCGGTATCTGGTTCGACTAGTCCCCACGCCCTCCCGCAGCTCGCAAGCTCGTTGCGGGTCCCTCGGGCGCGTGGGCCCATCCACGGAAGTTCGACGGCGGGGGCTCACCTTATGGTGAGCCCCCGCCGTCGTTTTTAACCCCGCGGCCACATCCAACGCTCGGTTGGTAGTTAACCGAGCGTTGGAAGGCTAGGCGTTGGAGGGGATGATCAGGTGAATGAACCGGAAGAAGATTGATGCCAGGGTGGCCAGGTAGATCAGTCCCACAATGGTCCAGGACCAATCGTTGAGGAACTTTCTCAGCGCAGCGGGTGCGGGGATGATGCCGTGATTGATGTTCCGCAGCGTTGTCCACACGAAGAGGGGGATCATCATGGCCCACACCACCATGCAGTACGGGCACAAGATCGCCAAGGTGTACAACGCTGTGAACCAGAACCAGGACACCAGGGCCATGCCTGCGGTGATGCCAATCTGCAGGCCGATCCAGTACCAGCGGCTCATTTTTGCCCCCGCCAGCAGGACCATGCCTGTGGTGATCACCACGGCAAATGCGGCCACGCCAATGAAGGGATTCGGGAAGCCAAGCAGGGCTGCCTCGGGCGTCTTCATGACGTCGCTGCAGGATATCCAAGCGTTGACGTCGCAGCTGGCAATGGCGTTCGGATTCTTATAAAGCTCTAGCCTCTCCAGCACCAAGGTGAAGGATGCAATCCAGGCGATGGCGCCGGTAATGACCAACAGCCAGCCAAAGGGTTTGGCGCGCGCCAGGGCAGGTTTGTCCAGATCAGCTGGCTCAATGGGGGAAACTGTGGTGCGTGGCATGGCGTCCTATTCATCGAGACCGGTGATTGTGTCCTGATTGTAGCGTGCCAATCATGGCGCGCCCTGCGCGAAATCGCAGGTAGGACAAGTGCGTGTGAGACAATATAAAAGGCTGGGCGGCGATCCACATGCGCCTTTCGGTCCTATGGCACGCCTACTGGCTGCTGGAGAAGACGTTGCCTGTGTGTGCAACCATCCACCAGCTCAGTATTTGGCAAACCATTGGCTTTTCAGAGCTTGCGCACCCGGAAGTTGGTGCCGCCTGGAAAGTAATTAGACGACTTCCGTCAACGCCCGAGGGTGTTGGCACATCAGCCGACTTTGGCGCCCGATGTGGAGGTGCCAAATCGGTGCGAAGGCACTGCCCACAATGGAAAATGAACAGCCCACACTAGAGAACACAGAAGTTGCTCCGGCCGCAGCTCCAAAGACTCGCACCACGCGGTCCCGCCGAGCCACCTCAGCCGTCACCAGCCCTGGGACAGCCGCCGCAGCACCGGCCGAGGCTGAAACGCCAGCCAAGAAAGCTCCCGTGCGTCGCAGCCGCGCCAAAAAGAGCGATTCACCGTTGAGTAGCTCCGCAGCGGAAGCAGAGGCGCCGTCCGTCAGCGATGCTGGCTTGTCGCTGCTCGACGCCATTTCTGGAGACGCCGTTTCTGAAGCCGCCAACTCTGAGAAAGCCGGCTCTGAAGCCGCAGCCAATGACGTGGCCGCCCCCGCCAAGAAGGCCCCCCGTCGCCGTGCCAGCGCCCCCGTCACTGCTCCCGTTTCGGGTGAAGTTGCCGGCCAGGGTGAACTGATCCTGACAGGCGGCGCCCCAGCCACAGTTGTGCCTGAAGAAGATGCTCCTGCACGCAAGGCTCCGGTCAGGCGCAGCCGTGCAGCAAAAGCTCCCGTCACCAAGGTTGCAGCAGAGCAGCACGCAGACACGGGCGTTGTCGAAGTGCAAGCGACGGCTGAGGTTGCCACCGAGAAGGCAGACGCTCCCAAGGCCGCCACTTCCCGCACCCGATCAACCTCACGCCGCGCCTCTGCGAAAGCGGCAGATGTAGCCGCGCCGGAGGCCGCCCAGGTAGCCGACCAGGAGAGCGTCAGTGAGGTAGGGGCTGCCACCGAAGAAGCGCCCGTGCAGGTTGCTGCTGCAGTAGCGCCCAAGGCAACGCGCAGCCGCCGCCGGAGCTCAGCCCCCACGTCTACCCCCGCATCCGAGTCCGCAGCCTCGGCCGTAACCGTAACCGCAGCCGAGGCTGACGTACCTACCGTGGCCGGTGCGGCTGCCGAAGGAACCGTTGCGAATTCCGAAGAAGCTGCCCAAGAACTCGTTGAAGCACCGCAGGCCATTGATGCGCCCGAACAAGCCGAACCCGCTGTGACGGACTCCTTGTTCCATGCTCCGGATTCCGGCATCTCGGCACTGTTCTTGGCGCCGGATCTGAGCCTAGTGGTACCCGTTGCTACCACGCAGGGCGGGAACCCTGAGGAGAACACGCAGGACGGCGCGGATGCCGATCAGCGTGGCCGCTCACGCAACCGTAACCGCCGGCCCCGCGCAGCCGATACGCAGCCGGTGGATGAGAGCCAAGATGTCGACGTCGCTGAGAGCGATTCTGATGACAGCGACGACGGCGTGACCTCCCGCCGCCGCCGCCGTCGCCGCCGTGGCGATACGGATCTGGAGTTGACCGGCGGCAGCGATGAAGATCCGCCCAACACGGTGACCCGTGTGCGAGCCCCCCGCGTACCAGCCGAGCCCACGGCAAGCGTCTCTAACCGTGTTACCAGCCTGCGCGGCTCTACCCGTCTGGAAGCGAAGAAGCAGCGCCGCCGCGACTCCCGCGATTCCGGCCGCCGCCGCACAGTCATCACAGAAGCCGAGTTCCTGGCCCGCCGCGAATCCGTGGACCGCGTCATGGTGGTCCGCCAAGCCGATGACCGCATCCAGATTGGTGTTCTCGAAGACGGCATCCTGGCCGAGCACTTTGTTTCCAAGACGCAGCAGGATTCCCTGATCGGCAACGTCTACGTGGGCAAGGTCCAAAACGTGCTGCCCAGCATGGAAGCGGCCTTCGTGGATATTGGCCGCGGCCGCAATGCGGTTCTTTACGCTGGCGAAGTTGACTGGGACGCAGCGGACCTCAACGGCCAGCCGCGCCGCATTGAAAACGCGCTGAAGTCCGGCGATTCGGTTCTGGTCCAGGTCTCCAAGGACCCTGTTGGCCACAAGGGTGCCCGCCTGACCAGCCAGATTTCCCTGCCCGGACGCTACCTGGTGTTTGTGCCCGGCGGCTCCATGACAGGGATCTCACGTAAGCTGCCCGACGTCGAACGGAACCGTCTCAAGCGGGTCCTGAAGGACCACCTGCCCGAGAACGCCGGGGTCATTGTGCGCACAGCAGCCGAGGGTGCCAGTGAGGAAGAGCTCACCAATGACATCAACCGTTTGCGCGCCCAGTGGGAAGGCATCAACAACCGTGCCGCCTCCTCCAAGACGCTGGCACCAGAAATGCTCTACGGCGAGCCGGATCTGACCATCAAGGTGGTCCGTGACGTCTTCAATGAGGACTTCTCCAAGCTCATCGTCTCGGGTGAAGACGCCTGGGACACCATTGAGGCCTATGTGACCTACGTGGCCCCGGATCTGTTGGACCGTCTGGAAAAGTGGACCAACCCCGAAGACATTTTTAGTGCACACCGCATTGACGAGCAGATCAACAAGGCCCTCGAACGTAAGGTGTTCCTGCCTTCCGGTGGTTCACTGGTCATTGACCGCACGGAAGCCATGACAGTGGTTGATGTGAACACGGGCAAGTTCACCGGATCCGGCGGCAACTTGGAAGAGACCGTCACCAAGAACAACTTAGAAGCTGCCGAGGAAGTGGTGCGCCAGCTGCGGCTGCGCGACATTGGCGGCATCATTGTCATTGACTTCATTGACATGGTTTTGGAATCCAACCGCGATCTGGTGCTGCGCCGCCTGGTTGAGTGCCTGGGACGTGACCGGACCAAGCACCAGGTGGCCGAGGTGACGAGTTTGGGTCTGATTCAGATGACCCGCAAGCGTATGGGCACCGGCCTGCTTGAGGTCTTCGGTGAGCAGTGTGGCACCTGCGCCGGCCGCGGCATGGTCACCCACGAAATTCCCGTGGAGCACCGCCGCCCGCACACACCCGGCGTGGAAGGCGCCCAGGTTCAGGCTCAGGTTCACGCACCCACCGTGGAGCAGCGCGAGCCGGAACGCACCGCTAACCGCTCAACCCGAAGCGAGCGGAAGCGCAACCGCAACCGTACGCAGGGGAACGAGGCGGAGCAGCATCAGGAAACCCCCGTGACGCCGCTGTCCGATGAGGCTGCCGAGGCCCTTGAAGCCGCGAAGGCGCAGAAGGCTCACGAAGCCCGTGCCGCGCTGGCGAATATTGCTGCCGCAGCTGCTGCCACGCATCACGAGCATTCCCCAGCGCAGGGGCACCACCAGGCTGCGGATGCTTCGGAGCAGCATGTAATGCACGACGCCGGAATCCTCACCTTGGGTGGGGAGGCCATTGAGTTGCCGCGTGGGCATCGCAGTGAAAGCGGTGGCATGGTTGCGCACAACAATGCTGATCAGGCAGCCGCTCTGGCGGGGCTGACTCAGGCGCTGGACCAGCTCTCAGCCCCCGGGGCAGAGCACTCTGCGCCCGAGCACTCTACACCCGAGCCCTCTACGCACGAGCACAAGGTAGCGGAGGCGGAAGAGTCCGGCAGTAACCGTTCCCGAGCACGCCGTGGCCGCCGCAACCGCAGCGCACGCAGTGCTCAAGGTGGTGCTGATATGACGGTAGAAACGTCAGAGGCGCCTGTTACAAGCCAAGGTTCAGCTCCCCACAGCAGCGCCCAGGTGCGCATCTCTACACCGGCGCCGGTAGTCCACAAGAGTGCCGAGCCCATCATTTTGGGTGTAGGGGTTCCGGCTTCCGAGCTGTAACCGCCTAGGCCTTCTCTCAATGGCCCGCAGCAGTGCTTGAAGAAACGCAAATGTGCGTCACTTTACAGGCATTGCTGCGGGCTATTTTTTGTTGGCCTGCTAGCAGGGTTAGGGTGGAAACAGACACGGGGTGCCAGGCCATCAGGGCCGGCTGAGACAATACCCGTTGAACCTGCCCGGTTAGCACCGGCGAAGGGATGTCCCCATGGATACAACTGCACTAGTTTCTTCTGATCAAGACGCGCTACCCCTAGCCTCAACAGTCCAAGCCTCAACAGTCCAAGCCTCAACAATCCCAGCCTCAACAGTCCACGGCTCGCTTGTTGCAGGCTCGCCTGCTGCGGCACTGCCAGTGCCACATCTCCCGGGAACACGCCACCCACGGGTTTTGAGTATTGCCGGTTCCGACCCTTCGGGAGGGGCCGGTATCCAAGCCGATATCAAAGCAATCAGCGCCCATGGCGGTTACGCAATGGCCGCCATCACGGCATTGACGGCCCAAAATACGCGAGGCGTCCGCGAGATTCACGTGCCGGATGTTGGATTCCTTAGGGCACAGCTGGAAGCCATCTCCGAAGACATCAGCATTGATGCGGTGAAGATCGGCATGCTGGGCACGGCCGAGGTGATGAGCGCGGTAGGGCAGTGGCTGGCGGCAACCCGGCCTCCCGTCGTCGTGCTTGACCCGGTCATGGTGGCTACCAGCGGTGACACGCTCATGGCTCCCGAGGCCCGCAACGCCATGCTCTCTCTGCTTTCCCTGGCGCACCTGGTCACCCCCAATATTCCCGAGCTTGGTGTCCTGCTGGGCAAGCCCGCGGCCTCAAGCTGGGACGAGGCGGTGCAACAGGGCAAGGAACTGGCAGCCGAACACCAGATCCGGGTGCTGGTCAAAGGTGGGCATCTTGCGTCTCGGAAATGTCCGGACGCCCTGGTTTCCGCGGACGGCACAGTGCATGAATTCATGGGGACACGCATTGACACCCCCAACACTCATGGCACCGGCTGCTCACTTTCGGCGGCTCTGGCAACTCTTATGCCCCAGCTCAATGATTGGCCCCGCAGCGTGGCCCGTGCCAAGGCGTGGCTGGCTCGAGCCTTGGAAACATCTGCTGAACTGGCGGTGGGTCACGGTTCGGGGCCCGTCAATCACCTGAGCGAACTGTGGGCAACTGCTGCTCCTCACGCAGATAGCTTCAGCCAAGAGCTCTGGGCGGACTGCGCTGAGCAACGTGCCGCGATTGCTTCCCTTGATTTCATTAGCGAACTTGCCGCGGGAACACTCGCCCGCAGGCACTTTGCCTACTATCTGGCCCAGGACGCACTCTACTTAGGCACGTACTCGCGAGTGCTCGCGAGGGCCAGTGCCCTGGCGCCTACCGAGGCGGAGCAGAAGTTTTGGGCGGGCGGGGCACAGAACTGCCTGGAAGTGGAAGTCTCATTGCACCGAGATTGGCTAAGCCAGTATCCGTTGGAGCGTGAACACGATGCGGCAGGGCTGTTGGAGGGCGGGCAAGGCGCCGGGCTGATGCAAGGACCTGTCACCAAACACTATGTGGATCACCTGCAGGGCGTGGCCTTCTCGGGAAGCTACGGCGAAGTAGTGGCCGCAGTGCTGCCCTGCTATTGGCTGTATGCGGATGTGGGCCGCATGCTGCACACCGAGTACCTGGCGTTTGAGGGTGAGCACCCCTACGGGGCCTGGTTGCAAACGTACGCCTCCGAAGAATTTGCCAAAGCCACGGAGACGGCAATTGCCATCCTGGACAACGCAGCACGGAGCGGTTCAGTGCGTGAGCGGGCCGGCATGAAGGCAGCCTTTGCCTATTCCGCCGCGTACGAGGCGGACTTCTTTGCGGCCCCGCACCTGCACGCTCCTGCGCCCCGAGGTACCCAGAGTGATTAACACCACGCCGGATAAAGTAAAAAATGCGGCGAGTCACGCCCGGAAATGCGTTTTTCTCCTCGGAGTCGCGCTAAAGTTGCCTAGTACGGTTTCGGGGATCGCCGCAGCCATCGGATGAAAATATTCACTTGTCCGAGGATGCGCAGGATACGAAATCAGTCTCATTTGCTCCCGGAGCCAGAATTAGCGTATTCTTGATCTTCGGTGCTTACGCCAACACCTAGGGCAACCACTCCATGGCAGAACTCCATTGAGGTCCACGGCGTTGAGGCACATAGTATGCATACCGTGTCTGTTCAATCTTGAACTGCGGCGCATACGGTTAGCATGGTCAATTATGATTCATGTTGGCATAAAAACTTTGTAATAACGTCGAGAGAAGTGAGTTCCCCAGTGGTGTACGCGATTGTCCGCGCAGGCGGCCGTCAAGAAAAGGTTTCCGTAGGAGACCACGTGACCATGAACCGCGTCCCCGGTGGAGTCGGTAGCACATTTGAGCTGCCCGCTTTGCTCTTGGTTGATGGTGACAAGCTCACCACAGCCGCGAAGGACCTGGCTAATGTGAAGGTTACGGCTGAAAAGTTGGAGGATCTTCGTGGACCGAAGATCGTCATCCAGAAGTTCAAGAACAAGACCGGCTACAAGAAGCGTCAGGGTCACCGTCAGGAACTGTCCAAGGTCAAGATCACCTCAATCGCTTAATAAGCGCACTGAGCGTTAGATCCACTTAGATACTTTTAGTAAAAAGGCAGGCATTTTCAAATGGCACATAAAAAGGGTGCGAGTTCCACTCGCAACGGTCGTGACTCCAACGCTCAGTACTTGGGCGTAAAGCGCTTCGGCGGTCAGGTTGTCAAGGCTGGCGAAATCATCGTTCGCCAGCGCGGCACTCACTTCCACCCCGGCGTTAGCGTCGGCCGTGGCAAGGACGACACGCTGTTCGCATTGGACGCTGGCGCAGTCGAGTTCGGCACACGTCGTGGACGTCGTGTTGTAAACATCGTTGCAGCTACGGTCTAATACCAAAGCTTTTCCAGTGGAGCGGGCCGCATGGCTCGCTCCACTGGCTTTTAACACAGGCAGTTTTAACATCAGATTTTATTACCATCAGCAGCGCCAACCGATATCGGTGTGCAGCTGTGCAGCGGACTAGAATTAGTACGCAGTAGCACGTTCTATTCAAGGAGATTTCAGTGGCCAGCTTTGTTGACCGGGTTGTTCTGCACGTATCCGGCGGGACTGGCGGCCATGGCTGCGTCTCAGTTCACAGCGAAAAATTCAAGCCGTTGGGCGGGCCCGACGGCGGCAAGGGCGGCGACGGTGGCAGCGTCACCTTCCGCGTCAGTGACCAAACCACCACCTTGCTTGACTTCCACCACGCACCCCACCGCCGCGGCGGCAACGGCCAGCCCGGCATGGGTGACTGGCGGGACGGCAAGGACGGGGCATCCCTGATCCTAGAAGTACCCGATGGCACCGTTATCAAGGACCGAGACGGCAATGTTTTGGCCGATCTGGTGGGCATCGGTACCGAATATATTGCTGCCGCCGGTGGCCAAGGCGGACTTGGCAACAATGCTCTGTCCTCACTCAAGCGCAAGGCTCCGGGCTTCGCGCTGTTGGGTATTGCGGGCTCAGAGGCTGACATTGTCCTTGAGTTGAAGTCCATAGCTGACATTGCCCTGGTGGGCTTCCCATCCGCCGGTAAGTCCAGCCTCATCGCTGCCATGTCTGCGGCCCGGCCCAAAATTGCTGACTACCCCTTCACCACGTTGATCCCCAACTTGGGTGTGGTCCAAGCCGGTGACGTACGTTTCACCATGGCTGATGTGCCCGGCCTCATTGAAGGTGCCAGCGAAGGCAAGGGCCTGGGCCACAACTTCTTGCGTCACGTAGAACGCTGTGCCGCCATTGTGCATGTCTTGGACTGTGCCGCCCTTGAAGCTGATCGTGACCCCATCAGTGACCTCGCCATCATCGAGCGCGAACTTGACCGGTACGACGTTGACATGAGTTTCGCAGGAGCCGACGGTGACGTGGTGCCTTTGAACGCCCGCCCCCGCCTGATCGCCCTGAACAAGGTTGATTCTCCTGATGGCCGTGACATGGCTGGTTTTGTCCGTGCCGACCTGGAATCACGCGGCTACCGCGTCTTCGAAGTCTCCGCCGCAAGCCACGAAGGTTTGAAGGCACTCGGCTTTGCCATGGCTGAAATTGTCATGGCGGCGCGCAAGGCCCAAGCGGACATGGCCGTTAAGGTTGCGCCCGTTGTGCTGCGCCCCCGTGCAGTCAATGAATCGTCCTTCACCATCCATCGTGAAGAGCGCAATATGCTTCCGCTATTCCGTGTTCGCGGGGAAAAGCCCGAGCGTTGGGTTGAGCAGACTGACTTCCAGAACGAGGAAGCCATTGGCTACTTAGCAGACCGGCTGGCGAAGGCGGGAGTCGAGAAGGAACTCTTCCGCATCGGTGCCACACCTGGGGATACCGTGGTCATTGGCGGGGACAACGGCATGATCTTCGACTGGGAACCGACCATGATGGGTGGCGCCGAGCACCTGGCCGCACCCCGTGGCACCGACCTGCGCCTGCTGGATCTGGGTGATCGCCCCACACGTTCTCAGAAGCGCCAGGAACAGCAGGATCGCCGCGACGCAAAGTCCGCTGCACGCGCCGAAATGGCTGCCGAGCGCGAGGCCGGTATCTGGACCGAGCTCAGTGATGACCGTACCACCAGCAAGGCGCACAGTATCGCCGCGGATCTTGCTGCCGAAGGCTCATCCGACGCCACAGGTGCAGCTCAGGACTAATGGCAATGACGGGGCAGGATCAGGCGGGTTCAGGTACATCGCGTAGCCATATAGCGACTGCGGCGCGAATCGTGGTGAAGGTAGGCTCGTCGTCGTTGACGTCAGTTGCCGGTGGTATTTCCGAGGAGGCGCTACGGGCGCTGGTAGCTGTTGTGGCGCAGCGTCAGCGCGCCGGCACAGAGGTCATCTTGGTCTCCTCCGGAGCCATCTCCGCCGGCCTGCTCCCATTGGGCCTGTCCAAGCGACCCAAGGATCTTGCCACTCAGCAGGCAGCTGCCAGTGTGGGGCAGGGCCTTTTGATGGCGCACTACAACCAGGCGTTCGCCTCTCACGGGGTGACAGCCTCCCAGGTCCTGTTGACCGCTGAGGACCTCACGCGCCGTCACCAATATGTCAATGCTCACCGGGCCCTGGAGCGTCTGCTGCATCTGGGCGTGGTCCCTATTGTCAATGAAAATGACACCGTGGCCACCCATGAAATCCGGTTTGGTGACAATGACAGGTTGGCTGCTCTGGTGGCCCATCTTGTCAAGGCTGATGCGCTGGTCCTGCTCTCCGACGTCGATTCCCTCTACGACGGTCCGCCCGCGGAAGGTGCCACGCGCATCAGCAATGTGGACTCACCCGAGGACCTCGAAGGCATTGTGATAGGCAGTTCGGGCAAGGCCGGGATTGGTACAGGCGGTATGGCCACCAAGGTTCAGGCTGCCCTGATTGCCGCCGAAACAGGCATCCCGGCACTCGTCACCTCCACGGAGCAGGCAGCGCAGGCTCTGGCTGGTGAAGACGTGGGCACCTGGTTTGGGATCAACGGAAATAAGCGCCCCGTCCGCATGCTCTGGCTGGCGCATTTGGCCGATATTCGTGGTCGGTTGGTGTTGGACGACGGCGCCGTCCGGGCCGTGGGGGAGCGGCACAAATCGCTGCTGCCCGCCGGTATCACGGCCGTCACCGGTGATTTTGACCCTGGCGATGCGGTGGAAATTTGTGATTCCGCAGGAAATGTTTTTGCCCGGGGATTAGTCAATTACAGGTACTCGGATCTACCCCAAATGTTGGGCCGCTCAACCAAGGCGTTGGCCAAGGAACTGGGCCGCGAATTTGAACGTGAGGTTATCCACGTCGATGACCTGGTGCTCCTGAACCCCTAAGTAGATTGCCCGGCAGTTTACAGGGGTGGCACAGCCGGGACGCTCTGAGGGAGACGCCACAGCATCTCATTCGCAGGTACCTTAGACTTGGTGACATGACCGAGCAGATTGTAGAACTAGATATTGCCGCCGAAGTTCGGGCGATCACCGACCGCGCCCGCCGGGCAGCCCGCCGCATGGCCGGGGCCAACCGTGCATGGAAAGACAAGGGCTTGCGAGCCATTGCCAAGGCACTCCTGGAGAATCAGGACACCATCCTGAGCGCCAACGCAAAAGATGTGGCCAATGGCGCTCAGAACGGCACCTCCGTGCCCATGCTGGATCGGCTTACCCTCACCAAGCCACGCATCAAAGGACTCGCAGATGCACTTGAGAACCTTGCAACCCTGCCGGATCCTGTAGGGAATGTGGTGCGTGGTCAGACACTTCCCAACGGTCTGCGCATGCGTCAGATCAACGTACCCATGGGCGTTGTGGCCGCCATTTACGAGGCCCGCCCCAACGTGACAGTTGATATTGCCGGCTTGGCGCTCAAGAGCGGCAACGCCGTCATCCTGCGTGGCGGCACTGCCGCAGCGAACACCAACAAGGCGCTCCTGAGTATCCTCCGTGATGCCCTCGATTCCGTTGGCCTGCCTTCGGACGCAGTCCAGTCAGTTGATCAATTTGGCCGCGAAGGCGCCAACCTGATTATGAAGGCCCGCGGTGCCGTGGACGTCCTTATTCCCCGTGGTGGACGCGAACTGATCCAAACCATCGTGAACAACGCCTCCGTCCCTGTCATTGAGACTGGTGAAGGCAATGTGCACATCTTCATTGACGCCAGCGCCAAAGAAGAGATGAGCGTAGATATTTTGCTCAATGCCAAAACCCAGCGTCCCAGCGTGTGCAACACCGTAGAAACACTCCTGGTGCACAAGGATGCCAAAGTACTTGGCCCCGTCCTCTCCGCCTTGGCCAAGGCAGGGGTTCGGCTCCATGTTGACGAGCAGGTGCAGGCGGTGCTGCCCGCAGGGCTCACAGCGGATCTTGCCACTGACCAGGACTGGGCCACTGAATACATGGACCTGGACCTGGCAGTGAAAATGGTTGACTCGATGGATGAAGCGATCAAGCATATTCGCAGATGGAGTACCGGTCACACAGAAGCCATCCTGACCAACGACCTATCCAACGCCGAAAAATTTGTGGCTGAGATAGATTCCGCGGCCGTCATTGTCAATGCCAGCACCCGGTTCACGGACGGTGGAGAACTGGGGCTGGGGGCTGAAGTTGGCATTTCGACCCAAAAGCTGCACGCTCGCGGGCCCATGGGACTGACCGAGCTGACTACCACCAAGTGGATTGTTCAGGGCGAAGGTCAGATCCGGGGCTAATCCCCAGGCCCTCCCACTACTCGCAGGCTCGCGGCGGGTCCCTCGGGCCTGGGGGCCCAGTGCGTTAGGTGTGCTTCCACTACTCGCAGGCTCGCGGCGGGTCCCTCGGGCCTGGGGGCCCAGTGCGTTAGGTGTGCTTCCACTACTCGCAAGCTCGCGGCGGGTCCCTCGGGCCTGGGGGCCCAGTGCGTTAGGTGTGCTTCCACTACTTGCAGGCTCGCGGCGGGTCCCTCGGGCCTGGGGGCCCAGTGCGTTAGGTGTGCTCCCACTACTCGCAGGCTCGCGGCGGGTCCCTCGGGCCTGGGGCCTGGCTTGGAAATTAGCCACGTGTGGCCCACACGGCGCGGCCGGTGTCCCTGAGCATGCCGATTGCACGTACCATTAGAAGGAATACAAGCAACAATTGGCCTTGGTGCGGTGACATAACCGCCAGGCCACGTACCCAAGGGGAGAAATAATGCTGACCCAGCTTGCCGGCGTCGTACTGGCTGCCGCAGAAGAACACGATCTTGCGCCGCTGATTGCGCCGCCGTATGTGATTGGCGGTACTATGCTTGCTGCCCTGCTGTTGCTGATGTTTGTTACGGTCTCTTTCATGAACTTGGGCAACCGCCACAGTGTTGTTGAAGCAACTGAAGACCCGCACCGCCAGCACACCAACAAGCACCTGCACAACGATGGCCAGGCGTCTTCCCATCACTGAGGGAACCCCCCGGGTATCTTGCGCTAAAGGTACCCGGGACCGTCTCCGGGTTGGAGTCATGGGTGGCACGTTCGATCCGATCCACCATGGACACCTTGTTGCAGCCAGTGAAGTTGCGAGCGTCTTCAAGCTAGACGAAGTCATCTTTGTGCCCACCGGCCAGCCATGGCAAAAGTCAAAAGGCCAGGTCAGCGCCGCTGAACACCGCTACTTGATGACTGTCATTGCAACGGCTGCGAATCCGCAATTCACGGTGAGCCGTGTGGATATTGATAGGCCAGGGCTCACATACACCATTGACACATTGCGTGATTTGCGCAGGATGCGTCCTGAAGCGGACTTGTTCTTCATCACAGGTGCCGATGCCATGGCGCAGATCATGTCATGGAAAGACAATGAAGAACTCTGGGATTTGGCCCACTTTGTGGGTGTCACCCGGCCAGGGCATGTGCTCGATGACAGAGGGCGAACCGATGTAAGTTTGCTGGAAGTGCCTGCTATGGCAATATCTTCTAGCGACTGCCGCCAGCGAGTGGCAGAGCACAATCCCGTTTGGTACTTGGTTCCGGACGGTGTGGTGCAATATATTGCCAAGTACGGGCTGTACGTGCAACCCGTAACAGATGCCGGAGCAGGCATAGTGCCGGTGACTAAAGAGAACCGAATGAGTAAGTGATGAGCAAGGAAACAGAGCCGATTCGTAGTCGCAGAGAAATGCGCGAGCAATCTGCACACAGAACGGGTGCCCCGGAAGTCTCCGCGGTGCCTGAGATCATGGCGCCTGTTTCGCCTGCTAACCGGGCTCACGGCGCAACAGAAGTACCAACAGGCACCGCCGACGCCGGCAAGGAAGCCAGCGCCGCGGAGGCACCGTTACCTCGGGAACGTCAATCACAGACTCGGGCACGCGACAGGGCTGCCTTGCGTGCCTACAAGGACCTTGTCGATCCGGGCGAACTGAGCCCGCTGCCATCACGAAAGACGCTTCGTCAGGCTCAGCTTGATGCAGAACGGGCACCCATCACGGCAGTGAACCCTGTCATCTCTGTCACCTCACGGGCGGGAAAGGCGGGTGCTTCGCCTCAGACGAGTCAGAGCCCGGCTGTGGCGTTAACGGATACTCACGCTTCCCACACCACCAGCGAGGCCACGGCGGACAGCGCCCGCGATGTCCCCGCGGACGCCACCGAGCAGTCTGCCTCTGCTGGTGCCCCTACGCCTGCTGGAAGTGCGGTTCCGGGCCTAACGCCTGTGCCTCGTACCAGGGCAGGGCGCCGTGCAGCCCCTGCTACCAGCCGGAGGCAAACCGGGATCAGTACCGCCTCCGCAGGTACTGATGATAAAAAGCTGCCCGGCGCATCGGCGCCTGAGGCTGTGACACCACTGGACGTGCCGCCGGCCGCCGTGAAAATGCCAAGCCCACCGACAGCTTTGCCTAGCAGTGCCGCCCTGTTCACCGTGGATCAGGCTGGCGCAGACCAAGGTGCCGCGTCCATCTCAGCTGATGGCGAGGGTGCGCCAAGCCCGCAGACTGCCGCAGCACCTGACGCCGCCGCTGCCGCGGAAGTTCAGGCGCAGACACCGCTTGAGAGTGAACTTGAGCGTAATTCTCCTCCCATGCCCGGACTTGTTCCCGGTGGGAGCTATTATCCGATCTCGGCGGGGCCGCCAGTTGCTCCCAGCACTGAAGAACTTCAAATGCTGGCAGCCAAGCGGGCTGAATCGGAAAGGGCCGCTATTTTGGCCCGGCGCGCACAGGCCCGTGAACGGCTGGTTCAGGAAAATGCCAAGAATCGGCGTCCGCCGGCTGACCCCACGGCCACGAATAACTTGGCCATGGTTACGCCCATGGAGTTTATTGACGTACCCGGGATGGACCAGCGCGTTATGCGTCCGCCGGCCACTACCCATGTGCCAATTGTCACACGTTCCACTCCACGGCAGGCGCCAGCCAAGGCACGGGCAGTGGTACAGCCCAGCCGCGAAGCGTCAGGGGAAATCCCGGATTCCGGCCCCACCGTGCCCAACGTTAGTGCTGAGAGGTTCGATGCGGCGCTGGCAGCACGTGCCGTGCACCGCCCTGGTCCGGGAAACCGCCCTTTGACGGGTGGCAGGAGTAGCACTATCAAACGTGCTGAGGCCATGGCGAACGGGGAGCATACTGCTACTGCTGCTGAAGTGTCAGGTCCTTATCCCTCACACGCCGCGACTGCAGCGGAGCCGGTGCAACGCTCACAAATGCCCCCCATGCCCGCAGACTACGCGCACGGGCTCGAGCCCCTGGATGCCATGACTGCCGGGCTGAGACGAACGCAACGCAACCTGCTGATTCAGTGGGGGAGTATTATTCTTGGCGGTGCGGCTCTTGTGGTCAGCGTCATCGTGATATTGACCAATACTCTTTAAACAAGATTTTTTCAACAATCAAAGGAACACCAGTGACAGCATCAGAAACGTCGATTGACTTGGCACGCGCGGCAGCGCGGGCAGCATCGGAAAAATTGGCTCAGGATGTGACAGCCATCGATGTCAGCGACCGCTTGGCTATTACGGACATCTTCTTCATCGCCTCCGCAGCAACTGAACGCCAGGTCAACGCCATTGTTGATGGCATCGAGGACGAACTGCACAAGTTTGGTCTGCGTCCGGTACGCCGCGAAGGCCGCTCGGGAGGCCGCTGGGTTCTTCTGGATTACGCCGACATTGTGGTCCATGTCCAGCATGAAGAGGACCGCGTTTTCTACGCACTCGAGCGTCTTTACGGGGAATGCCCCATCATTGACCTTCAGTTGGATGCCGCTGACCCCTCAGCTGCTGCCGTAACAGAGTAGTAGGAAAAAGAATCAGCACTGTGATTGTCCCTTTGGGGGACCTTGGATGGGACGGTGGCCATTGATAGCCAACCAAACACCGGGACGTTCAGTTCTGCAGCCCGCCGGCCCTCGCCGGCGGGTCATCTTTTGGCGCCATGGCCGCACATCATGGAATGCTGCCGGACGCTTTCAGGGTCAGAGCGATATTCCTCTGGACGAGGTGGGAGCATCTCAGGCTAGCCGGGCCGCGGCACTTCTAGCCGGCAAGCTCGGTTCTGCCGTCTCCGGTGGGCATCCGGTGCAGATACTTTCCTCCGATCTCTCCCGGGCTTTCTCCACTGCCCAAGAGCTGGCATCCCTCACTGGTGGTCCTATTCAGGTGGATCCACGCCTGCGTGAAACCTTTGGTGGTGAGTGGGAGGGGAGGACTTTCGATGAGATAATTGCGAGCTTTCCCGAGCAGATCAAACAGTGGCAACGTGATGAACCCGGTGTCCGGGCCGGTGGTGGGGAAACCCGGGTTGAAGTAGCCCAACGGATGGTTGATGCCGTTCTGGAAGGTGTCTCTGTACTTCCCGACGGCGGCACTCTGGTGGTCACCACCCACGGAGGAGCCACCAGGGTAGCCATGGCTAAGCTGTTGGGTCTGCCGGAGCCGTTGTGGCGCACCTTGTCCGGGCTCTCCAATTGTCATTGGTCTGTGGTTGAAGCTGCCCATTCCGCTGATTCAGGATCGGGAGTGGGCCACTGGAGGCTACTTGAACACAATGTTGGGACGCTTCCGGAACCGTATGAATCACCCGAAGGTCTTGACCAGCCTGTAGAGGACTAGGTGCCCTGAACACGCCGATTTGGCACTACGGTAAAACGTGTTCTAGGATAGACAGGTTGCTTCAGCCAAGACCGCTAGGTCAAGGAAATCGGCAAATAAATACAGTGTTTGGGGCTGTGGCGCAGCTGGTAGCGCACCTGCATGGCATGCAGGGGGTCAGGGGTTCGAGTCCCCTCAGCTCCACCAAACACGCTGAATGAGCTAAAGAAGTTATTCAGTGGGTTTACAACTAAATATCGTTAGTTTTGGGGCTGTGGCGCAGCTGGTAGCGCACCTGCATGGCATGCAGGGGGTCAGGGGTTCGAGTCCCCTCAGCTCCACCAAAACAAGGTCCGGCCATTCGTGAGAATGGCCGGATTTTTTCTTGCCCTCCGTGTGGGGGAGTTCCTCTGCCTGGGCGTGAAGCGTTGGCAACTGAGCCGGATTACGGATTTATTCCCACGCCTCGCTGCTTGCTCGCTCTGTGCCAAAAACGGGTGCCGATTCACTCTCTGGCGGCACTGAATGCGAGAATGATCCAGTGCACGCCTCAGAACCCGATCCCACGCCTATTACCCGCAGCTACGAGGCGGTGCTGAACAGTATTGAAGCCGATCTTCGCGACGGCAAGATTAAAGTGGGCGATCAATTGCCGGGGGAGCGGGCCCTGGCGTTGAAACACGGTATTTCCCGCGCGTCCGTCCGCGATGCGATTCGTGTCTTGGACGTGATGGGAGTGGTCCGCACAGGAGTAGGCTCCGGACCGCAATCCGGTGCTGTGGTCATAGCTAATCCTCGAGCCGGACTGGCGGCAACACTTCGCCTACATATGGCAACGAGTCATTTTCCCGTTGCAGACATTGTCCGGACTCGCATCATGATGGAGACGTGGGCGGCTGTGGAAGCTGCCGGGAAGCCACGCACTGCCTGCCAAGAGGCCACCCTGCACCAACTTTTTGAAGCCATGGCAGCCCCCGGCCTGGACCGGGAGGAATTCCATGTCTTGGATGCCGCCTTCCACGTGCTGCTCAGCTCACTGGCAGGAAACGCGGTTGTCACGGCCATGATGGAATCCCTGCGCTTGGCCATCCAGGGCTATGTCAGCGAGGCCATTGACAGTGAAGCCAAGTGGGACTCCATGGTCCCATCCTTGCGTACCCAGCACGGTGAGATCCTTGCCGCAGTGCTAGCCAACGACGGCGTCCGGGCAGCCAAAGAACTCAAGAACCACATCGAATGGTTCCATGCACAAACCCACCCGCTCCAATAGATCCACTGAGCACTGAGCACTGAGCATTGAGGAACTAAGGACAAGAAAGGTGAGAACCATGACGACGGACACAATGCGCTGCCCCTGCCACAGTGGGGAACTGTTGCTCAATTGCTGCGGGCGCTACCTAGACAGCGCCAACACTGTGGCCCGGACGTTCCCGCCCACAGCAGAGGCGCTGATGCGCTCACGCTTCAGCGCCTTCGCCCTGGGCGATGCCGGCTACCTGCTGCGAACCTGGCACAGTGACACTCGCCCTGAGACTTTGGAATTGGACCCCGACCAGAAGTGGTATCTATTGGAAATCCTCGGAACTGAACGCGGCGGTCCCTTTGAGCGTGAGGGCGTGGTGACTTTCCGCGCACACTACCGCTCAGCGGCGAACCGTAAACTGCGGGACTCCTTCACGGAAACCAGTAGCTTTACCAAAGTTGGCAGCCAGTGGCTGTATGTCCAGGCCTTGGAGCTTCAGTAGTCTTCCTCTTCTTCGGCCGGACCCGGTTCCGTCTTATCCTGGTCAATGCGTGGCTTACCACTAGCAGCTGCCTCCTGATCCGCCAGTGCGCGGCGGGCATGCAGGATATCGCCAATGAACCAGTCGTAGAGCAGCACGCCTATGATGCCGCCAATGAGCGGACCTACAATAGGCACCCAGAAGTACCAACTGAATGCGCCAGGAACCCCCGTGATGGTGCCCGGCAAGGCAACATCACCCCAGCCTGCTAGCCACGCAAACACGCGAGGACCAAAGTCACGGGCGGGATTGATGGCGTAACCGGCGTTGGCACCGAAGGACATCCCAATGGCCGCCACAGCGAAGCCGATCATCAGCGGTCCCAGATTGGCCTTAACAGCTGTGTTGCGCAAATCGATGATGGCCACAATGAAGATCACCAAAAATGCAGTACCAACAATCTGGTCAATCAGCGGGATGGTCAAATTGCCCTTGAAATACGGCGCAGGGAAGGTGGCGAAAATGGAGAACGTGGCTAAGCCGCCGGCTTGATCCCGTTGTGTTTTGGATGCGGCGTTGAAGGCGTCAATGGCGTTGAAATAGACTACGTAGAGCAGCGCCGCAGCCGCAAAAGCTCCCACAACCTGAGCCACCACGTAGGGAATAACCTTGTTCCATGGAAACTTTCTCCGGACGGCGAACGCCAACGTCACTGCGGGGTTCAGGTGTGCCCCGCTAACGCCACCGGCCACATAGACGCCTAACGCTACCGCCAACGCCCATCCCCACGTGATCAGTAGCCAGTCCCCGGCAGCCATGAAAATTGTTGTGTCAGTCGCGGCGCGGCCACTGCCAGGTAGCGCAGCTACGGCCATGGCTACAACACCGTCACCAAAACAAATCAGGACAAAGGTGCCGAGGAATTCAGCCAGGACCTCTCCCCACACACCTCCAACACGTTTGAGTCCGCTGCCATCACGGACGGTTCTGCGAAGTGGCGTAATTTGACTCATAATAATCATCCTTCGAGTCGTCGATGACGGCGACGTATCTGTGACTTAGGTGATTGCCTCAAGTATATATCCTGTGTGATTTTGGGCACCAAGGCAGGGGAAGAAACTTGGGCTGAAAATGCGGCGCGGTAGAGTTGGTCGGTGGAGGAAAACAGTGAACTTGAGGGCATTGTCTTTGATTTTGGGCACTTGCGGAGGTTCCCGGACATAGAGGCAGAGAACCTCTTCGCCCATGACGCCACAGACGAGCTGATCCTCCAGCAGGCCTATGCCGCGCTGGAGACCTCCGCCCCCGGATCCGTCACCGTGTTGGGGGACCGGTATGGAGCGCTGACCCTTGCCTCTGCAACGGTTCATGATCTGTCCGGACTGCGCGTGAGCCAGGATGGTATTTCAGGGGAATATGCGTTGGCATTCAACGCAGACCGCAGCGGACACGCCGATGTGTACACGTCCATGGCGTTGGGGCCGGAGCTCTTTACCGAGGCAGAGGTTGTGTTGTGGCAGTTGCCGCGCAGCCTCGACGAACTGGCAGAAGTGGCGGCCCTTATCAGCACCTACGCCTCGCCAACCGTGCAAGTTTTTGCTGGCGGCCGCATCAAGCACATGACCCTGGCCATGAATACAGTGCTGGCAGAATACTTTAGCTCAGTTGTTCCAGGGCGGGCCTGGCGAAAATCCCGCCCACTGCACCTCAGCGGCCCACGCAAGGAGGCAACGGCGCTGAGCTTTCCAAAAAAGGAGTTCCATGCGGAGCAAGGGCTCTGGATCTGCGCCCACGGGGCTACGTTTGGTGGCACAAAAATTGATGTCGGCACACGCTTCCTCCTCGACTATGTTCCCCAGATGCGCCCGGATGCGAGCCTGGCCATTGATTTGGGCTGTGGCAATGGCACCATTTCAGCGGCCCTGGCCAAGGCCCGTCCGGAGCTGAAGGTCATTGGCACGGATCAGTCTGCTGCGGCGGTGGCCTCAACAACAGCCACAGCGCTGGCCAACGCTCTGGCCGATCAAATTGAGGTGGTCCGTGATGATGCGCTGGCCGGGTTCGCCTCTGGCTCAGCGGAGTTAATAGTCCTGAACCCGCCCTTCCACGTGGGGGCCACCGTGCATGCCGGAATTGCACATAAATTGTTCGCAGCCACAGCACGTGTACTGGCGCCTGGGGGAGAGCTGTGGTGCGTTTATAACCGCCATCTGGACTACAAGGGTGCCTTGGCGAAAGCGGTGGGAACCACGCGCGTAGTAGCTCGTAACAGCAAATTTACTCTCACAGTTTCCACCAAGGCGGCATCCGGTACGGCCGAAGGCTCTAGTTCTTATCCTGAAGTTTCGCGCGCCCGCCGTGGCGTTCACGAGTCGCCACCTCCGCCGGGGTAATCTGGCAGCTGGGGAATGGGGCCGGCTTCATCCACGAGGCCGGCAATCAGCAGCTAATGATTTGTCAAGGAGATAATGTTGGGACTTCCCAATATGGTTGTGCCCCAGCGCCGCCGCGGCACAAACCTTCCTAAGATGGGGGATTTCAACCAGGCAGTGATCCTGGACTCCATTCGACGTTCCGCGGAAGGCCTTAGCCGGGTTGAACTGGCGGCTTCGGCCGGGTTGGCGGCACAGACAGTATCTAATATTTGCCGGCGCCTTCTGGATTCAGAGCTCATTGTGGAAGCCGGCAAGGAGACCTCGGGCCCGGGGAAGCCGCGCACCATTTTGCGGTTGAACCCCAAAGGCATGTACGCGATCGGACTTCACATTGATCCGGCGACCACCAACTATGTGTTGTTGGACGCGGTAGGAACCGTGCTGGTCTCGGTGGATGAAGTCACTGATCTTGCCAGCCCGCCTGCCCAGGCCGTTGCCGCCATGGGTTCTCAGATTCGCCGCATCATTGCCGAATCCGGTATTCCCGAGCACCGTATTGCCGGTGTGGGTGTTGCTACGCCGGGCCCTGTTGATGCGGGCAGTGGAACAGTGGTTGACCCGCCCCATATGACGGGCTGGAATAGGGTCCCTCTGCGAGACATCTTGCAGGGCTCAACCGGGTTGCCCGTGGTGATGGACAAAGACGTCACGGCCTCGGCAGTGGCCGAGCTGTGGGCCGGGGCCGAGAATAACGCCACGGATTTTGTGTTTGTGTACATTGGCACGGGTATAGGTGCCGGCTTGGTGCTCAATGATCAGGTGGTGAGGGGTTCCTCAGGTAACGTGGGAGAGATTGGGCATATCATTGCGGACCCCGACGGCCCGCCGTGTGATTGTGGGCGGCGCGGCTGCGTGAAGGTCACCTGCATGCCCGAAACCTTGGTAGCTCAAGCCCGTGCTGTTGGTGTTCTTCCCGCTGCGCCTGAGGGCGTGGAACCGTCACTGCCTGCGGACCTGGCGGCTCTTGCGGAGGCCGCTGCCCAGGGAAACAGGAAAGCCAAAGAGGTGTTGGCGCAATCGGCACGGCGTCTTGCTGGCGCTGTTTCGGTCCTGACCAACCTGCTCGATGTGGACAAGGTGGTGTTCGGCGGTCCCTTCTGGCCGGCGCTGGCAACCACCTATCTGGAGCTGATTCCGGAGCTTCTGAGGCAGCTAAGCGTCACCAGTTGTGTGCACTCGGTGGAAGTCACCGGCACCGTGGTGAACTCGGGTGAGGAAGCGTTCGGGGCGGCCTGCCTGGTCATGGAAAAAACGTTCAGCCCCAATGCCGCACAGTTGTTGCTGGACGCGAAGTTCTGATCAGTCCGGTCCCTCAATAATCTCGCCAAAGGGAATGGCAGGATCGGTGTGGGCCTGAAGGGCATGCGGGGTCACTACCACCCGCACCCCGTGGGTTTTCTCGGCCACTGACTGCTGCAGCACCGGGCGGACTGTGGCAATGAAGTTCTCATCCTTGCCTTGTAGGTACTCCTCATAGACAGCTGGCAACTGGTTCATGGGTTCACTCTAGTCCGCGCCGTGCACTCTGGACAGTGGGCATGGGAAGTTCTCCCCATTGCGGGAAAACCACTAAATGTATGAACTTGTCTATAAGATCCACCCCGAAATTGTGTCAGAAATTGTGTCAGAAATTGTTTCAACGAAAGGCCCCCTTGACAGTGTTATCCACCAGCGTGAACCCGTCCCTCGATCAGGCGGAGCTGGCGCATGCGCAGCAGGTTCTGAACAAGATCTCCCGCAGCTTTGAACACAAGGTGGTGGGACAAACCCGGTTACGGGAAACCCTGCTGATCTCCCTGATGACCGGGGGCCACGTCCTGTTGGAATCCGTTCCGGGCTTGGCGAAGACCACGGCTGCACAGACCCTGGCAGAATCAGTCAGCGCACTGTTCCACCGGATCCAGTGCACCCCGGATCTTTTGCCCAGTGACATTGTTGGCACCCAGATTTACGACGCCGCCCAAGGCACCTTCGCCACGCAGCTGGGCCCCGTGCACGCCAACATTGTGCTGCTGGATGAGATCAACCGCTCCAGTGCCAAGACACAATCTGCCATGCTCGAAGCCATGCAGGAACGTCAAACCACCATTGCTGGCCAGGTTCACCCGCTGCCACACCCGTTCATGGTCCTGGCCACCCAGAACCCCATTGAGCAGGAAGGTACCTACCAGCTCCCCGAAGCCCAGATGGACCGCTTCATGCTCAAGGATGTTCTGGATTATCCCAGCCCCGTGGAGGAAGCCGAAGTCATCCGGCGTATTGATTCCGGGGTGTTCCTAGCCGGGGCGGCGCCAGCTCCCGTGGCAGGGCTGGCAGATATCGTTGCCCTGCAGGACGCCGTCAAAAAGGTTTATCTGGACCCTGCTCTTATCAATTACATTGTGGGGCTGGTCTATGTAACCCGCCATGCCGGAGCGTACATTGACCCTGCGCTGGCCAAGCTTATTGAGTTTGGTGCCAGCCCCCGCGCCAGCATCGCCTTCACCCAGGCATCGCGTGCTTTAGCTCTGCTGCAGGGACGGGACCACGTGATCCCCGAAGACATCAAGGCACTGGCGGAACGTGTTTTGCGGCACCGGATCATTCTGGGCTTTGAAGCCGTGGCGGAAAATATTCGGGTGGAAACCTTGATTGCCGCCATCCTTGACTCAGTTCAAACACCGTAGCCTGCCGTGAGTAGCCTCTTGACTGGCGTGAAAGCAAAGATGTACATCTTTGCGCACCGCCGGGCCCGCGGTGTCCTTGACGGAGAGTACGCTTCCATTTTCCGCGGCCGTAGCCTGGACTTCGATGATCTGCGCGATTATGTTCCGGGGGATGAAGTCCGCGACATCGATTGGAAAGCCACTGCCCGGGTGGGGACGCCGCTGATTAAACGCTACGTGGCTACCCGCCGCCAACAGGTACTTTTTGTGGCTGACACTGGCCGGAACATGGCTGCAACCTCTCGCGGCGGCCAGATCAAAAAGGATATTGCCGTCATGGTCATGGGGGTCATCGGCTTGCTGGCCTGCAGACACGGTGATTCCGTGGCCCTTATCCACGGAGACTCCAACGCAACCGCCGCACTGCCCGCCAAAGGCACCGAAAGTCACGTGGAGAATGTGTTGCGCCGCATGGATGCAGCCTCAGAGGACAGCGGGCGCAGTGAGCTGTGCACGCAGTTGGAGTATGCTGCCACCCACATCAAGGCCCGCACACTCCTGGTGGTTGTTGCGGATGAGCTCGCACCCAACGAGCGCCTCGCTAAGGTGCTTCGCCGGCTCAACGCCCAGCATGAAATCCTGTGGGTAGAAATTGCTGACGCCATCTTAGCCGGACCCGGTGCTGTCCACGGCTCTGCCGGAAGGTCAAGAGGCAGCCTGGACAAGGGCGCTACGGCATCTGCGCACCCAGCATCCGGGTGGGCGGGCACCGAGGTTATAGCAACTGACGTTGAGGGGGAGCGGCAGGTGCTGCTGCTACTTGCCAACGATCCGGAACTTGCCCGCAGCTATGCCCAAGCTGCCGCCGAAAGGTCCCAGGGGCTGGCCGAGCTGCTGCGTACCCAGGGAATTGCCATGACCTGTGTGGGTGCCACAGAGCAGGTCATGACTGCTGTCTTCGCCTTGTTGGAGAGGCATCGACGTGCCCGCTGACACAACGTTCTATGCCCCCGTTGGCTACTCGGCGTGGTGGCCGCTGCTGGGGGTGGCGCTGCTGATCCTGTGCGCCGCAGCGGTGGCCTGGATCTGGGTCGCCACCAAGCCGCCCGGCACCATCGGCGTCCCCAATTTTGTTCCGCCACGGCACCCGCAGGGCGTCAAAGCCAAATACCTGGCCCTCATTGATGGGCTGCAAAACCAGCACGACGCCGGACACCTGGCTACGCGCGCAGCCCACAGTGAGCTCAGCCTGGCTGTGCGCACCTTCGTCCATGAGATGACGGGGTTGCGGACTCAGCGCATGACACTCACCGAGTTGCGTGAGCACCGCCTGCCACTGGCTGAGGAGGCTGTGGAACTGTTTTATCCGGGGGAGTTTTCCCGCACAGGAGGAGACCGCTTAGTGTCCGACTCGGCTCAGGCGGCTAGGAATGTGGTGAGAGAATGGCGTTGAAATACTGGTGGTTGCTGCCTGTGGGGCTGGCCGTTCTTGGCACTGTCCTTGTACTGCTGTTCCGGCGTGGAACGGCGCCGGTGTGGCGCCTTCCGGTGGCCCATACCGAACGGCTCACGGCCCTACCCGCCTACCAAAACGCGCTGCGCCAGCGCCGCACGTGGCTCACTGTGGCGGTTGCTGCCGTTGCGGTTTTGGCGCTCTCGCTGCTGGTGGCCGCGGCCCGGCCCGTCACGGAGCGGACAAGCATTCCTGAACAACTTAACCGGGACATCATCTTGTGTCTGGATGTCTCCGGTTCCATGTTGGATACCGATGAGGCCATTGTGAGTGTTTTTTCCACCTTGGTTGCGAACTTCAAGGGTGAACGGATTGGCTTGACCATCTTTGATTCAACGGCCGTCACAGTTTTTCCGCTCACGGACGACTATGAGTTTGTGGCGAATGAGCTCAAAATTGCGCAGAAGGCGCTGAACCCGGACGCGAGTTCGTTTGATTATTTCACTGGAACATATGAGGCGCCGGGCTCCTCTCTCATTGGCGACGGATTAGCCAGCTGCATCAACGGCTTTCCGGCAGCAGCCCAATCCCAACGATCCAGATCGGTCATCTTTGCCACCGACAACCTCTTGGCAGGAAAACCCTTGTTCAGCCTGGCGGAAGCCACCACGCTGGCTCAGAAGGACAAGATACGTATCTATTCCCTTAACCCCAACGACTTCGGCATGGAAACATTCTTGGGCAAGGCCGCACAAGGCCTCAAGACGACCTCCACCTCCACGGGCGGGGCCTACTTTGCGCTGGAGAGTGAATCTGCGGTTCCTGGAATTGTGCAAAAAGTTCAAGCCACTGAGGCGGCACTGCTCAAGGGCGCCCCGCAGCGCAGTGTGCTGGATCAACCAGGTTGGGCCTTGGGTATGGCGCTGCTTTCCCTGCTGATGATGGGTGTAGCTGGTTGGCGGCTTCGGAGATGAGCCTACTGCCGATCCTGCCCCTGTGGCTGTACCTGGCTCTGTCTCTGATGCTGCTAGCCGTTGCTGGTTTCTTTCTGCTCAAGGGGGCCACCGCCGCCCGTTGGCGCTACGCAGCCTTGGTTGTGCTGGTCTTGGTTGCTGGAGCCCGGCCCGGACTGGTGGGCGCGCCCGCACCAGTAGCGAACACCGAACTCAACGTGTACTTTGTGGTTGATGTGACACCCAGTTCAGCTGCCGAGGACTTCAATGGAAAATCTCCCCGGATTGAGGGAATGAAGGGGGACATTCAAGCCCTGGCCACCGAACTGGCTGGGGCCCGGTTCTCCCTGATCACCTTTGATAGCAAGGCCTCCGTCACGCTTCCGCTGACCACCGACGCAACAGCGCTGGCCACCATGACTGAGGTCATCTCACCCAAACCGGCCTACATCTCTCAAGGCAGCAGCATCAGCGTGGCCCATCAGCTGCTGGCCCAACGGCTGGCGGATTCTGCGAAGAACCACCCGGAGCGGCCGCGGCTGGTGTTTTACCTCGGTGACGGGGAACAAACAGCAGCTCAAGCACCCGAACCGTTCAAGGACAAGATGGAACTGATAGATGGTGGCGCTGTGTTGGGGTACGGGACAACTGCCGGAGGAAAAATGCGTGAGTACAGCTTCAGCAGTACATCCTCCGGGCCCTACATTCTGGACAAAAGCGCCAACTATGCGCCAGCGATTTCCCGTATTGATGAGAAGGCGCTGGCCGGCATCGCCTCCCAGCTGGACGTGCCCTATGTTCACCGGGAGCAGCCGGGAAACATTGCTGCGGCGTTGGGCAAGTCTGCCCCCAAGGTTTCTTCCTCGCCGGGTGGAACAGAGGTCCGTGTTGGTGCCGGGCGCACTGAATTATATTGGCTCTTCGCTTTGGCCGCTTTTGGTGTGGCCACCGCAGAACTGGCCTCACTGAGCCGTGCCCGCCGTTTCTTGGCGGCGCCCCGAAAGGACCGCGCATGAATGCCTCTTCCTCGGCAGCGCAACCCGGGCCAGTTGCACCCAGTGGGACTGCATCCAGTGGGACTGCACCCAGCGGGGCTGGCGACGCCCGGCAACGGCGGAAGAAACTGCTGCTCTGGAGCGCACCTGCCATCCTTGTCGCCGCCGTTGTTGCACTGAAGTTGCTGAGCCTGCCACTCGCCGCAGGGCAGGCCGGCGCAGCCTACGGCAGCTCTAACGCGGACGGGACCGTGCACGCCGGGCAGGCCATGGGGGTACTGAACCTGGTTGAACGGTACAAGTCCCACTTTGCCGTGGGTGATGGATATGTGCTGCGCGGCGACTTTGAACGGGCCAGGAAGGAATTTGCCACGGCCTTGGAGCTGGTCCCCGCAAAGGAGTCATGCAAGGTTCGGGTTAATTTGGTACTTAGCCTAGAGAAGTTGGGTGAGGAGGGGCAGAAGGCGGGGGACACGGCGCGTGCCCTGGAGTTCTTTGCCCAGGGCAGCGCAACTGTAGAGCAAGCGCCGCGGGACTGCTTCACCCCTGATAGTGCCAATAACAGCGACGGTGAAGGTGATGCGCTGCGGGACGCTGCGCAGCGCCTGGAGGAGAAGGCGTCCGCCTCCCAAGATGGTGGCCAGGACGGCGAAGGCGGCGAGAGTGAGCCGGGGCAGGATACGCCAGCGCCACCCGCCAGCAAGCTGGACAAGCTCAAGGAATCCGGCCAGAAAGCGCAGCAGGAACGTAGCAAGGGCCAGAAGTTGGATGAACTGCTTGAGGAAGAGCCAGAGCAGCACCCCAAGCCGTGGTGACGTGTGCGTTTTGGAGTACAGAGGGACTCTGACTGCTCACTTATTCGGTCAAGGTGCAGGATTCACTAGCTTCTCCGAATGTAATTGCTGAAATATTCCGTAAAGGCGCGTAGTAATTCGATCATGAATTTGCGCCGCATGTCACGGGGTGCTTATATTTGGTGCACGTTATCTCCTCAACGTGTGTCAGCGACCTTCGGATTAATCGAGGGTGTGGGTGCCCCCATGTGGGTCTGACATTTGCTCGCGGATCACGCCCGCTCGCTGTTGCTCTCTAGACAGCTCCGGGTGGTCTGCGCCGCTTTCTTCGAAAATGTGATTGTTGCTGCCTTCCGGTGTTCTAGACGCTTGGGGCAGCAGCGGCCAACCCATCCTCAAGGACCCAGCAAATGTCTCCACCGAGCCTGATACAGGTATCGGCGCCAGCTTCACAAAGTGCGCCGATAGCCCTCTCTTACGAACTCTTTCCACCCAAGAATGCGGCCGCGGAAGCCACGCTGTGGCAAACCATCCGTGAATTGGAAAGCACCAATCCGGACTACGTCTCCGTCACCTACGGTGCCAATGGCAGTAACCGCAACACAGCAGTGGAACTCTTGAACAGGCTCCTGACGGAAACCTCACTGAGACCGTTGGCACACCTGACCTGCGTGGGAAACACGGCTGATGAACTTGCCGAGATCATCTCTGAACTGCTCGACCATGGTGTGCGCGGCATCCTGGCCCTGCGCGGAGATCTGCCCCAGGACGGTCCCGCCGAACCACGGGCTGGATCCTTGGCCTACGCGCAGGACCTCATTGAGTTGATCCGCCGTGTGGAGCAGCGCCGTTCGGCGTTGCTCTGTGCCGGCAAGGTTGCTATTGGTGTGGCGGCCTACCCTGCGCGGCACCCGGAGTCACCCTCGATTGAACATGATGTGGAGGTCCTCCTGGCCAAGCAGCGCTCAGGAGCCGACTTTGCCATCACCCAAGTGTTCTTCCATGCGGACCAGTACCGCGACCTTGTGAGCCGGGCACGCCGCGCCGGGGTCAGCATACCCATCATCCCTGGTGTCATGCCGCTGACCAGCCTGCGCCGGGTCCAGCGTTTGGGTGATCTGACGGGTGTGGAACCCTGCCCCAAGCTGCTGGATAGTCTGGGCCGGGCCGACGACGCAGCACAGAGCCGCCGTGTGGGGGTCAAGGCCACAGTGGACTTGGCCCGGGCGGCCTTGGACGCTGGCGCACCCGGTATTCACCTCTACACCTTCAATGAACATGCCGCCGCCCTGGAGGTCCTGAATAAACTCGAACTACTGCGTCCGGGACGGCCCCAGCTGGGCTCCAGAAGTGCCGCATCAGCCTTGGCCTAACACCCGCCTTGGCCAAGCAGTGGCCGCTGCATCTGACTTTTTTATCTTGAAATATTTGTCTTAAAAATCTAAGGAAATTCCATGTCAAAGAACACTGCATTCCCCTCCGCCTCCCTGCTGGGCTACCCCCGCATTGGCCGCCGCCGCGAATTGAAGAAGGCCATCGAGGGTTTCTGGGCGAACAAGATCGACGCCACCGAGCTGGATGCTGCCGCCAAAGAAATCCAGTTGGGTACCGCCCGCCGCCTGACTGAGCTGGGACTGAACGAAGCAGCAGCCATTCCCGGCACGTTCTCTTACTACGATCAGGTGCTGGACGCCATCACCCACATCGGTGCCGTCCCGGCCCGCTTCGGTGAACTGCGCAACGCCGATGGCCAGCTTGACATCAACGCCTACTTCACTTTGGCTCGCGGCACGGTTGAGCAGCAGCCGCTGGAAATGACCAAGTGGTTCGATACCAACTACCACTACCTGGTGCCGGAGATTGGCCCGGAAACCACTTTCTCACTCACCTCAACCCGCGTGGTGGAGCAGTTCGAATACGCTCTGGCCAACGGCTTTGAGACCCGCCCGTACCTGGTTGGCCCTGTCACGTTCTTGCTGTTGAGCAAGGCCAGTGATGAAGCCCCGGCAGACTTCAACCCGCTCTCCCGCCTGGAAGAGGTACTGCCGGTCTACGCTGAACTGCTGAGCCGCCTCGGTGCCGCCGGCGCCTCCTGGATCCAGCTGGACGAGCCCGCCCTTGTTGCCGATCAGGATGTGCCCGTTGCCGAAATTCAGGCTGCCGTTACACGCAGCTACGAGGTACTCGGAGCAGCTGCTGGCCGCCCGCAGATCCTTGTCTCCACCCCGTTCGGTGCACTCAGTGAACTGCTGCCCACCCTGGCTGGCGCCCCCATCGAGGCTCTGCACATTGACGCCTTCAAGGGTGCCGTTCCTTCCGCGGAAGAGCTGGCCCTGCTCGCAGGCAAGACCGTTGTTGCAGGTGTAGTGGATGGTCATAACATCTGGATCAACGATCTGGCCGAATCCGCTGCGCGGCTGGATATTTTGAAGGCTGCCGGTCTAGCGGTCACCGTCTCCACCTCTACCTCCACCCAGCACGTCCCGCATGACGTCACCGAGGAAACCCAGCTCTCTGAGGAACTACGCAGCTGGTTGGCGTTCGCAGACCAGAAGGTCACCGAAGTGGTGACGCTGGCAGCGCACCTGGTGGACCCGGCATCGTCCGCGGTAGCCATTTGTGAAGCCTCTGCTGTCATCGCATCACGGGCAGTAGCCGCTGGGGTCAAGCGCCCCGAGGTCCGTGCCCGCTTGGCAGCCCTGACCCCGGCGGACTTCAACCGCTCCAACTTTGCCATCCGCGAAGCCGCCCAGGATGAGGCTCTGGCCTTGCCGCCACTGCCCACCACCACCATCGGCTCCTTCCCGCAGACCGGCGAAATCCGCTCCGCACGGGCCCGGGCCAACAAGGGCGCCATTACGGCGGATGAATACACCACCTTGATGAAGGAAGAAATCAAGCGCGTGGTGGAGCTGCAAGAAGAACTCGACTTTGACGTGCTGGTCCATGGCGAGCCCGAGCGTAATGACATGGTTCAGTACTTTGCCGAAAACCTCGAAGGCTTTAACGTTACGGTTCACGGCTGGGTCCAGTCCTACGGCAGCCGTTGCACCCGTCCTTCCATCTTGTGGGGGGATGTTACCCGTGAGAAGGCCATCACCGTTGAATGGGCGGAATATGCGCAGTCGCTGACGAACAAGCCGATGAAGGGCATGCTCACGGGCCCTGTCACGATCCTGGCCTGGAGCTTTGTCCGTGACGATCAGCCCTTGGGTGACACCGCCAACCAGGTGGGCCTGGCCTTGCGTGATGAGATCGCGGATCTGGAAGCTGCCGGCATCAAGATCATCCAGGTGGATGAGCCTGCCCTGCGCGAGCTCCTCCCGCTGCGCCGTGCCGATCAGCCCGCCTACCTGGACTGGTCCGTGAATTCCTTCCGCCTCTCCACCGCCGGAGCTGCCGACGCCACTCAGATCCACACGCACCTGTGTTACTCCGAGTTCGGTGTCATCATTGATGCCATTGACGGTCTGGACGCAGATGTGACCTCGATCGAGGCTGCCCGTTCCCGCATGGAGGTTGTCAACGACCTCGAGAACCATGGCTTTGGCCGCGGTGTTGGCCCGGGCGTCTATGACATCCACAGCCCCCGCGTCCCCGGTGCGGCCGAGGTCTCTGAACTGCTCGGCACCGCCGTCAAGCACGTGCCGGCTCGCCAGCTCTGGGTCAACCCGGATTGTGGACTGAAGACCCGTGGCTACGCCGAGACTGAGGAGTCCCTGCGGAACCTGGTTCAGGCCACCAAGGAAGTCCGCGCCCAGCTCGTCTAACACTCGCGCCTGCTCCACCGGCGAAACCTGCTCCACCAGCGTCACCCTCAGCGCCTCTGGCCTCTCCTCACGGAAAGGCCAGGGGCGCTATCCTTTTGGCCACTAGCGCACATTACCGGGGCACGTTACCAGCGGGTAACGTCCTGGTCCCGGGGAGAGGGTAGATTAAAGCCATGAGCGTACAAGAGAGTGTGGCAAGCGCCCGGGCAGTTTTCACCAGCGGCACCACGAAGCCCTTGGCGTGGCGTGTCAGTGCGTTGAAGGCCATGAATAGCATGCTCGTTGAGCACCGTGATGATTTTTCCGCAGCCCTGGCCGCAGATCTTGGCAAACACCCGGCCGAAGCCTGGCTGACAGAGATCGGCTTCCTCACCGCCGAGATTTCCCACACCTTGAAACATCTTGAGCAATGGCTCAAGCCACGCCCAGTGCCCGTACCCTTGGCGCTCCAGCCAGCACGGGCCCGCACGGTGCTGGATCCGCTCGGCGTGGTGCTGGTCATTGCGCCGTGGAACTACCCCATCCAACTACTTTTGGCCCCCATGGTCGGAGCCCTCGCAGCCGGGAACACCGTTGTGGGCAAGCCCAGCGAGATGGCACCTGCCAGCTCGGCGGCGCTGGCCCGCTGGGTCCCGGAATATCTTGACGGCGCCGTGAGCATTGTGGAGGGCGGTGTGGCCGAAACCACCGAACTGTTGGAGGAGCGCTTCGACCACATTTTTTACACCGGTAATTCTCGTGTTGGACGGATCGTCATGGCCGCCGCAGCCAAGCACCTGACACCGGTGACGCTGGAACTGGGCGGAAAATCGCCGGTCTACATTGACGAGTCAGTGGACATGATTGCCGCAGCACGCCGCATTGCCTGGGGCAAGTTCATGAACGCCGGGCAGACCTGCGTGGCGCCCGATTATGTTTTGGGCACTGACGCCGCACTGGCCAAACTTGCCAAGGAACTTCCGCTGGCCATCGAGGACCTCTACGGTACCGAGCCTGCACATAGCCTGGCCTACGGGCGGATAATCAATGACCAGGCCTTTGCCCGTATTGCCGGGTTGCTGGCAGAAGACTTAGCGGAGCACTCCGGCTCCGCCCTTGTCAGTGGCGGGCGTACGGATGCGCCCACCCGCTACATCGCCCCCACAGTGCTCCATGTGGATGCTGATGCCAAGCTCATGGAGGCGGAGATCTTCGGCCCGGTGCTGCCGCTGCTCACCGTCAATTCGGCCGCAGAGGCCATCGCCTACATCAATGCGGGGGACAAGCCGCTGGCCCTGTACGTCTTCAGCGAGGACGACGGCGTACGGGCGCAGTTCCTGAGCCAAACCTCCTCGGGCGCACTGAACTTTGGTGTCCCCGTGGCGCACCTCTCGGTGCCCGGCCTGCCCTTTGGTGGTGTGGGGGAGAGCGGCATGGGGGGCTACCACGGGCAGCACTCGGTGGCGACGTTCTCACATCACAAGGCGGTGTTGGAAAAGACATTGTTCCCGGACACGCTCGCGCTGATCTACCCGCCGTTTGGTGCGGTGAAAAAGCAGCTCATCAAACGCTTTGTGGCACCGGCCAAGAAGTTCCGGAAGCAGTAACGGCTCCTACAATGCCGAGCCAGCGCCGGATGGGCTCGCCATCACGGCTTGAGGACTCACGGTGTCCGGTCCACATGGCTGATATCCGTGACCTCTGCCAGGATGCTGGCCAGTTTGTCCACAAACACCTCGACGCGGGCCGTGCGATTCTCATTGATGAGCAGGGCAAAGATATTGCGGGCCAACCGGATTTCAGGCACGTCCAGGACTACCACGTTCTCGGGCCGGGCGGCCAGAGCCAGTTCCGGGACCAGTGCTGCGCCCAGCCCCACTCCCACCAGTTGCAGGCTGGCATTGAAATCGTCGCTGTAGGCGGCCACGCGCGGATGCAGGTTGCAGCTGGCGAAGAGCCGCTCTATCACGGCGGCGTCACTGGTCCCGGGATGGTGCATGATCCAGGGCATGTCTGAGAGGTGGGCAGCGTCCATGGTGGAGCCCGGGCGAATGCCCCAGGACGCGGGAAGGACAACACGAAAATTATCGTCGCCAATCCACTGCCGGTTCAGGCTGTGCGGCCACGCCAGCCCTGACTGACCTACCTGATACACCAGGGCCACATCCAGCTCTCCGCCCGTGCGCAAGCCACCAATGGTCTGCTGCGGTTCCCCCACGGAGACGTGGAGATTAATTCCCAGCTCCGGCCACTGTGAGGAGCCAAATAAGCGCGGCAGGACATAGGTGGCCAGCGAGGGAAAGATGCCCAGCCGCAATTCCTGGCTTGTCCCCTCAGCCGTGCGTGCGCTCGCAGCCAACAAGGCATCTATATCGGTCAGCACCTTGGTGGCATGGCGGCACATGACCAAGGCGGCTTCCGTAGGCAGGATGCTGCGTGCTGAGCGGTGAAATAAATCGACTCCGGAATCACGCTCCAGAGCTGACATCTGCTGTGAAACAGCCGACGCCGTGTACCCCAGCGCGGTGGCTGCGGCGGCAAAGGATCCGCGGCGAACAACTTCTAAAAGGGTGCGCAGGTGCAGGGGATTGATCACAGGATGGCTCTTTCTGCCGGAGCGGCTGATTCCTAAGCAAGCATAAGCAAGCATAGACGGGCTGTGGTGGTGCACATGGGCCAGCCGCCCCGGCACGACACGCCGAAATTATGAGACACGCCGCACGTTTAGTGTGCACCCAGGCTGTCCACAGCCTGTGGACAGCTCGGTTTAAACGTTGAGTTCACGGGCTTTTAATTCTCCTAGGCTGTGGACGAGCGGTGCATAAGAATGACATACTTGTAATACATCATGTAGGGGTCGGTGCTGGAGACTCGCACTACATGTAGTATCTATTACAGAATTCAAGCGGTTCTGAAAAGGGCCGCTGAAACAGCTCTAAAAAGCTGGCGAGGCCGTTGCGTGACCCGTAGCCCCCACCGACAGCGAGCATGCCGACAGAGGCAGCCACAGGCAGAAACAGACAAAGGGGAACTTCGATCATGACCGTCACGGTTTACACCAAACCATCTTGCGTCCAGTGCAACGCAACATACCGGGCGTTGGATAAAAAGGGCATCACGTACCAGAGCGTAGACATCTCCACTGATCCGGCTGCTCTGGAACACGTACTCAGCCTTGGTTACCAGCAGGCGCCCGTGGTGATCACTGATGGCGACCACTGGTCAGGGTTCCGTCCGGATAAGATTTCCGAACTTGCCGCAGCCGTCCAGGCAAACGCCGCGAGCGTAGCGTAAGTCAGGAAGTGGGCCTTTTGGGCCCGCACGAAACACATAATTTCATGTGCGGATAACGCACACATGTGGGGCTGGCCCGTCAAACGGCTGGCCCTACAACCGCAAGTAAGCAGTTGGAAAGCGAAAGCCATGTCAGCCGTTGCAGCAGAAGCCGCAGTAACAGCGATACCTTCTCGAAACACCAGCAGCCGGCTGATATATTTTTCCTCCTCCTCCGATAACACCCACCGATTCATGGTGAAGCTGGGGATGGACGCGGCACGGCTGCCGATCTACACCAAAGAAGAAACGCTTCTGGCACAAGTTCCCTTTGTCCTGATCTTGCCCACTTATGGCGGGGAAAATCGGAGCGGGGCAGTGCCGAAGCAGGTCATCAAGTTCCTTAACGTGGAACAAAACCGGAAGTTGATTCGCGGTGTCGTAGGCGCCGGGAACACCAACTTCGGGGAAACCTATTGCCTGGCCGGTGACATTGTCGCCGAGAAGTGCAAAGTACAGCATTTATACCGTTTTGAACTGATGGGTACGTCTGAGGACGTTGCCCGCGTTCGCGAAGGATTGGAAGAATTTTGGACACGATTGTCTCAGACCAAGGCACTGGCGTGAAGGCCTCCAAGGAGATGCCCGCAGCATGGGAGGGCTTGGGTTACCACGAGCTCAACGCCATGCTCAACCTGTACAACTCCAAGGGTGAAATCCAGTTCGACGCCGACCGTGCGGCCGCCCGTCAGTATTTCCTCCAGCATGTAAACAACAACACCGTTTTCTTCCATGACCTGGAAGAAAAGCTGGAATACCTCGTGAAGAATGAGTACTACGAGCGCGAGACGCTGGACCAGTACTCCATGAACTTCACCCGCGAGCTCTTCCAGCGTGCGTACAAGAAGAAGTTCCGCTTTGAGACCTTCCTGGGCGCGTTCAAGTTTTACACCTCCTACACGCTGAAGACTTTTGACGGTAACCGCTTCCTGGAGCGCTACGAGGACCGTGTGTGCATGGTTGCCCTGCACTTGGCCCGCGGCAATGAGGAACTCGCCAAGAGCATTGTCGATGAAATCATGGACGGCCGCTTCCAGCCTGCTACCCCCACCTTCCTCAATGCCGGCAAGGCACAGCGCGGCGAGCTTGTCTCCTGCTTCCTGCTCCGCATCGAAGACAACATGGAGTCCATCGGCCGCTCCATTAACTCCGCTCTGCAGCTCTCCAAGCGCGGCGGCGGCGTGGCATTTGCCCTGACTAACATCCGTGAAGTTGGTGCCCCGATCAAGCAGATCGAGAACCAGTCCTCCGGCGTCATCCCCGTCATGAAGCTCCTCGAAGACAGCTTCTCCTACGCCAACCAGCTTGGCGCACGCCAGGGCGCAGGCGCCGTGTACCTGCACGCCCACCACCCGGACATCAACCGCTTCCTTGACACCAAGCGTGAGAACGCTGATGAGAAGGTCCGCATCAAGACCTTGTCTTTGGGTGTTGTCATCCCCGACATCACCTTTGAGCTGGCCAAGCGCGACGAGGACATGTACCTGTTCTCCCCGTACGATGTTGAAAAGGTGTACGGCATGCCGTTCTCCGACATCTCTGTTACTGAGAAGTACTACGAGATGGTTGACGACGCCCGGATCAAGAAGACCAAGATCAAGGCCCGCGAGTTCTTCCAAACTCTCGCCGAGATCCAGTTCGAATCCGGCTACCCGTACATCATGTTTGAGGACACGGTGAACCGCGAAAACCCCATCGAGGGCAAGATCATCATGAGCAACCTCTGCTCTGAGATCCTTCAGGTTTCCGCACCCACCACGTACAACGATGACCTCTCCTACGCCGAGACTGGCAAGGACATCTCCTGCAACCTGGGTTCACTAAACATTGCCAAGGCCATGGATTCCCCCGATTTCGGTGCCACGATTGAGACGGCCATCCGTACCTTGACCGCTGTCTCTGACATGTCAAACATCACCAGTGTCCCCTCCATTGCCAAGGGCAACCGCCAGTCGCGCGCCATTGGCTTGGGCCAGATGAACCTGCACGGCTACCTTGCCCGTGAGCGCGTCCATTACGGATCCGTTGAGGGCCTGGACTTCACCAACATTTACTTCTACACGGTGGTGTACCACTGCATCCGTGCTTCAAACCTGTTGGCCATTGAGAATAACTCCACGTTCATCAACTTCGAGAACTCCAAGTACGCCTCGGGTGAGTTCTTCGACAAGTACACGGACCAGGAATGGCTGCCGCAGACCGCCCGCGTTGCGGAGCTTTTTGACGGCATGCACATCCCCACACAGGAAGACTGGCGTGCGCTGAAGGCTTCCGTTATGGAGCACGGGATCTACAACCAGAACCTGCAGGCTGTCCCGCCCACAGGCTCCATCAGCTACATCAATAACTCCACTTCCTCGATCCACCCGATCGCCTCCATGATCGAGATTCGCAAGGAAGGCAAGCTGGGCCGCGTGTACTACCCGGCTCCCTACCTGACCAACGACAACGTTGAGTTCTACAAGGACGCGTACGAGATCGGCTTCGAGAAGATCATCGACACCTACGCCGCTGCCACGCAGCACGTGGACCAGGGCCTGTCCCTGACGTTGTTCTTCAAGGACACCGCCACCACGCGTGACATCAACAAGGCCCAGATTTATGCCTGGCGTAAGGGCATCAAGACCATCTACTACATCCGTCTGCGCCAGCTCGCGCTGGAAGGAACGGAAGTGGAAGGTTGCGTCTCGTGCCAGCTTTAGCACCACGGAACTAAAGTGCACGACGGCGGGGGCGGCCCCGCCGTCGTGCCTTTGGCTTAAGATTGATTTGGCTCATGGAGCCACCAGAATTTAGTGAAGAGGAAAAGCTATGACACCGGAGAAGCTGAAGTTGGCGAGCCACGTAACGGCCATCAACTGGAACCGCATCGAGGACGATAAGGACGTGGAAGTCTGGAACCGCCTGTGCAACAACTTCTGGCTGCCGGAGAAGGTGCCGCTGTCCAATGACATTCAGTCGTGGGCAACACTGACCCCGGAAGAGCAGTTGCTGACCATGCGTGTCTTCACCGGTTTGACCTTGCTGGACACCCTGCAGGGCACTGTGGGCGCCGTGTCATTGATCCCGGATGCCATCACCCCGCACGAGGAAGCCGTCTACACGAACATTGCGTTCATGGAATCGGTCCATGCCAAGAGCTACTCCTCGATTTTCTCCACCCTGTGCTCCACGAAGGAGATTGACGAGGCGTTCCGCTGGTCGGTGGAGAATGTGAACCTGCAGAAGAAGGCTCAAATCATTGAGTCTTACTACTACGGCGACGATCCTCTCAAGCGCAAGATTGCCTCCACCTTGCTTGAGTCCTTCCTGTTTTACTCGGGCTTCTACCTGCCCATGTACTGGTCCTCACGGGCCAAGCTGACAAACACGGCAGACATGATCCGCCTGATCATTCGTGATGAGGCCGTGCATGGCTACTACATCGGCTACAAGTACCAGAAGGGCTTGGAAGGGGTTCACGAGGAGCGCAAGGAAGAGTTGAAGGCCTGGACCTTTGAGCTTCTCTTTGAGCTGTACGAGAATGAGGTCCAGTACACGCATGACCTTTACGATTCCGTTGGCCTGGCCGAGGACGTCAAGAAGTTCCTTCATTACAACGCCAACAAGGCGCTGATGAACCTAGGTTACGAGGCCATGTTCCCGGCCGCGGTCACTGACGTGAACCCGGCCATCCTCTCGGCGCTCTCGCCCAACGCGGATGAGAACCATGACTTCTTCTCCGGTTCCGGTTCCTCCTACGTCATAGGCAAGGCTGTCAACACCGAAGACGACGACTGGGACTTCTAGTACCCTTCTAAAATCACTGCGCGCAAGCGGGCCCCTCCTGGGGCCCGCTTGCGCGCATTCTTTTTATCCACTCAATAGCGTAATATTCTTCGGGCTCGTTTATGCTGGTGATTCACTGATAGGCCAATGCTGGAACGTATAAGGGAAAAAGACGCTATGAGCCAGGTAAATCAGCTGGGCAAACCAACTGGAGCTTTCATTGGGGCGTCCTGGATCGCTTTGGGGCTGGGCATGGCCGTGTACTTTATTGGCCTTTGGAACGCCAAGATGGAGCTTAACGAGAAGGGTTTCTACTTGACGGTGTTCTTGTTTGGGCTCTTCGCTGCCGTCTCGCTCCAAAAAGCTGTGCGGGACAAGGCCGAGGAAATCCCCGTCACCTCCATCTATTTGGGCATCGCCTGGTTTGCGTTGCTGGCCTCGTTGCTCTTGTTGGCGATTGGCCTGTGGAACGCTGAGCTGCTGCTCTCGGAGAAGGGCTTCTACGGCATTGGCTTCGCCATGAGTTTGTTCGCTGTGGTGGCAGTGCAGAAGAACATCAGAGATCTTGCTGCGCACAAGGCTGTCTACCCCGATCAGCACCAAGCGGCCAAGCCCGGATATCGTGGCGGCCCAGAGCTGTAGAAAAGCCCCAAGGCCACGCTCCGGGCGCTTTGCCTGCGCACTTGATGGCCCGCCCACTTGATACCGTGGAAGTCATGGATGATCAAAAGGCCAACGGCCTCCAGAACACCGCGGCGGCCCGATTCATCCGGGAGGCCGCGGCAGTTGCTCCTCCGGGTCACCTGGGGCGTAACCGTGACCCCGGCGATGCTTGGGTTGAAGGAGAAGCTGGCAAATTCTGGGGCCGCTTCGGTTCTGCCGGTCTTTTGGTGTTCGACGCCGGACGTGGAGTCCTGCTCCAACACCGGGCCCTCTGGTCTCACCATGGCGGCACGTGGGGGCTTCCCGGAGGAGCTCTCCATCAGGGTGAAGCTGCCGCGGATGGTGCCCTACGTGAGGCGTGGGAAGAAGCAGGCGTCCCCTCATCCAAGGTGGAGTTGATATTCACCTCGGTCTACGACGTTGGGTACTGGAGTTACACCACCGTTGCGGTCAACGCCGTGGAACCTTTCGAAGCCGTCATTAGTGACCCCGAAAGCCTGGCCCTGGAATGGGTGCCGCTCCAGGAGGTCGCAGCCCGCCAGCTGCACCCGGGGTTCGGGGCGGCGTGGCCGGCGCTGCGGCGTCGTCTAGAGAATTGAGACCGATCAAGAATCTCCCCGACCCAAGCGAGGTGTGAACTGTGTTAAGTCCAGAGCACGGTGGCTGGTAAGCGGAGCACTGACGGGGCGTCTTGGCTGCCAGCTATCCGGCGTTCAAGCAGCCCGAAGGCTGTTTCCCCGATGAGAAGGCCGTCAACCTGAACCATGGGCTGGGTGGGGTAGCCGACGACCTCGAGTTCATCGCCAGAGGTGCAGGAGTCCTTCCCCGCGCGCTGTTCCGAATCTCGAAGCGTAATGTGCATGCCGAGGGCCAGATCCCGAGCATAGGGAATCACGACGCTGACGCCCGTCTCGCGCACCGACTCAGCGATGGCGAAGCCGTCCTCCAGTGACGGGGGATAGGGGCCCAGTATCTCAAGCTTTGCCGCGCAACTGGCTGCGGTTGCGGACATTTTCGCGATCCGCTGGGCGTTTTGCCAAGAATTCTCGGGGCCACCAACATAGGCAATATGTTGATGCCCGTTCTCTACCAGGCCCACCACAAGCTCAGCGAACGCGCTGGCCGAATCAACACTGACGGATTCGAACCCGGCCAATTCACGGTCAATCATTACCATGGGGACTCGGCTGCTGAGGGACGCCAGAACCTCATCGGCGGTATGCGGGGCAACGAGTAGGATCCCGTCAACCTCTTGTGAGAGACGTTGGTAACGGGCGATGTCCTCGGGGTTGGTGAGGGGATTGATGTTGATGGTGACTTGAAGCCCGGCCGCTTGTGCCGCTTCCTGGGCGCCGGCAACAATGGGCACGAAGAACACGTTGGAGATGGTTGGCAGCACGAGTGCAATGATTCCGGTACGGCCACGGGCTAGGCCCTGGGCCGCACGGTTGGGTACAAAGCCCAGTTGCTGTGCCGCTGCCACAACCCGTTGAAGGGTTGCTGGGGCCACGAGCTCGGGACGTGCCAGGGCGCGGGAAGCGGTTGATTTAGAGACGCAGGCCAGCACAGCAACGTCGTTGAGCGTTTTCATAGCAGGACCCTCGTGGCAGGACTTTCATAATGTGGCATCCCCCTGACAGTAGTCGAAGAAAATGATTTGCTTCAATTTGTAATGAAACCGGTTGTGGGACCGGTTGCGGGTACTATGTCCTGAGGTGCTTTTACAGAACCACCGCTTCCAACCTTCCCCTGAGACAAGGACTCCCATGCGCGGAAACAGGATTGTGTTCCTGATCGTGCCCGGACTGATTGTGCTTCTTGGCGGTTTCCTCATACCTGCCGTGGTGATGCTTGTTTCACCGCCACGGACGGAATTCGGCGACATCCTGGCACGTCTGGGCACCATGCTTACCAACAGCTATGACCTGGCGATCATTGGACGTACCGTTGTCCTGGGTCTGATTGTCATGATCATTTCCGTTGTGATTGGATTTCCGATTGCCTACTTGCTGGCGCGCTCCACATCGCGCTGGGTCGGCATGCTGCTGGCGTTGGCCATCTTCCCGCTCCTGCTTTCGAACGTTGTTCGTACCTTTGGCTGGCTTGTGGTGCTGGGCAAGGAAGGCGCCATCGGTCAGCTACTGACCTCCTTGCACATTGTGGATGAGGCGCCGCAGTTGCTCTACACACCTCTTGCCATAGTTTTGGGTCTGCTCCAGCTCTTCCTGCCGTTGGCCATCATTTCCTGCTACTCAGCTGTGGCCCAGGTGAACCCCGCCCTGGATGAAGCTGCCCGTGGTCTTGGCGCCAACCGGACCCAAACATTCTGGACAGTAGTAGTGCCACTGTCCTGGCCCGGCATTGTTGTAGCCTGCACCTTGGTCTTCGCCGGGTCCGTCACCGCCTACACCACCCCCTATTTGCTGGGTGGATCACGGCAGCGGATGCTCTCAACCCAGCTCTACAACTATGCGAACGGAACCATTGATTGGGCGGCCGCCAGCGCCACCGCCATCATCATGACAGTGCTGGTTTTCGGTGTTTCGGCCATCTCCACCCTCATGGGACGGAAGGCACGGACCTCATGAACAATCGTCACCCCATAGCCGCGTCACTGGCCGTCCTTGGCTACATCGTCATGATCGTGCCGTTGTTCTTCGTTGTTATCACAGCATTCACCGACGGCTCTACGCTGAAGTTCCCACCTAGCGGATTCTCTTTGCGCTGGTTCGAAGCAGCGTTCAAGTACCAGCCATTCATGACATCGCTGGTATCCAGCCTTGAATTGGCGGTCCTTGCGGCGCTCTTCTCGCTTCTGTTGGGTGTGCCCGTTGCCTTGGCCATCAGCCGTGGAAAGATTCCCGGAAAAGGATTGCTGGAGGGATTGTTCCTCTCGCCGCTGATTGTGCCCGAGTTGGTGGTTGGTCTTGCCCTCTACCAGCAGTTGATGATTGGCCTTGGCCTGAACAACTTCACCACTTTGCTGATTGGTCACACCGTTTTGCTCTTCCCTTATGCGGTTCGAGTCACTGGCGCGTCGCTGGCACTCATGGACCCGCATATTGAAGAAGCCGCACGTGGCCTGGGAGCCTCACCCCTGCGCACATTCTTCACCGTGACATTTCCGCTCCTGCGTCCCGGGCTGTTTTCCGCGGGGCTGCTGAGTTTTGTCACCTCATTCAACAATGTTCCGCTCTCACTGCTTTTGCAGAATCGTGACTTCCGTACCCTGCCTGTGACGATGCTGGACTACGTCCAGCAAAACTATGACCCGATCGTGGCCGCAATGAGCGTGCTGATACTACTTGGAACCATCTTGATTGCCGTAGTGGCTGAGCGAACCGTTGGATTCGCCAAGATTTTTGGAGGCATCAACTAATGAGTAATGCAGCAGAATTTCAAAACGTCCGGGTCAGCTTCGACGACTTCGTGGCCGTGGACGGCATTGACCTGAGTATTCCAGCGGGTAAGTTCACCACACTTCTAGGCCCCAGTGGTTGCGGAAAGACCACGTCCTTGCGGATGCTGGCTGGCTACCAGCGCCTGGACAGCGGAAAGATCCTGATCGACGGCGAAGACAGCACAAACACGCCGCCGGAAAAGCGCAATCTTGGCATGGTGTTCCAGTCCTATGCGCTGTTCCCGCACATGAGTATTTCCGAGAATGTTGAGTACGGCCTGAAGCTGCGCCGCGTGGAGAAATCCGAGCGCCGCCGTCGTGCTGCTGAGGCTTTGGAGATGGTGGGACTGGCGTCTCAGGCCGCCAAGCGTCCCAAGCAGCTCTCAGGAGGTCAGCAGCAGCGGGTGGCGATTGCCCGTGCTGTGGCTATCCGGCCCAAGCTCCTGCTTCTGGATGAACCTCTGTCCAACCTTGATGCCCGGCTGCGTATTCAGATGCGCAGCGAACTGCGCAGAATCCAGCGCGAAACCGGTCTCAGTGTTGTTCTGGTGACACATGATCAGGACGAAGCACTGGAAATGAGCGACCAGATGGTTGTCATGAGCCAGGGCAGGGTCCAGCAACAAGGCGCCCCAACGGAAGTTTTCCCGCGTCCGGCGAACCGATTCGTCGCCGAATTCATGGGCTATGAAAACTTCATCAGCACTTCCGAAGGCAAGCAGCTGACGATCCGCCCCGAACATCTGGCGTTGGTGGAGGAGGCCGGGGCGGCAGGCGAGGGCATGCTGCTGGATGCCTCACTGACCGGCATTGCCTACCGCGGCGTGGACTGCCTGCTCACGGTGCAGACTTCATCGCTCTCCGGAGAGCCCACCACCCTGATTGCCAACGTGCGCGCCGAGCAAGCCTCAGGCCTGAGCGCCGGAGATCAGATTAAATTCTTTGCCCCGTCACACAACTTGGTAACGCTCGCCAACTAGGCGCTGCGTTTGCTACTTCATCCCTCTGAAAGGAAACTTCATGACCATCACGTTCACCAGGCGCGCACTGGCTGTCGGCAGTGTGCTCGCAGCCACGGCGCTTGCCGTCTCAGCCTGCAGTTCCACTGAAACGCCCCAGAATTCCAGCGACACAATAGTTGTCAGCACCTTCCCCTTCGGCGTCGATCAGATGACCGAGGCAATCTTCGATCCATTTACCAAGGCCACCGGCATCAAGGTCAAGGTTGATACGGGCTCGAATGCGGACCGCCTGTCCCGCTTGCAGCTCGAGGGTGACAAGTCCGGAATCGACGTCATGATGATCTCCGATACTTTCGCTGCCTTGGGAGACAAGGACGGCCTCTTCCAGAAGGTTGATGCGGCCAAGATTCCAGAATTGGCCAACATTGCAGAGTTTGCCAAGGATGATTCCTACACCGGGCCGGCATACTCTTACCAGCTCAACGGGGTGCTTTTCAACAAAGACAAGGTTTCTGCCAAGGAAGCTGCCTCGTGGGATCTTTTCAGCGACGCCTCCTTGAAGGGACGCCTTGCGCTTCCCAACTATGCCGTAACCTCCGGTCCGCTGACAGTTGCCGGTGTTGCGCAGACCTTTGGCAAGGGTGCCACAGACGTTGATACGGCGTTCACGAAGATGCATGCATGGTCACCGAACATCCTGCAGTTCTACAGCTCCACCACTGAATTTACGAACCTGCTCACGCAGGGTGAAATTTATGCCGGTGTGGCGTTGAACGGATTTGCCACTCCGCTGGTCAAGAGCGATGACCAGTTCGCCTGGACCGCACCGGAGAAGGGCCGCTACATGGCGACCAACCGTGCCATGATTCCCACAGGCGCCACAAACGTTGATGGCGCCAACAAGTTCATCAACTTCCTGCTCTCACAGGCAACGCAGCAATCAAGCGCCGAAATTGTGGGCGATCTGCCGGTGAACTTGAGCGCCAAACTGCCCCAGGACTTGAGCGCCGTTGTTGGGGATATTGCAAAAGATCCCAGTGCCCACGGGTACAAGACCATCAGCCCGGCTGACTTCCTGCCCAATCGCAACGAATGGACAGAGCGCTTCAACCGCGAGGTTATTGGCCAGTGAGCCGGGGCGAAGCTGCCGTAACGGCAACCACACTAGATCTGGATAGTTACCTATTGCAGTTGCCCAAGGTGGATCTTCACTGTCACCTCTTGGGCACCGTGCAAGCTAAAACCTTTGGTGAGCTCGCGCGCCGCGCCGGCCTGGAACTTCCTGAGTCACCCGAGACCATCTTTGCATCAATCAATTCTTTTCCTCCGGACCCGGAGCTTTATCGCAACACTCGTATCCCGATGCCTACCGGTTTGAGCGATATCGAGCCGGAAAACTCATACTCCTTGTTCAAGGTTTCCGAATGGGTTCGTGAAGTGGTGCGCACCGAAGAAGACCTCACACGTATTACGTATGAGGCATTCGAGGAAGCCCACAAATGCGGGACCTGGCACCTGGAAATGTCCTTTGATGAGCTTCCGGAACACTTTGTTGAAATTGGCTACGACCGCTACGTCGACGCCATGGCGCAGGGAATCCGCAAGGCCGAGAAGGACTTCGGAATGACGGGCTGCTTACTGGCCGCGATCGACCGCAGCCGCTCGGGCGAGGAAGCCTTGGCGTGGGTTCAGACCGTAACCGGGTATCCGCATGAGTACGTGGCGGGCATTGGCCTGGATAACTTGGAAAACTCCGGCGCACCCGAGAAGTTCGTGGCTGCTTATGCCTTGGCGGGACAATTTGGGTTGAAGAAGACTGCTCACACATCAGAGCATGTACCTTCAGCCCAGAACGCCATCACGTGCATCGAGGATCTGCAGTGCGATCGACTGGATCACGGCTACTTCATCCTAGAAGATGACGATGTCATTGCCCAGGTAAAGGAATCCGGGATCGCATTGTCCTGTGCCTCCACTACGAGCCGCCGTTCATGGCGTCCCTGGCGAACAGATTCCATCCTTGCCATGCTCGACGCCGGACTGAACGTCCTGGTGGCCTCCGACGATCCGGGCATGTTCCCCACAACGTTGGTCAACGAGTACAGGATTCTTGCCGAGCGCGGAGTGAGCAAGCAAAAGCTCACCGAGATGGCCCGGGCAGGTTTCGAAGCCAGCTGGCTCAGCGAGCCCGAAAAGGCTGCTGTGCTTGTCCGTTTTGACGAGCACGTTGCCGGTCTCAACGCCTAAAGGAAAATCTGGAAGGGCCGCCGCTGGTTTAACGACTGGTGGCGGTCCTTTTTTTTAATGTGCCGGAGCCGCTGCGGGCTTGAACTCTAGGGGTGCTCCAGCAGTGCCACGAGAAAGTCCGCGTCCGGTGTCAAGGTGTGCAGTTGCCAGGTGGCGAAACGGCCCGCCACAGACAGCCCCGAATCCTGCACATCGAGGAAGAAATTATCAAAGTCATAGCCCCGTCCCGCCCCGAAGCCCACCAGGGCGCGGCCACCCGGTGCCAGGTGTTCGCGGAAACGGGTGAGTACGGATCGGGCAGTGCCGGGGGCCAGGAACGGCATGACATTGCCGGCGCATACGATCACGTCGAATTTTTCCCCTGGCACGGAGAGGGAGGCGAGATCGCCCAGCCTCCAATCAACGTCCGGGTAGTCAGTGCGTGCGGCCTCGATGAGTTCACCGTCAATATCCACGCCGATCACCTGGTGCCCGAGCCGGGCTAGCTCCCCACCCACGCGGCCAGTGCCGCATCCTGCATCCAGGATCCGGGCTGAGCGGCCCGCAAGTGTGTCAACCAATCTGCTCTCGCCATCCAGGTCAACCCCGTCTGCGCGCATTCCCGCGAAACGGGCAATAAACCAGGCCGAATGGCCGGGATTTTCCCGCTTCTTTGCTTCCCATAAATTCTCGCTGTCCATGAACCAAGGCTACAACCGTCTGGGCCATGCCTCTGCCTATGCCTCTGCGTCTCTACGTTGGCTCGTTGAGGCGGCCGGGCGGCTCCCGCCAGCCTGCCTACTCCAGCCCCAGGATCGCCACGGTCCGCTCGCGCATGTCCATCTTGCGCACCTTTCCGGTGACCGTCATGGGGAACTCATCCACCACCAGCACATAGCGGGGCACCTTGTGCCGGGACAGATTCCCCTTGCAGTAGGCGGCCACGGCGGCCGCATCCAAGGGCGCAGTGCCGGGCTTCATGAGAAGCCACGCGCACAGTTCCTCTCCGTACTCCGGATCCGGCACCCCAATGACCTGCACGTCGGCAATGTCCGGGTGGTGGTACAGGAACTCCTCAATCTCGCGCGGGTAGAGGTTTTCGCCGCCGCGGATCACCATATCCTTGATGCGGCCCACTATGTTGACGTAGCCGTCGGGGTACATCACGGCAAGGTCCCCGGTGTGCATCCACTGCTCGGCGTCAACGGCGGACGCAGTCTTCTCCGAATCGTTCCAGTAGCCGAGCATGACCGAATAGCCGCGGGTGCAGAACTCACCTGGCGTTCCGCGCGGGACGCTCTCCCCGGTGGCGGGGTCCACGATCTTGACCTCAAGGTGAGGGTGCACCCGGCCCACTGTCTCGGTTCGGTGGGCCACGTCGTCGTCCATGAGGGTCTGCATGGATACGGGGGAGGTCTCCGTCATGCCGTACGCAATGGAGACTGCTGACATGTTCATCTGCGTCATGGTGGACTTCATGACCTCCACGGGGCAGGGCGAGCCGGCCATGATCCCGGTGCGCAGTGAGGAAAGGTCGTAGCTGGCAAAGTTGGGTAGGTTCAGTTCGGCGATGAACATGGTGGGCACCCCGTAGAGTGCGGTGCAGCGCTCCTGCTGCACTGCGGCCAAGGTTGCTGCGGCGTCAAAGGCCGGGGCCGGAATGACGATCGCGGCCCCGTGCGTGGTGGAGCCCAGATTACCCAAGACCATGCCGAAGCAGTGGTAGAAGGGCACAGGCACACACAATCTATCCGCCTCCGTGAAGCCGATGGTCTCCGTCACGAAATAGCCGTTGTTGAGGATATTACGGTGGCTGAGCGTGGCGCCCTTAGGGTAGCCGGTGGTGCCGGAGGTGTATTGGATGTTGATGGGGTCGGTGGGCTCAAGTTCAGCCATGGCACGTTCGACAGCGTTACTTGGCTGGGATTGACCGCCCGCCACCAGCGCGTTCCAGGACGGCGTGCCAATGTAGACAGCGGCCTTCACACCGGGACACTCCGGGGTGATCTGCTCGATCATGGCCTGATATTCGGAACCCTTGAAGTGTGGCAGGGCAACAATCATGGACATGCCGGACTGCAAGATGGCATACCGCAGCTCGTGGACCCGGTAGGACGGGTTGACGTTAACTAAAATGGCGCCGATCTTCGCCGTGGCATATTGCAAGATCACCCATTCGGGGACGTTGGGGGCCCAGATACCCACCCTGTGTCCCTTGGCTACTCCTGCGGCGAGCAATCCGCGGGCCAGGGCATCGACGTCGTCGTTCAGCTGCCCATAAGTCCACCGCCGCCCCGAGGGTTTATCGATCAAGGCATCGCGCTGAGCGAAGCGTGTGGCCGTAGCCTGGAAGTTAGCGCCGATGGTGCCTTCCAGAAGCGGAATGTTGGTGCTGCCGGTGGTGTGCGAGAGCTGAACATCGTAGGTCATGTGATGATGCTAATACTCCACCGGGTTAATGTGCACTAACTCACACTTTATGATGTGTGGCGTTTCATGCCCTCGTGAGCCGTGTTTGAGCGGGCAGATCCCTGCTTGAGTGGACTTAGCGAAGCGGTTGGCTATGAGATAAGCTAGGGGTAATAGCGCAGGATTCTGTAGCTATATTATTTGCACTTAGAGGGGTAGCCCACGCTCATGATGGACAGCATCATTTCACTTCCGTTCGTCTGGGCTTTCCTGATTCTCTTTTGCATCGTTATGTTGCGTTCCAACGCCACCTACTGGGCTGGCCGGGGTCTTGCCGCCGGGGGCCGCAAGACGAAAATGCAAAAATACATGGATTCTTCGGCCGTACTGCGGGCAGAGAAACTTATTGCCCGCTGGGGTGCACCTGCTGTGAGTGTCAGCTTCTTGACCATCGGTGTTCAAACCGCTGTGAACATGTCTGCTGGATTGGGCCGGATGCCCCTGCGCCGCTACATTCCCGCCACAATAGTGGGGTCCATTGCCTGGGCATGTATTTACGCCACTATTGGCATCGCAGCCTTCGAGGCAGCCTTGGCAGCGGCCGCCGGTTCGCCCTGGGCACTGGTTTTGCTGGTCCTCACCGTGGGTGTCCTGATTCTGGGAGTGCACCTGTTCCGGGTTTCACGGAACCGCAAACTGGATCAGAGCGCCCTGGATGACTGTCCCGTCATGGGTGCGGAAATTTCCGGCACAGCCGGCGCTCAAGCCTAATCATCGTGATGCTCTCACCGCGTCCGTGACGCGCTTGATGCCCGCCGTCATTTTCTGAAGCTACCCGCCCGAACGGTAGAATCGTTGCCATGGTGGACCTCATAACACTCACAGCGCTCGAAGCTAGCTCGTACTACAACCATCTCGGTGGGGACCGCTACGAGTCCACTGTTCACGCGCAAGGCGCTTGGAACCCTCACGAGCAGCACATGGCTCCGGTTGCTGGCCTCATGGTTCAGGCACTCGAGCAGTTTCAGCACCGAGATGACATGCGCTTGGCGCGGATTAACTTTGACATCCTCGGGTTGATTCCTGCTGGCGAATTTAGCCTCAAAACCACCTTGCTGCGTCCGGGAAAGACCATTGAACTTCTCCAGACGGAGTTGTTGGCCCAAGGCCGGCCAGCTGTGCGCGCAACAGCGTGGCGGCTGCAAAAAAATGACACCACCGCTATTGAATTTTATGAGGATGAACCGTTGGGCAGCCTCGAGGACTCCGTGCCCTGGGACGGCATGGGCCGCTGGCCGGGCGGTTTCATTCAGACCCTTGAGGGCAGGTCCTTGCCGGAGCACCGCGCCGGTCATGGACGGGCGTGGCTGCACAGCCCCTACACCATGCTCGACGGCGGAGAGCACGCCTCCGCGCTGGTGCGTCTTATAGGTTTGGTTGACAGTGCCAACGGTGTGGCAGCACGCATGGATCCGGAACCCGGCGGTTGGATGTACCCCAACGTTGACCTTTCCATCCACCTGTACCGGGATCCGGTGGGCGAATGGTTGGGTCTGGCCACCCACGTCACCATTGGATCTGACGGTATTGGTCTAACCTCCTCGGTGCTCCATGATGTCAACGGACCTTTTGGGCGCTCCGAACAGATCTTGACCGTGCGACCCATCCCGCACGCGCAGTGAGTGATCTCCTAGCACCAGCACTGGAAATCCACCGGCAGTTGACCAGCGGTGGCGCCGAGGCCGACCTCAACCGTGCCTTGGATCTGCTGGGGGAGGTTAAACGTGGGAGTAGGGAAGCAATGGTGCGCTTCTACCGCCCCGAACCCACAGTGGCTTTTGGGCAGCGTGACACCAAACTGCCAGGATTTCTCGCCGCCGAAGAAGCATCCCGCGTTAACGGCTTTGTGCCTGCCGTACGCCGTGCAGGAGGCAGAGCCGCCGCCTATCACCAAGGAACATTGATTGTTGATCATATCCAGCGCGAGAAAGACTCCATTGCCGGTGCCAAAGGCCGGTTTGCTTTCTTTGGCGAACTCTTCACCGAGGCATTGCGGGCATTAGGTGTGGACGCGGCTGTTGGTGAGATTCCCGGAGAATACTGCCCCGGGGAGTTCAGCGTTTACGGCCGTGGGGCCCAGCACAACATCAAGCTGGTGGGTACGGCGCAACGCGTTGTCGCAGGAGCCTGGTTATTCAGCTCCGTCATTGTGGTGGAAAACTCCCCACCCATCCGTGCAGTGCTAACAGACACCTATGCGGCTTTGGAGCTCGATTGGGAGCCAGCCACGGCCGGCGCCGCCGAAGATCTGATCCCCACAATCACTGTTGCGGACGTAGAAGCGTCCGTGCTGGCCGCCTACGCTCAGCACACGGAGCTCATTCAGGCCTGAATCGCTCGGTGCTGAGCCCAGACGCACATCGATCCGTGAGATATGGTCGCTATGAATGACTCATAGGGACCATATCTCACGGATCGATGATTTGGTGCTCTGTTCTACTCCTTGATGGCCAGAATTCCCGGCGCCTCGGCATCAACAGTGGTGGAGTCGCCGTGTCCGGTGTTGACCACAGTCTCGCCCGGCAGGGTCATGAGACGTTCAGTAATTGATTTCACTATTGTGGGGAAATCGCTGTACGAGCGTCCTGTTGCCCCAGGGCCGCCATTGAACAAGGTATCGCCGGAGAACACTGTGCCTAGTTCCGCGGCGTAAAAGCAGGTGGAGCCGGCGGAGTGGCCGGGTGTGTGAATCGCCGTCAGTGCAGTGCCTGCAATCTCAAAGCCGTCGCCATCAGCGATGGTTCCGTCCGGCGTCGTCCCTGGATAAATGTCTTCCCACAGCATTTGGTCTGCGGGGTTCATGAGCACCGGTGCCGCCACCAAAGTGGCGAACTCGCGAGCGTGGCGGATGTGATCATCGTGGCCGTGCGTGAGCAGAACGGCCTTGACGGCTCTGCCCCCCACCGCGGTGGCAATGGCGGCGGCGTTGTGGGCTGGATCGATCACATAAACCTCTGCGTCATCACCCACTATCCACACGTTGTTATCAACATCCCAGGTGCCGCCGTCGAGTGAAAAAGTTCCCGAGGTTACCAGGTGTTCGATCCGTGCACTCATCAGAATTCCACCACAGAGCGCAGCACTGAGCCTTCGCCCATCTTGGCAAACGCTGCCTCGATGTCCGCAATGCCAATGCGTTCGGTGACAAAGGCATCCAGATCCAGCTTGCCCTGCTTGTACAGTTCAACGAGCATGGGGAAATCACGCGAGGGCAGACAATCCCCGTACCAGGAGGACTTCAGGGAACCACCGCGACCAAACACGTCCAGCAGAGGCAGTTCCACGGTCATCTCGGGCGTGGGTACACCCACCAGCACCACGGTTCCAGCCAAATCGCGGGCGTAGAAAGCCTGCTTGTAGGTTTCGGGACGCCCCACGGCGTCAATGACCACATCTGCCCCGAACCCGCCGGTGTGATTCTGGATGGCGGTTACGGCGTCTTCCACCGAGGAGTCCACCGTATGAGTGGCGCCGAAGGCCAAGGCTGCCGCCAACTTCTTAGGATCGCGGTCCACGGCGATCACGGTGGTGGCACCTGCCAGAGCGGCTCCTGCAATCGCGGCGGAACCAACCCCGCCACAACCAATTACGGCCACGGTGTCGCCACGCTTGACACCACCGGTGTTAATGGCTGCGCCAATACCTGCCATGACGCCGCAGCCCAGCAAGCCCACGGCGGCGGGATCCACATCGGGATCTACCTTGGTGCACTGTCCCGCGGCCACGAGAGTCTTTTCAATGAACGCACCAATCCCCAGAGCGGGGGAGAGCTCAGTGCCATCCTCGAGCGTCATTTTCTGGGTGGCATTGGCCGTGTTGAAGCAGTATTGGGCTTGGCCCTTGGCGCAGGCGCGGCAGTTCCCGCACACAGCACGCCAGTTCAGGATCACCCTGTCACCCGGAACAACATTAGTGACACCTTCACCTACGGCACTGACAACGCCGGTGGCTTCATGGCCCAGCAAGAACGGGAAATCGTCGCTGATGCCGCCCTGTTTGTAGTGCAGATCCGTGTGGCAGACACCGCTTGTCAAGATGTCAACGAGAGCTTCTCCCGGGCCGGGATCCGGTACCAGAATGGTTTCCAAGGTGACGGGGGCGTCCTTGTGAAGGACCACTGCGCCCTTGACTTTGTGAACGGTTTTGTTAATCAAAAGAACTCCTTAAATAGCCGTGTCCCTGCCGGGAACACCCAATGGGGTTCCTGACAGGTTACACGCTTTGATACTCCGGAAGAGGCTGGGGAGGGCTGTGCCCCAGCCGCCAGGTCTTAGACGCCCAATTTTTCCTTGACATCCTTGAGGGAGGGGTTGGTGGCAGCTGTGCCATCGGGGTACAAAATCGTGGGGACGGTCTGGTTTCCACCGTTGAGGCTCTCCACCAGTTCGGCAGTGCCGGGAACATCCTCAATGTTGATTTCCGTGTAACCGATCCCTGAAGCGTCCAGCATCTTCTTCAGGCGTTTGCAGTATCCGCACCAGGTGGTGGAAAACATGGTGATAGTGCCAGCGTCGGGGGTGAAGTCCACGGTGGGTGCTCCTTGGTGGTTGGGAGAAAGCGTGCGGTTGCTACTGGTGATAACGCTACCGGGCATGGGAGATATTCCACGATTGATGTGCCACCATGGATGACATGTGTGGACGTTATGTCATGGCCAGGGCCGTTGGTGATCTGGTGGCAGAGTTGGAAGCAGAAGCTGAGGCGTCGCTGGAAGTGCGAGCCTCGTGGAATGTTGCCCCCACCACCGATGTGCCGATCGTATTGGAGCGGCTCATAGACGGCACACTTCACCGGCAGGTGCACATAGCGAAGTGGGGGCTGGTACCGGGGTGGGCCAAAGATCCCAGCGTCGGGGTGCGAGCCTTCAACGCCCGCAGTGAAACTGTTTTGGACAAGCCCACCTTCCGGGCGGCCATGAAGTCAAAGCGGTGCGGTGTCCCCGTGCAGGGCTATTTCGAATGGAAAAAGTCCCCGGATGGGAAAACCAAGCAGCCCTATTTTGTGCACACCCCCGACGGCGCGCTCATCACCTTTGCCGGGCTGTATGAGTGGTGGAAGGATCCGGACAAGGAAAATGGTGCGCCAGATCAGTGGCTGCTCTCTTGCACCATCTTGACCATGGCATCCCCTCCCAGCGGCGAATTGGCCACCTTACATGACCGTCTCCCCGTCCCGTTGGGGCGGGAAGCCCTGGCCGAATGGCTGGACCCGGAAAGCCCTGCGGTGGCTCCGCTACTGGAAAGTGCCCTTGCACAAGCGTGGGAGCTGGCCGGAACGTGGGTGCTTGATCCGGTCAGTGCCGCCGTGGGCAATGTGCGCAACAACGGACCCGAACTGATTGCACCCATCACGGCCTAATCTCACATCCCGCCCACTGCCCGTTACGCCATTGCCCCCGGCCCCTTACTTAACGCAGGGAATGGTGCCGCCCTGCAGCGCGCCCGTTCAATCGGAGTAAGTGGCGGTAGTGTTGGCTGCAGCTTTTGCGGCTGCTGCCTTTGTCGGTGTGCTAGGTGCCGGGGTCGCGGTGGTGTGAGCCGCGGCCGAACTTTTTTGGAGGTGGCAGCTGCTTTGGGAGCCGGTGGCAGCAGTTCCTGCACCGTGGTCTGGACCTGGCCAACGTTGACAGTATTAATGGATTCCCCGTTGGGTGCAGTGCCAAAGCCCGTGATGGGTAGCGTGGTGAAGGAGATATGGCCCGCCGTGATGGCAGTGGCCTGCTGTGCCAGTTCAATGAGGTTCAGGCCCTTGTCCACCACGATGTTGGTGCTGACGGCCGTCAGCACTGCCTCCATTTTTCCGATGTTGGTGAAGGTACCGGCCTGCTTGAGCTGGTGGATCACCGAAACAATGAACGCCTGCTGCCGGCGTTCACGGTGAAGATCGAAAAAAGGCGCAGTTGGGATTGCTGGTATCCCGGCGCTGGCGCACGAACGCCATGGCCTGGCTGGCATCGATCTGCTGCACTCCGGCCTTGAAGTTCGCGCCGGAATACGTGCCCGCCGTGGCTTGGCGCACGCACACGGTGATGGGGGCGATTGCCTGGGCCACTTCGTAAAACCCTGCCATTGTCACTTCCACAAAGTGGTCAATGTGCACGCTGCCCAGGAATTGGCTCACCGTATCGATTTCGGCGGTGCGCCCTGCATCCCGCGCCTGCTGGTAGGTGGCGTTGTCATTGGATTGCCCTGCGTTCCGCAACGTGGTCTGTTCGGCGGCGAGGCCATCCCCGTAGGCTTCCTTGATCTTGCCGTAGGTGCCGGACTCTGCCGGGATGCCGGCAAGCTCAACGTAGTCGTCACGGGGGATGGAGATGGCAGTGGCCTTGGCGCCGTCGGCCGGGATGTGAATGAGCATCAGGACATTGGCGTTGTAGCCGCCGACGCTCTGGCCGCCGGCGTCGAGAGCGTTGTAGAGGGCGGGCGAGAGCGGTTTGCCCTGCTCGTCAAGTCTTGAGTCGAGGCCCATGACGAGTATGTTCGTGTCTTTGCTGAGTTTGGGAACCAGATGCGCGGCGGTGAGTGCGTCCGAGCGCGCAATATGGTTGTTGGCGTTGACGACATTGAAGGCCACAAAGCCGACGGCCACCACCACTACGGCGACCACCCCCGTCACCACGGAAATCACCAACCGGCGCCGGCGCTTGTGCTTGGCACCGGGCCTGGCCAAGTGCCTCTCCGGGCTCTGAATCTCCGGGCTCATGGTCACGCTCCTTGCTGCGCCCCCACCGCAAAATCGCCGACCCGTCATGATGATCGGGCACTGAAACCATCTTCACATTGCCCACGGACAAATAGGGGTGAAAAGGCTCAATTGCCGGGGAAGTCCCACCATGTTCCCAGCGTGAGAAAGGAGCCTTGGCCACTCCAGAGGGTAAACCGGCTCGCTGCAGCGCAGGCAACTCAGCTGGCACAATCAGTGGTGCTGGCGGGTCAGACCGTGACGTGACCGGTGCTGTCAACCGCCCAGGTGGGGTTGAAAGCGACCTCCCAATGGAAGCCATCCGGGTCAGAGAAGTATCCGCTGTACCCACCCCAAGGCTGGTGGGTGGCTGGATGTTCGATGCCGGCACCGGCCTCCCGTGCCTGCGCCAAGACCGCATCCACCTTAGCCACGCTGGCAACGTTGTGGCTCAGACTGATGGGAGGGGCGCCGTGGGATGGGGTAACGCCAGCTCGGTGGCCATGGCTGCGCGGTCCCATAGGGGCTTTAGTCGTCGTCTTCTTCCGGTGACCAGCGGTGGAAGTCCAAGGAGAGGTACAAGGCTAAGGCGGCCGAGTTGGTGGATTCCACGCGCAAAGCGACGTCACGCTTGCCGTTGTTGAACAAGGTGTCCAAGGTGGCCAGCACCAGGTCCTCAGCCAAACCCCGGCGGCGGTGCTCGCGGTCCGTAATCAGTTCAATGATGAAGGGGGCATCAGGCATGGCGTCGCCAAGAGCGCGCTCAACAACCAGGACGGCGGCAACGATCTTGCCGTTCTCGTCCAAGGCAACGTGGGAGGCGTCAGGGAGGAGGGTGCCGTACTTTCCAACAAACGCATTCTTCATATCAGCTATGGCGGCATCCAGAGTCTCCCCGGCAATGCCTGCGTCGTAGGCGGTGAAGTACAGTTCGCCGAGACGGGGCAGGTCAGAATCGACAATGGTGCGGGAGGCAGTTTTGAGTTCCCGTTCCAGCGGCGTGGTTCTAGCGATGAGGGTGACCATGTCAGTCATGGAACGCTCCTTTAAGTTGTTGTGACACCTGTGATAAGACCCAGCCTGCAGCTATAAGGCCATGCTAGACGCATGAGGTGTCCCCAGTCATCCAGATAATGGTTTGCGCTCCTGGTAGGTGCCCGTTCGGGTGCTTCTTCCCAATTGGCGGATGTATGCCGCGTGAAATTGAGCGTACACTTAAATCTAGTCGAATATATGTACTAATAATTTATTTCCCCCTGAACAGCTCTCATGATTATCCGTTCTGGTGGAGATTGGAGCGCGCACATGGGCACCTTTACGGACGCCGTCACAATGGAATGCTCCCCGGAGGGGGAGCCGCTGCGGTTGTGGTGGCGCGGGCTCCTTCATGAGGTCATTGCCCCGCCCATGAACTGGTATCAGCGCCGGCCCTGGTGGACGGACCAGAGAAGCCTAAGGCCTGGGGAAGGTGTGGGGTATGTGGACGTCCAGATATGGCGTTTGCAGGTACTGCGGGAAGACGAAGCAGAAAGCCTGACAATGGATGTGGTGCTGTACCGGCCCAGTCTGCGATGGCGTGTCATGAAAGTTCACGCCCGGGTTCCCCTCGCGGCCAAGGAGGCGCAGGAGCTGGTATCCCCGGAGTGCGCGAACGCGGAAGTGCTGCCCGTGGAAGTAGCTGGCACGGAGGAGTGGTTTGGTGCGTAACTTTATCCACTTGCACGCAGCCACGGCCTTTAGCGCACACTTTGGGGTCTCGTGGCCGGAGGAGATGGCCCAAGCCGCAGCAGCTGACGGTGCTGATGCGCTCGCCATCACTGACCGGGACGGCCTCTATGGGGCTGTTAAGCATGTTAAGGCGTGCATGGCCGCCGGGATCGACCCGATTATTGGGGTTGATGTGGCTGTCCGTGAAGAGGTTGGAGATGTTATTGAGGTCACCGGCAGGGTGGTGGTGCTGGCCCATGGCGGGGCCTCCGCACGCCCCGGGGCCGGTTATGGCGCACTGTGCCGGCTGATTTCAACAGCGCACAGTGCGCCCAAGGGCCCGGTAGGCCTGACCCTGACACAACTGGCGCAAGGTGTTCTGGACCCAGAGTCCGGGCGGCCCGTGCTGAGCGTTTTGCTGGGTCCGTATTCCCCCGTGGGTAAGGCCATGGAGAGCCGCAAATATTTGCTTCCCCGCAGCAAGTTCAAGCAGTGGAAAGAGGCCATGCCGGCTGGTTCTCTTGTGGCGGAAATCACCAGCCATTTGAATGCCCCGGGTGATCCGCTGAGCACGACCCACGCTGTGCGCATGGTGAAATTGGCGCAGGAATTTGATGTTCCAGCGGTCTTGAGTAACGCCGTCCGCTATGTCAATCAAGAAGATGGGCCCATCGCCGATGTGCTTGACGCCGCCAAGAGCATCGCCTCCCTGGCGGCGTTGAACACCCTGCAGCCCACAGGGCAGGCATGGCTGAAAAGTGCCGCCCAGATGGGAGAAATAGCACGGGACATTGTCTCCCAGGGCGGTTACGGCAGCGCGGGGCTGGCCCGGCTATGGGCCAACACGGCACAGCTGGCGGATAAATGCCGCCTTGATCCGTCAACAGATTTGGGCTGGAAACAGCCGCACACCCCGGAAAGCGAGGTGCTTGGGCTGACGCAAACTGCCGGCCGGGAATTGCAGCAGCGCACGGAATCGGCGCTTGTGCAACGGTTTGCCGGGCTTTCCGGCGGCAAGCTCGAAAAGGTCAAGGACAGGTTGGCGGTGGAGTTGGGCACCATCTCCGAGCTGGGCTTTGAAACGTACTTTCTCACCGTGGCTGAAGTATCGGACATGATCGCCGGCATGGGTGTGCGCCGAGCCGCACGAGGTTCCGGTGCGTCGTCGTTGGTTAACTACCTGCTGGGCATCAGTGCTGTGGACCCCATCGCCAACAACCTTCTCTTTGAACGGTTCCTCTCCAACGACAGGTCCACCCTGCCCGACATTGACTTGGATGTGGAAAGTGCGCAACGGCACAACGTGTACAAACGCATCTTTGAGCGTTTCGGGTCGAAGCGGGTGACTTTGATGAGCATGCAAAACAGTTACCGGGCCCGTGGCGCCGTCAGAGATGCCGGACTTGCCTTGGGGCTGGATAAGGCGGACATCGATCAGATTGCCAAACAGCTGTGGCGGATCCCGGCAGGCTCCTTGAGGGAGGCCCTGGCGCAGAAACCCGAATTACGTGATTTAGCGGCCCAGGTGCACCAGTCCCTTCAAGCCCCGTCCCAGACTGAACTGGAGGGGATCCAGGGTGCGGCCCAGGCGCCGGCGCTGAACCTCTTGGTGGATGTCACAGAACGGCTTGATAGCCTGCCCCGGCATATCTCCATGCATCCGTGCGGAGTGATCTTGGGGGATTCAACCCTGCTGGGCCGCACCCCCGTCCAACCCAGCGGCATGGGGCTGCCCATGAGCCAGTTCGATAAGCACGACATGGACGCCATGGGCATGCTCAAACTCGATGTCCTGGGTGTGCGCATGCAAAGTGCCATGGCCCATGCGGTGCAGGAGATCATCCGCTTGCACCCTTCACGGGAGGAAGTGGCCGCCCAGGGCGGGCATGACCTCGCCGCGCCCTTCCTGGGGGAGGGCGGAGCCATTGACCTTGACGCCATACCTCTCGACGACGAACCCACCTTTGAGCTGATTCGCAGCACCCACACGCTGGGATGTTTTCAGATTGAATCTCCGGGGCAGCGTGAACTGGTAGGGAAAATGGCCCCCACCGAGTTCAGCGACCTTGTCATTGACATCTCCCTCTTCCGGCCAGGGCCCATGAAATCCAACATGGTCAAACCATTTTTGGAAAGCCGCTCCGGATTCGCACAACCGCATTATGCCCACCCGGACCTCATCCCGGTGCTGGCGGAAACACACGGGGTAACCGTCTTTCATGAGCAAGTGCTGCGCACCCTGGCCATCATGACGGGCTGCACCCTGTCCCGGGCTGACGAATTCCGGCGCGGACTGGGCAAAGCGATGGTGGAACCCGTGGTGGAAAAGTATTTTAGGGACAAAGCCGCCCACAAGGGCTACAGCCCTGCCGTGATCGAAGAAGTGTGGGCCACCTTATCCGCCTTCGGAAGCTTCGGCTTCTGCAAAGCCCACGGAGCAGCGTTCGCCGTCCCTACCTACCAATCGGCGTGGCTGAAGGCGCACCACCCCGCCGAGTTCATGGCGGGGCTATGGGAACATGACCCCGGAATGTATCCGCGCCGTCTGCTCGTGGCAGAAGCCCGGCGCATGGGCATTCCCATTCTTCCCCTGGACATTAACGCCAGCGCCGGTGAGTACCATGCCGAACGCACTGATAGCGGAGAGATTGGGGTGCGGCTCAGTTTGGCCGGGGTATACGGGCTCTCTGCCACGGAGTTGAAACGTATCGTGGCGGGTCAGCCGTACGGCTCCCTGGCGGAGCTGCGAGATAAAGCAAAACTCAGCCGGCCCACCTTGAAACGGTTGGCCCAGCTGGGCGCACTTGACCCGTTGCACAATCAGGCAAAGGACCGCACCGGAAGTACCGCCAATCGTGCCGATCTAGTGGCCCATGTCAACAGCCTGCCCGCCCATAAGAGCAACAAGGCCAATGACCCCATCCATGGGCAATTCGCCCTGCCCATGGATGATGTGGAACTGGGCGCGCTCGCCGTCGGACATCCAGAAAGCAGTCTGGCTGAGATAGTGAGCACAGAGCTGGATCTGCTCTCCATGGATGTCAGTGGCCATCTCATGGACAGTTATGCACCCCTTCTTGACCGGTTGGGGGTGAGCCGGGCGGATCAACTCCTTGGCCTGCGCAATAACACTGAGGTTTTGGTGGCCGGGGTGCGGGTGGCCACCCAAACCCCGCCCATGAGGGGTGGCAAACGGGTGGTGTTCATCAGTGTTGACGACGGCACCGGCTGCGTTGACACCACGTTCTTCACGCAAGCGCAGCAAAAATCCGGGCCGCTGCTCTTTGGTACCCGCATGCTGCTGATCCGCGGACTGACCCGGCGCACCGGGCCCCGCGGGATCACGGTGCAGGCGCTGGAGGCTTGGGACCTGCAGGACACTGCCCGCCTGCCCACACCGCCCGGGTTGGTTGGGGCGCCAGCAAACCGATAACATCAAGGAGGCTCACAGCAACCCCCGTATGTTGCTTGGATATGGAGCCGCACATAACAAACAAGGAGTTAGACGTGCCAGTGGATTCACAAATCACCATCAAGGTCGACGGCGAGACGACTACGGTGGCCACAGGCACCACCGGTGCGGAGCTGTTCTTTGAACGCCGCGACGTTGTTGTCATGCGCATGGACGGCACCTTGAAGGACCTCTCCGCCGTACTGGCCGAGGGCGCCTCCGTGGAGTCAGTCACCATTGATTCCCCCGACGGACTGGACGTGCTGCGCCACTCCACCGCGCACGTCATGGCCCAGGCCGTGCAGCAGCTGCGCCCCGATGCCAAGCTCGGCATTGGCCCTTACATCACCGACGGCTTTTACTTCGACTTTGATGTGGCCGAGCCCTTCACGCCGGAAGATCTGAAGACGCTTGAGAAGATGATGCTCAAGATCGTCAACCAAAACCAGAAGTTCGCACGCCGGGTGGTCTCCGAGGATGAAGCCCGCGTGGCCATGGCCAATGAGCCGTACAAGCTGGAACTGCTCGGCAAGGCTTCCGACGCCGATGCCGCTGGTGAAGGTGTCAACGTAGAAGTCGGTGCCGGGGACATCACCATTTACTCCAACATTGACCGCAAGAGCGGCGAAGAGGTGTGGTGTGATCTGTGCCGCGGCCCGCACCTGCAAAACACGAAGTTGATCTCCAACGCCTTCGCACTGACGCGCACCTCCGCCGCCTACTGGCTGGGCAACCAGAACAACCAGCAGCTCCAGCGCATTTACGGAACGGCCTGGCCCACCAAGGAAGCCCTCAAGGCCTACCAGGAACGCATTGCCGAGGCCGAGCGCCGCGACCACCGCAAGCTCGGTGTGGAGCTTGATTTGTTCTCCTTCCCCGATGAGTTGGGCTCGGGCCTGCCCGTGTTCCACCCCAAGGGCGGGATCATCCGCAAGGAGATGGAAGACTACTCGCGCAAGCGCCATGTTGAAGCCGGGTATGACTTCGTCTACACCCCTCACATCACCAAGGGCCACTTGTACGAGGTTTCCGGACACCTTGACTGGTACAAGGACGGCATGTTCCCGGCCATGCATGTGGATGCTGAACTCAATGAGGACGGCACGGTGCGCAAGCCCGGCCAGGACTACTACCTCAAGCCCATGAACTGCCCCATGCACAACTTGATCTTCCGCTCCCGCGGGCGCTCCTACCGTGAGCTGCCGCTGCGCCTGTTCGAATTCGGTTCGGTGTACCGCTACGAAAAGTCCGGTGTGGTGCACGGGCTGACCCGTGTGCGTGGCATGACACAGGACGACGCCCACATCTACTGCACCAAGGAGCAGATGAAAGATGAGCTCACCGAAACCCTAAACTTTGTGCTCTCACTGCTCAAGGACTATGGGCTAGATGACTTCTACCTGGAACTCTCCACAAAGAACCCGGAAAAGTTTGTTGGTGACGATGCTATCTGGGAAGAAGCCACCAACACCCTGGCCGAGGTTGCTGCGGCCTCCGGGCTGGAACTAGTAGCCGATCCCGGTGGGGCCGCGTTCTACGGTCCCAAAATTTCGGTCCAGGCCAAGGATGCGCTGGGCCGCACCTGGCAGATGTCCACTATTCAGCTGGACTTCAACCTGCCGGAGCGTTTCGAGCTGGAATACCAGGCTGCCGATGGCACCCGCCAGCGCCCCGTCATGATCCACCGCGCCCTGTTCGGGTCTGTGGAACGCTTCATGGGCGTGCTGACCGAGCACTACGCCGGCGCTTTCCCGGCTTGGCTTTCCCCGGTGCAAGTTGTTGCCATCCCTGTGGCTGAGGCGTTCAATGACTACATGTTTGACGTGGTCGCGCAGCTTAAAGCGGCCGGCATCCGTGCCGAGGTGGACATCTCCAGCGATCGCTTCCCCAAGAAAATCCGTACGGCCAGCAAGGATAAGGTACCGTTTGTGCTGATCGCTGGCGGGGACGACGCTGACGCAAACGCTGTGTCCTTCCGTTTCCGCGACGGCAGCCAGGACAACGGCGTACCTGTTCAAGAAGCAGTGCGCCGCATTGTTGAGGCTGTTCGGAACCGCACGGCGTGAGCAGCCTTGGTGGGGAGTCCGATCCCGTTGCAATAGATGATTTCGAACTCCCAGGGGTTCCGGACGCCTTCCAACGGCTGTGGACGCCCCACCGGCTGGCCTATGTCAAGGGCGGGCAGGAGCAGGTTACAGGCAAGCACAACTGCCCGTTCTGCGAGGCTCCAGGGCGCAGTGATGAAGAGTCCCTCATTGTCCACCGCGGCAAGCTGGTGTTTGTGGTGCTGAACCTCTACCCGTACAACCCGGGGCATCTACTGGTCTGCCCTTACCGGCACGTGCCGGACTACACGGACCTAACGGTGGAGGAAAGCGCAGAATTTGCTGCGCTGACACAACAAGCCATGCGGGTTCTGAGGCACGTGGCCAACCCTTCCGGATTCAACCTGGGCATGAACCAGGGAGTCACCGGAGGTGCCGGCATAGCGGCCCATCTGCACCAGCACGTGGTGCCTCGGTGGGGTGGTGATGGCAATTTCATGCCCATTATCGCCGGAACCAAGGCCATCACTCAAACTCTAGGCGATGTCCGCCAACAGGTTGCTGAGGCCTGGAACAACGCTGAACAGGGGAAGTGATGCTAAACAAGTACGCGCGTGCTCTTTTTGCCGCCATCTTCACCCCGGTCGCAACACTTCTGGTGCGGCTGAAGGTTTCACCCGATGCCGTCACCATCATCGGCACCTTAGGCGTTGCCGGCGGCGCCCTGATCGGGTACCCGCTGGGGGAACTGTTCTGGGGCACCGTGGTCATTACAGTGTTTGTCTTCTCTGACATTGTGGACGGGCTCATGGCCAGGATGCTGGGCCGCTCGGGCAAATGGGGTGCCTTTTTGGACTCCACCCTTGACCGGGTGGGAGACGGAGCAGTGTTTGCCGGTATTGTCATCTGGTTTTACACAGGTGGCAACAACCACTTCATTGCCGCGATGGCGCTGACGTGCCTGGTGCTGGGCTCCATTGTCTCCTACGCCAAGGCACGCGCCGAAGGTCTGGGCATGACCGCTAATGTTGGCATTGCTGAACGCTCCGACAGGCTCGTGGTGGTGCTCGTGGCGACCGGGCTGGTAGGGCTGGGAATACCCGAAGCCGTGCTCGCCGTGGTGCTTGTCCTGTTGGCCATTGCCAGCCTGGTGACCGTGTTCCAGAGGATTGGGACGGTGCGTCGCCAAGCGTTGGCGGGCAGCAACGCAGAGGGACAGTAACACTAGTTTTTATCCCCTCTGGGGCTCGGAATAGAATGATCGCACCCGTGAAACATGTCACGTTTGACGGGTGCGAGAAAATTTTCCGTTCCTTCCCAGAGGGGTTTTTTGTGTCTACACCCGAGGTAACACCCGTGACCGGCAGCAGCCGGGTAAAGCGCGGCATGGCCGACATGCTCAAGGGCGGCGTCATTATGGACGTGGTCAACGTTGAGCAGGCAAAGATCGCCGAAGATGCCGGCGCCGTGGCCGTCATGGCCCTGGAACGCGTCCCGGCAGATATTCGTGCCCAGGGCGGGGTCTCCCGCGCCAGTGATCCGGACATGATTGATGCCATCATTGCCGCAGTGTCCATCCCCGTCATGGCCAAGGCCCGCATTGGCCACTTCGTGGAGGCCCAGGTACTGGAGTCCCTCGGAGTGGACTTTGTGGATGAATCCGAGGTCCTGACCCCAGCCGACTACGAGCACCACATCGACAAATGGAACTTCGAGGTTCCTTTTGTCTGCGGAGCCACCAACTTAGGTGAAGCACTGCGGCGCATCAACGAGGGTGCGGCCATGATCCGCTCCAAGGGTGAGGCCGGCACCGGAGATGTCTCCAACGCCACGGGCCACATGCGCAAAATCCGCACCCAGATCGCCCAGCTGGCTGCCTTGCCTGCCGACGAACTGTACGTGGCGGCGAAGGAACTCCAAGCCCCGTATGAACTCGTCAAGGAAGTTGCCGCCTCCGGCAAACTCCCCGTAGTTCTGTTCACCGCTGGCGGCATCGCCACCCCGGCCGACGCCGCCATGATGATGCAGCTCGGTGCTGATGGCGTGTTCGTCGGTTCCGGCATCTTCAAGTCCGGCAACCCGGCTCAGCGTGCCGCCGCCGTGGTCAAGGCCACCACGTTCTATGACGATCCGTCCGTGATCGCCAACGTCTCCCGCGGCCTGGGTGAGGCCATGGTGGGCATCAATGTGGCCGACCTCCCCGAGCCCCACCGCCTCTCTGAGCGCGGCTGGTAACAGCCAGTTGCTTTGACGCGGAGGCTGGCGGCGCCGGGGGACGAAAGTTCCCCGGCGCCGCTGCCTTAAATACCGCCGCTGCCTTAAATACCGCCGCTGCCTTAATGACCGCCGCTGCCCCACTAACCCCCAACGCTCGGTTAGATCCGGGCCTTTTTTCCAGAACGCTACCGCACCTGACCGGAGGATAACACCCATGACCAGGCACTTCACCGGCTTGATCGCCTATCCCATCACGCCCTTGACGCACGACGACGAACCCGACATGGGTGCCTTGGCGCACCTCGTGCACAATGCCGCGCGGGCAGGCGTTTCCGGCATTACCGTGCTTGCCACGTCAGGCGCGGGAGTGACGTTCGACCGGGACGAGCGGAAGTCGGTGGTAGAGGCAGCAGTTCAGGCCGCCGAGGGTGCTGCCATGGCTGGGGATGCGCCTATTCCTGTCTACGCTGCCGTCAGTGCCGCCTCCACCCGTCAGGTGCGCAAGTTTTCCCAGGATGCTGAGCGGGCGGGAGCTGCCGGCCTGCTAGTGGCGCCCTTCTCCTACCACCCTCTTTCTGATGGGGAAGTGCGGACGCTGTTTGCCGAAGTTGCCGACGCGACGGAGCTGCCACTGTGCTTTTACAACAAGCCCGTCCAGACCCAATACGACCTCACACCGGCAACCCTGACATATTTGGCCAACACGGCCCGTGTCGTGGCCGTGAAGGAAACCATGCGCCGCGAGCACATCGTGTCCCGGGTCAGTGTGCTTCGGGACGCCGCCGGTCCGGACTTTTCCCTCGGGCTCAGCTCGGATGTGCAACTGCTCGCTGACAGGCCCGACGTCGATGCCTGGCACACGGGCTTGGCTGCGCTCATGCCAGCTGATTATGCGCAGGTGTGGAGCCGGAGCCGAAATGGGCATGAGCAGGGGAGCGGCCTAGCCCGGTTACAGGCCGTGGCTTTGGCGCTCTCCGGAGTGCGACATTCGGTGGGGGCCCTGCATGCGCTGGCGGGGGAGTTGGGAGTGGCAACAGCGAATCCCCGGGGCCCGTTTGGGCTGCCAGGCAGCGCGGATGTGCAGCTGCTGCAGGCCGCACTTAGCTAGCCTGAAATTCACCAACTACTGCGATATCGAACCGAAAAATGGCGCCATTGGTGGGATAGCGTCATGAAGGCGGGAGATGCAGCCACCAGGTTTGGCCCTTGCCGATGAGTTCGAACCCGTACTTGCGGTAGAGGCGTTGACCATCAGGGGTGGCGTTGAGCAGCAGATGTTCAGCACCTGCGTTGAAGGCAGCCTCCGAGAGCGTATTCAACAGGGCCGTGCCCAGCCCGGTGCGGCGCTGCTCCGGTGCCACGATCATGTCAAAGATGCCCGCCAGATGCTTTGCGCCCTGATCCGGTGGCAGATACGCGTAGGAGCGCCCGGCCCAATCATCACCGCTGCGGGCCGTGGCCAGCCACACCTGATGTTCCACAAGGGCCGTCAGACTCACCCGCGGATCGGCTTCCTCGCTGGAGCTGGCAACAGTCTCCACGTCCAGCGCACGGGTCATCCACCATGGCTGCCAGCCGCGCTCAAAACGGTACTGCGGCAGAATGCCTTCACGCATGGCGGCATTCATCCAAATACCCACACTGGCGGCACCACGGCGTTCGGCCTCGGCCAGGGCCGGCGCCAAGCCCGCCTCGGTGATCTCGGAAGGGAACAGGCACAGCATTTCCCGGGTCTCGGGCAGCCACACCCAGTCCATGCGGTGCGTGGAAAACGCCCGTCCACCGGTGGCTTCGGCTAGTGCACGGAACCATGCGTGCTGTGTACGTTGACAATCTGCAAGTGTCACCATGTGCTTAGACCAACCCCCGTCGGGCAAGTAAAGGAGCGGTATCGGCAGCACGGCCAGCAAAGTCGGCGAAGGCGAGCAAAGGGTCAACAGAGAATCCACGGCTCAACACGGTGCTGCGGAAATGCTCACCGTTGGTACGCGTCAGCCCGCCGTTGGACTTGAACCAGGCCACAGTGTCGGCGTCGAGCACCTCGGACCAAAGATAGGAGTAGTAGCCGGCCGCATAACCGCCAGCAAAGATGTGGTTGAAGTAGCCGGTCCGGTAGCGCGGCGGGACGGCGGGAATATCCACACCCGCTGCGGCAAGGGCCGCGGCTTCGAAGGCCAATGGATCTGCTACGGGGGCACCGGGGGCGAGCTCGTGCCACGCCAGATCCAACAAGGTGGCGCCCAAGTATTCGGTGGTGGCAAAACCCTGACCCCACAAGGCTGCGGCCTGAAGCTTCTCCGCCGTACCAACGGGTAGTGGTTCGCCCGTTCGGTGATGCTTGGCGTAGTTCGCCAGCACCTCTGGCCAGAGAATCCACATCTCATTGACCTGTGAGGGATACTCCACAAAGTCCCGCGGAACATTGGTCCCGGAAAACTTCGGGTAGCTGACAGCGGAGAACAAGCCGTGCAGGGCATGGCCGAACTCGTGGAAGCAGGTCACCACTTCATCGAAGGTCAACAGCGTAGGTTCACCGGCCGGGGGCTGGGGAATGTTGAGGTTGTTAACCACCACGGCATGAGTGTTCTCAAGGAAAGACTGCTCTACGAAGGAGTTCATCCAGGCCCCTCCACGTTTGGTTGCCCGGGTATAGAAATCGCCCAGGAAGAGACCCAGCACGGAGCCATCAGCATTGCTGACTTCCCAAATACGAACGTCAGGGTGGTAGCCGATGAGATCACTTCGGCGCCTAAAAGTAATTCCGTAGAGCTGGGTGGCCGCATAAAAGACGCCGTTTTCCAGCACCGAGTCAAGTTCAAACCAAGGGCGCAGTGCGGCCTGATCCACACCGTACTCATCGCGGCGGATCTGCTCGGAGTAAAAAGCCCAGTCCCAAGCCTCGATGAAGTGCCCGGCCGTGGCAGCCAGCTTCTCTGCCTCCAAACGGGCATTGCGTACAGCCGCTGCCGTAATAGGGGCCAGCATGCAGTGCACGGCGGCCAACGACGGTGCCGTCTGCGGTTCAATGGAACGCTCAGCTTCGCAAGAGAAGCCAAGCAGCGCAGCCTTTTCGGCCCGCAGCGAAGCCATAGTGGCGGCCAAACCCAAAACGGCCGCATCGCCACCGCCACCACTGCCACGGCCCACCGAGGCCAGATGCAGCTTCTGTCGGGTCTGCCGGTTAGTCAACACCTCCAGGGCCGGCTGGGCCGTGGGCAAGATCAGCGTCAGCAAATATCCCTCCGCATGACCGGCAGCCCGGGCCGCGGCAGCAGCCGTTGCCACGTCATCAGCACTGAGCCCATCGAGTTCGGCCACATCCTGAATGTGCAGGGCAGCCTGGTTCCCGGCCTGCATGACGAGTTGGGAAAACTTGGTACTGAGGGAGGAAAGCTGAGCATTGAGTTCCCGCAAGCGCTCCCGTGACTCCTCTGGAAGCGCCACACCTGCCCGCGTGAAGGCCTTGCGGTACTCAGCCAGTAAGCGCAGCGATTCAGCATCCAAGCCCTCAGCAGGCACCGCGAGCATCCGCTCATACAAGGCACCGTTCAGCAATACCGTATCCTCATGCTCGGCGAGCCGGGGGGCAACCATAGCCTCCAATGCCTGAATCTCCGCGGTCCCATGGGAGCTGGCAATGTTGAAAAACACGTTCGCCACGCGCGTCAGGATCGCACCGCTACGCTCCATGGCCAGCACGGTGTTCTCAAAAGTTGCCGCGGCCGGGTCGGAGGTAATGGAGGCGATCTGAGCCAACTGTTCGCTAAAGCCAGCCTCGAACCCGGGCAGGTAATGCACCACGTCAATGGCGGCGAAGTCTGGCAGCTGACAATCGAGCCTGCTGGCCATCAAAAACGGGTTGGGTGAGTTTTCCTCGGTCATGCCTTAACTCTTTCATGGATTAACCCAAGGACGACGGCGAAACGAGAGTTTCGCCGTCGTCCCTGGGAGGGTGCCGCTAAAGGATGCGGTGGCTTACTTCTGGGTGAACACGAGGGACATGGGAGTGGTCTCGGTGGTCTGGCCCTGCGGGTTGTCACGGAAGATGTCTTCCAAGACGGCCTTTGTTAACTGTGTGTCATGGCCCAGTGCCACAACACCGAGATCATTGGCGTCCATGATGGCGGTACCGGCAAACGTTGCCGCGAATTCGGCCGGAACCGAGGCACGCACCAAAGCGCTCAGGCGGGCGGCCACGCCGTCGGGGTCAATCGGAGCGTACTTGACCGAGTGAGTAGAGGTACCCACCTGATAGCCGGCCGCGCCGTCGATCGCGTTGATGTTATTGCCAACAACTTCGTAGAACACGCCCGACTTGCCCTGCAACTTGCCGATGACCGAGCGCGCCGAGGCGTACATGATCTTGGGCAGACCAACCTCATCAATGGCCAGCTGCATGGACCAGGGACTGGCCAAGCCAATACCGCCGGGGTTGCGGGTCACGAACTTGGAGAAAATACGTGCCGCGTTAGAGACCTTGATATCCCACACGGGGATGGAGCGGCCCTGCGTCATGGCCACAATCTTTTCCGAGACAAACAAGTACCACGGCGTATCCGCGGTAGCCTCACCATGGTCCCCGCCAGCCGTGGGCAGCCCGTCAAAGTAACGCTTGACGTACTTCATGACCGCCGGGTCAAAGTCGGTTTCCTTGTAGAAAACCTCAGTGCGCAGCGGGTAACGGCGGAAGGTGCCGGCGCCGTTGGGGACGGTGATCTCCAGCTGCTTGTCCGCGTTGGGAATGTAATCGCTCTTGCCCTCAATGCCGGCTTTGATCTCGGGCTCGTCAAAGAACTCACGCAGCCACAGCTCGGTGTTGATCAGGCGCCAGAACACCATGGTGGAACCGCCACTCTTACCACTGAGGAGTTCCTCAAACGCATAAATGACGGCATCCTGGTTCCAGTAGGGGCGGTTACCGAAGGAGGTGGAGAGGAAGATCTCGTAGATCTTTTCCTTCATGTGCCCAAACCACTCCGCCTCCGGGGTGGTGAAGCCAATCTTATTGCGGCGGTTGCTGATCATTTCCGGCAGCAGCTCCCGGGTGGCGTCACGCAAAATGCGCTTGTTCCAGCCGCCCTTGATGATGGATTCGTCATCAAGGCTGAACAGGAACTTCACCACTTCCTTGTCCAGGAACGGCACACGGCCCTCCAAGGAGAAGCGCATGGTGTTCTTGTCCTCGTAGCGCAGCACAGCTGGCAAGGACTTGTGGAACAGGTCGTCAATGAGGCGCAGCTTCAAGTTATCCGGGATGTTGGAGAACTTCTCGGCCTTGTACTTGGCCGTGAACTTCTTGTTCAACAGCGCAGAAACGCCGACTTCCTTCTTGAAGCTGAGCATGCCCTGAATCCGGAACCGGGCCAGCCGGAACAAGATATCTGAGCTGGAAGCCAGTTCCTTGGCCAACTTCGCGTTCTGACCCTTCCTCTTCAACTGGCGCAGGTACGCGAAGTAGTAAGGGATATAGCCGGCCATCATCTCATCGGCACCCTGGCCATCGAGCAGCACCGTGACATGCTTGGAGGCCTCGCGCATCACCTGGTACTGGGCGTAAGGGCCCGAGGAGATAATGGGCTCCTCCATGGTGCGCACAAAATCTTCCAGATCATCCACAAATTCACCCGGTTTGGGAAGAATCTTGTGGCTGATGACATTGCCCTCACAACGGGCCAGCACGGCGTCCGCGTACTTTTCCTCGTCGTTGATGGAGTTGGGGAAAATGGCTGAGAATGTTTGCTGCTTGGCTCCGAGGGAGTCCGTGGCAGCCGCGTTTTCCGCCATCAGCTTGTTGATGGTGACCACGACGGCGGACGAGTCTAGTCCGCCGGACAGGGCAGTGCCCACAGGTACTTCAGACTGAAGACGCAGGCGCACACCTTCGGTGAAGCGTTCCTTGTATTCGTCAATGACCGCCTGGGAGTACGGGGTCTCAATCTTGGCCAGTTCGGCCAGCTCTTCCTGGAAGCGCGTGTACTTGCTGATGGTGGCGGTTCCGGCCGGTCCGGCCTCGGAATCCACAGTGTTGAGCACCAGCTTCTCGCCAGGCATGAGCTTCTGCACGCCGGCGAAGAAGGTGCTGGATTCGTCGTCGTGAATCCGGAACTGCAGGTAGCGGAACAGGATCCGCTCATCCACTTCTGCAGCGATCTTGCCGGTGGCCAGCAGAGGCTTGATCTCGGAGCCGAACAGCAAGGTGGGCGCCTGGGGGGTACCGGCGGTGGCGAAGTACAACGGCTTGATGCCGAAGTGATCGCGCGCCAGAACCAGGCGGTTGTTGCGGCGGTCGTGGATGGCAAAGCCGAACATGCCGTTGAACTTATCAAAGGCATCATCGCCCCACTGCTCGTAGGCTTGGAGGACCACTTCGGTGTCCGAGTTGGTGGTGAAACTCCGGCCCAGGGCCTCCAGCTCGGCACGCAGGGCCAAGTAGTTGTAGACCTCGCCGTTGTAGACCAGCACCGTTTCACCGTCGGCGCTGAACATTGGCTCCTGGCCGTGGGCCACATCAATGATGGAGAGGCGACGGTGTGCCAGCCCTACGTTGCCTTGCGTATAAATGCCCTCGCCGTCGGGGCCTCGGTGCACCATGCACGCATTCATCTGCTGCAATAGGGATTCGTCTTCCCCATAACCGTAGTAACCGGCAATTCCGCACATACTTACTTACCTCATCTTTAGTACGTCAGTCCTGCCGACAATGCTACTTGCTTGCGGCACGCTCGCGGCCCACCGCGCTCGGCGAGTAACGGAAGTTATCTGTGTGAGATAGCGCCCACTTATGATGTAAGTGTGAATTATAACTCCGCAATCACGCCCGGTAAGGGCCTCAAGATCGGTGTCCTGGCGCTCCAAGGTGACGTGCGTGAACATCTCAAGGCGTTGGCGGACTGTGGTGCCACTGCCGTCTCGGTGCGCCGCCCAAGTGAGCTGGCCGCCGTGGACGGTCTCATTATTCCCGGCGGCGAGTCAACCACCATGGACAAACTAAGCCGGATTTTTGGGCTGCGGGAGCCTTTGCGAGAACGCATCCAGGCTGGTCTGCCCGTCTATGGCAGCTGCGCCGGGATGATCCTCCTGGCCAATGAAATTGCGGATCCGGCCACCGATTTAGCCGGGAACCCGCAGCAAACCCTTGGCGGCCTGGATGTCACGGTGCGGCGCAATGCGTTCGGCCGTCAAGTGGACTCCTTCGAAACGGAGCTCGACTTCACGGCTTTGGCACCGGCAGGGCAGGCCGAAACGCCGATGCATGCGGTGTTCATCCGGGCGCCCTGGGTGGAGCGGGTGGGGGCCGGTGTGCAGGTGCTTGCGAGCGTAAAACTGCCAGAAGCCGGGCAAAACGATAGGATTGATTTTGAAGTTCGTGCTGTCGCCGTTCGTTCGCGGCATTTGCTGGCTACCTCCTTCCATCCGGAAGTGACAGGGGAGCGCCGCATCCATGAACTGTTTATTCGAATGATTAGAGGAGAAGCGTAACTATGTCAGGCCACTCCAAATGGGCAACAACCAAGCACAAGAAGGCCATTCTTGATAGCCGCCGCGCTAAATCGTTTGCCAAGCTCATCAAGAACATTGAAGTTGCTGCACGTGGCGGTGGGCCGGACCTCGCCGGTAACCCTGGCTTGGAATTGGCTGTCACCAAGGCCAAGAAGACTTCGGTACCTGCAGATAACATTGATCGCGCCATCAAGCGCGGAGCGGGCCTGCTCGGTGACGCCGTTGACTACCAGACCATCATGTATGAAGGGTACGGCCCGCAGGGCACGGCCATTTTGATCGAATGTCTCACAGATAACAAGAACCGGGCAGCCTCCGAGGTTCGCCTGGCCGTTGGCCGTAACGGCGGGAACATGGGGGACCCCGGCTCGGTGGCCTACATGTTCACCCGCAAGGGCATTGTGGGCTTGCCGAAGAACGGGCTCACCGAAGATGACCTGCTCATGGCCGTGCTGGAAGCCGGCGCCGAAGAGGTTAAAGATGAGGGCGAAAGCTTTGAAATCATCTCCGACCCCCAGGACCTGCCCGCCATCCGTGCCGCGTTGACCGAGGCCGGCATTGAGTACGAGAGCGATGAGGCAGGTTTTGTCCCATCCATGCAGGTTGAGCTCGACGTTGAGAATGCCCGCAAGTTCATGAAGCTCTACGACGCGCTCGAAGACCTTGATGACGTCCAGAACATTTACTCCAATGCAGACATGAGCGCGGACGTTCTTGCGGCTCTCGAGGAGGACTAGGACCTGCGTGTCCTAGGAGTGGATCCGGGCTTGACCCGGTGCGGGCTCGGCGTTGTTGACGTCGCTGCCAGCCGCCAAGCCACCCTTGTAGGCGTGGGGGTGGTGGGCAGCTCGCATGAATTAAGCCTGGAAGCCCGGCTGCTGGTCATTGCGGAAGCGGTGGACCAGTGGCTGGACGCGTTTAAACCCGATGTCTTGGCCATTGAACGGGTCTTCGCCCAAACCAACCTCAGCACCGTGATGGGCGTGGCCCAAGTGTCAGGGGTTGTCATGGTTGCGGCCGCCCGGCGAGGAATCCCCGTAGCCATGCACACGCCGTCGGAGGTTAAAGCTGCGGTGACGGGCAATGGCCGCGCTGACAAGGCGCACGTCACCGCTATGGTCACCCGGCTGCTGCGCCTGGACCAGCCGCCGCGCCCGGCTGATGCCGCGGATGCCCTGGCGTTGGCGATTGCCCATGCGTGGCGCAGCGGTGCCTCTTTTGCCAGTGGCAGCCAAAGTACGACGGCGGCCCAGCAGCTTTGGCGTGAAGCCGAACGGAAATCGAAGGTCACCAAGAACAAGGAAGCGCCGGGGGCAACCTGGCACTAGTTGCTAGTACGTATGTTCGATTACACTGGGCTTAAGCTAAAGCAGCCCAACCTTGGAATTTGTCAGGAGCAGTTGCAATGATCAGTTTTGTCCGCGGGCCGGTGGCTGCGCTTTCGCTGTCCCAGGTAGTCATTGACGTCAATGGCGTGGGCATGCTGGTGCATGCCACACCCAAGACCCTGGGGGCCTTGGTCCAAGGTGAGGAAGCGAGCCTCACAACAGCAATGATTGTGCGTGAGGACTCCATGACTCTCTATGGATTTGCCGACGTGGGCGAACGCGAGGTCTTTGACACGCTCCTGAGCGTTAGCGGCATTGGGCCGCGGCTGGCGCTAGCGATCCTAGCCGTCCTTGAGCCTGAAAGTATTCGCTTGGGAGTTGATGCCGGTGACGGCAAGGTCTTCACCAAGGTTCCCGGAGTAGGCCCCAAAGTTGCCGGACGCATTGTCCTTGAACTCAAGGGCAAACTAAAACCGACGGGGGAGGCTGTGTCCGCCACCGTGGCTGCTCCGGCCATGGAGTGGAAGGATCAAGTGGTGGCTGCCATGACCAGTCTGGGCTGGAATGAAAGGGACGCCCTCAAAGCCATCGATGCCGCCGTGACGGCAGAGCCCGAACTCGCTGAAGGCGCCAATGTGCCCGCCGTTCTCCGTGCCACGCTGCGCAGGCTCGGCCAGGACAACACTAGGGGCAAGGGCGGTGTGCGCTAAGAATGGCAGCCAACGAAGAGTCGATTCCGTTGTTGCCGGGGCAGATCAGCATCGGCAACAGCGGCTCAGCGGGGAGCAGCGGTTCAGCGGGGAGCGGCGGGTTAGCCCGCAACACCGCGAGTGAACTGGCCGGGCCCGTTGCTGAGCCCGAAGAGCGAGAGCTCGAAGCGGCCCTGCGGCCCAAGAATCTTGATGACTTTGTTGGCCAGGAGCGGGTCCGCAAGCAGCTGGGACTGGTGCTGGCAGCCTCCAAAATCCGGGGCCGCAGTGCTGATCACGTGCTGATGTCGGGCCCGCCCGGACTGGGTAAAACCACGTTGGCCATGATCGTCGCTGCAGAAATGAACGCTCCTTTGCGGATCAGCTCAGGTCCGGCCATTCAGCACGCTGGCGACCTCGCAGCCATTCTTTCCTCACTCACCGAGGGCGAGGTGCTGTTCCTGGATGAAATCCACCGCATGTCACGTCCAGCCGAGGAAATGCTGTACATGGCCATGGAGGACTTCCGGGTTGACATCATTGTTGGCAAGGGCGCCGGAGCCACTGCCATCCCGTTGGAACTGCCCTCCTTCACCTTGGTCGGTGCAACCACACGGGCCGGGCTGCTACCTGGACCGTTGCGTGACCGTTTCGGTTTTACGGGCCATTTGGAGTTCTATTCGGTGGCGGAACTGGAGCTAGTGCTGCGCCGCTCCGCCGGCATGTTGGACCTGCGGCTCACCAGCGCAGGATTTTCGGAGATTGCCGGACGTTCCCGCGGCACTCCCCGCATTGCCAACAGGCTTCTGCGCCGGGTGCGGGACTGGGCTCTGGTTCACGGCATTGAATCCATTGACGCCCGCACGGCCTCTGCGGCCTTGGATATGTATGAAGTTGATGCCCGCGGGTTGGACCGGCTGGATAGATCCGTGCTGCAAGCGTTGGTCAACAAATTCAATGGTGGACCCGTGGGGCTATCCACCTTGGCCATTGCCGTAGGGGAGGAGCCGGAAACTGTGGAGACGGTGGCTGAACCCTTCCTGGTACGGGAAGGACTTTTGGGACGCACCCCACGTGGCCGCATAGCTCTGCCCGCCGCCTGGGAGCACCTCGGTTTGAAAATGCCGGGCAACGCGGTTGCCGCCGCTATGCTTCCCTTCGAAGAAGAGCCACGAGAAGGCTGAACGCCTACCTTGGCGTTGCCCGTGGGCCCAAAACGGTCCCGGCTGCGTGGTTCCCGGCCCATTTCGGGTTCGTGCGTGTAATTTCTGGCTATTGCGGGTGGTTTATCATCCTACGTTCAGCTTTACCCTCTACACTGGTATGACGTCCGGCACGTTTGCGCCGTAGCCGGGCCTGAAATTTTTTCCTAACGAATGGAACCTCAGCTGTGTCTCTCAGTAGTGTTTTGGCCAACAACTTCGCCCTCAGGGGGTTCTCATGGACCCGATGACACTAGTCTTGTTCGCCATGTTTGGCCTGCTCATCATCATGATGATGCGCAAGCAAAAGAAGACCAAGGCAGCCGCGGCAGAAAAGCGCTCAAAGCTGGCGCCCGGCGTTGAGATCATGACCAACTTTGGTCTCTTCGGCAAGGTCCTGGCCATTGATGAGGAAGAGAATCAGATCATCCTCGAGATCTCTCCCGGCACCACAGCCACTGTGCACAGCCAGACGGTTGCCAAGATCATTGAGCCCCAGGGCGCTGAAGACATCAGCGCTACCGTGCCCAACGATGCCTCATCGCTGACTTTGAACCTTGATAAGGCCCCTGATGCAGGGGAGTCCGTTGATGAAACCCTTGAGCGCTTGAACAAAGACAACAACAAAGACAACTAGCCTTATCCGGGTTGGCAGCTGCTGCGTCTACGTATGGTCCAGATGCAGCAGCATTGCCATGTTCACAATCCCGTGACCAATAGAAGGATCCCTTGATGGCACGAACAGGTCCGGCGTCCACGGCCCGCAGAACTCTTCTGTGGCTCGCGGCGCTCATTATTGCATGCACCCTGGCAGTAGGTGCTGGTGTGCTTTCTGGCGCCGCCACTTGGGCGCCAAAGCTTGGCCTAGACCTTGAAGGTGGCACCCAGATGATTCTGGCGCCCAAGGTTGAAGGAGCGGGCAGTATTACCTCCGAACAACTGGACCAAGCTGTGTCCATTATTCGTCAGCGTGTGGACGGTTCTGGTGTCTCCGAAGCCCAGATCTCCACTGAGGGCGGCAGTAACGTTGTTGTGAGCATGCCAGGCAAGCCTACCGACGAGGAACGCAACCTCATCAAGGCTTCGGCCAACATGAACTTCCGCCCCGTCATTGCGGCCACCCAGGTTCCTAGCGGTGCCGTTCCGGAAGCAGAGCGGACTCCGGCGGACAAGCTCCCCGTGCCGACTGCTGCGCCGTTGAACGCCAGCGATCCCAACTGGGTTGATGCTGCCCTCATGAAGGAATTTGAGGCTACCAGCTGCATTCCGCCGCTGACCGAGCGGCCCACAACGTCGGATCCAGCCAAGCCTTTGATCAGCTGTGAGCCGGACTCCGGCATCAAATACATCCTTGGGCCGGTGGAGATTCCGGGCAAGTGGATCAAAACCGCCTCCTATGGCCTGCAAGCTGGCGCACAGGGTGCCACCACCAATGAGTGGTCGGTGCAGCTGACCTTGGAAAAGCCTGAAGGTGCCGCAGCATTCAAGACCGTGACGCAACGCTTGCACACAAAGTACTTGGCCAACCCGGATGACCCGCAGGCCCGTTTTGCCATCGTCTTGGATGACAGTGTCATTTCAGCACCTTCATCCATGGCTGTTATCACCGACGGCCAGTCCTCCATCACCGGCAACTTCACCGAGACAAGTGCCAAGGCGCTGGCGGATCAGCTGAAGTTTGGTTCATTGCCGATCAGCTTTGAGATTCAAAGCGAAATCCAGATCTCCGCAACTCTTGGTCTGCAGCAGTTGGAAATGGGCCTTTTGGCAGGTTTGATTGGTCTTGGACTCGTTGTCATCTACTCCTTGTTCCAATACCGTGCACTGGGCTTTGTCACAATCTTCTCCCTAGTCATTGCCGGTGTTATCACGTACCTGGCCATCATTTTGCTGGGCTGGGCGGAAAACTACCGGCTCTCGCTGGCAGGTGTGGCGGGCATTATCGTGGCCATCGGTCAGACCGCTGACTCGTTCATCGTGTACTTTGAACGCGTCAGGGATGAATTGCGGGACGGACGGGGCCTGGTTGCGGCCGTGGAGAACGGTTGGGAACGTGCCAGGCGCACCATCCTTGCCTCCAAGGCCGTCAATATTTTGGCATCACTGGTGTTGTACTTCGTCTCCGTAGGCAGTGTGAAGGGCTTCGCCTTCACCCTTGGCCTCACGGCAGTAGCTGACCTCATTGTGGTCTTCATGTTCACCCACCCCACCCTGCAGTTGCTGGCACGTACCAAGTTCTTCGGGGAAGGCCACCACTTCTCAGGTCTTGACCCGAAGCAGCTTGGCGCCATTCCGCTATACCGCGGAGCCGGCCGCTTCCGCACACCCGAGGAAAGCGCAGCCGTTGCCAAGGGCAAGAATGTCCGTGCAGCAGGAGAGGCCGAACGTCGCCAAACCATCGCTGAGCGGCGGTTAGCTGCCAAGGAAGCCCAAATGGTTGGCAGCGGGGGCGCCGGAGCCGCCGAATCCGGTTCCAGCGACTCGAAGGAGAGCAAATAATGAAGAGTTTCGCCACTTTCGGCAATGAACTGTATACCGGTGAACGGTCCTACGAGTTCATTGGCAAGCGCAAGATTTGGTTCAGCATCGCCGGAGTCGCCATTCTGCTTTCCATTCTGATCCCACTGCTTGGCGGCGGTTTCAACTTTGGTATTGAGTTCCGTGGCGGTTCCCAGTTCACGGTTTCTGCTGTTGCCCACACGGATGTTGCCATTGGTGAAAAAGCTGTTGCCGAGGCCGTTCCTGGCACAGCAGCCGTGGTGACCAACATTGCTGGCGACACCATGCAGGTGCAAACCGACAGGCTAAGCGATGATCAGACCATCGCCGTCAAGGACGCCTTGAAGACCGCCTATGGTGTCACCGAGGACCACATTACTTCAACCTTTGTGGGCCCTAGCTGGGGACAGGATGTCTCACGCCAGGCAGTCATTGGTTTCATTGTGTTCGTACTCTTGGCCACCGTCTTGATGGCCCTGTACTTCCGCACCTGGCGGATGTCCATTGCGGCCATTGTTGGCATGCTGGTGGTTATGGTGGTCACGGCCGGTATCTACGGAGCCTCAGGATTTGAGGTGACACCGTCAGCCATCATCGGATTCCTCACCATTTTGAGCTATTCGCTCTATGACACAGTGGTGGTCTTTGACAAGATTCGAGAAAATACGGCGGACATTTCTAAATCCGTGCGCCGGACCTTTGCCGAGGAGGTTAACCTCGCGGTGAATCAGACCTTGGTGCGCTCCATCAACACCATGATGGTGGCAGTGTTGCCGGTTGGCTCCATCTTGTTCATTGGTGCACTGCTCCTGGGTGCAGGAACATTGCAGGACCTTTCACTGGCCCTGTTCATCGGAATTATTGTCAGTACCTTCTCCACCATCTTCGTGGCAGCTCCGTTGTACTCATGGCTTCGTGAGCGTGAACCGGAACTGGCCAAGCAGGCCAAGAAAGTTCAGCAGCGCCGTGCCAACGAAGCTGTTGCAGTGAGCGCTACCACCTAAGGTTCACAGCACTACCGCCTCCGGCATCCTCACAGGGCCGGGACCGAATGGTACGCCTTCGGTCCCGGCCCTGTTTTGGTCAACATTGCTCTGCGGGCACCTTAGAATGGGTTAATGCCCCGCCTTGGGGGCGCACAGAAGCTACATGTGTGAGGGAGGCAATGCGTTGAACGAAGAATCACCCTCGCATGAGCTGGTAACTGGTTCGGGCGAGCAAGCTGCGTCCGCCACGGAGGGTTCTGAACCTCGGCCAGCAAATAGTCGCTCCACTTTTCCTGGTCGCCGTGAACGCACCAGGTCCCGTCTGGCACGCCTGACCGGGTGGTCAGCGGAAAGCTACGCACCCATCCTGGAACCCTTGCTGCGCATTGTGCGTGCCAAGAATCCCAAGGAAGACCTCGATCTAATTCAGCGCGCCTTTTCGGTGGCAGAAAAATACCACGAGGGCCAAAAACGCAAAAGTGGCGACCCCTACATCACCCACCCCGTGGCTGTGGCAACCATCCTTGCGGAAATGGGTTTGAGCGGCAGCACTTTGGCTGCTGCGCTGCTGCATGACACGGTTGAGGACACCCGCTATACGCTTGCCGAACTGGAGCGGGACTTCGGCAAGGAAATCACCTTATTGGTAGACGGCGTCACCAAATTGGACAAGGTGGACTACGGTGAGGCCGCTCAGGCTGAGACCTTGCGGAAAATGGTCATCGCCATGTCCAAGGACATCCGTGTTCTGGTCATTAAGCTCGCTGACAGGCTCCACAACGCCCGCACGTGGCGGTTTGTCTCAGCCCAGTCATCGAGTAAAAAGGCTCGGGAGACGCTGGACATTTTTGCCCCCCTGGCTCACCGCCTCGGCATGAACGCCATGAAGTGGGAATTGGAAGAACTTTCCTTCGCCGCCTTGTACCCGAAGGTGTATGAGGAAATTGTCCGGCTGGTGCAGGACCGCTCACCGGAGCGGGAGAAGCAGTTGAGCCTGATCCGCCGTGAACTCTTAGGAGTCTTGCGCGTGTCCAAGATCAAGGGCGAAATCAGCGGCCGGCCAAAACACTATTACTCCATTTACCAAAAAATGGTGGTCCGCAACAAGGACTTTGATGACATTAATGACCTGATCGGGGTCCGCGTCATCGTGGAGACCGTGGGAGACTGCTACGCCATGTTAGGCGAGGTGCACTCCCTCTGGACACCACTGGTAGGGCGTTTCAAGGATTACATTGCGCTGCCCAAATTCAACATGTATCAATCCCTTCACACCACGGTGCTGGGTCCCGGCGGCAAGCTGGTAGAGATTCAAATCCGCACCAGAGAAATGCACCAGCGTGCCGAGTATGGTGTGGCTGCGCACTGGATGTACAAAAGTGGCAGTAAGGTCCCGGCCGCCACCAATCAAGATGACATGACGTGGTTGCGCTCGCTCATGGACTGGCAGCGTGAAACAGCGGATCCGGGCGAGTTTATGGATTCGATGCGCTTTGAAATGAACGCAAAGGAAGTCTACGTCTTCACCCCCAAGGGCAAGGTTGTGGCGCTGCCGGCCGGGGCAACCCCGGTGGACTTCGCTTACTCTGTTCACACGGAAGTAGGGCACCGAACCATTGGTGCCCGGGTCAACGGCAAGCTGGTGCCCCTCAACAGTGAACTTTCCAACAGTGACACGGTGGAGATCTTCACCAACAAGGCCGAAGGCGCCGGACCCAGCCAAGACTGGCAAAACTTCGTCAAGAGCCCGCGGGCACGTAATAAGATCCGTCAGTGGTTCAGCAAGGAACGGCGAGACGAGTCCATTGAGAAGGGTAAGGAACTTCTCGCCAAGGCCATGCGCAAGCAAAACCTGCCGTTGCAGAAAATGATGACCCATGATTCCCTCATGGCCATCACCGAGCACTTCCACTATCAAGACATTGCCGGACTCTACGCTGCGGTGGGTGATGGACACACCTCGGCACAGTCAGTTGTGGAGCGTCTGCGCGAGGCCATGGGCTTGGTTGATATTGAAGACGCGGCACCACCGGTTAAAAATCATGTCTCCAACACCCGTTCACGTGTCTCAAGCTCCGGTGTCATTGTGCACGGCGTTGATGATGTTTTGGTTAAGCTGGCCAGGTGTTGCACACCCGTTCCGCCGGATCCCATCTCAGGGTTTGTTACGAAGGGTTCGGGCATATCGGTACACCGGCAGGACTGCCCCAATCTCCTGCATCTGCAGAACGAGCCCGGGAAGCTGGTGGACGTTGACTGGGCGCCCACACAATCGGGTGTCTTCCTTGTGGAAATTCAGGTGGAGGCCCTGGACCGCAAGAGCCTGCTCTCGGATGTGACTAGGGTTTTATCTGAGTGTCATGTCAATATTTTGGCGGCCAGTGTCAACACCAGCACCAACCGTGTGGCGCTGTCCAAGTTCGCGTTCGAAATGGGTGACCCCAAGTACCTGGATCATGTGTTGAATACGGTGCGTCGCATTGACGGGGTGTTTGACGTCTACCGGGCCACCGGCTCGCACCGCCGTGCCTAGGGCCTTCTACAGTCCCAGACGTTGTTGGAACGGGGCCGTGAGGGCCTCCGCATCCAAGACGGTCCCGCCGCTGGTCTGATAGCTGCCATCAGTATGGAGAATACGCGCGAGGTCGGCACCCCCGGCACCGCTGCTGCTGCCGCCGCGAGCAGCAGTCCGGCGTCCATGAGGCCAAGGCTGGGACACGGGAGGCCCAAGTATCAATGACTCCCTAGCCAGTGCCCCCGATAGCTGGCGGATGCCCCATCATGGCTTGCACAAGTTCCTGTGCCCTGATTTTCCCAGGGACGTGAGGTGCAGCTTGAATGGCGCAAAGGAGGCGCTCGAGTGAACAGTCCAACAAGGGTTGCTCCGCCATGGTTTGCAGCACGGTTCTGGCCAGCAACTCGGGGGCGCTTCGGGCCACGTCTACCGCAGTGCGCAGCGGGCGCGTGACGGGTGTACCACCTAACACCATCACCTCCTGTACAGCCAAACTGACCTGGCGAATGCTGGCGCCACTGCTCCGTGGCAAGGAGACGCTGTTGCCGTCATTGGCCACCAGCAGGGAGATCACCTCAGGCAGGGGTGCGCAGCCGTACACCCATGCAGCGCTCAATTGTCCCAGCACCGCCCGGTGACTGAGGTACGCCGGGACGGCAAGAGCCAGCGCGGCGGCACGGACAGTGGGGGTTTCGGGCAAGGAGGAGGGCCTAAAAATTTGGCCAAAGACGTGACAGATCACCCCATCCAGGGTCATGGCGGACAGTTCGGAGGCAGTGAACTGTGTACCCGGCGCCAGAAGCGGAACAGCCGTTGGGCCCTCTGGCGGAGTTGCGTGGCTTCTCATCATCCCAGCCTGCCCTGCTGGCGGGCGAAGAAAAAGGCCTCCGGGCCGGGTTGTGGACAACCCGGCCCGGAGGCCTGATAACTTAGCTCAACTAGTGGCAGAAGGTCTCTGTCGTGTTAACTGTTCAGGAGAAATCCTGGGCTGCCTTCTGGATTTGTTCCAGCCACAGCTCGCGGGCTGCCAGTGCCTCGGTGGCCTTGGCGACCTTGCGGGCATCCCCTGCCTTCTCGGCGCTGAGCAGATCTTCCTTCAAACCGGCAATGGTGGCTTCCAGCTGGCTCAGGGCGCTGCTGGTGCGGGCCTTGGCTTCAGGATCGCTACGGCGCCAGTTGTCGTCTTCAGCGGAACGCACGGCGTCCTCCACCTTGCGCAGACCTGCCTCCACACGCTGCATGTCGTTGCGCGGCACCTTGCCGGCTTCTTCCCAGCGGTCGCGGATGGATTGCAGGGACTTCTTCGCGGCGTTGAGGTCCTTGATGGGCAGCAGGGCGCCAGCTTCAACAAGGAGAGCTTCCTTGACGATCAGGTTGGCACCGAACTCTTCATCAAGAGCGTTGTTGGCGGACTGACGTGCAGCGAAGAACTTATCCTGTGCCCCGCGGAAGCGTGCCCACAGAGCGTCATCGTCCTTGCGGCTGGCCCGGGGGGAGCCCTTCCACTGGTCCATGAGGCGGCGGTATTCGCCGGCTGCATAGCCCCAATCGGTGGAGGTAGCGAGCTCCTCAGCCTCAGCAATCAGTGATTCCTTGGCGCTCTTGGCGGCGGCGTTGGTGTTATCCAGCTGCGAGAAGTAGGCGCGGCGGTGGCGATCGAACACGGTCCGGGCGCTGCGGAAACGCTTCCACAGGCCTTCTTCCGTGGCCCGGCCTAAACGCATCCCGTTCTTCTGCGCCGCTTTCCAAGACTCAAAGAGCTCGTTCATGCGTGCGCTGCTGATCTTCCACTGGATAGTGGTGGGGTCCTCGGCGGAAATGGTTTCCGCCTCAGCCACAATTGCTTCACGGGAGGCAAGCTCCACGGCGCGGGCCGATTCGTGGGCGGCCCTCTCCGCAGCGGAGAGAGCCTTGATGTTCTCTTCCAGGGTGGACAGACGGGCCAGTGCCGCGTTGACGTCCCCCACGGAGTTACGCTCACCGAGCTGTTCACGCACATGGCTGACAGTCTTGTTCATGTCTGTGGTGGGGGCCTTGGCCTCAACACGCTGTTCGAGCAAAGTGACCTGGGCCAGAATGTCATCAAACTTGCGCACAAAGTAGCTCAGCGCCTCGTCCTTGCTGGCTCCGGGGTACTGGCCAACCGGGAACTCTTCACCATCGAGGAGCAAGAAGACGTGACCGTCTTCTTCGGCCCGGCCAAACTTGGCGGCCTCGATCAAATTGATGGCAGGCGCAACCGGTGCCGCAACGGGAGCAGGAACGGCGGCGGGCGCCGGAACTTTGGGACGGGCTGCAAAGGCGGCCGGTGAAGGCGCAGCAGCTGGAACGGAGGCCGGTGCCGGGGCGGCGGGGGTGGCCGCCGTCGTGCTTTCGACAGGGTTGCTCTCCGTTACGGGAGCCTCTGTTGTGGAGGCAAGTGTTTCGTCGGATTCTTGACTGTGTGTCACCGCTAAAAGTCTTTCGCTTGATGGAAACTATCAGGTACGCCAAACGTGCCTGACCAGAATCGCTGTGGTGCGTTTCCCTCATGTGCACGGTTGTGCCGCATCAGGGAAGGCCTGATAAAAATTAGTTGAGCTTGAACGAGTCTATCGTCACCTTGGTCTTGGGCGCACCGTCGGTTGCCCCGCCAGCTATCCCGTCCTTGGCGATGGCTGTGAGCACATCAAGGCCGCTGGTGACCTTTCCAACGATGGTGTAGCCGCCGTCGCCCTGAGGAAGATTAGTGTCCTCATAGGTGATGAAGAACTGCGTGCCGTTGGAGTACGTGGTGTTGGCGCGGGCCACAGCGATGGTCCCGGCCGGGTACACACCATCCGCAGGAGTGTTCTCCACAGGGCCCCACTGGTAGCTGGGATCGCCGGCACCATCACCCTTGAGTGAACCGCACTGGATGAGCCCAAAGTCGGGTGCATTGGTCAGACGGTGGCAGGTTTTGCCTGTCATAAAGCCGGAGTCAGCCAACGATTTGAACACCGCCGCAGCTTGAGGAGCCTTGCTGCCATCCAATTCCACACCCATGGGCTTGCCGTTCAGCGTCAGCGTGCCAGTGAACGTCTTGCCCCGGGCAGTATCTGCCTTGGGCACGGTGGGGCTGTTCGTTTCCACCGGCGCAGCGTCAGTGGCAGCATCGGTGGGTTCCGTGGGGTTCGTGGTTGCCTGAGCCGAAGGAGTGCTGACGGGAGCCTGCGCACCTGCGCCGTCAACGCCGTCGTCCGTCTTGGGGGAAAAGGCCGTCAGTGCCAGCACCGTGGCCAGAACCAAGGAGGCGCCAATGGCAATAAAGGCAATGAGGTTATCTCGCTTGCGCCGTTGGAGCTGGTCCTTGTGCTGGGCCTGGTTCGCCTCCATACGTGCCACGCGAGCCTTTGCTTCACGGCTGGACTTGTTGCTGTTGGCCAACGGTGCCTCTTTCTTCAATGTCAGGGGTATGTGCACCCGGGCGTCCCGTATCCGGGTAAGTTTAGGGGTGGGCTGCCAAATCTTATAAAATGGCAGCCGGTGTCAGCTTACCCATGTCAGGCCCGCTCAGCAGCGAGCGTGACATGGCACTCGTGACACCGTGACGATTACCCGCCCGCCGGATCCTGCCCTTGAATCAGGGCCTGGCGCATGTTAGGAGAGCAACACCCATGGCACGCAACGCCTCCTTGTCCGGTTTTCCCGAGTGGCTTCCCGAGGAGCGGCTGGTGGAGGCGCATGTGCTGGACACCCTGCGCCGCACTTTTGAGCTGCACGGCTTCAGCTCGATTGAGACTCGCGCCGTGGAAACCGTGGGACACCTCCTGCGCAAGGGCGAAATCGACAAGGAAGTTTACGGGCTCTCCCGCCTGCAGGACGACGACGGAAACACCGCCGTTGCCTCCAAGGATGATCCCAACGCGCTGGCCCTGCACTTTGATTTGACGGTGCCCTTTGCCCGCTATGTTGTGGAAAACGCCGGCTACCTTTCCTTCCCGTTCCGCCGCTACCAGATCCAGAAGGTGTGGCGTGGTGAGCGTCCCCAAGAGGGCCGTGCCCGCGAGTTCACCCAAGCAGATATTGATGTAGTGGCCGACGGCGTACTGCCGTTCCGCTATGACGTGGAACTTGCGCTGGTGATTGCTGAAGCGCTCTCCGCGCTGCCCATCCCGGCCTTCAAATTGCGCATCAACAACCGCAAGCTTGCCGAGGGTTTCTACCGCGGCATTGGCCTCACCGATACAGCTGGAGTTTTGCGCAGCATCGACAAGCTGGAAAAGATCGGCGCTGACGCTGTTGCAACGTTGCTCAAAAATGAGCTTGGCGCCACTGATGAGCAAGCCGCCAAGGCCCTGGCATTGGCCTCGATCCGCACCGAGGACACCTCCTTTGTTGCCGCCGTCCGCGCCCTAGGCGTCACGGATGAGCTCATGGAAGAAGGCCTCGATGAGCTGGAACAGGTTATTGCTGCAGCAATCAAGAGCGCGCCCGGTTCCGTTGTGGCTGATCTTTCCATTGCCCGCGGCCTGGATTACTACACGGGAACTGTCTACGAGACGGTGCTGGTGGGCCACGAACAGCTTGGTTCCATCTGCTCCGGCGGGCGCTACGACGCCTTGGCCTCCAAGGGCAACCGCAAGTTCCCCGGAGTAGGCCTGTCCATTGGTGTCACCCGCCTGGTGGCACGCATCCTGAGCCAGGAGTTCGCGAAGGCTTCACGCAGCGTGCCCACCGCCGTCCTAGTCACCTTGAGTGATGAGGACAGCTGGGGCGAAGCCCAGGACGTGGCGGCAGCGCTGCGCGCCCGAGGCATCTCCACAGAGGTTGCTGCCAAGGCTGACAAATTTGGCAAACAAATCAAGTACGCCGACAAGCGAGGCATCCCCTACGTCTGGTTCACCGACGAGTCCGGGGAGCACCAGGTAAAGGACATCCGCTCAGGCGAGCAAGTGGTGGCCGATCCCGCAGTATGGATGCCACCGGTTGAGGATCTGACACCGCAGATCATCAAGGCCTAACCCTGAGATCCACGCACCACCGCACCACCACCGCACCACCGATCCGTGAGAAATGGCTGCTATGGAGCGTCATAGCAGCCATTTCTCACGGGTCGATTTCCCTTAGAGCGCTCTACCGGGTCTAGGGTGTCGCGATCAACGGTAAACTTCATATCAAACTCTTTTGCGGGCCCACATTATGGGCCGTTCACCACCATTGAAAGGAATGCTGTGCTGCGCACACATGACCTGGGCTCCCTGCGGGCTGAACATATTGGCCAAACCGTCACCCTCTCGGGCTGGGTAGCCCGCCGCCGCGACCACGGCGGAGTGGCGTTCTTGGATTTGCGTGACGCCTCGGGCGTGGCCCAGATTGTAGTGCGGGAAGAAGAAATCTTCCATGCATTGCGCAACGAGTTCGTGTTGCAGATCACCGGCACGGTCTCCCGCCGCCCCGAAGGCAACGAAAACCCGGCCCTCGCCACCGGTGAGATTGAAGTCATGGCCGATGAGGTCGTGGTACTTAACGAAGCAGCGCCCCTGCCGTTCCAGGTCGATGAGCATGTTGAAGTTGGTGAGGAAGCGCGCCTGAAGCACCGTTACCTGGACCTGCGCCGCCCCGGCATGCAGCGCAACCTGCGCCTGCGCTCAGAGGCGAACCGTGTGGCCCGTAACTTGCTGCACGAGCAGGGCTACACCGAAATTGAGACACCCACACTGACGCGTTCCACCCCCGAAGGTGCCCGCGACTTTGTGGTGCCGGCACGTCTGGCCCCGGGTTCCTGGTATGCGCTGCCGCAGTCCCCACAGCTGTTCAAGCAGCTCCTGCAGGTGGGCGGCTTTGAAAAGTACTACCAGATTGCCCGCTGCTACCGCGATGAGGACTTCCGTGCGGACCGCCAGCCGGAATTCACCCAGCTGGACATCGAGGCCAGCTTCGTTGATCAGGACGACATCATCGCCCTGGGCGAGAAGATTGTTTCGGCACTGTGGAAGCTGATTGACGTTGAAATTCCGCTGCCTATTGCGCGCATGACCTACCGCGACGCCATGGCCCGTTATGGCTCCGACAAGCCTGATCTGCGCTTCGGCCTGGAACTGACTGACTTGACGGAGTTCTTCAAGGACACCGAATTCGGCGTCTTCAAGGCCCCTTACGTTGGTGCCGTTGTCATGCCCGGCGGGGCCTCACAGCCGCGCCGCCAGCTGGACGCCTGGCAGGAATGGGCCAAGCAGCGCGGTGCTAAGGGCCTGGCCTACGTCCTGTTCAAGGAAGAGGGCGAGCTGACCGGCCCCGTAGCCAAGAACCTGACCGACACCGAGCGTGCCGGCCTGGCCGAGGCCGTGGGTGCCAAGCCCGGTGACGCCATCTTCTTCGCCGCCGGCGAGGTTTCCCCCTCCCGCGCACTGCTGGGTGCCGCCCGTGTTGAGATCGGCCACCGTACAGGCCTGATCAACCCGGCCGATTGGGCGTTCGTTTGGATCGTTGACGCGCCCATGTTCGAGCCCGCCGCCGCCGCCGTAGCCTCCGGTGACGTCGCCGTTGGCGCCGGCAAGTGGACCGCCGTGCACCACGCGTTCACCTCGCCCAAGCCCGAGTTCCTGGACACCTTTGACACGGATCCGGAAAGCGCCTTGGCCTACGCTTACGACATTGTCTGCAACGGCAACGAGATCGGTGGCGGTTCCATCCGTATTCACCGCTCCGACGTGCAGAAGCGTGTCTTTGAAGTCATGGGTCTGAGCAACGAAGAAGCGGAAGAGAAGTTCGGCTTCCTACTGGAAGGCTTCAAGTTCGGTGCCCCGCCGCACGGTGGAATCGCCATTGGCTGGGACCGTGCCGTGTCCCTGCTGGCAGGTGTTGACTCCATCCGCGACGTCATTGCTTTCCCGAAGTCCGGTGGCGGCTACGACCCGCTGACCCAGGCCCCTGCGCCCATAACGGCACAGCAGCGCAAGGAAGCCGGCGTGGACTTCAAGCCCGAAGCAAGCGCCGGGGACAAGTAACCCCAGCAACCGCCAGAATGCCTGCCACCCCACTCGCGGGGTGGCAGGCATTCTTTTGCCTAAATGTGCGGCAAGAGTTCCGTGCCAGCACTCCGCTGCCGTGGAAACTTGGGGTCGAACCGATGATCCAACAGGAGCTTAGGAGCTTAGGAGCTCAGGAGGCGCAGGGACTTAGGGGCTCAGGGAGAACTGGCTGCTGGCCAACAAAAAATGTCAGGAACTTGGGGCAGAAGGTCAGTGCAGTGAGCCTCGCTTGCACTGCGCGGGAGACCCGGGTGCCTAGATCCCCGGCTGGTCGCTGGCCGAGAGCCCCGGTTGGGCTGAGGGTCGGTTTGTTAGGTGACGGCGTTGATTTCTCAGCTGCAGGATTCGCACCGCTGCAGCAATCGCTACCAGTATCCCGCCTCCTACCGCGGCAATGAACAATGCCATGCCCAGGGAAAGCTCACCGGAGGCGCCAAAGAAATTCACAGTCACCCTTGCGTCGTTTTGCAGGATGAAGATGATGAGCACAACCAGCAGTAGCAATCCGGCGATGACAGCGGCCCACACCATGCCAGCTCGCGTTACTGGTGGGTTCTTGGGACTTTTGGTGGGAACCACCTTAGAGCCCTGGTTGGCTGTGGCCGGCGTAGGAATGGCGGCCGCCTCTGGCTCATGCTCCGGCACGATGGAACGCTCCGGATCGAGGTATTGGGATGTGCCCTCTTCAGGAGGCAGCACTGGATCATTGGACATTTTCTAACCCCTAAATCCTGTGGTACCTCTCCGTGCAGGAGAGATACCTGACACAATACCCGTGCAGTGCGCCGGGGTCACCCTCAGGTATCGGGTCCCAGGCTGCGGGCACTACTTGTGCACATCCGTAATGTGAATGCGAACGGAAGCAAAATCCGCCGCTGCCCGCATCAACGCATCCATTTTCAGTTCCTGGACAGGAATAGGCGCCAGACGGGTAGTGTCCGCGTACCTACGCAGGGCCGGAACCGAGAGGACAGAGTCAACCAGTTGCCTGTCGCCGCCAGTGCCCAAGTATTCAAAGGCTGCCCCAGCAAAAAGGCGGCTGGCTTCCTGCGAGGCGCGTTCGATTACGGCAGCAGCCGGGTCAGTGCCACGAGACCGGCCAGAGGCACTGCCCACTTTGTGTGCCACCAATTTTCCCGCTTTGGCCACCCCAACAGCAAAACCGCCACGCCGGAGCAACAAAATGCCGTAGCTGCGCTCCTGGGCGGTCACGGACACCAGTCTTTCGAGAATGTTGGTACCGCGTCCGGGCCGTCCCTCGGCCGGCCAGGGTGCTGCCAACGTTGCGGTGGCGCCGTCGCGCATACGCAACATCACGCCGTCGTCAGTGTCTTGTAGGGAATCCTGTCCACCGTGCGCGCCGGAAAAGCGCTCCAGCCAACCCATCAGGCGGCTAGCGGGGACATAGGTGGTGCGTTGGGCAGGGTTCACGCTGCCAGACTACCGGGCGATAGCCTAGAGGGGTGAGTGACCTTTTTAGCGCGCTGCATGGCGACGATGACACGGACGACGACGATTCCCTCGCCTCGAGTGGGTCAGCGGGGGACGGATCGCGCCCACGCAGCCCCCTTGCCGTGCGCATGCGTCCGCGAAGCCTTGAAGAAGTTGTGGGCCAGAAGCACCTGCTGGGCCCCGGCTCACCACTGCAAATGTTGGCGGCTGGTGGCAGCGCTGGGGGAGCGGCAGGGCCCGCCTCCGTGATGTTGTGGGGGCCTCCCGGGACGGGAAAGACCACGCTGGCACACGTGATTGCCCGCGGACCGGGACGGAAGTTTGTGGAACTTTCCGCCATCACCGCCGGGGTTAAGGATGTGCGCCGGGTCATGGACCAGGCGCTGACCGACAGGGATCTGCACGGGCGCACCACTGTATTGTTCTTGGATGAAATTCACCGCTTCAACAAGGCGCAGCAGGATGCCCTGCTGCCTGGGGTGGAGAACCGGTGGGTCGTGTTGATTGCGGCCACTACCGAAAACCCGTCGTTCTCCGTGGTGGCACCGCTGCTCTCACGTTCCATCTTGCTGACCCTGCAGCCTCTAACAAATGCGGACATCCAAGGCCTGTTGGAGCGGGCCATCATTGATCCGCGCGGCCTGGACTCTCTTGTCACCGTGACGGATGAGGCACTAGATCACCTGGTGCGGCTTGCGGCTGGCGATGCCCGCAGGGCGTTGACCACTTTGGAAGCCGCCGCAGGGGTGGCCCTCTCTGAAGACGCAGAGGGTGCTGGTACGGGTGCTGGTGCGGGCGCTGGTGCTGAGCAGGGCCAAGACGCCCCGGTGGAGATTAACCTGGCCATTGCTGAGCGCGCCATAGATGCTGCAGCCGTGCGCTATGACAGGGCAGGGGATCAGCACTATGACATCATCAGCGCCTTCATTAAGTCCATCCGGGGTTCCGATGTAGACGCTGCGCTGCACTACCTGGCACGCATGCTGGAGGCAGGGGAGGACCCGCGTTTCATTGGCCGGCGCATCATGATCTCCGCCGCCGAAGATGTGGGCATGGCCGATCCAACAGCGCTACAAACGGCTGTTGCGGCAGCCCAAGCCGTGGCACTGATTGGTATGCCGGAGGCTCGGATCATCCTGGCCGAGGCTGTAGTGCATGTGGCTACCGCGCCGAAGTCCAACGCTGCCTATAACGGCATCAACGCCGCCATTGCCGATGTTCGAGCCGGTAGGGGCTCCACCGTTCCGGCGCCGCTGCGAGATGCCCACTATGCCGGATCGGCCGGGCTTGGCCACGGCAAGGGTTACATCTACTCCCACGATTCACCGCACTCCATTGCCACCCAGCAATACCCGCCGGATGACCTGGTGGGACGGAACTATTACACGCCTACAGCCAATGGGCACGAACGGGACCTGGGTCCACGCCTAGCCCGGCTGCGGGAGATTATTCGCGGAACAGAACCCAAGAAGGGGTGACGGCGCAGGATGAACCGGGCCTGCAGAGTTGGTGGCTCAGATTTGGCACCCTCCTCGGTAGTAGGCAGCGGCGCGCTGCTGCTCGAGTGCTTGCAAGTGGTAGAGTTGAACCCGCACTGGCAAGCTCTGGCTCCATGCACAACATCCAAGCACGCACTGGGCGGCATTTTGCCGCGTATTTGCTGTGCTAACAAGGATCTTGTTGTCCATGCCCAGGTGCTGTAGCGACGGGTTGCAATAGCCCCAGCTCTCCACAATGGAGGCCAGAGACAACACTTATTGCACCTATTGGAAGGACACAAGTGGCTAACAACACACGTGCCCGCCGTCAGGCCCGCCTTTCGCGGTCCCTCGGCATTGCTCTGACTCCCAAGGCAGCCAAGTACCTGGAACGCCGCCCGTACGGCCCCGGTGAGCATGGACGCGCCCGCAAGAAGCAGGACAGTGACTACGCTGTACGTCTGCGCGAAAAGCAGCGTCTGCGCGCCCAGTACGGCATCCGCGAAGCACAGATGACCCGTGCCTTCGAAGAAGCCAAGCACACCAAGGGCATGACCGGTGAGAACCTGGTTGAAATCTTGGAAAGCCGTTTGGATGCTTTGGTTCTGCGTGCAGGCTTCGCCCGCACCACGGCCCAGGCTCGCCAGCTGGTTGTTCACCGCCACATCATGGTTGACGGCGCCCGCGTGGACCGCCCGTCGTTCCGCGTTGCTGAGGGTCAGCTGATCCACGTGCACCCGCGCAGCCAGACCATGGTTCCCTTGCAGCTCGCTGCAGCCGGCGCCCACCGCGACGTGCTCCCCGCGGTCCCCGCGTACTTGGACGTCAAGCTGGAGAGCCTGCAGGCTCGCCTGGTGCGCCGCCCCAAGCGTGTTGAGGTTCCCGTAACCTGTGAAGAGCAGCTGGTTGTTGAATTCTACTCACGCTAAATTTTCTTAGCATGAAGTAGAGCTCGAATCCTTCGCAGCTTGAAACACATTGCAGCCCGTGGCAACCGCCGCGGGCTGTTTTGTGCCCGAATCACGATACTTTTGGACTAAGGTATTTTGGGGAAACATGTTGTATTCGGCCACGGCCGGACAATATTGGCCAACGAGCATGGAATTGAGGCGGCACACACATGAGTGGTGGCGACATTGCAGGATTGATCGCGGCAGGGGTCTTTGCCATCTTGGTGGCTTTACTGGCTGTGCCGATCCTTAAACTGGGCAAGGTGTTTGAAGAAATTCGCATCACCATTAAACAGATCGGCGACGGTACCACCCCGCTGATCGAAGAGGTCACGGCAACAGTTGCCACAACCAACACACAGTTGGGCAAGGTTGATTCAATCTCCAACAACGTCTCAGACGCAACCGCCAACATTTCAGCGCTGTCAGCACTCGTCGCAGCCACCATCGGCTCCCCGCTGATCAAAGTTGCCGCGTTCTCCTACGGCGTCCGTCAGGCCTTTTCCGGCCGCAGCAAGCCCTCACGCGCCCGGCGCGCCCGTTAACCGCGCCCGCAAAATATTGCCGTTATATAAGGACAAGCATCCATGAAGAAAATCTTTTGGCTGGGCGTGGGCATCACCATTGGTGTCATCGCAGCACGGAAAATTACGGCTGCTCGAGGCGCGCTGGGCCCCGAAGGGCTCAACCGGGCCGTGGGACGTGTGGGCGATGCGATTGCGGATTTCGCTGACACACTCCGTGAGAACATGAATGAACGTGAAAGTGATTTGCGGATAGCCTTAGGCGTTGACCAAGACCCATCCCTGACAACCCGCCGCTGAAGCAACGCACCACAGCGCCAGCGCCATGCGCCATGCGCCATCAACGGCGCTGAATCAACGGCGCTGAACTAAAGCCGCTGAACTAAAGCCGCTGAACTAAAGCTGCTGAACTAAAGCCGCTGAGCTTCACCTGCCAGCGACGTAAAGCTTTTTGCCCTGTAGAACTATGAAGGAGCCACCAGGCTAATGAAATCGCACGACATCGCAAACCGCTGGGTAGAATTCTTCGCCAGCAAGCACCACACACCCGTGCCCTCTGCCTCCCTGGTGTCCTCCGACCCTTCCCTACTGTTCACAGTGGCCGGCATGGTCCCTTTCATCCCGTATCTGACCGCCCGCGAGGTCCCGCCGTTCAAGCGCGCCACAAGCGTGCAAAAATGCATCCGCACCGGAGACATTGACGAGGTTGGCAAGACGGTCCGCCACGGCACCTTCTTCCAAATGTGCGGCAACTTCTCCTTCGGCGACTACTTCAAGGAAACCGCCATCCCCTACGCCTGGGAACTGCTCACCAGTTCCTTGGACGACGGCGGCTACGGCCTCCCAGCGGAGCGTCTGTGGGTCACGGTGTACACCGAGGACGACGAGGCGTACGGTATCTGGCGCGATAAGGTGGGCGTCCCCGCTGACCGCATCCAGCGCATCGGCAAGGAAGACAACTACTGGTCCACCGGCCAGCCCGGCCCGGCCGGACCCTGCTCGGAGATCTTCTACGACCGTGGCGCAGAGTATGGCATTGACGGCGGCCCCATTGCGGATGAGACCCGTTACATTGAAATCTGGAACCTCGTGTTCATGCAGTACCAGATTGACAACGTCACCTCCAAGGTGGACTTCGATGTGGTGGGTGAACTGCCCAACAAGAACATTGACACAGGCCTGGGACTGGAACGTCTTGCCATGATTTTGCAGGGCGTGGAGAACATGTACGAGACCGATCAGGTCCGTCCCGTTCTGGACAAAGCCGCCGAAATTTCCGGCAAAAAGTACACCTCCACGGAGGACCCTGCCGACCCGCACCACACAGATGACGTGCGCATGCGTGTTGTTGCCGACCACATCCGCTCCTCCCTGATGTTGATTTCCGACGGCGTCACCCCCTCCAACGAGGGCCGCGGCTACGTGCTGCGCCGCCTGATCCGCCGTGCCGTGCGTGCCATGCGCCTCCTGGGCGTGGAAACAGCCGTCCTGCCGGAGCTGCTGCCCGTTTCACGGGACGCCATGAAGGGCGCCTACCCTGAGGTGGAAACCGACTTCGCGAGGATCGCACGCATTGCTTACGCGGAAGAGAAGTCCTTCCTGCGCACCATTGCCAGCGGCACGGCCCGTCTGGAGGAAGCCGTGAAGGTTTCCAAGGCAGCCAACCACCCGCTGTCCGGTGAAGAAGCCTTCGCTCTCCATGACACCTACGGTTTCCCCATTGACCTCACCTTGGAAATGGCCGGCGAAGCAGGCCTGGCCGTTGATGAGGCAGGGTTCCGCACACTCATGCTCGAACAGCGTGATCGCGCCCGTAAGGACGCCAAGTCCAAGAAGAGCGGCCACGCTGATCTCACGGTGTTCCATGAATTGCATGCCCAGGGCGAGACTGTTTTCACCGGCTATACCGAGTTGGAAGGCGAGGGCCGCATCCGCGCCATCCTGGCCAATGGTGCCGCCGTGGCGCACGCCTCCACGGGCGATGAAGTTTCGCTGGTCCTGGACGCCACTCCGTTCTACGCCGAGGCCGGCGGGCAGGCTGCTGATACGGGCCTGATCACCGGTGACGGCTTTGTGGTGGAAGTTCTTGATGTCCAGCGCCCCATCAAAGGCCTGAGCGTTCACAAGGCAATTGTGCGCGAAGGCGAACTGCCAGCAGACGCTTTGGTGCGTGCTGCCGTGGACCGCGAACGCCGCCACGCAGCAGAGCAGGCACACACGGGTACGCACATTGTGCACGCTGCCCTGCATCAGATCCTCGGCCCGGAAGCACTGCAGCGAGGCTCCTTCAACAAGGCCGGCTACCTGCGCTTCGACTTCGCCTGGGGTGAGGGCCTGAGCGCCGCGACCCGTTCTGAGATCGAGGAAGTTTCCAACATTGCCATTCGCAACAACTACCGTGTGGACACCAAAGTTATGGATTTGGACGCCGCTAAGGCGCTCGGAGCCATGGCCCTGTTCGGGGAAAACTACGGCTCCGAGGTCCGGGTTGTAGAGATCGACGGCGCCTGGTCACGTGAGCTGTGCGGCGGCACGCACGTGGATAGCACCTCCCGGATCGGTTCGCTGACCCTGTTGGGTGAGCAATCGGTAGGGTCCGGAAACCGCCGCGTCGAGGCCTTCGTTGGCATGGACGCGTTCCGTCACCTGGCCGCCGAGCGCGCCCTGGTCAGTGAATTGACGGACATGCTCAAGGTGCCCTCCAGCCTGCTCCAGGAACGCGTGGCCGCCACCTTGGCGAAACTCAAGACCGCGGAGAAGGAGCTGGAACGTCTCCGCAAGGAACAGCTCAGCGCAGCAGCAGCAAACTTGGTAGGAACTGCCGTGGACGCCAACGGCGTGCGCGTCATTGCCCACAATGCCGGCGAAGTTGGCAGCGCCGATGAGCTGCGCGTGCTGGCACTGGACCTGCGCGACCGTCTCGGCTCGGCGCCGTCGACCATTGCCGTAGCCGGAGCCAGCAATGGCCGGCCCATCATTTTGGTTCTCACCAATGAGGCCGCCCGCCAGGCCGGCATCAAGGCTGGGAACCTAGTCAAGATCGCCTCCGGTATTCTCGGCGGCGGCGGTGGCGGAAAGCCTGACATGGCTCAGGGTGGCGGCTCGGATGTGACTGCTATTCCCGCAGCACTGACTGCTGTCAGTGACGCAGTGAAGAACCGGACCTAGGGCCTCAGTGCTGGAGCTTAACTACCCGCAAGGGGTCAAACTTGGTGTGGACGTGGGCATGGTCCGGGTGGGGTTGGCCACGTGCGATCCCGAGGGTATCTTAGCCACGCCTGTGAAAACGCTCAGCCGTGACGCTAAGCGCAATAGTGATATCAAGGTGGTTCTCAAAGAGGCCGCCACCCGGTGCGTACGGCAGATTTTTGTTGGCCTGCCCCGCACCTTAAAGGGTGAGGAAAAGGCTTCGGCGGACATGGCTAGAAGCTATGCGCAGCAGCTGGCAAACTTGCTGGATGCTGCGGGAATGGATGTCCCGGTGCGGCTTGTGGATGAACGCCTGAGCACTGTCAGCGCCCACCAGTCACTGCATCAGGCTGGTATCAGTAGCCGTGAACACCGTAAAGTGGTAGATCAAGTGGCGGCAGTTGAAATCCTGCAACATGCCATTGATATGCAAAAAGCGCGCAATGGTGATGTTGGAGAGATCGTGCGCGCCATCAAGTCGGGTGTTGTGGGGACTGCCGATTCATCTGAACACGAAGAGGGAACCACCATCACCAGTTTAAACACTGCGCCTCTTGAGCCCCGGGAGGCGCCATGAGTGATCTTTTTCGGGACCGCTCCCAGAGCTCCGGCGGACGCCGCAGCACCGAGCCCCACCACGCTGAGCCCTACCATGCCGAGCCCCAGAGTGACGGGCCCCAGTACGACGACGAGCACAGCGCCGCCGAAGGATATTGGCACGATAACGCTGAAGATGCTCTCTACACGGGTCATTCGGACTACGAACACTACGAAGAGTATGGGCAGCACGAATCTTCCGAGCCCGTAGCGCCGGAGGTGCTGGTGCTGCCTTCGCGCAGAACCAGCCGGGTCTCCAAGCGGGTCCGCAAGCGCCGTCGCAGCCTGGCCTTCCTGGTGGTCCTGGTGCTGTTTGGTGCTGTTGTTTACTTTGCGGTCCAGGCCGTTAAACCCATCCTCGGTGGATTTACGGTGCCGGACTACCCGGGCCCTGGCACGGGGACGGTACAGATTCTCATCCAGCCGGGCGCCAACGGGCGCACCGTGGCCAGCGAGCTCAAAAGCAGTGATGTGGTGGCGAGCGAGCAGGCGTTCCTGGATGCGCTTAAAGCTGCTGATGGCTCAGGTTCTTTGCAACCTGGAGAGTTCCAGATGAAGTCCCAGATGAAGGCCTCAGACGCGGTGGCTATTTTGCTGGCCAGTAGTGATGAGAAGGTCCACTACGCTGCCGTGGCACAAAACCTGCGTATCAACGAGGTTCTGGCGGTGCTCGCCAAGAGCACAGGGATTCCCGAAGGCGAGTTCACTGCCCTGTCCAAGGAGCCGAAGCTCTTTGGGCTCCCGGCCCAGGCTCTGAACCTTGAGGGTTACCTAGCACCGGGGGAGTATCGCTTCTCCATAGACCTTAACGCCCAGGAAATTCTGGCCCAAATGGTGGAGAACACCAAGAAGGAGCTGACGGAGACCGGAGTCACCGATCCTGATGAGCAGTTCCGGGTTCTAACCATTGCCAGCATCATTGAATTTGAGGGTACGCCGGATAACTATGCGCTGATTTCCGGTGCCATTGAAAATCGGCTCAACAACCCTGACGGGGAAACTGGTGGACGGATTGAATCCGATGCCACCGTGACCTATGGTCTGGGCACCAAGTCTTACCACTTCACGGCAGCGCAAAAGGCTGACAAGTCCAATCCGTACAACACGTATGCGAATCCGGGGCTGCCTATTGGCCCCATCGGTTCCCCGGGCGCCAAGGCCATTGTTGCTGCCGCTCACCCCAAAGCGAATCCGTATTATTTCTGGGTGACCGTGAACCTTAAAACCGGAGAGACTCTTTTTGCGAAGACCTATGCCGAACATCAGGCTAACGTGGCGAAGTTCTCCGCATGGTGCGCAGCCAATGAAGGTGAATGCAACCAGTGACAGATAAGCTTTTCGGTGCGGTCTTAGGACACCCCATTGGGCACTCACAGTCACCGGCCCTGCACAACGCCGCCTACACGGCGCTGGGAGCCCCCTTCAACTACGTTGCCCGCGATCTCCAGCTGCCGGAATTGGCCGGCTTCCTGGCACAGGTGCGTGCTGACGGGAACTGGTACGGTCTCTCCGTCACCATGCCGCTGAAGAACGAGGCGGCCATGCTGGTGGATGAGCTCACACCTGTTGCTGCTGCCGTTGGTGCCGTCAACACCATTGTTCCTAGGCGGGACGGCACCGGAGGCACCCGCCTTGTGGGGGACAACACCGACGTCGCCGGGATTGTCAACGCCCTGCGCCACGCAGGCGTGGGACAGCGGCCCCGGGCGGCCATCCTGGGCGGTGGAGGCACGGCAGTTTCGGCCATTGCCGCCCTGGGGCAACTCCACGCCACGGACATCACGCTCTTTGTGCGTAACGCTCACAAGGCTGCTGGGACCCTCCATGTAGCAGCAGCCCTGGGTGTCGGCGTGGTGCTTGAATCCTTTGATGCTGCCGCCGGGAAACTGGCCGGCTTTGATGTCATCATTTCCACGCTGCCACCGCACGGTGCGGACGGGCTCGCCGGAGAGTTTGCGGGCATAGGTGCAACTGTGCAGGACGGGGCGTTGTTGTTGGACGTGGCCTATGATCCGTGGCCCAGTGCCCTGGCGCAGGTTTGGCAGGCTGCCGGTGGCACAGTTGTGGCGGGCATCGAAATGCTTTTGTACCAAGGTGTGGAACAAGTCAAACTGTTTTCAGAGGCCGGAGGGTTAGGTACCTTGGACACAGTGCAAATCGGGGACGTCATCAATGTGATGTGCGACGCAATTGGCGTCCACAGGCGCGATTCCCATGAACAGAACATGGCAGGATAGAGAGTATGTTGCGTTGGTTGACCGCCGGAGAATCACATGGCCCGGCTCTCGTTGGAATTATTGAAGGCGTGCCCGCCGGTGTGGAGCTCACGAGCGCCCACATCCAGGACGCCCTGGCCAGGCGACGTCTGGGCTATGGCCGCGGCGCCCGCATGAAGTTTGAGCAGGACGTGGTGACCATTTTGGGCGGCGTCCGGCACGGCTTGACTCAGGGTGGCCCCGTTGCCATTCAGATTGCCAACTCGGAATGGCCCAAGTGGGAGTCGATCATGTCTGCGGACCCCGTGGATGCTGCCGAGTTGGAGGGGCAGGCCCGCAACGCACCCTTGACGCGTCCGCGCCCCGGCCACGCCGATTTCACCGGTATGCAGAAGTACGGATTCAGCGAGGCCCGCCCCGTGTTGGAGCGTGCCAGTGCCCGCGAAACCGCCACACGAGTAGCCCTCGGTGCAGTGGCCGCGCAGATGCTCGCCGCCGTAGGCGTTGAACTGGTCAGCCACACGGTGCAAATTGCCGGCGTTGCCTCACCCGAAAGTGCCGCGCTTCCGGTGCTCTCCGACGTGGCCGCACTGGATGCCGATCCGCTGCGCTGCTTTGACGTAGCCACCTCAGCCGCCATGGTTGCGGAAGTGGATGCGGCTCAGAAACAAGGCGAAACACTCGGCGGAGTTGTTGAGGTCCTGGCCTACAACCTGCCTCCCGGACTGGGCAGCTATGTGCACTGGGACCGCCGCCTGGACTCACGCCTGGCCGGTGCCCTCATGGGTATTCAGGCCATCAAGGGCGTGGAGGTTGGCGACGGGTTCGCCACCGCCGCACGCCGAGGCTCCGCCGCACACGATGAAATTGTGCGCGACGAATCCGGGCGCATCATCCGCACCTCCAACCGTGCCGGCGGCATTGAGGGTGGTATGAGCATTGGCGATGTGCTGCGTGTACGCGCGGCCATGAAGCCCATTGCCACCGTGCCGCGCGCCCTGAAGACCATTGACGTTGCCACCGGTGAGCCCGCAAAGGCGCACCATCAGCGCTCCGACGTCTGTGCCGTTCCGGCTGCCGGCGTAGTGGCGGAAGCCATGACCGCACTTGTGCTGGCAGAAGCACTCGTGGAGAAGTTCGGCGGCGATTCCATTGCGGAGACCAAGCGGAACATGGACAGCTACCTGGCGGCCATCCCCGCCAATCTGGATACCCAGGACCACTGATGGGCACGGGCAGGGATCCGGTGGGGGCGCCGGACTTCACGCCCCAACAGCCCATTGTCATGATCGGGCCCATGGCTGTTGGCAAGTCCGTGATTGGGGCCGAGCTGGCGCGCGTGCTGGGACTGGAGTTCATTGACTCCGACCACAAAATTGTGGCCAAGCACGGGGCCATTCCTCGGATTTTTGCCGGCAGGGGCGAGCACCACTTCCGTCAGCTCGAGGCGAAGGCCATTGCCGACGTCCTAGATAGCCCCAGCCCCAAAGCCGTGGTCTTGTCTCTGGGCGGTGGCGCCGTCCTGGACTCCGGAACCCAGCAATTGCTGGCCCGGACCACCGTTGTTTTCCTGCGTGCAGAACTGGACACCGTCCGGGAGCGCATCACCCGCAACACAGGCCGTCCCCTGCTGTCGGCGGACCCCGTTGCCGCCTGGGAACGCTTGGCCGCCGTGCGCGGTCCTGTGTACGCCCGGCTGGCCAACATCACCCTTGATGTGGCCAATTCCAATGTGCCGCAGCTTGTTGAGCGGCTGATCCGCCTGTTGGCAGCAGAATCCAGAGAAGAGAATTCCTAAACCATGAACACCGTGAACCCAGAGACTTCCACAGAAGCAGCCACCCCCAACACCGTCATCAAGGTTACCGGCGTCTTGCCGCAGGAGAATTACGAGGTGGTTGTGGGCCGGGGGCTGCTGGCGCAGCTTCCGGCACTCTTGGGTGAGCGAGTCAAAAAGGTCTTGGTTATCCACCCGAGGGCGTTGCGCCTGACGGGGGATACCGTCCGGGATGAACTCGAAGCTGCCGGCTTCACCGCCCTCACGGCAGAGATTCCCGATGCCGAAGAAGGCAAGCACATTCAGGTGGCTTCTTTCTGCTGGGAAGTTTTGGGCAAGAATGATTTCACCCGCTCCGACGCCATTGTTGCCGTAGGTGGTGGCGCCGTGACCGATGTGGGCGGATTTGTTGCCGCCACCTGGTTGCGCGGGGTTAAGCTCGTGAATATTCCCACCTCCCTGCTGGGCATGGTGGACGCCGCTGTTGGTGGCAAAACAGGGATCAACACGGCAGAGGGCAAGAACCTGGTGGGCGCATTCCACCCGCCGGCCGGCGTGCTCGTTGACCTGGATACCTTGGCCACTCTGCCCCCCAATGAACTGATCTCCGGGATGGCCGAGGTGATCAAGTGCGGCTTCATCGCCGATCCCGTGATCCTGGATTTGATCGAGGCCAACCCGGAAGCCGTCAAGGACCCCGCCTCCGCTGTGCTGCGCGAACTCATTGAGCGTGCCATAGCTGTGAAGGCTGCCGTGGTTTCGGCAGATTTGAAGGAGAGCGGTCAGCGTGAAATCCTCAACTACGGACACACCCTAGGCCACGCCATTGAACTGGTTGAACGCTACTCCTGGCGCCACGGTGCCGCTGTGTCCGTCGGCATGATGTTCGCGGCAGAACTGGCCCGCAGTGTAGGCCGGCTCAGCGATGCCGATGCTGACCGGCACCGCACCATCTTGGATCTTTTGGGACTGCCGTTGAGCTACCGCAGGGACCGCTGGCAGGCACTGCTCGATGGTATGAAGCGGGATAAAAAGACTCGCGGGGACCTGCTGCGTTTTGTGGTTCTTGACGGCATTGGCCGGCCCGGGATCTTGGACGTGCCCGATCAGTCCCTGCTCTTTGCCGCCTACCAGGAAATAGCTTCCTAGCATGGGGTTAAAAGATTGGCCCTCAGCCGGATTCCCAGGAACAGCCGTCAACCCCGAGACGCTCCTGCCGGAGGTGGTGGATGAAGAGGCCTGCGAGTTGGCACTGGAAGAGTCAGGCGATGCCGCGGATAGGGTCTTTGTTCTGCTGGCTCGAGGGCTGACGGCCGAGGCAGCCGATGCTGCTGCCACCGCCCGGCTCAGCGATCCTGGATCATTGCGGTTGCAGGTCCTGGACGCTGATATTCTGCGGGCCAGCAAGCATTTTGACAGGGCCGAGAAGATCCTGCGGGCCGTTCTGCCAGAGGTGGCAGGAAAACCCATGGAAGCCTGGGTTTTTCAGCAGCTCGGCAAGGTGTATTTCAGCAACGGTGCCTTTGAAACGGCGGCGAAAACCTTCGCCACCGCCCTTGAGCTGCGGGTGGTATCCGGCTCCGACGCCTCAGCAATATACTCGGCCACGGTGTCCCTGAAACGGGCCCTGGACCTGGCCGAACGCGAATAACGCCTTCACCGGGTGGATTCCAGGTCCGCGCATCCGGATAATCCATCGATCCGTGAGAAAAGGTCGCTTTGGCGGTTCTAAACGACCTTTTCTCACGGATCGATGTTGTGAGGGCCGCCGTCGTGCTTGCCGGTGAGGTGTCCAGCCATGGTGGTAGAAATCATGCGGCGGCGCAAAGCAAGGTGCGGTAGTATGGTCAATGGATTTTTGAAAATACTTATACGCTAAGAGGCTACTGTGGCAACGACAAACGACATTAAGAACGGCACCGTTCTCAAACTTGAAGGACAGCTCTGGAACGTCATTGAGTTCCAGCACGTCAAGCCAGGCAAGGGCGGGGCGTTTGTCCGCACCAAGATGCGCAACATCCTCTCCGGCAAGGTGGTTGATAAGACCTTCAACGCTGGTTTGAAGATTGAAACCGCAACGGTTGACCGCTCAGACTTCCAGTACCTGTACCAGGACGGCGAAGACTACGTCTTCATGGATCTGGACAACTACGATCAGCTCACCGTGTCAGGCAAGACCATTGGTGACGCCACGAACTACATGCTCGAAAACATCAACGTGACCATCGCGTTGCACGAGGGCTCACCCCTCTACATTGAACTGCCCCCGAGCGTGCAGCTGCGTATCACCTACACCGAGCCCGGACTGCAGGGTGACCGCTCCTCCGCCGGTACCAAGCCCGCAACGGTTGAGACCGGTCTGGAAATTCAGGTTCCCTTGTTCGTTGAGAACAACACTCTCGTCAAGGTTGATACCCGTGACGGCAGCTACTTGGGACGTGTCAGCGAGTAGTGGCAAGCACTAAGGACAGCAACAAACCGAATTCGGCACGTAGCAAGGCCCGCCGCCGCGCCCTAGACATTTTGTTCGAGGCCGAGCAGCGCGAGGTCAGCGCCATGTCGGCTTTGACGGCACGGCGTGAAATTGCCGATCAGATCATCAACGTCTACACCGTTGACCTGGTTGAAGGCGTGACAGCAATGGCCGAGAGTATTGACGAATTCCTGGCGACCTACTCACAGGGCTGGACGCTTGAGCGCATGCCCGCCGTGGACCGGATTATCCTGCGCATCGGCACCTGGGAGCTGCTCTACAACGACGACGTCCCGGATGCAGTCGCCATAAGCGAAGCCGTGGAATTGGCAAAAATTCTCTCAACTGATGAATCTCCCCAGTTCATCAACGGCCTGCTGGGACGTTTGCAGCAGATCAAGCCGACTCTGCTGGCCTAGAAGCCGCCTGGAGCCCACCCGCAACGAGAACTGACCGGCAGCCAAGAGCTGCGGGTCAGTTCTCGTTTAAGGCTGTTGCCAGGGCTGATGCTGGGATTGAAAATGCTGGGCTTGCATCTGTTGCGCTTGCATCTGTTGGGACGCCAAGTTTTGGGCCTGCCACACAGCCTGTGAATGGCGCCCTAGCAGTTCGCTACGCACGGCGGTGCTCCTGTTGAGCAATCCGAGTTCTAGTTCCTGGTTCGCGGCGAAGCGTGTTCTTGACCCTTTGCTGGCGCCCCGGGCATCAACTAGCAGCCGCTGCCGGGTGAATGCCAGGCGCGTGGCCAGGCGGATGAACTCCTTCATGATGGGTGCCGCCGCAAAGGTCCTAGCCCATGTTAAAGCACGACGCCGGCCTGCACCTGTTGCGAGCATCGGCACCTCTTGTTGGGTGAACCAGCCAGACGGGACGTAATCGGATAGACGCCGGCGGGTGAGTTTCGCCTCAGAGCGGCGCAATAAGATGATGCCCACAATGCTCAGGATGAACAAGGGGACCTGAAGCACCACGTACACAATGATGAAGTTGCCGCCCAAAAAGGCTGAACCGTTCCAAAGCCCATGCAGGAGCATGGCCGGGACAAGGCCTACCACCCAAGCGCCCAGGACCATGAGGGTGCCACCGTTGCGGGCTGCATAGCCCACACAGACGCCCAGCATTGCGGTAAACATGACATGGGCAAACGGTGACATGAGCCCTCGCAGGATGAAGATGCTGGCCAGGCCGCCCACGGCGCCGTCCGCATCTGAAAGCGCCTGGCCGAAATAGAGGATATTTTCCGTGAAGGCGAAGCCGGCAGCGATCATGCCCGCATAAACCACCCCGTCTATGGGACCGTCGAAGGTGCGCCGGCGCAGGAAAAAGAGCAACAGCAATCCGGCACCTTTGCAGAATTCCTCCACTAAGGGTGCCTGAATTACGGCCCCCACCATATCCGCGTCCGCGGCAGGGTTGGGGCTCATGAGTAGGGGCTGGACCCAGCTACCCACAACAAGGGTGGTGACAACAGCCATCCCGGCACCCCAGCAGAAGCCCAGGATCAAGGCCGCGAGGGGCTCCGGTTCCCACCTGTCAATCCACATCAAGGCGGCAATACAGATAACCAAAGGGATCAGTGCCAACGCCCCGCAGATCAAAAAGACGTTGGCGCCAATGGAAATGGCGAAGAAGGCCAAGGTCACCAGTGTTACTAGAATCAGCACGCTGAGCAAAATGATGTTGGTCACTTTGACGCCCGTGCCCCGAGGCTTTCGTTTGGTTTGCACCGGGGCCGGATGCGCCCAATAGTCAGGCCGGTAGCTCAGTGCCGAGCCGGGCCCGGGCCCCTGCACCTGTGGCAGTGGTGCTTGGGCGTAGTGCGGTTGCGCCAGAGGCGCACCTGCGGCGGGATCTTGCCAGTGGCCAGGTTCAGTCATGTTCTCAAGCGTAGGGCCACCGCGTGCCCGCTCCAAGGTGCCGCGCTGGGCCAGCGCGTGGGCGTGGCGGTGCCTGTGGTAGTTTGAGTTGTACGCATTCAACCTTTTAATTCCGTCCTGTGAGGCGGGGAAAGGGGACGCGAGAAAATGACGAATTCCTCTGCAGAGTATGAGGCAGTTCAGCAAAACTCGGCACCGCTCACTGTGTCCCGTGTGGTTCTCAGCGCCGGAGATATTGAACGGGCGCTAACTCGTATCGCCTATGAAATTTTGGAATCCAACAAGGGCAGCGCCAATCTGTTGCTTTTAGGCATTCCGCGCCGCGGTTACCCACTCGCCCAGCGACTGGCCGCGAAACTGGCCGCCAGTGATCCAGGCATAGACCCCGCCGCCATTGTTGGCCAGCTCGATGTCACCATGTTCCGTGACGATCTCGCCCAGCATCCCACCCGCGCCCCGCAGCGCACCGAACTGCCCGTATCCGGTATTGACGGTAAAACAGTGGTCCTGGTTGACGATGTGCTGTATTCCGGGCGCACCATCCGTGCAGCCTTGGATGCGCTGGTTGATTTGGGCCGCCCCCGCGTGGTGCGCCTGGCCGTCCTGGTGGATCGAGGGCACCGCGAGCTGCCCATCCGTGCAGACCATGTTGGCAAAAACCTGCCCACATCCTCCACTGAAAAAGTGCGTGTGCGCTTGAGTGAAATTGATGGTGGCTCAGCCGCCGATGACCAGGTTGTTATCGAGGCTGGCGCATGAGGCACTTACTTTCCACCGAACAGCTCAGCCTCGAAAACGCCATCCAGATCCTGGACACAGCCCAGGAAATGAGTGCCGTGGGCGAGCGGGAAATCAAGAAGCTGCCCGCCCTGCGCGGACGCACCGTGGTGAACTTGTTCTTTGAGGACTCCACCCGCACCCGCATCTCCTTTGAAGCCGCAGCCAAGCGCCTCTCCGCAGACGTCATCAACTTCAGCGCCAAGGGATCCTCCGTCTCCAAGGGTGAATCCCTCAAGGACACCGCCCAAACCCTGGAAGCCATGAGCGCTGACGCCGTGGTCATCAGGCACTGGGCCTCCGGGGCGCCCGCTCAGCTGGCCAACTCCGGCTGGATTGATGCCGCCGTCATCAACGCCGGTGACGGTACCCACGCACACCCCACCCAGGCACTGCTGGACGCCTTCACCATGCGAGCCCACTGGGCTAAACTTGCCGGCACCTCCTCCGTGGGTGCGGACCTGAGCGGCATGCGCGTGATCATTGTTGGCGACGTGCTGCATTCCCGCGTGGCCCGCTCCAACGTGTGGCTGCTCCGTACCCTGGGTGCTCACGTGACCTTGGTGGCGCCACCCACCCTTCTGCCGGTCGGCATCGAGCACTGGCCCTGCGAGGTCAGTTATGACCTGGACGCGGCCCTGGAAAACGGTGTTGACGCGGTCATGATGCTCCGGGTCCAGGCCGAACGCATGAACGCCTCCTTCTTCCCCTCCACCCGGGAGTATGCGCGCCGGTGGGGGTTCGACGACTCCCGCCTGGCCAAGTTGGATGCCCTGAACCTCAAGGACACCATCATCATGCACCCCGGGCCCATGAACCGGGGCCTGGAAATTTCCTCGGCCGCCGCTGACTCGCCACGCTCCACCGTGCTGGCCCAGGTGCGCAACGGTGTCTCGGTGCGCATGGCCACCTTGTACCTCCTGCTATCCGGGGAAATGCGTCAGAGCCACGCCCCCTCACCTCTGCCCTCAGTAAAGGACCCTTCATGACTTCTTCTGGTTACTTGATTCGTTCAGCCTCCCTATTGGGCAAGGAAACCGCCGATATCCTGGTCCGAGACGGGGTTATCGCCGCGGTGGGCCAGGACCTGAGTGCCGAGATTGTGGGACAGGCAACTGTTATTGACGCCACCAATCTGGTGGCACTGCCCGGCATGGTTGACCTGCACACCCACCTGCGCGAGCCCGGCCGTGAAGACGCCGAAACCGTGGAAACCGGCACCCGTGCCGCAGCCCTGGGCGGGTTCACCGCCGTGCACGCCATGGCCAACAGCTCACCCGTGGCTGACACCGCCGGCGTGGTGGAGCAGGTCTACACGCTGGGCCGTGAATCCGGCTGGGTGGATGTGCGCCCCGTGGGTGCAGTAACCGTGGGACTCGCCGGTGCACAGCTCGCCGAGCTGGGGGCCATGGCCGATTCCCGCGCCCGCGTCCGGGTCTTCTCCGATGACGGCATCTGTGTCAGTGACCCCGTCCTGATGCGCCGCGCCCTGGAGTATGTCAAGGCGTTCGACGGCGTGATCGCCCAGCATGCGCAAGAACCCCGCCTCACCGAAGGCGCCCAGATGAACGAGGGCGAAGTCTCCGCTGACTTGGGCCTGGCCGGCTGGCCGGCAGTAGCCGAAGAATCCATCATTGCCCGTGACGTGCTGCTAGCCCAGCATGTGGGTTCACGCCTGCACGTGTGCCATGTGTCCACAGCCGGATCGGTGGAGATCATCCGCTGGGCCAAGGAACGCGGTATCTCTGTCACCGCTGAGGTCACCCCGCACCACCTGCTGCTGACCGAAGAACTGGTACGCAGCTACAACCCCGTCTACAAGGTCAACCCGCCGCTGCGCGCCGACGCCGACGTTCACGCACTGCGTGCCGCTCTGGCTGATGGCACCATTGACATTGTTGGCACCGATCACGCCCCGCACCCTAGCGAAGCCAAGGAATGCGAATGGGCCGCCGCAGCCATGGGTATGACGGGATTGGAAACAGCCCTGTCAGTGGTGCAGGAAACCATGATCGAAACGAACTTGATGACCTGGGCGGACTTTGCCCGCGTCACCTCCACCACGCCGGCACAGATTGGCCAGCTGGCCGATCAGGGCTGTCCCTTGGAAGTGGGGGAGCCGGCCAACATTGTGCTTGTGGACCCCGCAGCGCGTTGGACCGTTGATCCCTCCGCCATGGCAACCAAGGGCCGCAACTCACCGTTCGCCGGCCTGCAACTGCCGGGCAAGGTCATTGCCACCTTCTTTAACGGACACCCCACAGTGTTAAGTGGCATGCTCAACACCCCCTACCGCCATGGAGCCAACTAGTGGATGAACGGATTCTTCCCGGCATCCTGACCCTACTGCTGGTTGTGGTGGTGTTCGCCCTCATGGGATGGGGCTGGCGGAACAAGCTCAAGCGGCAAAGTGATGTTGCTCAGCTTCCCGCGGTGCCCACCGATCTGGGTGAGGCAGTGATCAGTGTCCCCGGCATGTATGTGGTCACCACCTCGGGCGGGGACTGGCTTGACCGGCTGGCCGTTCACGGCTTGGGCATCCGGACCACCGCCGTGGTCCATGTTTACCCGTCAGGGATCCTGGTGGAGCGCACAGGGGCACAAGAGATTTTCATCGCCGCGCAAAAACTTACCGAGGTCAGCACCGGCTCCGGCATGGCGGGTAAATTTGTGGAAAAGGATGGACTGGTTGTTATTGGCTGGTTGCTGGAGAATACCCAAGTAGACACGGGCTTTAGAACCACAGAAGCTGGCGCTAAACGCCCCTTGATTCACGCATTACAGGCACTGTTGCCTGAAGACAGCGATACAGAGCGCAACGGAAAGAACAATTGAGAATGAGGGAAACAACCATGCCTGTACAGGCACTTTTAGTCTTGGAAGATGGCCGCACTTTCCGTGGCAGCAGCTACGGCGCACAGGGGACAACCTTGGGCGAGGCTGTCTTCACCACTGGCATGACCGGATACCAGGAAACCCTGACGGACCCGTCCTACGCCCGCCAGCTGATTGTCCAGACCGCACCCCACATTGGCAACACCGGTGTGAATCAGGCAGATAATGAATCAGCCAAGATCTGGGCTGCCGGTTACATTGTCCGCGACGCCGCCCGCCGCCCCTCCAACTGGCGCAGCGAGGGCACCCTTGACGCGGAACTCATCTCCCAGGGCATTGTCGGCATCCAGGGTGTAGACACCCGGGCCATCACCCGCCACCTGCGCGAACGCGGTTCCATGAAGGCCGGCATCTTCTCCGGTGAAGCTGCAGCACGCTCCGAGGCCGAGATGCTCGCCGAGGTCAAGGCCCAGCCGTCCATGGCTGGCCTGCGCCTGGCCGAAGAGGTCAGCACTAAGGAAGCGTACGTCGTTGAGCCTGCCGATCACGGCTGGACCGGGGAAACCCTATTCACCATTGTGGCCCTGGACCTTGGCATGAAAGCCATGACCCCGGCCCGCTTCGCCGAGCGCGGTGTGCGCCTGCACGTGCTACCCGCCAGCACGTCCTTTGAGGATGCGATGGCGCTGAACCCGGACGGTGTGTTCATCTCCAACGGCCCAGGGGACCCCGCCACCGCTGATGCCCAGGTGGCCTTTGTGCGCGCTTTCTTGGACGCCGGGGTGCCCTACTTCGGCATCTGCTTCGGCAACCAGATCCTAGGCCGTGCCCTGGGCTTTGGCACGTACAAGCTGCGCTACGGACACCGCGGCATGAACCAGCCCGTCATGGACCGCAGCACCGGCAAGGTGGAAATCACCAGCCAGAACCACGGCTTTGCCGTGGACGCCCCGCTGGAGGGACCCACACAGGCCCCCGAGGAGCGTTTTGGCCGCGTTGAGGTCAGCCACATCAGCCTCAACGATCAAGTGGTTGAAGGTCTCTCCTGCCGCGACATCCCCGCCTTCTCGGTGCAGTACCACCCCGAAGCGGCAGCCGGCCCGCATGACGCCGCGTACCTGTTTGACAGGTTCATCAATCTCATGACCAATTACCAGGGTGCACAGAGCCAGAGTGCAGCCAGCCAGAGCACACAGAGCCAGGAAGATAAGTAATGCCAAAGAGGGAAGATCTTAAATCAGTTTTGGTCATTGGCTCCGGCCCGATCGTGATTGGCCAGGCTGCCGAGTTTGATTACTCCGGCACCCAGGCGCTGCGTGTTTTGAAGGAAGAGGGCCTGCGGGTCATCCTCGTCAACTCCAACCCGGCCACCATCATGACCGATCCCGAGTTCGCGGACGCCACCTATGTTGAACCCATCACCCCCGAGGTGGTGGAGAAGATCATCGCCAAGGAACGCCCCGACGCCATCCTGCCCACCCTCGGTGGCCAGACCGCGTTGAACACGGCCATCGCCTTGGATAAGAATGGTGTTCTGGCCAAGTACAACGTGGAGCTGATCGGTGCGAACATCGCCGCTATCGAACTCGGCGAGGACCGCGAAAAGTTCAAGGGTGTGGTGGAGCGCTGCGGTGCCGAATCGGCACGCAGCCATATCATCCATACTCTGGATGAAGCCTTCGAGGCGGCCAAGGACCTTGGCTACCCCATGGTGGTCCGCCCCTCCTTCACCATGGGTGGGCTCGGCTCCGGCCTGGCCTACACGCCCAAGGACTTGGAGCGCATTGTGGGTCAAGGCCTGCAGTACAGCCCCACCACCGAGGTTCTGCTCGAAGAGTCCATCCTTGGCTGGAAGGAATACGAGCTGGAAATGATGCGCGACAAGAACGATAACGTCGTTGTTGTTTGCTCCATTGAAAACTTTGACCCGGTAGGCGTCCACACGGGTGACTCCATCACCGTGGCCCCGGCCATGACCCTGACGGACCGCGAATACCAGAATCTGCGCGACATCTCCATTGCGGTGATCCGCGAGGTTGGCGTGGACACCGGTGGCTGTAACATTCAGTTCGCGATCGAACCTGACACAGGGCGAGTGGTGGTCATTGAGATGAACCCGCGCGTTTCACGCTCCTCGGCACTGGCTTCGAAGGCAACCGGCTTCGCTATCGCCAAGATCGCTACCAAGCTGTCCTTGGGCTACACCCTGGATGAGATCCCCAACGACATCACCCAGAAGACCCCGGCCTCCTTCGAGCCCGCGCTGGATTACGTGGTTGTCAAGGTACCCCGCTTCGCGTTTGAGAAGTTCCCGGCAGCGGACCCCACCCTGACCACCACCATGAAGAGCGTTGGCGAAGCCATGGCCATGGGCCGCAACTTCACCGAAGCCCTGCAGAAGGCGCTACGCTCATTGGAACAGAAGGGTGCAAGCCTGGAATTCCACAGCGTCAACGCCCTGGACGTGCCGGAACTCATGGAAGCGTCCAAGCGTCCCACCACGGAGCGTCTTGGCCAGGTTCAACGTGCCCTGCTCGGCGGTGCCACGGTGGAGCAAATGTATGAGGCAACCGGCATTGACCCTTGGTTCCTTGATCAGCTGGTGCTACTCAATGAAGTCTCGGTAACCATCCGCAAGTCCACAGCCTTGAGCCCGGAAATGCTCAAGCTGGCCAAGCGCCACGGCTTCTCTGACGCCCAGATCGGTGCCTTGACCAATAACTCCGAGGCAGTGGTTCGTGGCGTCCGCCAAGCATTGAACATCCGCCCTGTCTACAAGACGGTGGATACCTGCGCCGCGGAATTCGCCGCGTACACCCCGTACCATTACTCCACCTATGACGAGGAGGATGAGATTGCGCTCCATGAAAAGCCCTCCGTCATCATCCTCGGCTCAGGGCCCAACCGTATTGGCCAGGGCATCGAGTTTGACTACTCCTGCGTGCACGCCTCCATGGCGTTGCGCAAGGCCGGCTACGAGACCGTCATGGTCAACTGCAACCCGGAAACCGTCTCCACTGACTATGACGTCTCCACCCGCCTGTACTTTGAGCCGTTGACACTCGAGGACGTGCTGGAAATCATCGCGGCTGAAGAGCGCACCGGCGGCGTGATGGGTGTCTTTGTTCAGCTGGGCGGGCAGACGCCCCTGAAGCTGGCACAGGAACTGGCCGACGCCGGTGTGCCCATCTTGGGTACCTCCCCGGAAGCCATCGATCTGGCCGAGCACCGCGGCATGTTCTCCCGCGTCCTGGATGAGGCCGGCTTGATCGCCCCGAAGAATGGCACGGCCGTGTCCTTCAACGATGCCAAGAAGATTGCCGATGAGATTGGCTACCCCGTGCTGGTCCGTCCCTCCTACGTCCTGGGCGGCCGCGGCATGGAGATTGTCTATGACGAGGCCAACCTGTCCCGCTACATCAAGAACGCTACCGAGATCACCGAGGCGCACCCGGTCCTAATCGACAGGTTCTTAGAAGACGCCATTGAGATTGACGTGGACGCCCTCTTTGACGGCAAGGACATGTACCTTGGCGGCATCATGGAACACATTGAAGAGGCCGGCATTCACTCCGGTGACTCCGCCTGCGTGCTGCCTCCCATCACCTTGGGCAAGGACGTCCAGGAGCGGGTCCGTGCGGCCACCCGCGCCATCGCCGAAGGCGTTGGTGTGCGTGGTTTGATCAACATCCAGTTCGCCCTGGCTGCGGACATCCTCTACGTGCTTGAAGCCAACCCGCGGGCCTCCCGCACCGTACCGTTTGTCTCCAAGGCAACCGGTGTGCAGATGGCCAAGGCAGCTGCCTTGATTGGTGTGGGTGTCTCCATTGCCCACCTGCGCAGCGTCCACCACATCCTGCCCGAGGTGGGAGATGGCGGGAACTTACCTGACAACGCCCCGGTTGCTGTGAAGGAAGCTGTGCTGCCCTTCAACCGTTTCCGCACTGTTGAAGGCCACGTTGTTGACTCCCTGCTGGGGCCGGAAATGCGTTCCACGGGTGAAGTCATGGGCATTGACAAGCACTTTGATACTGCCTTCGCCAAGAGCCAGGCAGCTGCCAACGGCGCCCTGCCGGTGGACGGAACGGTGTTCGTCTCGGTGGCCAACCGTGACAAGCGCTCCATCATCATGGCCGTCAAGCGCCTCGTTGACCTGGGCTACAAGATTGTGGCCACAGGCGGCACCGCAGATGTCCTGCGCCGCAACGGCATCGCCTCCACCACTGTTCGCAAGATCAGCCAGGAGAGCGGTGGTTCGGATGATCAGAGCATTGTGGATCTCATCAACAACGGTGAGATTGACATGATCTTCAACACACCCTCAGGCGGCCAGGCTCGCGGGGATGGTTACGAGATCCGTGCGGCGGCAGTTTCCAACGGCCGCCCCTGCATCACCACGGTGGCTGAATTCAACGTGGCTGTTCAGGCCATGGAAGCATTGCGCTCCTACGAATGGGACGTCACCAGCTTGCAGGAGCACGCAGTGGTCCTGGCAGCAGGCCAGGCAGCGCAGAATGCCAAGTAGTATCCCCAGCGGCTCCCTCGGAGCCGGGGGGCCCCGCAGCGGGCCCCCCGCCGCAGAGGGCCCAGACGGCGGCCGGGTCTCGTTCGGCGCACGCCTCGCCGCCGCCATGGAGGCCCGCGGTGCCCTGTGTGTGGGGATTGACCCCCACCCGGGCCTGCTGGCCGCATGGGGCCTGGCGGATGATGTCCAGGGCCTGCGCACCTTTTCCCAGACAGTGCTGGAGGCCGTGGCTGCGCTGGCGGCAGCCATCAAGCCGCAGGTGGCGCTCTATGAGCGCCACGGCTCGGCCGGGTTGGCAGTCCTTGAGGAGTTGCTGGCCGCGTCCGCGCAAGCGGAGGTGCTCACTATTGCTGATGCCAAGCGCGGGGACATTGGTTCCACCATGGCCGGCTATGCCGATGCCTGGCTGCGTGAGGGCTCAGCGCTGGCGGCAGATTCGGTGACGCTGAGCCCCTACCTGGGCTTTGAATCCCTGCGGCCGGCACTGGATCTGGCAGCAGCCAACGGCCGGGGTGTTTTTGTCCTGGCACTGACCTCCAACCCGGAGGGCGCGTCCGTCCAGCATGTCGGTGGCAGCGAGTCCGTGGCCAAACGCATTGTGCAGGCGGCCGCGCAAGAGAATCAGCGCTACGCGGCGGCTGCTCTCGGCTCGGTAGGGCTTGTGGTGGGTGCCACCGTAGGCAATGCGCTGCGCGAGCTGGACATTGACCTAGCCGCTGTCAACGGCCCTATTCTGGCTCCGGGGCTTGGCGCCCAAGGAGCCACTGGGGCGGATATGCGGGCTACGTTTGGGCCCGCATACCCTGCGGTTCTGGGTACCTCCAGCAGAGGCATCTTGGCAGCAGGGCCGGACATTGCCGCCCTGCGGGCTGCTACGGTGGAAACACTAGCCAGCCTGAAGTAGTCCCGAATGTGGTGGGGATGCCTCGCCGCAGATTGATTTGCTTCCCCGGTGCGGATAGGTTCGAAATAAATACCGTGTTCGCCATCCGCATCGGGGACAGCCATCATCAGGGAGCTTTTTCGTGAATTTGCCGCACCTCTCGCAGGAACAACGCGCAGACGCGCGGGTTAAGGCCGTTGCTGCCCGGGCGGTCAGGTCCCAGGCGAAGCAGGATTTGAAAACAGGACAGCTCAGTGTGGGCGCTTTGCTTTCCGCGGCGCTCGATGAGCCAGCCCTGGACAGGCTCAGAGTCAGTGATTTATTGGAAGCCCTCCCGGGCATTGGAAAGGTACGTGCAACTGTGATCATGAGCGAGCTGGGGATTGCCCCAACCCGCAGGGTGCGTGGGCTGGGCGTGCATCAGCGCCGCGCCCTCATTGACTACTTGGGAAAGAAGTCATGAGCGGGTTCAACGTACCGTCCGAACTCACCCACCGGAGCAAGCCACGCAGTGGTGTCACTGTCTTGGCGGGTCCCACCGCTGTTGGCAAGGGCACCGTGTCCACGTTCATCCGGGACAACTACCCGGATGTGTGGCTCTCAGTTTCCGCCACCACCCGTGTGGCCCGCCCCGGCGAGGAAGAAGGGATTCACTACTTCTTCAAGTCAGCAGAGGAATTCGATTCACTGGTGGCAAAGGGTGACTTGCTGGAGTGGGCCACTGTCCATGGTGTAAACCGGTACGGTACCTTGCGCAGCACCGTGGCGGCGGCCGTGGCTGCCGGAAAGTCAGTGCTGCTGGAGATTGATTTGCAGGGTGCGCGCCAAGTTAAAAAAGCCATGCCGGAGGCTGATTTCGTGTTCCTGGCACCGCCTAGTTGGGATGAATTAGTGCGCCGTTTAGTGGGACGCGGCACAGAAACGCTTGAAGAACAGCACCGCCGCCTAGAAACCGCTAAACTGGAACTTGCTGCCGCGCCGGAATTTGATTACGTCATTGTCAATGACCAGGTAAGCCGGGCTGCAGCCGCGCTTGTTGAACTGATGGGGCTCACCCCCCATCACACTGCTTGAGCCGGCATTTGTTGGAACGCAACAATGCTGGAACTGCAAGACACCCTTTCGATTTTTTGGAGAAGTAATTGACTACACAACCCGAAGGCATCATCAATCCCTCGATCGATTCGCTGCTTGAAGCTGCGGATTCGAAGTACGGACTGGTCATCTTTGGTGCCAAGCGCGCACGCCAGATCAACGCCTACTACGCTCAGCTGCACGAGGGCCTTTTCGAATATGTTGGCCCGCTGGTTGACACCAAGCTCAATGAAAAGTCCCTCTCCATCGCTTTCCGTGAAATCGACGAGGGCCTGCTGGTTTCCACTCCCGTCGAGACTGTCTAAAGCGCGTTTGAGCCACGGTGTCTAAGCTGAACATTGTTTTGGGGGTAGGTGGCGGTATCGCCGCTTACAAGGCGGCCCTGTTGTTGCGCCTCTTCACGGAGGCGGGGCATCAGGTCACGGTCATTCCTACCGACGCGTCCACCAATTTTGTTGGTGCCGCTACATGGGAGGCCCTGAGCGGGCGGCCCGTGACCAACAATGTCTTTGACGCCGTGGACCAGGTCAACCACGTGAGGATCGGCCATGAGGCCGATTTGATCGTGGTGGCTCCGGCCACCGCCGATCTTTTGGCCAAGGCCGCCAGTGGGCAGGCCAATGACTTGCTCACCACCACCTTGCTCATGGCTCGAGGCCCGGTGCTTTTTGCCCCCGCCATGCACACAGAAATGTGGGCCCATGCGGCAACGGTGGCCAATGTGGCTACGTTGCGATCTCGTGGCGTGCACGTCCTGGACCCCGCAGTTGGCCGCTTGACGGGCGCCGACTCGGGTCCGGGCCGGCTGCCGGAGCCGGAAGACATCTTTACTGCCGCCCTGAGTCTGGTTGAGCATTCCGCCAAACGCCACGCCGCGTCCCCGGCACCCGCTGCATCCGCAGCTTCTGCGGGGGAAGCGTTGGGGACCGAACCTGCAGCTTCTGCGGGGGAACAAGCGGGCGCCGAACCCGGTGAGCTGGCGGGCCGCCATGTTCTGATCACCGCTGGTGGCACCCGAGAACCACTTGATCCCGTGCGTTACTTGGGCAACAAGTCCTCAGGTAAGCAGGGAGTGGCCTTGGCCGAAGCCGCCCTAGCGGCAGGAGCACAGGTCACCTTGATCCACGCGCCCTTGGACGTTGCTCCTCCGGCAACCGCCCGGCTCCAGCCAATCGAGACTGCCCTTGAACTGCGGGCGGCAACCCTGGCAGCGGCGGCCACCGCCGACGTGATCATCATGGCCGCTGCCGTGGCTGATTTCCGTCCGGCCACTATTTCTACCGGAAAAATCAAAAAACGCGACCATGGTGAGGATCCCGTCATCACCTTGGTCCGCAACCCGGACATTCTGGTTGAATTGGTGGCCCACCGTTCCGCGCAAAACCAGCAGCAGCTCATTGTTGGGTTTGCCGCCGAAACTGGTGACGACGAGGCTGATGCACGCACTTATGCGCAGGCTAAATTGCGCCGCAAGGGCTGCGATCTTTTGGTGGTCAACGAGGTTGGTCCCGGCGAAAGCGGCAGCGAGCGGGTCTTTGGCCAGGATAACAACCACGTTGAGATCTTGTCCCTGGACGGTTCCAGCCCTGTGCAATCGGCGGGCAGCAAGCGCCAGGTGGCTGACGTCGTCGTGCATCTTATTGCACAGAAGCTAGGCAAGAACTCGCAAGAACTAGGAAGAATTAGCAAGTATTAGCCGCGCGCCGGCACATACTATAGATGACAAACCGTGTCTCGCAGCAATGGGTGGCGCGCTATCCCCAGTAAAGTAGAGACGTGACTTCAGTAAACCCCCTGCGCCTATTTACCTCCGAATCCGTGACGGCAGGTCATCCCGATAAGATCTGCGACCAGATCAGTGATGCCATTCTTGACGCGCTGCTGGCCGAAGACCCGGATTCCCGTGTTGCCGTGGAAACCATGGCCACTACGGGTCTGGTCCATGTGGCCGGCGAGGTGACAACTAACGCCTATGTGGAAATCCCGCAGATTGTACGCAACACCATCCTGGACATTGGCTATGACTCTTCAGCCAATGGTTTTGACGGCGCACGCTGTGGCGTTTCGGTCTCCATTGGCCAGCAGTCCCAGGACATTTCCGATGGCGTGTTTAACGCCTTGGAGGTCCGCGAGGGTACTGCCGTTGACAAATATGACACCCAGGGCGCCGGCGATCAGGGCCTCATGTTCGGCTACGCGAGCAACGAGACCGCCTCTTACATGCCCACCCCTATTTTCTTGGCGCACCGCCTCTCGGAGCGCCTGACCAATGTGCGCAAGTCCGGGCTGCTTGAATACCTGCGACCCGATGGCAAAACCCAGGTGACCATTGGGTACGACGGCGAAAAGCCCGTATCAGTGGACACCGTTGTCATCTCCAGCCAGCATGCCGAAGGCACTTCCTTGGAGAAGTTGCGCGCGGATTTGGCGGAATTTGTCATTGCCCCCGTGATGGAGGCGTCAGGCCTGGATGTTTCCTCCGTCAAGACATACCTGAACCCTGCGGGCCCGTTTGTTGTGGGCGGACCCGTAGGTGATGCCGGCCTGACGGGCCGGAAGATCATTGTGGATACGTACGGTGGCATGGCCCGTCACGGTGGCGGCGCCTTCTCCGGCAAGGACCCGTCAAAGGTTGACCGGTCAGCTGCCTACGCCATGCGGTGGGTTGCCAAGAACGTTGTTGCCGCCGGGCTAGCTGCGCGCGCTGAAATCCAGGTAGGTTACGCCATTGGTGTGGCCCGCCCCGTGGGCGTGTACGTGGAGACGTTCGGCACCGAGACGGTGGATCCACGCCGCATCGAAGACGCCATTGCGGCCATCTTCGATCTGCGCCCCATGGCCATCATCGACAGCCTTGACTTGAAACGCCCCATCTACGCCAAGACGGCCGCACACGGCCACTTTGGCCGTGACGATCCCGACTTCACGTGGGAGAACCTTGACCGCGTGGATGCGCTCAAGGCGTACTTTAACGCCTAACGGCTTTAGCTATCCACGTTTGCTTATCCACAGCCGAGCACGGCCCGCCGACACTTTGTCAGTGGGCTGTGCTTAGCTTGTTTTAGGGGCCGGTTTTACGCGGCCCGAACCGCACCACGCACCCTGGGAGGACGTCATGGATGAACCGCTGAACCATGAGGGGCCGGCCGAAGGCGTGCAGTTGAGCCTTCTCAGTGGCTTTGTCGCGAAGCAGCGTGTGGCAGATCCGCACAGCGGAGTGGTGCTGGCCCGCGAGTTGCCTGTTGCCCACGTAGTCATTGATTCCCCGCTGCCACACCTTGACAGGGTCTTCGACTACTCCGTGCCGCTTGAACTCGACGCCCAGGCACAGCCGGGTGTGCGTGTGCGGGTCAAGTTTTCTGGTCAGGACCTCAACGGTTTCCTGGTAGCCCGGGCAGCCGAATCTGAAAGCGAACGGCTGGTGCCGCTGACACGGGTGTATTCCCCCGTGCAGGTCCTGACCCCCGCCGTGCTCCAGGCGGCCCACAAGGTGGCTGCCCGTTACTGCGGAACCGTAGCGGACGTGCTCCGTGTGGCCGTGCCGCCCCGGGTGGCAAGCCTTGAAAAGGTGTATCTGAAAAAGGCTGCGGAGCTGGTGGAAGCGGAAGCTGCAGGAGAAGCTCCTGCAGCAGCAGGGCCGCCCGCCAAGCCTGGGTATCCCCTTTTTGCCGATTACCAGAACGCCGAAGAATTCTTGACCCGGCTGGCAATGGGGGAGAGCCCCAAGGCCGTGCTGGGTTCCCTCGCCGGTTTTGGGCCGCATTCCTGGCAGCGCCAGTTGGCCCAGATTGTTGCCTACTGTGCGCAGTCAGGTCGTGGCGCCATCGTGGTTGTTCCAGATCTGCGGGACTTGGAGCTGTTGGAGCAGGCTTTTGCCGAGGTCCTAGCGGAGGGCAGCTTTGTGAAGCTCACCGCGGATGACGGCCCTAACCTGCGCTATGCCAACTTTCTTCGTGTCCTTGCCGGGGATGTGCGGATTGTGATTGGTACCCGTTCAGCCGCCTATGCCCCCGTCACCAACCTTGGGCTGGTTGTGTGCTGGGATGACGGCGATGAACTCCATATTGAACGCCGCGCGCCCTATCAGCACAGCCGTGACGTCCTGCTGTTGCGCTCCGAGGTAGAGGACACGGCTGTCCTCATGGCAGGGCACAGCCGTAGCAGCGAATCCCAGCGCCTCGTAGCCACCGGTTGGGCACAGGAGATCGTTGCATCCCGCCCGGCCGTGCGAAAGGCCACTGCCAGGGTCATCAGCACTTCCGATTCTTTTGAACAGGAACGGGACCCGGCCGCAGCGTTGGCCAGGCTGCCGCACAGGGCTTGGGCAGCGGCGAAGGATGCCCTGAAATTTGGGCCTGTCCTTGTTCAAGTTGCCCGCACCGGCTACGCGCCGGGGCTGGCCTGCCAGCGGTGCCGGGAGGTTGCACGGTGCAGGCACTGCACGGGGCCGCTGATGCAGTCCAGGGCGCCAGGATCCACCCTAACCATGGTCACCTGCAAATGGTGCGGTACGGCCGAGACTGCCTTTAGCTGTCCCACCTGTGGGTTCAATTTGTTGCGTGCTATTTCCGTGGGTGCTTTGCGGACCGCGGAGGAGCTGGGGCGGGCCTTCCCGTCGGTCCCTGTCATTTCCTCCTCAGGAGAGAACATCAAGACAACGGTGCCGGACCGGGCCGCCATCGTTGTGGCAACTATTGGGGCTGAGCCTGTTGCTCCGCACGGCTATTCGGCGGCTCTGCTGCTCGACGGCGATTCCATGCTCCGGCGTGAATCGCTGCGTGCCGGCGAGGAGACTCTGCGGCGGTGGCTGAACGCTGCGGCACTGGTCCGGCCCGCGCAGGAAGGCGGCGTTGTTGTCGTCACTGCTGAGGAGTCTGTTGAAGTGGCGGCTCTAGTTAGGTGGGATCCGGCCGGCCATGCCGAGCGGGAGTTTGCGCTGCGGCACGAGTTGGGTCTGCCGCCGGCCATGCGCCTGGCGTCCCTGACGGGAAGCGAGGCCGATGTTGCGGCGTTCGTGGCTGCCCTGGATTTGCCACAGGCTGTCCGCACCATTGGCCCGGCTCCTCTTGCGTTCGGTGCCCCAGGGGCTGGCGGTGCTGCTGGCGGCGCCGCCGGTGCAGCAGGAACTGCCGCTGACCAGGCCCCGGACTACAGGACTATTCTGTTGTTTCCCTACAGCATGGCTGGCAGCGTCACCGCTGCCATGCGTTCACTGAAAGCCGCCAATGCTGCCCGGCGGGTTGGCTCTCCTGTGCAGGTTCGCTGCGACGGTTTGGACGTCTTGTAGCCCACCCGTGCGCAGGCGAACAAGGCTAAACTGAGCTCCATCTGGGCCCACTGTTGGCGCGGTTCTGGGAGCTGCCGATGCCAGAATTGGGCCGCAGAATTGACTATCCTCCCGAGAAAGTTCGGTCAAAACATGAGGGAATGGCTCTGGCAGCACGCGAGGGCAGTCATTGCGCTGCTGATCGCACTGATGGCTGTGGGATCACTTCTGATCTACAGAACCAGTGGAAATGGGTGGTCAATAGGGATCTTCTCAACCTTGTTTAATCTCCTGGGCTGGTGGCACTGCCGCATGTCAGCCGCACCAAATCCTCTTCCAAGAGGTCATGTCCGGCTCGGAAGTCCCCTTGGGGCAGCAGAAAATATTGGATGTACTGAGTGTTTCCGGCCCTCCACAGCGTGTCTCTGGTGGCAAGTCGGGGCATGTGCCTGCGGGGTTGATGGTGCTGACGCTATCCCTGCCGGATAGCACCGTAGAGATCGCCGCCGAACCTTCGGTTCTAGAAAAGCTACAACAACAAGTGCTCCGAGGCGGCCCACCCTCAGGTCGGCGCGGATACAGCCCTCCAGGCTCTCGGCCTTAGCCCGTATGCCCTGAATTTTTCGGGAACTTGCTCCTGCCAAAGGTTGCATCGAGCAGTTGCTGGGTACGGCGTTTAACATCGTTCTCACGCAGTCCCAAAGCAGTCACAATAGTTTCAAGGTGATCGATTTCTGCCACGTAGCCAGCGTCCAGACGTCCTGAGAGCGGCCGGGAAGCGAGATCCTCGGAAATGCGCCAGGCCATGGCCAAGGTGCGCTCGTAGATGCGCTGGTCGGATTCAGCGACCGTTCCAGGAGTCTTGGAGTCTGTTGGAGAGGCGCCAAGGCCGGCAACCGCGTTGAGTCGGGAGTCGTCCAGGCCTAGGGCCAAGGCGTCGAGTTCATCACGTAGGCGGCGCAACGTCCGGGCGTTGCGTCCGAAGAGTCCCAGCCTCATCGAAACGCTGCCGCCGTAGCGGATCACGAGGAGCAGGGTAATGCTGGATAGTCCAAGGCTTAGAGTCAGCAGCACGAAGAGCCAGAAGCCATTGATTTCAGGTTCACTATAGTTGTTGCTTTCCAGCCCTAGGGACAGCTCTTTGACGGCGGAGATCACTTGGTTTTCCGCATGGTCGGAAACAAAGTAGCTGCCGTATTCCCAGTCGAAGGTGCCAAGGTGGGAACGTCCGCCTAGGTTTACCGCGCCAGAGATGATGGCGGGGATCGTTACGTATTCCGAGTTCACACGCCACACGGGAATGATTGTATGGTCACTGCGGAGCTCAGCAGTTGCCGGATCAAGAAGCCCCGGGAACTCACTCTTGAGCCTCCACAACGCATCAACGAGGACTTGCGGTTCATAGAATTCGCTGGTCAGTGTGTCACGAACGTACGGACCGGTTGGCCAGTTCAAGTAGTCTTCGGCGCTGCGCACTACTACGGTGACATCAACATCCTCAGTGAAGTGGTTCGGAAGATAGCGGCGAATCTCACCCTGATCAATGCCGCCCAGATCCCCGTCGAAGTGGAGCGAGCGCAGTGGCTTGCTCCCAGAAGCCTCCTCGCTGGGAGCATGGGGTCTTTGGGCTACCACCACACTACTGACGGTGACCGAGAGAATCGTCAGTGCAATGCCTGCCAGCACCAACCATAGTTTGCTGCCCGGACCAGGCAGCAGCGTCCACCAGCTAAAATCGGGCAGCGCCAAGGGGTCTTCATCTGTTCCCGGCAGAGGACCAAAGCGTGAGTGGGCGGCCGCGTTAGCCTGATCGAGTGTAGTGAGCAGCACTTCTGATCCAGAGAGTCCCATGCCCACGCGAAGCGCCGAGAGGTTCTCATGGTGTCCTCGTCCACCGGGAAGCATATGGCGGTGGCGTAAGGAACGGTTGATGGCCTGCGCTGTGCGTTGAAGATCGGCCTCCGCTCTGGTCCACGCGGTGAGCGTCGAAGCGCTGCCGTGGCCACCTGCCGCCACGGCAAGCAACGCATTGAGTGCCTTCCTAAAATTTTGTACCCGCCGTGTTGTTACTGTCCCGGGAGGCCGAGCATCAAGACGTGCCAGCAGTTCACGGCCGGCAAAGGACACAGGCGCGGCTAAACGGTCCAGCACACCTTGGCCGCCAGCAAGCTCACCCAGTACTGACCCGGCCCCCATGAGAGCATCCGCCTGTGCGGTTATCTCCGCAGCTTTGCTTTCAAAAATTTCCACCAGTTTCGCCGCTTCTGGTTTTAGTGCGGTACTGGCGGTGTAAACGGCCTCCATGACGGCGTCTTCCGAGCGGGCCAGGGCCAGCGAAGCATTGCGGATACTCGTCCAAGTTGACGTGTACCCTGCTGTCCGCAGTTTCTCCGGCGTGCTGGCGTAGGTCACCTCGAGTCCTTCGAGTTCAAGAACCACGCCAGCCAATTTGCGTTGGGCGCCGGAAAGCCGCTGATATAGCCGTTCATGGCGGCGTCGGCGGGATAACGAGTGAGTGAGAGTCACAACCGTCAGCCCTAGCCCAATGACAGTCCCCGCCCACCAGAACAGAGGCGGGAGCAAGGGGCCCTCATCGAGCAAGTCTGCAGATCGAAGCGCTGCCGCCGCTACGGATTGGGGGCCATGGCCAAGCCCAACGTTGTCCAAATACGTCTGGGTGATGTCACGGGCGTGGCTTAGCCGCTGGCCGTGTTCTCCTTCAGGCTGATAAACGCCGGCGCCCAGGAAGCCCTGTTCACCTGAAAAGGTGGTGGTATCGCTGTCAATGGCCGTACTCAGAATGACATCGGCACCCGGATCGCTCCGGCCTGTTTTCTCATCGGAGCTGAGCAGCCGGTCTGTAACCAGAATACGGATGGGGCGCCACGTGGCAACCGGGCCGCCCAGAACCTTAGTGACGCTTTCTTGGGAAATATTGAACGGATGGGCACCCTCCACCACAATCTCAAGATGCTCACCGGGGGTGGCTGTGACGATTTGGATTCCCAGAAAGGCGAAGCTGCCCGTGGTCAGCCCCAGTAAAAGGGCAAGCCAGGGGAAACAGAATCGGGGCTTGGCCCGAGCCTGGATTAATCGCGTACTCATGAGGTGGCGCGTAGCTCCTGCGCAATGGCTATCAGCTCCCGTGCGGAGGCATCCCAGCTGAAGGTGCCCGCCTGGGCCACGGACGCCGTCGAACATGCCGCCCAGATACCCGGGGCGTCCAGTGCGCGGACGGCCTGGGCAAACTCCGTTGGTGAATCGGCTGGCACATACCGTGCAGCCTCCCCGCCCACCTCCCGAAAAATAGGGGTGTCCGCAACAATCACGGGAGTCCCCAACGCCATGGCCTCCACGAGCGGCAGCCCGTAACCCTCCGCCTTGCTCAGTGTGACCAGCGCGGTAGTACGCAGCAGCAACTCGTCATACTCGGCGTCACTCACGCCATTGTGGAATACCACGGTAGCCCGGGCAGGGATCAGCTTCACAAGTTCGGCCCGGCGTTCAGGGGTGATCCGGCTCAGCAGGTTCAAAGTGAAATCTGGCAGCTCGGCCATGCCGCGAATGAGCGTTTCTACGTTCTTGTATGGCATGAAGGAACCCATGTAAGCCAGCGACTTCTCCGGAACCACAGCAGGGTCCCGCGGGGTCCTCTCACCCTGGGGTGCGTTGCCAATGATCCGGATGGGCCGCTTGGTGAGCTGGTGTTTGCGCATCAGGGCCAGCGTGGTCTCACTGATGGTGGCCACCACGTTGGCCCGGTTCAAGAGCATCCGCTGCGGCCAATAAGCCTTGTGGTACAGCCGCCACAGCACCCGCACCGGGGCGGGAAGGAAGCCGGGAGGGGCCGGGTGCTCGTAATAAATCAGATCGTGCAAGGTCAGTACCAGCGGATACTTTCGCCCCCAGCTGCCCATGGTCTGCATGGGGCAGAACACCAGATCCGCCCCCAGCTTGTTCACCTGGCGGGCCACAAAGAGTTCTCTCGGGGAGAGGGGTGAGCTGATTTTCACCCACGGCAGATCCGGCAGCAATGCCAGCTGACGCTCGTCGTGAATGAGCATGGTGACGTCGGCAAAGGGGGCCACGGCGGCCATGAGGGATGCGCCGTAACGGCTGATCCCATCATGGTGATCCATCCGGGTAAAACGCGCATCCATGACGATTCTTGGCTTGCTGGCGGGGGCCGGGGTGATGGCCGCATTCGTGGTGCTCAAGGGGCTGGATGCCTTTCAAGGAAATCGGTGATGGCGGCTGCTGCCGGTTCGGGTGTTTCGTAGTGGATCAAATGCCCCACCCCAGCAATGACCACCAGCTCGCCATCGGGGAGGCGTTCTAGGAGTTTGTGCTGATGGGGCAGTGGGGCAATTTCATCGAGTTCCCCGGCAATCAGGAGGGTAGGCAGCGTCAGTAACGCGGCCACCTCACGGACCGTGCCACCGGCGGACGCCTGAAAAGCCTCCAGGAGCATGTCCCGGTTGGCGAAACCGCTGAAGTAGGCGTGGTGCTGGCCATGGATGAAAGTCAGCAACTCCTTGTCCCGCGTCTTGGCCATGGTCACACTCATGAGATGGACAATGACTTTGCTGCGCAGCAGGGCGTTGCCCAGGGCATCGGGGAGTTTCGCCGCGGCCCAGTAATAGAACACCGCCAGTTTGGTCATGATTCCTTTGGGGCCCTCCAAGGCGGGGGCGGCAATAGGGTTGACCAAAATCAGGGGGTACACCCGGCCCGGGTTGGCCGCCACAAAGTGGCTCACCACAATGGATCCGAAAGAATGGCCTAACAACACGGTCTCGGGCCCCAGCTCCAGTTGATCAAGGAAGCCGCCCAGGAATGCACTGTAGCCGGGGATGTCATGGCCGCCACCGGAGACGAACGCCGGTGAGCGTCCAAAGCCGGGCAGATCAGCCATGATGATCCTGGCGTGGGGCAATAGCTCCACCACACGCTCCAGCCCATGATGGTCGCCTCGGAAGCCATGGACCATCACAATGGTCCGGACAGGAGAAGCGGCAGAGGCAGGGACAGGGGCAGGCGCAGCCACAGCATCGGTCGTAGCGGCCGGGACAGCCGCAACGTCGGCGGCAATCGCAGGGGAGCCAACCGCCGCGTACTCCCAATAATGTACGGAGGTGCCGGCGATCTCCACCACGTGTGTCCTTTCCCGCCCGGCCAGGTCAACTACAAGAGGTGCGGCTGGCGCCGTCGTACTGATCTTGGCGGACATCTCAGTTCACGTCCTTTGGATTGGAACCGGAACGGCGCTCCCTATCCAATCCGTCAATGATGCTCATCTGCTCCGGGGACAAAGCAAAGTCAAAAACGTGAAGATTCTGAGCCATGCGTACGCCGGAACTGGCCTTGGGGATCACCAAATGACCGGACTGGACATGCCACCGCAACACAATTTGGGCCACAGTGCGCCCGTGCGTTCCCGCAAGTTCCACCAGCGCCGGATCGGAAAGAATGGTGCCCCGGGCCAGCGGACTCCACGCCTGGGTGGCAATACCCAGCTCGGCATGAAGCGCTCGCAGGCGTGTCTGGGTCAGCCAGGGATGGAGTTCAATCTGGTTGACGGCGGGGACCACCTCGCAGGAATCCAAGAGCTGCTCCAGATGTTCCGGCTCGAAGTTGCTCACGCCAATGGCACGCACACGCCCCTCGCCATACAGGGTTTCCAGCGCCTTGTAGGTAGGGATGAAGAGTTCCCGTTCGGGGCATGGCCAGTGGATCAAGAACATGTCCAGCACGTCAAGGCCAAGCCGCTCCATGCTGGCATCGAAGGCGGCCAGTGTGGCGTCGTAGCCGTGCTCTGTATTCCACACCTTGGAGGTCACGAACAGTTCTGCACGGGCAGTACCGCCATCCACGGCATTGCGGATGGCCTGGCCTACGCCCTCCTCATTGCCGTAGAGCGCGGCCGTGTCTACAGTCCGGTAACCGGTATCGAGGGCGGTGGAGACCAAATCCGCGCACTCCTGGGCCGGAACCTTATAGACGCCGTAGCCGAGCTGGTCAATGTCTACACCGTTGTTGAGCGTGTGTTTGGGGGAGCGTTGCATATCCACGACTTTACCCAGTCCATGCCTCGGCACGGTATTGGGGCGCGGCCTACAAGCCATCCAGGCCGTTGAGGAAGCCAAAAATGGGATCGTTGGAGGGGCTGGACAATTCCACCAATTCCCGGGCCGTGGATTCATCCAGGATCAAATCAGTGACCAAACCGGCTGCGAGGGCCCCGCGCAGTCCCGTAATTTTCTTCGCGCCAGAGACCACACAAATACGACGCCGGACCTTGCGCAGGCTTTCCAAGTCAGGTCCGCTGGAGCGAGAGTTGAGGACAATGCCGTCATCGGATCCATCGGAGCGGAAGAACACTGTTGCCACATCTCCGGCTACGCCGCTGGCTTCTAGCGCGTCCAAATCCGTGGAATCCAGATAGCCGCCGGAGTAGACGTGGCTGGGGATTTCGGCATCCATGGAGCCCACGCCGAAGATGGCAATGGTCATGCGGTCCTGCAGGTCAAGGATGCGCCGTACGCTGCGTTCTTGCCACATCATGTTTTTGGTCTCTGCATGGTCAAAGAAGGCAGGGACCGGGAATTGTTCCACTTTGGCACCATAGGCTGTGCCGAAACGACGGACGATTTCCGAGGCGTAAGTGATGCCGGAGGTTTGGGTGTTTCCGGCGCCGTTGAGTTGGACAATGGTGCTGCCGTGCGTGGTTTTGCGGGTCAGATGGCGGCTGACGGTACTGACAGTAGATCCCCACGCCACCCCAATCACAGCATTGGAATCAACCAATGGGCCAATGGTGCGAGCAGCTTGCATGCTGACCCGCTCCAAGACTTCAACCTCACCGAGCATGTCTGAAACGGGAACAACATGGACTTCCACCCGGTAGCGCTTGCGAATAGCGCGTTCTAGTTCCGGAGCACGGTCCGAGGGAGTCTTGATTTGGATCTGCACCAGTCCGCTGTCACGGGCTGTGGAGAGCAGCCGGGACACCGTGGAGCGGGAGGTTCGCAGCTCCCTGGCAATGGCATCCATGGTTTGGTCCTGCAAGTAGTACATTTGTGCAGCTCGGAGGGTGTCCTGCTGTTTTATCCGCTTGGAACTCACGGTTCACACACCCTTTCTGCACGTTTGTGCAGGTCTGTTGACTATATTGTTCATTTGCTCCAACAATAAGGGTACGAGGCGCGTAGAGCGCAATTAAACTGGACTCGAAAGAGGTCGATGTGGGACACCACGGCAACGCTGGCAAGAACAATGCACCCGAAGAAACGCAAGCAGTTGTGCGTGCCCAGGTTGAGGCTCTGAAGCAGCGTCCGCGTGCCAGTGTCCTGATCATTGGTGGCGGCATCAACGGTGTGGGCACCTTCCGGGATCTAGCCCTTCAAGGTATTGATGTGGCGCTCGTGGAACGCGGCGATTACTGCCAGGGAGCCTCCGGCGCGTCCTCACACATGATCCACGGCGGCATCAGGTACTTAGAAAACGGCGAATTCCGTCTGGTCAAGGAATCCGTGGTGGAGCGCAATGGGCTGCTCAAGATTGCACCTCACTACGTCAAGCCGCTGCAGACCACCATCCCCATCTTCAGCACCTTCTCCGGAATTCTTAGTGCCCCCATCCGCTTCCTGACTCACAAGCAGGGCAAGCCCCAAGAGCGCGGCGCCTTCCTGATCAAGGCTGGCCTGACACTGTATGACGCGTTCTCCCGTGACGGTGGCACGGTACCCCGCCACGATTTCAAGGGCCGCAAGAAGGCTCTGGCCGAGCTGCCCCAGCTGCATTCGGGCATCAAGTACGCGGCAACTTACTACGACGCTTCCGTGCACAACCCGGAACGGCTAACTTTGGATGTCCTGCAGGATGGCGAAAAGGCCGGGCTTCCCGTCTCCGGTGCAGCCGCGGCCACGGCTGCCCAGGCCAAGGCCCGCGCCACCAACTACCTGGCCGTCACAGCTGTTGCTGAGGACGGCGTGGAGCTCACCGATCAGCTCACCGGCGAAAAGTTCACCTTCACTGCCGATGTTGTGGTCAACACCACGGGTGCCTGGGTGGATATGACCAACACCGACATGGGCTCACCCACCCGCTTCATGGGTGGCACCAAGGGCTCACATATTGTCCTTGACCACCCCGGTCTGCTGGCGGCCTGCAACGGCCGTGAAATCTTCTTTGAACACACTGACGGCCGGATTGTGCTGATCTACCCCATGGGAGACAGAGTCCTGGTGGGTACCACAGACGTCAACGCTGATATGACGGCGGATGCCGTGTGCACGGAAGATGAAATTGACTACTTCTTCGATCTCATTGGACACGTCTTCCCCAACGTCCTGGTCACCCGCGAGGAGATTGTTTACAGCTTCGCCGGGGTCCGCCCGCTGCCGCGCCACGATGAAACGGCGCCCGGGTTTGTTTCCCGTGACTACCGTATTGAGCGGGCCGAGCACAGTATCGGCGGCAAAACAGTGCCGGTGCTGAGCCTGGTTGGTGGCAAGTGGACTACGTTCCGGGCCTTGGCAGAGCACATGAGCAATGACGTTCTGGCCATTCTTGGTGCACCGCGAAAGCGGTCCACCGCCAAGCTGCCCATTGGTGGCGGCGTGAATTTCCCGGATAGCACCGCCGGAGTGGAAGCCTGGATTTTGGCCCACACCAGCGACTCGGTGACCGCCGCACGGGCAGGAGTTCTTCTGACCCGTTACGGAACGCGCGCTGAAGAAGTTCTGGCGTACCTCGGGGAAGGGATTGATACCGTCTTCAATTCCACCGACGAGCTCAGTGACCGGGAAGTTGCGTTCATGGTGGAGCACGAACAAATTGGACACCTCATCGACGTTATGATCCGCCGCACCTCCTTGGCCTTCCGGGGCTTGGTTACCAGTGAACTGTTGGCCGAGACGGCAGCAGCGCTGGCTGGACCGTTGGGATGGAATGCAGCAAAGGTGGCGGAAGAAATCAGCCACAGTGTCGATGTGTTGGCACGCTTCCACGGCGTCCACGTACAAAGCTTGATTGCCTAAGCCCCAGGGGGGCAAAGGGGGCTCAAGAGGAGCAACCAATAAGGGTTGATCTTTTCATGTAAAAACTAGCCATTTGGAGTCAAAGATGTCTCTTGGAATTGTGTTCGCATCCGAGGTGATGGGAACGATGATGCTCACCCTGTTGGGTTGTGGTGTTGTTGCAAACGTTGCCCTGAAGGGAACCAAAGGCAATGCCGGCGGGTTTCTTTTAGTTAACTGGGGCTGGGGCCTGGCAGTCTTTGCCGGTGTCTTCGTCGCTGCCAAATCGGGCGCCCACCTCAACCCTGCAGTAACAGTCGGAATCCTAGCCAACGGTAAGGCTGAATATGCTCCCGATGTGGCCGTGAACTTCGGCTCCACCATGACGTACTTTGGTGGCGAGATGGTGGGTGCGTTTATAGGTGCCGTTGTGTGTTGGGTGGCCTACAAGCAACACTTCGATGGTGAGCCGGATGCTGCCACGAAGCTGGGTGTGTTCTCAACCGGTCCGGCCATCCGCAGCTACGGCTGGAACGTAGCCACCGAAGTCATCGGCACCTTTGTTCTTGTCTTTGTCATCTTGCACTTCGCCAACGGTCCGGCCGAACTCGGGGCACTGCCCGTGGCCCTGCTTGTTGTTGGTATCGGTGCATCCCTTGGTGGGCCTACCGGCTACGCCATCAACCCTGCCCGTGACTTGGGGCCGCGTATTGCCCACGCCTTGCTACCCATCAAGGGCAAGGGTTCCAGTGACTGGTCCTACGCTTGGGTTCCCGTGGTGGGCCCGCTCCTTGGTGGCGCCTTGGGTGGTGCCGCTGCACAGTGGCTGCCGCTGGTAGTAACTGCCTAAGTACCTGCTGTTTGTTCTTCACATGAATCACGAGCAAAGGAAACAAAGATGTCTCAGTATGTAATTGCCATTGATCAGGGCACCACCAGCAGCCGTGCCATCGTTTTTGACCATGACGGCAACATCGTCTCTACTGGTCAGCTAGAACATGAGCAGATCTTCCCGAAGGCGGGCTGGGTTGAGCACAACGCCACCGAGATCTGGAACAACACCCGCGAGGTCATTGGTACCGCTCTTGCCCAGGCGAACCTGACCCGTCACGATATTGTTGGCGTGGGCATCACTAATCAGCGTGAAACGGCGGTTGTCTGGGACAAGAACACCGGCGTCCCGGTTTACAACGCCATCGTGTGGCAGGACACCCGCACGCAGAGCATCGTTGATGAACTGGCTGCTGACGGCGGCGTGGAGCGCTTCAAGCAAAAGGTGGGCCTGCCCCTGGCCACCTACTTCTCCGGCACCAAAATCAAATGGATCCTTGACAACGTTGACGGCGCCCGCGCCAAGGCGGAAGCTGGGGATCTGCTATTTGGCAACACGGACAGCTGGGTCACCTGGAACCTGACCGGCGGTGTTGACGGTGGAGTGCACATCACCGACGTCACCAACGCCTCCCGCACCATGTTCATGGATCTGGAAACCCTGGCCTGGGATGACGAGATTTTGGCTGTCTTTGGTGTGCCGAAATCCATGATGCCGGCCATCAAGTCCTCTTCCGAGGTCTACGGGCACGTGCACGGCAGCCAGCTGCTGCGTGAAGTTCCCGTGGCCGGAATCCTCGGTGACCAGCAGGCAGCCACGTTCGGCCAGGCCGCGTTTGAAGCAGGTGAGGCCAAGAACACCTACGGCACCGGTTGCTTCCTGATCTTCAATACGGGCGAGGAAATTGTTCACTCGAAGAACGGGCTGCTCACCACGCTTGGCTACAAGCTAGGCGACGCAGCCCCGCATTACGCTCTGGAAGGCTCCATTGCCGTCACCGGATCCCTCATCCAGTGGCTGCGCGATAACATCGGCATGATCAAGTCAGCACCAGAGGTGGAAGAGCTCGCCGCTTCGGTAGAGAACAACGGTGGCGTATACATTGTCCCAGCCTTCTCCGGCTTGTTCGCCCCGTACTGGCGTCCCGATGCCCGTGGCGCCATTGTGGGCCTGACCCGCTTTGTGAACAAGAGCCACATTGCCCGGGCTGCACTGGAAGCCACCGCTTTCCAGACCCGCGAAGTCTTGGACGCCGTCAACGCGGATTCCGGCGTTGACTTGACGGAATTGAAGGTCGACGGCGGCATGGTTGCCAATGATGCCCTCATGCAGTTCCAGGCGGACATCCTTGGCGTACCCGTGATCCGCCCCAAGGTCACCGAGACCACGGCGCTCGGCGCAGCTTACGCGGCAGGTCTGGCAGTGGGCTTCTGGAAGGGCTTGGGCGAGCTTTCGGCGAACTGGTCTGAGGACAAGCGCTGGGAGCCCAACATGGACGCCGCTGAGCGTGACCGTCAGATGCGTTTGTGGAAGAAGGCCGTCACCAAGTCCATGGACTGGGTTGACGAGGACGTGCTGTAACAGCACTGCCAAACAGCAGTGAAGTACGACGGCGGGAGCCCACCTTTTCCCCAAAGGCGGCCTCCCGCCGTCGTACTTTTTGTGCGCTAAAGTAGAGACGTGCATAAATTTCTCCTCCTTAGCTAGCCGCAACCAGAAAATTCTCGTTGCGGTGAGCCCCTTGCTATGTCGAGGGGCTTTTGTGTGTAAGGAGTGAGGTGCAAGAAGCCAATGATGAATGAAAAGGCAGGGTACGTGAGCGTGCAGTCCCAGACTGAAGAGAACAGCGAAGAGGGCGTCTACAGTTTCGCCTCAATAGAGGCCAAATGGCCTGCCGTGTGGGATGAACTCAATGTTTTCGCCCCGCTTGACGACGGTTCCAAGGAACGCCGCTACGTCCTTGACATGTTCCCGTACCCCTCGGGCGACTTGCACATGGGCCACGCTGAAGCGTTCGCCATGGGTGATGTGGTGTCCCGCTACTGGCGCCAGCTCGGTTATGACGTGCTGCACCCGATCGGCTGGGATTCCTTCGGGTTGCCCGCAGAGAACGCCGCCATCAAGCGCAACGCCCACCCCAGCGAGTGGACGTACACCAACATTGACACGCAGGCGGAATCTTTCAAGCGCTACGCCATCTCCGTGGACTGGTCGCGCCGCCTGCAGACCTCTGACCCCGAGTACTACCGGTGGACGCAGTGGCTGTTCAAGCGCTTCTATGAGCGTGGCCTGGCCTACCGGAAGAACTCTCCCGTTAATTGGTGCCCGACGGACCAGACCGTGCTCGCCAACGAGCAGGTTGTCAACGGTGCCTGTGAGCGTTGCGGCTCGGTTGTTACCAAGAAGTCACTGAACCAGTGGTACTTCAAGATCACCGACTACGCGGACCGCCTACTCGATGACATGGATGCGTTGAAGGGCCTCTGGCCGGACCGCGTGCTGGCCATGCAGAAGAACTGGATTGGCCGCTCTGAGGGTGCTCATGTCACCTTTGTGATCGAAGCCGCTGGCGAGGAAAAGCCGGCGCAGGAGCTGACGGTCTTCACCACCCGCCCCGACACACTGTACGGGGCCACGTTCTTTGTTGTGGCAGCCGATGCCCCGTTAGCCGTGGATCTGGTCACTGCCCAGCACGCCGAGGCGCTCAGCGATTACCGCGAGCAGACCAAGGCGCTCAGCGACATTGAACGCCAGTCAACCGAACGCCCCAAATCGGGTGTCTTCACGGGCCGCTACGCCATCAACCCCTTGACCGGTGAGAAGCTGCCCGTCTGGGCCGCCGATTACGTCCTGGCGGACTACGGCACAGGTGCCATCATGGCCGTCCCCGCCCATGACCAGCGTGACCTGGACTTCGCCAAGGCGTTCGACCTGCCAGTCCGTGCAGTCCTGGACACCGGAGGCGAGGACCCCGCCGAGACCGGCATCGCCACCACCGGCGAAGGAACCCTGATCAACTCCGGCGAGCTCAACGGCCTGTCCAAGACCGAAGGCATCCCGGCCGCCATCGAAATCCTGGAGAAGCTGGGCACGGGCGAGAAGTTCGTCAACTTCCGCCTGCGTGACTGGCTGCTGTCCCGCCAGCGCTTCTGGGGCACCCCCATCCCGATCATTCACTGCGCCGATTGCGGCGAAGTCCCGGTGCCGGATGACCAGCTGCCCGTGCGCCTGCCGGAGAACCTGCGCGGCGAGGACCTGTCCCCGAAGGGCACCTCCCCGCTGGCTGCTGCAGCCGAATGGGTCAATGTGGCCTGCCCTTCATGTGGTGGCGCCGCCAAGCGTGACACCGACACCATGGACACCTTTGTGGATTCCTCCTGGTACTTCCTGCGCTTCGTTTCCCCGCAGTTCACCGAGGGCCCGTTCGATCCGGCCAAGGTCAACGAGTGGATGCCGGTAGGTCAGTACGTGGGCGGTGTGGAGCACGCCATCTTGCACCTGCTGTACGCCCGCTTCTTTACCAAGGTCATCCACGACATGGGCATGCTCGAGGCCACCGAGCCCTTCAGCGCCCTGCTGAACCAGGGCCAGGTCCTCAACGGCGGCAAGGCCATGAGCAAGTCCCTGGGTAACGGTGTGGACCTGGGCCAGCAGCTGGATAAGTACGGGGTGGACGCCGTTCGCCTCACCATGATCTTTGCCGGCCCTCCCGAGGACGACGTCGACTGGGCGGATGTTTCCCCGTCCGGCTCGGCCAAGTTTCTGGCCCGTGCATGGCGCCTGGCCCGCGATGTGGACAGTGCGCCCGGCGCCCCCGGTATTGGTGGCGACGCTGCGTTGCGGTCATTGACCCACCACACCATCCATGACGCGAAGGCGCTCTTGGAAGGGCACAAGTTCAACGTTGTGGTGGCTAAGTTGATGGAGCTGGTCAACGCCACCCGAAAGGTCATTGACTCCGGCGCCGGTGCAAGCGATCCGGCAGTACGTGAAGCCGCTGAAGCCGTGGCCATTGTGCTGAGCCTGTTCGCACCGTACACGGCCGAGGACATGTGGGAGACACTAGGGCATCCGGCTTCCGTTGCCAACGCCGGATTCCCTGCGGTGGATGAGGCACTCTTGGTGGCACAGAGCGTGACGGCTATTGTGCAGATCAAGGGCAAGGTCAAGGACCGCCTCGAAGTGTCCCCGGACATCACCGAGGATGAGCTGCGCGAACTCGCACTGACCTCGGAAGTCATCAAAAAGGCTCTGGATGGGGCCAGCATCCGCACAGTTATTGTGCGGGCGCCTAAGCTGGTCAATATTGTTCCTGCCTAGATTTTTGCTGCCTAGATTTTTGCTGCCTAGACGCGACACGCTGTAACCAACGGAAGAATCCGTGCGAAAGTGTCCTGGCCCTGCCCGGGGCAGGACACTTTTGTGTTGTGGTTGGGTAGCTTTGGCACTACTGAGCCGAAAAGACTGAGTCCGGCACCACTGAGCTAAAGAGGGGGAGGGCACCGTGAATGAAGCATCAGCAGCACGTGCCTGGCTACGGACACAGGTAGGGCGGATTCGACCTAAATCCACCGAGATCGCTGCGGTGCCAGCTGGTTCGGCTGCGCCTCCTGCTCCTACGGTAGCCATCGTCACAGACTCTGCGGCCGCCTTACCGCCGGAATGGATTGCCCGGATTGGCTGCGCCGGACTCCTGACGGTGGTACCCATCCCCGTCATCATTGGTGAGAACGTCTTTTCCGATGATGATGCGGAACTGGAGGCCCACATGTCACTGGCGCTTGCTTCCGGTACGTCTGTCAAGACCTCACGGCCCTCACCGGGGCAGTTTGAACGAGCCTACAAGGCGGCTGCGCAGGCAGGTTTTACGAATATTGTCTCCTTGCATATGTCCGCCAAACTCTCGGGAACTTTTGAGGCCGCAGCGTTGGCTGCGGACCGCTCACCCATCCCCGTTTACGTGGTGGACTCCGCAACAGTGGGCATGGGCCAGGGCAGGGGCGTGCAGGCTGCCGTGGAGTCGGCGCTACGAGGTGAGGAGGCTCCAGCCATCATTGCTGGTGCCAAGGCGGCTTTTTCTGCCACGGAGATATATTTTTATGTTCCCAGTTTGGAGCAATTGCGCAGGGGCGGACGGATTAGCTTGGCCTCCTCATGGCTGGGGACAGTGCTGGATATCAAACCGATTCTCGGGATCAAGGACGGGGCCATTGTCCCGCTGGAAAAGATACGGACGGCGGCTAAGGCCATTGCTCGGCTGGAGGCACTGGCTGCAGCGGATATTGCAGCACGCGGTGCCGCCGGAACCCAGATCAGCGTGCACCACTTCGGGAATGAGGCGCAGGCCAGCACGCTTAGCGAGTCCTTGGAGCGTGGCTCGCCGGGCTTGGACGATGCCACGCTGACCCGCCTACCGGCTGTTTTGGCAGCCCATGCCGGCTTGGGCGTACTTGTAGTGGTTGTTGCTGGTGCCAAGATTCCTCCACAGCCTGACACTAAGCCATAGCCCGTCACAGACGCCTCAAACTGCCGTACCTACGGTATCTGCTGGGCCTACTGTGGGTCCATGAAAGAGCACAGCACCACATTCCACCGCGAACAGGTCAGGCAAGCTCATCGCGGTGCAGCGTGGACTGGCGACGAGGCCCCCAATGGCCCCAGTGTTGGGGCTCGTTGGCAAAAGCCAAGGTGGATCGTTTCTGTGCGCTCCCTCGTGGTGGTGCTGGCCATGGTGGCTGCCGTGCTGGGGGTCCTGTGGATCGAGTCAGCGAGCGTTCAGAATGCTTCTGCCCAGCTGGCTGCCGAGACAGCCGGGAAAGTGGCCGTGCCACCATTGGCTGCGGAGGCGGGAACAGTGCCGTCGGGTCCTGGTAGTCCGGGCCCTCCCGGTCAGGCAAGCCGTCCGGCAAGCACCGCCAGCGCAGTGAAGTCCATCCCTGACGGCAGTGCCGCTGCAGCCTCCGACGGAACTCGGGATCCCGGAAGTAGTGTACCGGGGAGTGTTGAGCCGGGAACATTGGTGGTTCATGTGGCCGGGGCTGTTAAATACCCGGGAGTATTTCTGCTGCGCCCCGGCAGCAGAGTCTTTGAGGCGGTAGATGCGGCCGGAGGAGCGCTGCCGGCAGCGGAACTCTCAGCACTGAATTTAGCTGCCCCGCTGGCGGACGGTTTGCAAGTGTTTGTGCCCACCAAGGAACAGGCAGCCAGAATGCTGCCAGCTCCGGGAGCGGTGCTGCAACCGGGCCCGCCGCAAGGGGTACAGGGTAGTAGCGGTGGGGGAGCAGCGGGACTGCTCAATCTCAACACTGCCACGGCCGGAGAACTGGATACTTTGCCGGGAGTTGGCCCAGTTCTGGCCGAACGAATAGTTGCGTGGCGTACCGAGCATGGTCCCTTTGCCACGGTTGACGGGCTCGATGCCGTGGCAGGGATTGGCGCAAAGCTGTTGGCGGGTCTAAGAGATTTGGTGAGCGTCTCATGAGGGTTCGTGAACCGCGCTGGGCCCGCTTCGCAAAAGCCGCAGTGGGGGAGACGGCACCAACTCCTCCGCAGCCTCTGCGAGCCCGCGTGATGCTGCGCCTGAGCGATCTTCAGCGCCGCATTGCCGACGCCCAGGCGGCGCGGGCCCAGGAGAGGGGCCGCAGGAGAGCCGATATCAGGCTCCTACCCGCCGTCCTTGGCAGCTGCGCTGCGGCAGCAGCAGCCACAACTCTGCCCAAGGAAATAGTGGGTGCTTGCGTGCTCCTACTCACCACGCTCTTGTTCGCGGCGGTCCTGAAGTCAGTTCTTGTGCCCATGAGTATCCGTGCCATAAAGCTGCGGAACCTCTCCCTCTCCCGATCCCGCTCCCATTCCCGCACCCGCTCCGGAAGCAACTCCCGAACCCTCACTCTGAGGTATTCGCGATGGACGGCACTGTTCGCCAGGGCGGGGCCCACCATGGCTCTGATGGCCATCTGCGTTTTGGCCGTTCTGGGCTCGGCGTCCTTGCGCACCGGGGGTGCGGGCACGTCCCCCCTGCATCAGGCCATAGCGCGTGGTGGGGACTTTGTACTCACCCTGCAGCTTGAGAGCGCACCGAGGCTTTTGGCTGCAGGGAACGGGCCACCCAGGGTTGCCTTTGAGGCGTTGGTTATCAGCATCCGTGCCGGGGGAGAAGTTTTCACAGGCACAGTGCCGGTCCGGGTTGTGGCTGGGTCCTCGTGGGCCGTGCTCATGGACGGAGACCGTGCGGTCACGGCCGGCACCATCAGCACAACGCACGGCAGTGGCACGGTTGCCGGGTTCTTACGCACCACCACTGCTCCCCAAGAGGTGATCGCCGCCGCAGGCGGTCCGGGTATGGCAGTCACCAAGATCAGGAACTCGTGGATTGCCGCCGTCCAGAACGTGTGGACGGGGCGCTCGGAGGATACCGCAGGACTCCTGCCGGGGATGGTGATGGGGGATCGCGGCGGCATGGGTAGCGGCCTAGAAGAGGCCATGAAAACTGTTGGCCTGACCCACCTGACAGCTGTCAGTGGAGCCAACTGCACATTGGTGCTGGCCAGCATCATGCTGGGGCTGCGCTCCCTGCGTATCACGCCCAGTGTCGCCTTTGCGCTGTCAGGAGCAGGGCTGCTTGGTTTCGTCATGGTGGTAGGGCCGGACCCGAGCGTGCTGCGGGCTGCTGTCATGGGATCCATCGGGGCCATGGCTGTTCTGGGTGGGCGGCCCAAGCGGGTGGGTGCGCTACTTTGCGTGACCATCGTGGCCTTACTGGTGGCCAACCCCTGGCTCGTCGCGGATTACGCGTTCATTCTCTCGGTTCTGGCCACGCTTGGGCTGCACCTGATTGGCCAGCGCTGTGTGCGCTGGCTTGGCGCCATGCTGCCGCTGTGGCTCGCACAGGCAATTGCCATTCCTTTGGCGGCCCAGTTGTTTTGCGCACCCGTGATTGTTCTGTTGCAGGCCCGTTTGACGCCCTACACCATCCCGGCGAACATGCTTGCGGCACCTGTGGTGGCACTCGTGACCACTGTGGGGACGCTGGGGATGGTGATGGCGGCACTTATCCCGCCTGTTGCGGCGCTGTGTGCTGCGGTCAGCGGGGCCGGGGCCTGGTGGGTGGCAACGGTGGCCCGCACCATGGCTGCCCTGCCAGCGTCAAGCGTGCCCTGGCCCGCAGGGTTCGAAGGATTCATGCTGATGTCAGTATTGAACGGGGCAGTACTTGCTGCACTTTTTGCCGTAGTGGAGAAGGAACGTGCCATCGCCTTGGCAGGGCGGTTGCGCGCATTGCTGCCAGCGCGCTGGCGTGGACACGAATTTGGGGTCACTGTGGGGCTCGTCATGGCGGCGACTGCCTGGTGGAGTGCGGCGGTACTTCTCTCATGAGTGGGGCTTGGATGCAGAGATTGGGCCAGGGGCAATGGTACGGGTTGGGATTCAAGGATAGGGGTGGCACAGTAGAGGCTGTGGATAATGCATGGACAGGAACAAAACGGACAGGAACAAGGCAATGAGCCCGGCCCCAAGATCTTCCCAGCGGCCTTCCGGCGGTGCCGACTGGCGCGATGTTCCCTTGGCTCCCGTGGTGCTTCTCTTTGGCCCCGAGGACTTCATTGCGAGTAGGGCCTTGGATAGTGTTCGTGGGAAACTGCGCTCACAAGACCCGGCCACGGAACTGACAAGCCTTGATGCGAGCCAGTACACGGCAGGTCAACTGGGGCTCGTTGCCAGCCCGTCCCTTTTTAGCGAACCCAAGCTCATTGAAGTGTCCGGTCTGGCCACCATGAATGATGACTTCCTCCAGGACGCGCTGGCGTATCTGTTGGATCCGGCCCCTGATGTGACACTCGTGCTGATCCACAATGGCGGTACCCGCGGGAAAAAACTCCTTGATGCTATGAAGGCGCTCGGTGTGCCTCGCATTGAGTGCCTGCCGTTGAAGAAGGATGCCGAAAAGACACAATTTGTTAGCGCGGAATTTACTCTGAACAAGCGGCGGATTGATGCACAGGCGATCCGCGCCTTGGTCGCGGCCGTGGGCGCCAACTTGTCGGAACTTGCGGCAGCCTGCTCCCAGCTGATCGCAGATACCACGGGCATGGTCAGCACCGACGATGTTGATAAATACTACGGAGGCCGTGTCGAGGCCACTGCCTTCCGGGTGGCCGATGCGGCCCTCGCAGGAAACGGGCCCGTAGCGTTATCTACCCTCAGGCATGCCCTCGCAACGGGCGTGGATCCGGTGCCACTGGTAGGGGCCCTGGCCATGAAGGTGCGCCAGATTGCCAAAGTATTTTCGCTGCGCGGAAGCTCTGCCCAGCTGGCCCGTGACCTCGGCATGAGCCCTTGGCAGGTGGACGCTGCACGCCGCGATGCCGGGCACTGGAGCGGGCCTGCGCTCGTGACCGCCATCAAGGTTCTGGCTGAAACTGACGCCCAGGTGAAGGGTGAGGCGAAAGATCCTGTGTATGCCGTCGAGCGGGCTGTCATAGTGATTGCCACCGCCGCGCGCCGCTAGCTAGCTGAGCCCTGTGCCAGAGGTCAGTGCCTGTTGTCATTGCCTTGCGTTCTTCGGGCCAGCTCGCGTCTGAAGGTATGCGGGCTCGCTCCTGGACGCGGCTTCTGCCAAGAAGATCAGCGCACCCATCGGTGACACACCCGGTCGGGCACAGTGTGATCATCGCCCTGACATAGACTGACCACCCATATTCAGCCTCGTGAGTGATCCGTGATCATCCGTTGTGACTGGCCAATTCACAAGGTCCATATTCATGCCGATATCCGGTGCAGCTGAGACTTCTTGTACGTACTATCGCTGCACAATTCGCTTCCATACAGGACCGGTGAGAGGGACTATGTGTTCTTCTGCCTTTATGGTGATTTTGGTTAGCCGCCACTGCCACAATGCAGCCAGTTAGGCGAGCATTCCAGGAATCCTAGACGTTCGGCCATGGGCTGTGCACTGGCTTGACGGTCATCGGCGTGGGTGCTAAGACCGGAATATGGACAGGTCGAGTTTGAGGGTGCAAGCGGTCATCCTATTGTGGCTCTTCGGGCTGGCGTTTATGGCCGGCATGGTCCTTAACCTGTTCGTCGTGCTACCAACAACTCATCTAGGCTCCGGCGGGGAGTATTTCCCCAGTTCCTGGAGAAGCCTCCTTTGGTCTTTGGGCGGCGACGGTGGCGATGGCCCAGCGGAATTGCCGCAGTTTTTACTCTGGCAGCCTTCTTCAACGGACTCAGTTTCGCAGACTACGGCGAGGATTTCAGCTCGTTGATCATGGCTTCATGCTGGTTGATCGCTGTGGCCCTGGTGGTCTTCTCGCTAGCCCGGACGCGGCCCCAACCCGCCATCGACCCCCGGCGAAAGCGCCACCACGGTTAATGCTCTCGAAGCCCTCAACGAGTGGCTTTATGATGAGTACACATCCGGCTTAGGCATGGAGTATAGACGCCCGTTCAAGGTGCGGTTTTCGGTGGTTACAGTAGTCGTCCAGTGCCCGCGAGGGGTTTGCGGGTGCCTACTCGCTCTTGGCTTCGGTGAGAGTGAGCCGCGCTGCTCTGATCATGCACTATCCGAATGCGCTGGTGACGCAGGCACTTCCGACACCGAAGATGCCCCAGACTGTGGTCCATGGTGTTTGTGTTGAAGTCAACACAGGCCCGGCTAGTGCGAGCGTGAGCATGAGCATGAACGATCAGAGATACTAATCGATGGTGCGCCCGAACAGTAACGCCATGAAGAAGATGTGCAGAGCAACGATGCTGGCAACGATCGGCAAAATCCACTGAGCTAGTCCAAGGACCGATAGCAAGAGCATCGCAGTGCTGACTAAGATGAGCCCCCACGGCTGTGGCGAGGAGGTATGGTGACCAGGCGAGTGCCACCGCGAAGAAAACGGAACCTGGCAGTGGCCAGGCAAAGAGCGCCCAAATCACGTAAACGGGAGTGAATAGAATCCAGGCATAGGGATGAGTCCGGCTACAACTCAAGGGGCGCACCCTGTGCTCAAAAAAAGAACTGTGCTTAAAAAAGGTAGGACCCCCACCAAAGTGGGGGTCCTACCTTTGAGTTGCGAAGCGGGTCAGCTTCTCTTAGAGGGCGTTAACCTTCTTGGAGATGGCTGACTTGCGGTTGGCAGCGTTGTTGGCGTGCAAAACGCCCTTGCTGACAGCCTTATCCAGCTTACGGCCGGCATTCACCAGTGCGGCTGTTGCGCCATCCTTGTCGCCTGCGGCCACAGCCGTGTTTACTGCACGGACAGCGGTCTTGACGCCTGAACGAACAGCGAGGTTGCGCTGACGCGACTTCTCGTTGGTCAGGATGCGCTTCTTCTGAGACTTGATATTAGCCACGTTGTATAACTCTCTTTTGATACGTAAATTCGGTCGTAGAGGGCGTAGCTTGACCGTTGACAGCGGCGTGGGGATGCTCGAATTATGGTGAACGTCTGGCCAAGCTGTTGCATCCGCCGACCTGCACGGATACACACAATCAAAAAGTTTATCAGATGGCGGGCCTAGTTTGGGGCGCCTATTTCCAACCGTGTCGCTGGCGCAGACCGGTAGCTACGGCAGCAAAACGTTTTTTATCGAGAATTGAGCCTTCGCGGCGCATGTCACTGGCGGAGATTTGAAGCACCCGGTCCAGTTTCACTTCACTCTCTCGGCCCTGTTTGTCCCAAGTACCGGTGCCAATATCGATGTAGTCGTTGTCCCCGCGGTGGTCATCGCTGTGGTCCTTGCTGGTCATCATCAGAGCCAGCAAGCGTTTGCCGTTCCGCCCCACAATGAGCACAGGCCTATCCTTGCCCTGGCTGTGGTCTTCCTCATACGGCACCCAAGTCCACACAATTTCGCCCGGGTCCGCCTCGCCGTCGGGCTTGGGAGCGTAGCTAACGGTTGCCGTGCCGCGGAAGTCCCCGGGATAGGGTGCGCTCAGGGTGTTGGTGGGCCCGCTCGACGCCGGGCGGGCAGCCGGGCGGGAGGCTGGCCGTGTTGCTGGGCGCGAGCGCGTCTTATCGGAGGGTTTAGTGGAGGGTGGGGACGCCTCCCCTGAGCCGAAGAGTGAGCCTGCCAGGGAGCGGAGGAACTTGAAAATGCGGTCGGAAGTTGATGCCATGATTTCTAGGGTAGCTAATATGGGCCACTTCTAGGTGGCTTCCACGCGGCGGGTTCTCTGGTGGCGGGGTAAACGTGGGAGACTTGGTGGCAATGAGTGTGCGGCGTGTACTACGCCGGCGCAACCCCTGCACGGTTCGGCGCATCAGCCGCAATCCCTGCGTCCAGGCAACAGTAAGGAACCCTAGTGTCACCCATGGCCCGCACTGCCCCGGTGCCCGCCGCCACCGATCCGGCGATCATCAGGAACTTCTGCATCATCGCGCACATCGACCATGGTAAATCAACCCTGGCCGATAGGATGCTCCAGCTCACTGGAGTGGTTCAGCAGCGTGATATGAAGGCGCAATATCTTGACCGCATGGACATTGAGCGCGAACGCGGCATCACGATCAAGTCCCAGGCCGTGCGCATTCCGTGGGAAGTTGACGGTACCTCGTACTGCCTGAACATGATTGACACCCCGGGCCACGTGGACTTCACCTACGAGGTTTCCCGTTCCCTCGCAGCCTGTGAAGGTGCCATCTTGCTGGTGGACGCTGCCCAAGGCATTGAAGCGCAGACTCTGGCTAACCTGTACCTGGCCATGGAGAACAACCTCACCATCATCCCGGTGCTGAACAAGATTGACCTGCCGGCCGCGCAGCCTGAGAAGTATGCCGCTGAGCTGGCCAACCTCATCGGTGGCAAGCCGGAAGATGTTTTGATGGTCTCCGGCAAAACAGGTGTTGGTGTTGAGGAACTCCTTGACCAGATTGTCCGCGACCTCCCGGCGCCCCAAGGCGATCCCAATGCCCCTGCCCGTGCCATGATCTTCGACTCCGTGTACGACACTTACCGCGGCGTAGTCACCTATGTCCGTGTTATTGACGGCAGCTTGAGCCCGCGCGAAAAAATCCAGATGATGTCCACGCGCGCCACCCATGAGCTTTTGGAAATTGGTGTCAGCTCACCCGAGCCCAAGCCGTCCAAGGGCCTGGGTGTTGGTGAAGTGGGCTACCTAATTACGGGTGTGAAGGATGTGCGCCTGTCCAAGGTGGGCGATACCGTCACCACCTTCCACAAGCCGGCCACGGAAGCGTTGGCTGGTTATCATGACGCCAAGCCCATGGTGTTCTCGGGTCTGTACCCGCTGGATGGTACCGACTATCCCGTGCTGCGTGACGCACTGGAAAAGCTGATGCTCAATGACGCGGCTCTGGTCTACGAGCCCGAAACTTCGGCCGCACTGGGCTTCGGCTTCCGTGTGGGCTTCCTAGGTTTGCTGCACTTGGAAATCACTCGTGAGCGTCTGGAACGCGAACACAACCTTGATTTGATCTCCACGGCCCCCAACGTGGAGTACGAGGTCACGCTCGAGGACAAGAAGGTTGTCCACGTGACTAACCCCAGCGAATACCCCACGGGTAAGATCGCCGAGGTCCGCGAACCCATGGTTGCCGCAACCATCTTGGCTCCTACCGAATTTGTTGGCGCCATCATGGAACTGTGCCAGACCCGGCGCGGCATTCTCGGCGGCATGGACTACCTCTCCGAGGACCGGGTGGAGATCCGTTACCGCCTGCCCTTGGCCGAGATTGTGTTCGATTTCTTTGACATCCTCAAGTCCAAGACCCGCGGCTATGGCTCGTTGGACTGGAAGGCAGACGGCGATCAGGTTGCCGATCTTGTCAAGGTCGACATCATGCTTCAGGGTGAGCAAGTGGACGCTTTCAGCGCCATCACCCACCGCGACAAGTCATACGCCTACGGTGTCATGATGACAGGCAAGCTGCGCGAACTTATTCCGCGCCAGCAGTTTGAGGTGCCCATCCAGGCCGCCATTGGTGCCCGCATCATCGCCCGCGAAAACATCCGCGCCATCCGCAAGGACGTTTTGGCCAAGTGTTACGGCGGCGATATTTCGCGTAAGCGCAAGCTGCTCGAAAAGCAGAAGGAAGGCAAGAAGCGCATGAAGATGGTGGGCCGTGTGGAGGTTCCCCAGGAAGCCTTCATCGCTGCACTGTCCTCCGAAGAGCCGGTAAAGGACAAGTCAAAGAAGTGACCCCCAGCGTTTTGCCCCTCGGGGACCCGGCCCCGGCCGATGGCGTCCTGCCCGCGCAGGCCGCCATCGGTGCAGCAGATCGCAAGTTCAGCCTGTACGTGCACATCCCTTTCTGTGCCGTGCGCTGTGGCTACTGCGATTTCAACACTTACACGGCAACTGAATTAGGTGGCGGGGCCTCCCAGGATGCCTACGCCGAAACCGCTGTGCGTGAGGTGGAGTTTGCGGCCCAGGCCATGAGTGCCTCCGGGCTTCCGGAACGCAAGCTGAGCACTGTCTTCTTTGGTGGTGGAACGCCCACCCTGTTAGCTGCCGGCGATCTCACCCGCATCTTGGCTGCCGCCGTGGCCCGCTGGGGACTGGAGGACGGCGCCGAGGTCACCACCGAGGCTAACCCTGATTCGGTCACCCGGGAATCCCTACAGCAACTATTCGACGGCGGATTCACCCGCGTGTCCTTCGGCATGCAGTCCGCGGTCCCGCACGTCTTGAAGGTGCTGGACCGCACGCACAACCCGGAGAGGGTGCCACAGGCGGTTGCCTGGGCGCGTGAGGTTGGCCTGCGGGTCAGTGTGGACTTGATCTACGGCACGCCAGGGGAGAGCTTCGCGGACTGGGAAACATCCGTTCGCACAGCGTTGAGCTACGAGCCGGATCACATCTCCGCATACTCGCTCATTGTGGAGGAGGGAACCAAACTGGCCGCCCAGATCCGCCGCGGCCAGGTCCCGAACATTGACGACGACGATCACGCCGCGAAATACGAACTAGCAGACCGGCTCTTTCAAGAAGCTGGCCTGTCCTGGTATGAGGTCAGCAACTGGTCGCGGACCCCCCAGGACGCCTGCCAGCACAACCTTGCATACTGGCGTGGAGATGACTGGTGGGGGATTGGCCCCGGAGCGCACTCCCATGTTGGTGGGGTGCGCTGGTGGAATGTCAAACACCCCACGGCGTACGCGAATCGGCTTGATAAGGGTGAATCCCCGGCCGCCGGGCGTGAAACTCTTGATGCGCAAACCCGAGAGCTGGAACGGATCATGCTGGTGTCCAGGTTGTCCGAAGGGCTGGCTGTGGACACACTCTCGCCCACGGCACGCAAAGCCATTGCCGGGCTCATCGCACAGGAACTGGTGGACCCGCTCAAGGTTTTCGCCGGCACTTTGGTGCTCACGCTCAAGGGCAGGCTCCTGGGCGATGCCGTGACACGGGCGCTCTTAGACTAACCGTGGCTAAGGCCGGCTAAAGCCACTTCCGGGCTAGCTACCCGTGCAATCTGGTGCTGTTTTTCAGTTACTTGATCAGTTACTTGATCAGCCGCGGGTTGAGCGGGTAGCGGTAGGGCTGGCCACTGTTGACACGTACGGCGCCGATGATGGAGAACACCGTCAGGAAGGCCCAGATCAGCAGCGCCAGCAGGGAAAAGATGGTCCCGCTTCCTGGGCTGATCGCGTGGGCAATGATAGCCACAATGTTCAGCAGGACAGCCAAAGCTGTCGGGATCAAGGTGAAGTTCAGGGCTTCCTTGGACTCCTGTGCTGTAAATCGGCCGCGGGCAGCCAAGAATTTATAGATCAGCAGCGAAGGTACACACCCAAGAATTCCGCCACAGTGGGACATGAAAGCCCACTGCTTATCTTCGGAGGGGGTGAGGGGCTGCTGGGGTGCAACATTGCTCTGGTTAACCGGGTGGTTCACAATCTCAGGCCTTTCAGCATGCGCAACTACGGGCATGGTGGATTATTGCCCTCACTCTAGGATACGGGTGCCGTCAAAAAATCAATGACCTCTTCGACCCGGCCCAGCAGGGACGGCTCCAGATCTGAGTACGAACCCACCCGTGACAGCAATCTCGCCCAGCCCAGTCCAATGTCCTCAGCGGTAGTGTGGGGCCAGCCGAAGGCCTTCAGGATGCCCAGCTTCCACTCCATTGTTCTAGGCACTACAGGCCATGCCGGGATGCCCAGAGTAGCAGGCTTGATAGCCTGCCAGACATCTACATATGGGTGTCCCACCACCAGCACGTTCTTGGATACCCCGGGCTTCTTCATGAGATTGCCCACAATGCGTGTTTCTTTGGAACCGGGCACCAAATGGTCCACCAAAATGCCCAACCTGCGCTGGGGTCCCGGGCCAAAATCGGCCACCGCGGCGGCCAGGTCATCGATCCCTCGGAGAGGTTCTACTACGATCCCCTCCACCCGCAGATCGTCTCCCCAGACCTTCTCCACCAGTTCGGCGTCGTGCTTGCCCTCCACCCAAATCCGACTGGCCTTGGCCACCTTGGCGCGGTCCCCCATAACTTTGACGGAGCCAGATGCGGTACGCAGGGCCTTCTTGGGTGCGGCTGTGGTAGGTGCGATGAGCTCAATCGGCTCACCCTCGTACAGAAAGCCAAATCCCAGCGGGAAGGCGCGGATCTTTTCGCGCCTGTCGGCGAGTTCCACAATGTGCATGCCGCCGGACTTTTCCAGACGGACCACCGCGCCCACCCAGCCTGTTTGCACGTCCTCTACAACAAGGCCGGAACGGGCTTCAACCTTGCGCAGGATTCGGGGCGGCGGGGCACTGAGGTCCTGGGGACCCCACTGATGGTGGGACACGTCACTGAAATGCATGCAAAAACCTGACTCTTGACGCTCAGGGCAACGCTCATGGCGAACGCTGCAGGATGAAAAGCCATGCTATCGCGTGCCGGGGCCGCTCTTGAGGGGGCACACTTACGCGGTTCATAGTGCGTGTCTGCGGAGCGTGTCGAGAACGTGGCGGGAACCGGTTTGCCATGGGGGTGCCGTGGAAAGGTATTAGACTTAGCACTTGGTTGGGTAGAGTGCTAAAAGTTGTTTTCTAAAAGATGTTCTGACATTCCCGCCTAGTCAAGAGTCCAAGGGGATATGGGTGCAGAGCGTAAGGCTGAAAGGAGGTGCCGGGCATGAGTGAACCACGTAAGTTGGAAGTTCTGCGGGCCATTGTCGAAGACTATGTGCATTCACGGGAACCCGTCGGCTCCAAAGCACTCGTGGAACGGCACCATCTGGGAGTTTCCAGTGCCACTATCCGCAATGACATGGCCGCGCTGGAAGAAGAAGGGCTGATCACGGCCCCGCACACCAGTTCCGGGCGCATCCCCACTGACAAGGGCTACCGGCTCTTCGTGAATCAGTTGGCCTCCGTTAAGCCACTTTCAGCCGCTGAACGCCGAGCCATCTCTGTGTTGTTAGATGGGCCCACCGATCTGGATGACGTCCTCGAGAGGACAGTGCGGACCCTGGCCCAGCTGACCAACCAAGTGGCGGTTGTCCAGTATCCGCGCACCACGGCGGCCACTGTGCGCCACATTGAGTTTGTCTCCTTGGCAGCGCATCAAGTGCTAGTGGTCCTGATCTTGGCTTCTGGCAAGGTAGAACAAAACGTCATCGATATTGGTGCCGCCGTTGATGATGACATCCTGGCCGGATTGCGCAAAGTGTTTATGGCCAGTTTGAACGGACTCACTGTGGCCCAATTGCCCAGCGCTGTCTCCAAAGTTCCCCTCGATGTCCCCTTGGGAGAGCATGCTGTGGCTGCACGCTTGGCCCAGGGTTTGGCGCTATTGGCGCACAACGCCCGTGAAGACCGGATTGTCATGGCAGGCACCGCCAACCTGGCCCGGTCAAACAATGACTTCCCCCTGAGCATCGGGCCCGTCCTTGACGCACTGGAGGAACAAGTGGTGCTACTGAGGCTGCTTGAAGCCATGGCCCAAGACTCCTTGGGTATGTCTGTGGTGATTGGACGGGAAAACCCGCACGATTCCCTCGCGGAAGCCTCAGTGGTGGCCACCAGCTACGTCCGTGGTGAGAACGCCAAGCTTGGTGTGGTGGGTCCTACCAGAATGGATTACCCCAACACCATGGCCAGCGTTCGCGCCGTGGCCCAGTACCTTTCGAGAATTTTGGCCGGCTAAGCGGCCACCGTTTCAACAAAAGAGAGCATTACTTTGAGTAACCATTACGATGCATTGGGCGTCTCCCGCGACGCAACGGCCGAGGAAATCAAGAAGGCCTACCGCAAGCTTGCACGCAAACTCCATCCGGACGTCAATGACGCCGCGGATGCCCAGGATCGCTTTAAGGCTGTAACACACGCCTATGAGGTCTTGTCTGACCCGCAAAAGCGCCGCATCTATGACACCACGGGTAACGAAAACGGCAATGACGCAGGTGGCGGTGGCGGCGGCTTTGGTGGCGAGGGCTTCGCCTTCCAGGACATCTTTGAAACCTTCTTCGGCGGTGCCGGTGGCGGTGGCGGCGGAGGGCGTGGTCCCGCATCACGTATGCGCCGCGGCCAAGACGCCCTCATCAGCGTGCGCGTGGACTTGCGCGAGGCCGTCTTTGGCGTCAACAAGAAGCTTGAAATTGACACCGCCATCACCTGCCCCACCTGCGAGGGCAGCTGCTGCCGCCAGGGAACGGCACCCACCACCTGTGACATTTGCCATGGCAGTGGCCAGATTCAACGCCCCATGCGCTCCATCTTGGGCAATGTCATGACCCTGGCTACCTGCAACTCCTGCCAAGGCTTCGGCACCATGATCGTGGACCCGTGCAACGAGTGCATGGGCGAAGGCCGTATCCGCGATCGCCGCACGCTGACCATCAAGGTCCCTGCAGGAGTGGGCACCGGGACCCGGATCCAACTCGCCAACCAGGGCGAGGCCGGACCGGCAGGTGGCCCCTCAGGCGATCTGTACGTGGAGATGAAGGTCAATAACGATCCCAGCTTTGTGCGTGAAGGCGATGACCTGCATGCCACACTCAGCGTCCCCATGACCGCTGCCGCACTGGGCACAGAGCTGAACTTCGAGACCTTCGATGGTGAGCAGCCCATCAGCATCAAGCCCGGCACCCAGGCAGGGGAAGTCATCAACCTGCGCAGCCTGGGGGTGACCCACCTGCGTGGCTTTGGCCGTGGAGACTTGAAGGTACACATTCACGTGGAGACACCCACCAAGCCCGACGCCGAGCAGGAAGCCCTCCTGAAGCAACTGGCAGCCCTGCGCGGGGAGACCTTCACCGAAGGGAAACTGGTCTCCAGTGGCGGCATGTTCGCCAAGCTGCGTGATAAGTTCGGCAACAACTAAACCTCATGAGTAACCCAGTCTTCTACGCCAACCCTGCAGAGCTCTCCGGGTTGCTGCCCGGCGCACACTTCACCCTAGGTGGGGATGAGGGCCGGCATGCCACTACGGTCAAACGTCTCGCCTCAGGTGAGCCGGTGGACATGTGCGACGGCGCTGGGTTGCGTTTGTCCTGCACCGTCAGCAGCGCTGAAAAGGGTTTGTTGACGGTGCAGGTCAACAGTGTGGAACAAGAACCAGCCCAGCCGTTGCGCTTTGTCTTGATCCAGGCATTGGCCAAGGGTGACAGGGATGAGCTGGCCATTGAAATGGCTACTGAACTTGGCATCGACGCGGTGGCACCCTGGCAGGCTGAACGCTCCATTGTGCGGTGGAAGATGGACAAGGCCACTAAGGGGCCGCAGAAGTGGCGTCAGGTGGTCGCGGCGGCCGCGAAACAGGCGCGCCGCTCAACCATACCCACCGTCGGATCACTGCTGGGCACCGCCGGGGTCTGCGAAGAAATCGCTGCCGCCGGGCTAGCCCTGATATTGCACGAGGACGCCTTAGACTCAGTCGCGGAGGTGGCCCGGAACTGGCAGGAATCAGGCGCTGCCGGCGGGTATGCTGCGCCCACAGGAGAATCAGCAAGTACCACGGTGCTGATGATCGTGGGTCCGGAAGGCGGTATGAGCGCCACAGAAGTTCAAGCGTTCAAGGACGCTGGCGCGCTGACGGCCCTGTTGGGCCACAATGTGCTGCGCTCCTCGACTGCCGGAGGCGCCGCTGTGGCAATTCTTAGCCAGCAGCTCGGGCGCTGGTAGTCCCCACACCCTCCCCCTCCTCGCAAGCTCGGCAGCGGGTCCCTCGGGAGTGGGGGCCCACCCACGGCCTCCGTTTCACGCGCAAGCTCGGCAGCGGGTCCCTCGGGCGTGGGGGCCCACCCACGGCCTCCGTTTCACGCGCAAGCTCGGCAGCGGGTCCCTCGGGCGTGGGGGCCCACCCACGGCCTCCGTTTCAGCTTTGAGAGGCCTACTTTTTTGGCCGGTTACGGGCTGCCGGTGATGGTGACAATCTTGGTGTCGATGCCAATTTTGCGGCCCGGCAGCAGGGGGTTGTCGATGAAGACGGAGAGCTGGTAGCTGCCGTTTGGTGGAACCAGATTGAAGGTGAACTCACCCAACTCGTTGGGACCCTGGGGAATATTGACGGTTCCGCTGAGATACTCGTCAGCGACTTTGCCCTCACTTACGTGAGACAAAGACCACGCCAGTGTCCCTGTCGGGGAGACGCCTTGGCCCGTCACCTTCAGTGGGAGATGCTTGTATGTTGAGCCGTTGGCCGGGTCAATGATCCAAACAGGGGCTATATAGGCAGGGTTACGGGTCAGCGGCTTATCCAAGGGGACATGTCCAAAGGCGCTATAACCGGTATGTCCGTCAACAAGAACGGAGACCTGGATGGGGGAGCTGGTGTCAACGAGCCCGGCCATGGCGGCCGCAGCAGTGGCTGTGTACACCAGCTGGGAAACGGAACGCTCAGCCATTCCGGCGTCCGCTTTTTGACTGAAGGCGTCCGCCGACACATCCACCGTGATGACATTCTTAGCGGAAATGGAGGCTCCGAGCCGGGACGGGGCACTCCACAAGGTGAAGTAATCGGGGTCCAGTGCCTTATTGCTCATCATGATGCGCAATGCGGTGACAATGGGCTCATCGAGGGCGGTGGAAGCGCGGAATTCCCTGTACAGGAAAACATCGCTGTTGCTGCGACCTAGCCAGTAAACGGGCAGGGTCTGCGAGGCTGTGGCAGTTTCCAGGGGCGCACTTGTCACTAGCCCGGTGGACGAGGACGCCGCCGTGGCTGGCATTGACGAGTCAGGGTTCTGGGTGTTGGCAGAGGTACAGCCGCCCAAAAGAAGTGTCAGTGACAGGGCCACAATGGCAACCTTGTCTACGGTGCGCAGCCTCTCGGCCGTCCGCTGCCCCCTAACATCCGGGATGGCAGCGGCGCCAGTCCGGGGTGTTGGCACAGGGGGGAAGGCGTCCATGGGGAGTTGTCTCGCAGTTTCTTTGTCAAAGTGTGCTGGTTGAAGGCCCAGTCCATGATGGATGCGCCTGCTCCAAGCATCCCCACAAGGCTTGGAACCGTACCTAGCTTGGCACAGGAGAATGTGCGGAAGAGCTCGAATTGGCTGGTTTGGGTGAACTGAAACCGTATCGAAACACTTTTCCGCAGTTTGGGACAAAGATGCACATCGGCGGCGAAGCGTATATGAGCGGCGTTGCTGAGCAGTGCACTAGAATTGATGATAAGGAGAAATAGCAGGCGTTCCGGGAATTAAAACCGGTAAACCCAAGGAGAGATTTCAGGCCTGGACGGGCCGGACTTATGGCAGAGACAACAGCACACCAAAGCGATCACAGCGCAGAAGAAGGTCAGGGCGGGCACTTCCCCCATTCAGTGGACGGGACCCGCACCGAACTGGTGTATTTTCGCTCAACCGAGCAGATGGTTGCCACCTTGGGTGCCGAAGACGAGGGGCTGCGGGTTGTTGAAAAACTCTATCCGGGGATTTCCTTCCTAGCTCGTGGCAATGTGCTCACCATCACCGGCCCTGTTGGAGTAGTGCCGCGCATCATGCACTTGATGGAGGAAGCCCGCGGCATGGTGGCCCGCGAGAGCACCATGAGTGCTGCCATCTGGGAACAGCTGGTAGTCATGCTCAAAACCCGTCCTGAGGTCTCTGTGGTGGACATCCTCAGTCACGATATTCTCTCCAGCCGTGGCCGGACCATCCGGGCTAAGACCGCGAATCAAAAGGACTATGTAGACGCCATTGACCGCAACACCGTGGTGTTCGGTATTGGCCCCGCCGGCACAGGAAAAACCTATCTGGCCATGGCAAAAGCAGTTCAGGCTTTGCAACACAAAGAAGTCAGCCGGATCATTCTCACCCGCCCTGCCGTTGAAGCAGGGGAACGGTTGGGCTTCTTGCCCGGAACCTTGAACGATAAAATTGATCCTTATCTGCGCCCGCTCTATGACGCACTGCACGACATGATGGATCCGGAAACCATTCCAAGGCTCATGGCGGCAGGAACCATTGAGGTGGCTCCGCTGGCCTACATGCGTGGGCGCACCCTCAACGATGCGTTCATCATCTTAGATGAAGCCCAGAATACAACCCCGGAGCAAATGAAAATGTTCCTGACTCGGTTGGGTTTTGGATCCAAGATTGTTGTCACGGGAGACATCACGCAAGTGGATCTGCCCACGGGAACGCGGTCTGGCTTGCGGGTAGTCAGGGAGATTCTCGAGGGCGTTGATGACATCAACTTCTCCATACTCGACGCCACGGATGTGGTGCGCCACCGTTTGGTGGGTGCCATTGTCAGCGCCTACAACAGCTGGGATGAAGCTCATCCCAGCCCCACAAAACCGAAGGACAGCACGTCACGATGAGCATCGAAATTAACAATGAATCAGGCGTGGAGGCACCCCAGGAAGAGCTCGTCAAGCTGATCCGTCACATCCTGACGGCCATGCATCTGCACCCGCAAACGGAAGTTTCGGTCATTTTGGCGGATATTGAAACCATGGAAAAGCTTCACGTGGAATGGATGGATGAGCCCGGCCCCACCGATGTGCTCTCCTTCCCCATGGATGAGCTGCGCCCCGGCACGGCTGCCGAGCCCACCGCACCAGGATTACTGGGAGACATTGTTCTTTGCCCCGTTGTGGCACAGGAGCAGGCGGTGAGTGCAGGGCACTCCATGGAGGAGGAACTATTGCTGCTCACCACACACGGCATGTTGCACCTGATGGGATACGATCACCGTGAACCGGAGGAAAAGGAAGAGATGTTTGGCATCCAGCGTGAATTGCTCTCCAGCTTCCTAGGCCGGGAAGCTCCGCGGGAGACCACGCAGTGACGCTTGTTCTCTTGCCGGTCCTGGGGATTCTCTTCACGGCCATTGCCGCTTTTTTGACGGCCATTGAGTCAGCGTTAGGGTTCTTTCCCCGCCACGACTCGGAAAGCATTGCCTTGCACAGCCGTGGCGTATCCATGGATAAGGTCCTCGCTGAACCTCAAGCGCACTTGAATGCGCTGAAGTTTTGGCGGGTCTGGTTTGAAATGGCTGCCGCCGTAGCCGTGGCCCTTTTTCTAGTGCGGCTGCTGGACAACGAATGGCTCGCCGGGCTGATCGCCACCGTCATCATGGCCTTTTTGGGGTTCATGATGGTGGGCGTGTCCCCGCGACGCCTGGGCCGCCTTCACGCGGCTGCTCTTGTAGGCCGAACGTCCTGGCTGGTGCACTTTCTACGGCGCGTTCTGGGCCCCATCCCGGAATGGTTGAACCGTCTGGGCGCCGCCCTCACCAAGGACGCACCAGCTGCCGATGAAGGATTTGTCAGCGAAGAGGAATTCCGTGAATTCGTTGATCGCGCCAGTGAAGCGGACATGATTGAGGACAATGAGGCTGAACTCATCCACAGCGTGATTGACATGGGTGAAACCATGGTTCGGGCCGTTATGGTTCCGCGCACTGACATCATGAGCATTGGCCAAGATTCCACACTGGAAGAAGCACTCGAGGCTTTTCTGTCTTCGGGGTACTCGCGCATTCCAGTAATTGGGGAAAGTACCGACCATATTCTGGGGATCCTGTACCTCAAAGACCTGGTGGCTACCCTGTACCGCAACAATGGTGCCCGGGGCAGGCCCAGCGTGGAGCAGCTAACACGAACTGTTCGTTATGTTCCCGAGTCCAAGCCGGTGGACGCCCTCCTCAAAGAACTCCAGCTGGAATCAACACATGTGGCCATTGTGGTGGATGAGTATGGCGGAACGGCCGGTCTGGTGACACTCGAGGACCTCCTTGAGGAAATTGTTGGAGAAATTGAGGACGAATACGATTCCGTGTCCCCAGATGTGCAGACCCTTGCAGAAGGGTGCTTCCGGATTCGGGCCCGGTTGGCCGTTGACGAACTCGGTGAGCTTTTCGATAAGGACATGGACGACGACGAGGTGGACACGGTGGGCGGCCTCCTTGCCAAGCACTTGGGGCGGATCCCCATGGTGGGGGACATTGTGGAGATCTCCGGGGTGATCTTGCAGGCTGAGCGCAAGGAACCCCAACGCAACAGAATTAGCCACATCATCGCCAGCCGTAATATTGCCAGCAGCCGGTCCGGGACGGACATTGGCATAAGAGATTCAAAATTAGCTAATGCGCCTTGGATTGAGGCGACCATTGATCAAAACACTAGGAGCAACCATGAGTAAGTCGAACAAGAAGCTGGCCATGCCTGCTCCCAAGGCCGAGGGTTTCCGTGCAGGTTTCGCCGTCCTGGCCGGCCGGCCCAATGCAGGGAAATCAACACTGACCAACGCCCTTGTGGGACAAAAGGTAGCGATCACCTCGGCCAAGCCGCAAACCACCCGGCACACCATTCGTGGGCTAGTGCACAGGGACACATTCCAGCTTGTTCTGGTGGACACCCCAGGGCTGCACCGCCCCCGAACACTCTTGGGTAAACGCCTCAACGATCTGGTGGCGGATACTCTGGCTGAAGTTGATGTTATTGGTTTCTGCTTGCCGGCCAATGAAAAAATTGGTCCCGGTGACAGGTTCATCGCCCAGCAATTGGCCAACGTAGGCAAAAAACCTGTCATTGCCATTGTCACCAAGACAGACACGGTGGACCGCCAAGCGGTCACAGACCAGCTCATAGCTGTTGACAAGCTGGGCCGGGATGTCTTCGGCGAGACTGGCTTTGCCGCCGTCGTACCTGTTTCCGCTGTGGAAGACTTCCAAGTTGAAACCTTGGCAGGGGTGTTCGCCAGCTACATGCCGGAGGGCCCTGCCTTGTATCCTGATGGGCACCTCACCGACGAGCCTGAGGCTGTCATGGTTGCAGAGTTGATTCGTGAGGCCGCGCTGGAGGGCGTTCGCGATGAACTGCCTCACTCCCTCGCCGTGGTGGTTGAGGAGATTATTCCCAGAGAAGGCCGCTCGGAGGATAACCCGTTGCTGGATGTGCGGGTCAATCTGTATGTGGAACGGCCCTCCCAAAAGGCCATCATTATCGGCAAGGGTGGGGCCAGGCTTCGCGATGTAGGCACCACTGCGCGGAAAGGTATCGAGGCGCTACTGGGTACCAAAATCTACCTTGATTTGCATGTCAAGGTAGCCAAGGATTGGCAGCGCGATCCCAAACAGCTTGTTAAGCTGGGCTTTTAGCGAATAATTCAGCAGGAAGGCGGCGGCCTGCCGGGCCGCCGCTTGATGTTTTTCTGTTCAATTTTGGGCGAACGTGTGGCTTGTGGGATGTTCCCAGCCTTCGCCGATAAACTCTTGAGAGTTTATATCCATAGTGAAAGGTTTGTTCATGGGGCGTCGCCGTGCCGAAACGGGGGCAGTGAAAGCTGCCAGCACCCCACCTAGGGGACCTGAGAGTACCTTGGAGCCGGCCGGCAGGCACTACAAGCCCCATCGCAGAGCCCCACTCTGGTTGCGAATCACGGCTCTTGCTGTGTGCTCAGTCCTTGTTATTGGGTTAGGCACTGCCGGGCTGCTTTTCTACAAGCTGCAAAGCAATGTCACAACAGCGCCGCTTGACGGGCGCGTACCCAACGCCTCCGGTTCGGGCAAGTCCGTGGAAGACACGGGCTCCTTGCAGATCCTGATTCTTGGAACCGATACACGCGCTGGCAAGAACAGTGAGTACGGTACCGCGGAAGATTCTGCCGGTCAGGGCCAATCGGATGTGATGCTCCTGATGGATATCTCGGCAGATAACAGCCGGGTCTCCGTGACCAGTTTTCCCCGCGACCTCATGGTGCCCATCCCTGATTGCGTGTCCGTGGCGACCGGTGAAACCGTTCCAGGGGCACTTCTGGGACAGCTCAACGGAGCGCTTGCGGCAGGGCCCGGCTGCACTGTAGCGGCCATCAATGACATCACCGGATTGACCATTGACCATTTCATGCTGGCTGACTTCACAGCCGTCAAGGAACTTTCCAAGGCCTTGGGTGGTGTTGAAGTGTGTGTTGACCACGCCATGTATGACGTCAACGGCTCGTTCCTGAAACTACCCAAGGGTAAAAGCCTGGTAGAAGGGGAACAGGCGCTTGCTTTCCTGCGCACCAGGCACGCCTTTGGTGATTCCGGTGATCTGGACAGGATCAAGGCCCAGCAGTATTTCCTTGGCTCCATGGTGCGCAAGGTCAAGAGTGAAGGGACGTTGACCAACCTGCCCAAGCTCTACACCTTGGCTGACGTGGTCACCAAAAACCTCACCATTGATGAGAACCTGGCCAATGTTCCAGCCATGATCGGTGTAGCTACACGCTTGGCCAAGATTGATCTGAGCAAGGTCTCCTTTGTCACGGTCCCCAACGAACCATATTCTGCAGATATCAACAGGGTTCAGTTGAAGGAGCCTCAGGCCAGCCAATTCTTCGCAGCCCTGCGCCAGGACGCGGATCTCTCCGGAGCCCCCTCCCCGAGCCCCCCGGCCGCGGCTCCTTCTGGCGTCGCGTCAAGCAAAGCCCCTGAAACGCAGGCGCCCTCAGCACCGCCCTATGACAAGTCACTGCAGCCCATCAGCGTGGTCAACGCAACCGCCATTGTTGGCCGTTCCCTGGAATTGGTCCAGGAACTGGCGGCCGCTGGTTTCCAAAGTGCTTGGCAGGCAGGGGATGTTCCCGTACAGAGCAAAACCCAGCTTCTCTACGGGGCGGACATGGCTGACGTGGCGGCTGATGTGGCCGCACTCTTCAAGCTTCCCGCAAGTGCCGTGAAATCTGATCCAACCGTGACGGGCATCAGCCTCGTGGTGGGGGCTGATTGGGCCTCCGGCAAGGAATTCGGCAAGATCGTTCTGCCAGATGACATTGTCTCCAGCACCGCCGAGCAAAGCGGTGAGTGCATGAAGGTCAACCCGCTGTACTACACCTACTAGCTCGCCACGGGCTAGAACACACAAGGGGGCGGGGGGGGGGGGGGGGGGGGGGGGGCCCCCCCCCCCCCCCCCGGGGGGGGGGGGGGGGGGGGGGGGCGGCGGGGGGGGGGGGGGGGGCCACACGCAAAAGCGGGGGCGGGGCGGCCCCCCCCCCACC